>CAZZJW010000049.1:0-30309 GCA_964654755.1 uncultured Pleurocapsa sp. | reverse complement strand
ACGCGCCGGCGGGCAGGCGCGTTCCCCTCGCTCGACCCGGTCGCAGCATCCCGACCGAGCTGCGTCAGACGTCTCGCCTGAACGGTCGCGCACTGCCGATCATGATCCATGTCGTCTCGTCTTCAGCGGCGATTTCAAAGCCAAGCCGCGCGTACAGCCGGTGTGCGGGGTTGGCCTTCTGCACACTCAGGCTGACCTGATCGGTGGTCGGGGCGATCAGCGCAAACAGCGCCAGCAGCAGGCGCGTGCCAATCCCCTGCCCCCGACAAGTGGGCACCACCGCGATGCTCAGCTCGGGCGTGCTGTCGTTGACGTACCCGTAGCCACGTATCAGGCGTGCCCAGGCTGCGCCGACGGGTGTTTCTCCCGCCAGCGCAAGCACGCCTGCATCGCCGGCACGCGACCCGAACGCATCGACATACAGGGCGAGTTCGGGCAGGTCGATGATCGTGCGAGACGGCGGCACGCCGCCGGGAGGCACGAAGACCGCCTGATAGAGCGCCTCGCGCAGAAATGGCGCGTCATCCGCAGTCAGCGTGCGGATGCTGACGGCCATTGCGGTCATGCAGGCGTTATGCGGATGAGGCCCAGCCCGCCCCCGGCGCTCCCGTCGCGCTTCACATCGATCCTGAACTGCGCCAGATCGCCAGCCGCGACGGTCGACTGCGCATTCGTCCACAGGTCCGTCACACGGTAGTGATCGTGTCCGGCCAGCCCAACCGCTTCAAGTGGAATGCTGACCGACACCTGCACATCGCGCATGGAGTGTGGGTTGCCCACCACGATGACCGCCTTGCCGGCGATCCAGCGTGCATACGGTTGAGGAATTGGCACATCCGCCTGATACTCCAGCGGCACAAGGTGAGGATCGCCGAAGTTGGGCACCGCGCTCAGCACGTCAGACTCGCGCTTGCGAATGGCGATCAGCTGCTTCACGTCGTTGAACATGGCGCGATGCGCTGGCTGCTCCAGCGCCTGCCACTGCACCATTCCGCCGTACAGCCACTTGCCACGCCCCGGCTCCGCGCCGCCGAAGAGGTATGGCGACAGCTCGGGCAGCGGCACGAACGGCGAGTCGAATTCTTCGCCAGACACCCAGATCGGCACCAGCCCGGAGAACAGCGATCCGTATCCGAAGATACAGCGGCTCCCCTGTGCCACGTAGGGATTGTCGAACGGGAAGCCCTCCCAGCCATTGTCATGCGAGCTGATCTGTCCGGATGAGTAGGCGAAGGGGGGCACTTCACTGCCGGTGGCACGGTGGGTGATGCTGTGCAGCCAGGCATCCCATTCCACCTTCCCCCAGGTATTCGCGTATCCATGCTCACCGTTGATCTCATCCGATCGCTTCAGGTGCGGGCTGAGCAGGGTCGGCGGATCGCGCTGCACGAAGTCAATCGCCTTCAGAAACTCGGCGCGCGGCGCGATGTTCTCCAGGTTCGACTGCTGGGAGAATTGCAGCGCGCCCTGATAATTCAGCTCGTTGATGAAGATGATCTCGCGTCCGGCGCGGGCTGCATTCTCACGAACCTGCAGCCACAGATCGACACGGCGCATGCCCAGATCGATGCGATATCCATCCACGCCAAAATCCACGACGTAGCGCGTCCACATATCGACCCACCACTGATCCATCTCAGGATCGCGCAGGTCGAAATCGTAGTCGACCATCCCCCAGCTTTTGCCCCGGAACCAGTGCGGCTTGCGCTGCACGAGTGGGCTGTTCTCCATCACCCCATGCTCGATCACGTCGAGAAACACGCGGATGCCGTGCTGGTGCGCCGTCGCGATCATCTCCCTGAAGTCCTGCTCGCTGCCAAGCGTGGGGTCGATCACGTCCGGTTCGATGCAGGCATACTGGGTCCAGATGTTGTAGAAGTGCTTCGGGTCCGCCAGCGAGTGTCCGGTCAGCCAGATTCCGGTGATGCCCAGCTCATGCAGATAGGGCATTTTCTCCCGCAGGCTGCTGAACGTGCCGCTTCCAGGGCCCTGCGGTGAAGTGAAGGATTTCGTTGCGATCTCGTAGACGATCAGATCACGGATCCAGTCGGGTGAGCGCACATAGTCCACCATGATCGAGGTTCAGCCTTTCACGGCGCCGAGCGTCAGCCCGCGCACAATGTACCGCTGCAGCAGCAGCGCCAGGATAATCGTCGGGATAATGTACATCACAGCGGCGGCGGCCATCAGGTCCCAGCGCACGCCATAGACGAGATTCATGTTGGAGATGCCGACGGGCATCGTCACCAGGCGGGGCGTAGGCGCAAGGATCAGCGCCAGATCGAGATTGTTCCAGCTCAGCAGATACGAGAAGATCGCGCCGACCGCCAGCCCCGGGGTGACGATCGGCAGCACGATGCGATAGATCACGCTCAGCCGGCTGCAGCCATCGACCAGACCCGCCTGAATGAGCTCGATCGGCGTGTCCTCGAAGAAGCCGATCATGATCCAGATCACGAGCGGAAGCTGGATCGCAGTATGCGCGAGGATCAGCCCGGGCATCGTGTTGGTCAGTCGTACGGACGAAAAGAGATAGAACAGCGGGATGCCGACGGCGACGCCGGGCAGCAGGCGCATCAGCAGCGTCATCAGCAGGATTGGCTGGCGGGCGCGGAATCGATAGAGTGTCAGGCTGTAGGCGGCCAGCGTGCCGGTCGTCAGTGAAATCAGCGTTGACCCAATCGCGATCGCCACGCTGTTGATGAAGTACTGTCCGACCGGAAAGGTCTCCAGCACGGCCTGGTAGTTCTGCAGCGTCAGCCGAGATGGCAGCGCGACCGTCAGCACTTCGGCGGGCGGCTTGAAAGAGGTGATGAACAGCCAGACGATCGGGAAGAGAAAGACGACTGTCGCAGTGATGATGATCACGTACGACAGGGCCATCACGCCAGGACGGGTCTTCATCCGCGCCTCCGCATAAACCGTATCAGCAGCAGGCCGCCTGTCAGCAGGATGATGCTGACAATCCACGCGCCGGCACTGGCAAGACCGAAGTCGCGGTCGGTGAAGGCGGTGCGGAAGATGTAGTACGACAACACATCGGTTCGCATCGCAGGCCCACCGCCGGTGAGGACGTAGACCAGATCGAACACGCGAAACGCATCCATCCCGCGGATCAGAAGCGCGACCAGGATGACGGGTTGCAGCAGCGGCAGCGTGACATGGCGAAAGACCGCCCACGCAGAGCCGCCGTCAATCGCCGCTGCCTCGTAGTATTCCTGCGAAATGGATAGCAGTCCCGCCAGCAGCAGCAGCACGAAGATCGGCACGGTCGCCCAGATCTCCACGATGATGATGCTGAACAGCGCCAGCGGCGTATCCGTCAGCCACAGCGGCGGACGATTGATGCCGAACTCGCGCAGCAGGTGATTGATGATGCCCAGATCGTCGTTGTACATGAACTTCCACATCAGCGCCATCACCGCAGGTGCAAGCATCTGCGGGATCACCAGCACGGTGCGGAAAATCCCCCGGCCACGCGTGATCGTGGCCAGCGCCATGGCCAGCATCAGGCCGATCGCGAACTCAATCGGCACGGCCACGAGGACGTACGTCAGCGTGTTGCCCAGGGCCCGATGAAAGGCGTCATCCTGAAGGATGGTCGCGTAGTTTTCAAACCAGATGAAGCGAACTCGATCCAGGCGCGTGATGTCAAAGCGGTGCAGGCTCGTATACGCCGAGAAGACAAGCGGAAAGACAAACACCGTCAGCATGATGATCAAAGCGGGCACTGCAACGAGAAAGCCGAACCAGCCATCGCTCAGATGAAAGCGTCTGGCGAGCCTGGGGGGCAGTGGTGTGTTCTCCGGAGGCACGGGTTGTGCGCGTTCTGTCATGAGCGCTCTTTCGACGCTGTTTCGTGAGATGGCACATTCGCCATCTCTGCAGACCTGGTCACGTGCGAGCCATCATCGCATGGACGCCCTGCAACAGGGCGTCCATGCTGCAAACATGTGTCTAGCTCTCGCCGAGGAGCTGCGGCAGGATTTCTTCGTAGAAGCCGTCATCCCTCAGGATGCCTTCGATCTCCGCGCGCGCATCCGTCAGCGCTTCCGCAGGCGTCTTGGCGCCGATCAGCGCTTCCTGGATCGCCTGATGCTGCACCGCCTCGATGGACATCCACGAGGGGCCGGTGGCCAGCCAATCGACACCACGCCCGTCAGCCTGATTCACGGCGATTGCCGCGGTCAGCACCGGGTCTTCTGCCGAGAGGACTTCGCCGACCGAAGCGCGAACCGGCGCACGACCCGCACGGCCCCACGCCAGCGAGAAGTCGGGGCCGCTCATGAACTTGGCGAACGCCGTCGCCAGCTCAGGAGTGTCGCTCATCGTGAAGACGTTCCACGACCAGCCGCCGATGTTGCCGCCATGCGTGACTTCCCCCGGCTTGCGCCCAACGCTCACCAGATCGACCACCTGCGACTGCTCAGGATTCTGGATCAGCGACCACATGTAGGGCCAGTTGATCGCCATCGCCATACGCCCCTGAATGAAGAGCGTGTGGAACTCCGTGTAGTCGTAGGTCGTCGTGTCGGCGGGATAGATGCCATATTCGCGGAAGTTGTCGACCACCCACTGGAGCGACGCGACCGCTTCCGGGGAGTCGATGGTGACATTCCATTCATCGTCCATCAGGTCGCCGCCGAAGGCATAGAGATAGTTGTACCATTCCCAGCTGCTCGCCAGGCCGGAGACGCCCTTGAAGCCCAGCCCGTAGACCTCGATGTTGTTCGGATCGAAGCCGTCTTCGCCGGGATGCAGGCCATTGACGTCCGTCGTCAGGCGAATGGCGTATTCCCGCAGTTCATCATACGTCTGCGGCGGCGCAGCAGGGTCCAGACCTGCCGCCTCAAACAGATCGGTACGCCAGTAGAAGATGTTCGTATCGGTGACCATCGGCAGCCCGTAGAGGGTGTCAGCGACCATGTACTGCTGGAGATCGCCCTGGAAGAAGTCCGATGCGTCTGGCGGCATCGGCAGGGGCAGAAGGAACCCGCTCAGGCCGTAGTCCTTGGCGCCGCCCGCGCCGGTGTGCATCATGTCGTATGCCCCGGAGCTGGTGGACATCTCCAGCCGCACCTGGTCATACATCTGGTTTTCCGGCAGCGGAATGTAGTTGACGGTGGCCCCGGACATCTCCTCAAACATCGCCTTGCCTGCGTTCAGCACGTCAGCACTGGCGGGGTCGTTGAAGAAGCTGGCGTTGAGCACGACATCAAGAGACTGCCCGGAATAGTCGCCCGGCAGGTAGTACGCCTGCACATCAGCCGACGTGGCGTTGAGCATGTCGAGCGGGATGCTGGTCGCATCCTGAGCCATCACGCCGCTGCCCAGCAGCCCGAGGCTCAACACGCCGACAGCCAAAACGCCAGTAAGTCTGTTTCGTCCTGCTATCATTTGTTTCCTCCCGTGATTAATCTGCAAAACGTGCAATCTGGCGGCGAGCTCCTGACCGCTGAGGCTTCACCGCTTCACACCTGCCAGAGGATTATGCATGGCAGCTATCTTTCTGTCAACCTATTTGACAGGTTGAGCGTCATGCGGTCTAATAGGGGGAATTGCAGCAGAAGAGATTCCCACGGATAATCTCTGGAAAATCTGCAGACCCGGATAAGAACAGATGACCGCAATCAAACTCAACCGTGCTACCCTCGCAGAACAGGTCGCTGACGCGCTGATCGAGCGCATCGAGGCGGATGGATTGAAACCCGGTGATCCGCTTCCATCCATCAGCCGGCTGGTCGATGAGTTCGGCGTCAGCAAACCGATCATCCGCGAAGCGCTCAGAACGCTCGAGGGGCGCGAACTGATCGAAACGTCGAATGGACGGACGCCGATCATCAAGCCGATCTCCGGGGAGAGCCTGCGCCTGTTTTTCGAGCGCGCGGTCATCGTGGACGGCGAGTCGATCATCGAACTGCTCGAAATCCGGCGCGGTCTGGAAATCCAGAGCGTGACGCTGGCCGCGCGCAGGCGTACGGGGGCGGAGATCGCAGAGATGCGCCGCGTGGTGATGCAAATGCGCGACCATCTGCATGACTCCCTCGAGTACACCGAGCTCGATCTCAAGCTGCACTTTCTGATCGCCTCGGCATCCCGCAATACGCTCATGCTCTACCTGATCCAATCGATTCGCGATGTGCTGCGCAGCACCATCAAGGAGGGTCTGCGCAGTCGTTTCAGTGAAGTGCAGATACGGCGTGTCCAGGAACTGCATGAGGCGCTCGTGGATGCCATCGAAGCGGGTGACAGCACATCGGCTGGCAGCGCAATGGCGGCGCACTTTGACGATGCAATCGATGCGATCTACCGCTCGATGCTGCAAAGCCCCGACTCATGACCGTCACTTCACCAGGGAGATGATGATGCCAGTCTGGAAGACAGATGATGAGCTTTTCGCGCTCGCCAGGCGTGAATTGTTCACCGCCGTCGTCGGCGATGTGATGGACAAGCTCGGTGCCAGACGCCAGTTCCTGCCACAGGCAATACAACCTGTGAGTGACGATATGGTCGTGATTGGCCGAGCGATGCCGGCTCTCGTCGCAGATTACTTTTCGGAACGTGTTGAAGGGCACAACGCAGTCGGCCCAAAACCTTTCGGGCTGCTCTTCGAGGCGTTGGATGACCTGCGGAAGAATGAGATCTACCTGGCGACGGGAGGCTCACCCACCTATGCGCTGTGGGGGGAGCTGCTCTCGACGCGCGCAGTGCGCCTGAAGGCTGCAGGCGCAGTGCTGGATGGCTTCTCGCGGGACACGAATGCGATTCGACGTATCGGTTTCCCTGTCTTCTCGATGGGACGCTACGCTCAGGATCAGGGGATGCGCGGCAAGATCGTGGATTACCGCATCCCGATTGAGATCGGGCAGGTCCGCATCAATCCTGGCGACATCATCTTCGGTGATCTGGACGGCGTGTGTGTGGTGCCGCAGGAACTGGAGGAAGAGGCGTTCAGCGGGGCGCTGGAAAAGGTGCGCGGCGAAAACCAGGTGCGCACGGCGCTGGAAAATGGCATGACGACGGTTGAAGCCTTCTCAAAATTCGGGATCATGTAGCGATGCCACGCATCACCAAGCTGGAGACCGCTGTCGTTCAGGCGAACTTTCACTGGAGCTATGTCCGCGTCTATACCGATGCTGGCGGTGGCCTGTACGGGACCGGTGAGTGCTTCTTCGCGCCCGGCCTGACGGCGATCCTCGAGGAATTTGCGACCATCCTCGTCGGTGAAGAGGCGACGAATATCGAGCGCCTGGTGGAGAAGATGCGCTGGGCGGCATCGGGAACCGGCTCGACGGGTGGGATCGTCTGGAATGCCATCTCCGGCATTGAGGCGGCGCTGTGGGATGTGAAGGGCAAGCACTACGGCCTGCCCGTGTGGCAGCTGCTCGGCGGCAGGTTCCGCGACCGCGCCCGTGTCTATCTCGACTGTCACGCGGCAGGTGCGCTCGAATGCCTCTCAACGCTGCTGCAGGAGACACCTGCTCCCTGGCAGACCACACACGGCAGTGGTCCGGGAACGCGCGAGGCGATCATCGAGGGCTCCGCGATACGCGCGCAGGAAATGGCGGCGCTTGGCTACACGGCGCTCAAATTCGACCTCGATATCCCGGGCACGACATTCGACTCACCGACCGGCTATGCGCTGAACGCGGATGACATCGACTGGATGGTGACGCTCACGGCGCGCATCCGCGAGGCGGTCGGCCCCAACGTTGATCTGGCGATGGATGCGCACTGGCGCTACCGTCCGAACGACATTCTGCAGGTCGCGCGGGAACTGGAGAGCTGCCGCCTGCTGTGGCTTGAAGACCCGGTCCCTCCGGACGATCACAACTCCCTGCGATACCTCCGGATGCATACGACCACGCCGATCGGCACGGGGGAAAACCTTCAGCTGCGACAGGGCTTCTGGAGCCTGATCGTCGACGATCTGTGCGATGTCGTGACGCCGGACATTCAGAAGGCCGGGGGGCTGGCGGAAGGGCGCAAGATCGCCGATATGTGCGCCGCAGCGAACAAGCCCATCGCCTTCCACATGATCGGCAGCCCGCTGGCGCTGATGGCGAGCGCACATCTCGCCCTGACGGTGCCGAACTTCAGCGTTTGCGAGTTCCATGCGCACGATGTGCCGTTCTTTCACGATCTGGTGCAGGGAGGAACGGCCGCATGGTTCGCCCCCGGCTGGCTGACGCCGACCGATGCACCGGGCTTTGGCATAGAACTGGACGATGCCGTCGGCAAACGCTGGCGGCTGCCCGGCACACGCTGGTTTGACGAAAGGAACTGATGCGATGGGCGTTCTGGATGGCAAAGTCGCGCTCATTACGGGAAGCACCGGCGGCATCGGCAAGGCGCTCGCGCAGGGCTTTGCCGCGGCTGGCGCGCGCGTCTGGCTGCATGGGCGCAATGCAGCCGCAGGGGCGGCGCTCGCGCAGCAGTTGAGCGCGCGCTTCGTCGCCGCAGACCTGGCACAGCCCAGCGGGGTTGAGCAGCTGGCTCATGAGGTCCTTTCCTCAGAGGATCATCTCGACGTGCTGGTCAACAATGCCGGTGTCGAGATCATCATGCCGATCGAACACATGGATATGGACAGGTTCGACCAAATCTGGCGCGTCAACGTGCGCGCGCCTGTTCAGCTCACGCATCTGCTGCTTCCGGCGCTCAAACGCGCACGTGGTTCGATCATCAACATCACTTCGATCCACGACACGATGCCGTATCCGAATAACTCGGCCTATTCGGCGTCGAAGGCCGCGCTGGCGATGTTCACGAAGACGATCGCCGTTGAGCTTGCGCCGCAAGGCGTGCGTGTGAACAACTTCGCGCCCGGCGCCGTCGAAACGGAGATCAACCGAGACGTCATCCACGAGATCGGTGAAGAGAAATTCGCCGAATGGATCCCGCTGGGACGGGTCGCTCAGACAGATGAGATGATCGGCCCTGCGCTGTTTCTGGCCTCGGACGCATCCAGCTACGTGACCGGGGCAACGCTGGTTGCCGATGGCGGCTATCTGCAGAATCTTGTGCGCTACCGCCCGTAGCAGGCTGGATGCGTCGGGCGCGTTTCGTGACCGGGAAGCGCGCCTGGCCCCGCCTCATACGCTCGCGCATCCCCGGAATGGCTGACGCGGCGCGCCTCGCATATGGACGATCCGCCCCTGAAGGATGAGATGATGCCTGAGTTTCATGACAAGGTTGCTGTAGTCACGGGAGCGGGCGGCGCCATCGGCTCCGCGACAGCCCGGATGCTGGTCGAACGCGGTGCACGCGTCGCGCTGCTCGACCTGCCGACCAGTCGCGCTGGAGAGGTGGCTGCGACGCTGGGCGGCGCCGCGTGCTTCATCAGCGCTGATGTGAAAGACGAGAGCAGCGTTCGCGACGCCGTGGCGCAGGCCGTCACGCAGATGGGGCGTCCTGCGCTGCTCGTCACTGTCGCGGCGATCAACCTGACGGGCGCGGTCGACGTGCTCTCCGTCGATGACTGGGACCTGATGATGGCGGTCAACGTGCGAGGCGTGTTCCTGCCCATCAAGCACTGTGTTCCGCACATGAAGGCCCTGGGCAGCGGGGCCATCGTGAACATGTGCTCGGTCTCCGCGTTTGTCGGTTCCGTGGGCGGCTCACCATATCACACGACCAAAGGCGCGGTCCTGAGCATGTCGCGCTCACTGGCGCAGGAACTGGCCCCTCACGACATCCGCATCAATGCCGTCTGCCCCGGCTGGGTGGACACGCCGTTCACCGATGCCTACATCAATGCTCAGCCCGACGCGACCAGCCTGCGCGCCTACGCGAACGGACTGCATGCGCTCAGTCGCATGGCGAAGCCCGACGAAGTGGCGGAGGCGGTGTGCTGGCTGCTCTCGGAGCGCGCGAGCTTCACCACCGGCAGCGAGATGTTCGTCGACGGCGGCTATATGATCAAGCGATAAACGGCGCTCGTGTGGGCCGGGGCCGCTGTTGACTATGTGTTTGCGCTGCCCTGGACCACTATCGCAGGTGGTGGCTGCAGGGCAGCAGTGTGTGGCTCATGAAGCGGATTCGTCTTCCGGCAGCAGCCACTCCGCGAAGGGATCGGGGTACCGCCACCATTTGGCCAGCCCCTGTGCCATCTCGGCGTCGCTGAGCAGACAGGCGTCAAGTGCCGCTCGCACGGCACCCTGATCCATCTCGATCCCGATCACAACGAGTTCCTGACGGCGGTCACCAAACTGACCCTCGAAGCAGCGTTCGATCTCTTCGAGGAGCGCAGGATCGCGAGGGTATTCATGCTTTGGCGTATCCGCCCACCACTCACCACCGTAGTCGAGCGATACAACATCTCCCGCCTGTGACCATACACCGACCATCCGATGGCGGGTTGCCAGCCAGACGAATCCCTTTGAGCGAATGACGCTGTCGAGCGCATCGCTCTCCAGTACCTCCATCAGACGCTGCGGATGAAAGGGGCGGCGAGCGCGGTACACAAAGCTGCTGACGCCGTACTCTTCTGTTTCCGGCGTGTGTGGCTCCCCCGACAGCCATTCGGAGAAGGTCGAGGCATGGTCGAAGTCGAATCGCCCGGTATTCACGATCTCACCCAGCGGGACCTTCCCATGATCTGTGCGGATGAAACGGGCCTGAGGATTCAGCCGGTGCAGCAGCGCCTCCAGCCGGTGCATCTGTTCTGGTGACACCAGATCGATCTTGTTGATCACGATCACATTTGCGAATTCGATCTGATCGACCAGCAGATCGACGATCGTGCGTTCGTCATCATCGGTCGCGCCGATCCCGCGCTCGACCATCGTGTCCAGCGACGCGAACTCGCGCATGATGTTGTGCGCGTCGACTACCGTCACCATCGTATCGAGACGTGTGATCTCGGACAGGCCACCATCAGTCTCGCTCAGCGGAAAGGTGAATGTCTCTGCGACGGGCAGCGGTTCGGAGATACCCGATGACTCGATCAGCAGGTAGTCGAAGCGCCCATCCCGCGCCAACCGCGCAACTTCGATGAGCAGGTCATCGCGCAGCGTGCAGCAGATGCAGCCGTTGGTCATCTCGACCAGCTTCTCCTCGGTGCGGCTTAGCGCAGCGCCGCCATCGCGCACCAGCTGTGCGTCGATGTTGATCTCGCTCATGTCGTTGACGATCACGGCGACGCGCAAGCCTTCTCTGTTGTGGAGGACGTGATTGAGCAGGGTTGTTTTGCCTGCGCCGAGAAAGCCGGACAGGACGGTGACGGGAAGTCTGTTCATGATGGTCACTCCGTCAGCGCCTTCAGACTCAGGCCATGCCGGCGCATGAATTCCGGCAGTCCGATCTTGTCAATCGTGCGTAGTTCGCGCGCCGTGATCTGCACCGTGACGAACTGCCCGGTCTCCTCGATGTAGATCTTCCTCGACTGCAGGTTCGGGCTGAACTTGCGCCGGCTCGCTCGCATTGAAAACGAACGCGCATTGCCGAACATCGGTTTGGTCTGGGTGATCTTGTGCTTGCCTGCCATTGCATGGTCCCTTTGTTATCAGCTTCAGGTGCGCATTTTCCCTGGGGCGCGTGCATCACGCTGGCGCGCTCCCGTCTGGCTGTGGAGGGTGTCGCTCACTGCAGAGAGGTGAAGATGGCTTCCGGGTTGCGGCGCATCGTCCGGTCGCCCGGCGCGCATATCGTCCCAGGGTTTTTCGGTGCTCAGGGGAAAGGCAGCTCGCACCAGAGGTGCAGAGAGCGCCTGCTTCGTGGGTGTGACCCGGAAACCATTTGCATGCAGGGCCTGTAGCCACTCGGTTGGCTGAGCTGCAGAAGACGACACGCAGGAATACCTTAATGATACGAAATCTCAATAATGAGATTAATTGATACCACGTCTCATCATTCGCGTCAAGCGCTCGGTGCATGCAGAATTGAGCAATCGGAGATCACGCCGATCCCTGGCGTGTGGTCAGCCGCGAGGTGTGCTCAGCCAGCGCGACAGCGCCGGCGGCTGGGAGTGGCCGCATGCGGTGAGGGCTGCTAGCGCCTCGGCGTCCAGCCGCGCAGCTCGCGCACGATGACTGCGCCGTCCAGCGCGGGGCCGGGCAGGATCGCCAGCGCCAGCAGCAGGCTGAACCAGGCATTGGGCGTGAACAGGTAGTCCACACCAGGCAGCGAGAACAGCCTGCGGCGGGGCATGGTCTCAATCGGTTCCAGGGTAAAGCGGCTCATCACGCCTGCTCAGCGGGCAGCGGCGGGCAGATCAGGGCAGGGTTGCCAGCGCATCCAGCAGCGCCTGATACTTGGGCGCGGTGGCGGGGTCCTGCTGGATGGTCTCCAGCACGCCCCAGCTGCCGAACTGCGTCGGCTGCGCGGTGCTGGCGAAGGCGACGAAGCGCCCGCCGCCCAGCGTCCGCCACTGGCGCAGGAATTCGCGGTACACATCGCCCATGCGCGGGTCGCGGTTGGCGGCGATGAACAGCGCGGTCAGGGCGTCGTTGTTCTCCGTGCCGCCGTAGCCGGCAAGATGCTGGCCGCCCTCGTACGCCACCAGCTCCAGATCGAAGCGCCGCGCGATCTCCAGATTCGCCGTGATGTAGTCGATCGCGCATCCGCCATCCTGCACGTTGGCGAGCTGCTGCGCCAGCAGAGCATCCAGCCCGGCGGCGAGGACGGCCTCGGCGTTGTCGGCGTTGGCCGGATCATCGCAGCTGAAGTACGGTGCGATCGCCAGCGCATCCGCCCGCTGATACGTGTCCTCAAACTCCGCGATCTGTTCGCCCGTCCAGTTGTTGGCCGCCTGCGAAGCGATCACGCGCACCAGCCGTTCCGATCCGCCGAACACCGACTCCCAGATGGCGAAGATTTCGCCAGCCCGCCGCGCGTGATAACGCAGTCCGCTCAGGAATTCATCGCCCGGCGCCAGATCGAGCGCCGATCCGCGCTCGCGGACGTAGTAGGCCTGGTCAAACTGACCATTCCACGTCTCGTTGCTGTATTCGACGTACACTTTCAGCGCCGGGTTCAGCCCGTCACGCACGCGCTCGGCAAACACGCGCACGGCCTCATCATCGGCCATGTGCGGCATGTTGAACCACGCATCCGCGCCCAGCGTGTTGGCAAGCTGTACCATCACCTCGACGGGGACGCCGCGCTCGGCGTAGTTCGCATCGCTGAGCTGCGGCCAGTCTGCAGCGGTGACGATCGGGCTGTTGTTGGTGTGCATCCAGTCCATGAAGCGCAGCACCCTGAAGGGACGCATGCGTTCGAGAAACACCGGGTTGAAGGGCTGTTCGGCGTAGGTGGTCTCCGCGCCGGGCATCAGGAAGCGAATGTCCCGCAGCGGATCCGCCGGGTCGGTGGCGATGATCTGCAGGAAGACCGGCCCCGCGGTCAGGCGCACGTCCACGCTCATCCGGCCGGGCGCTTCGCTGAGCACAGTCACGTTGCCGCCGCGAAAGGCGATCTGCCCGCTGCCGCTGTACAGCACGGTGTAGATGCCGTCCATCCCCTGCATCAGCGACGGTTCGGCGGAGAACAGCAGCGTCTCCGCGAACTGCCCCGGAGCGAGTTCAGCGACCCAGCCTTCGGGCGCCAGCGCCAGCGGGCCGCCCTCGCCCCAGTTCGCGCCATCGCGCTGCGAAATCCAGGCGCGGCTGGTCCTGAAGGCGTCGACGAACGGATGCAGCGTGCCCCAGTCCGCGATGCCCTCGAGGTTCATGCCCAGCCATGCGGCGCTGGCATTGGGCTGGGCATGGCCGCCTGCTGCCAGCACGAACGCGACGATGACCGCCCCAAACAGTGCGCGCATGGCGGCACCTCCCGTGAGTGATAGCTTCGCTGTTTGCCGAAATCTTTGTCTTGCTGCCGAAATCTGTCTCATGCAGTGTGTGCGAGCCGGACAGCACTCTGTCGGGCGCGCCGCCCGTGCCCGCGCTACGCCCCGGTCGGCAGCCAGATGTTCTTGACCTGCGTCGCCTCGCGCAGGAAGTCCGCGCCTTCGCCCTGCTCACGGCTGCGCCAGTCGCGCGCCACGCCGTGGCTCACCCACGTGCGCTTCATGTTGCCCGCGCTCAACGCCTCGACATGCGCGCTGCCCGCCGCATCGCCGAAGTACCACATCGCGTCCACCTCGTCGTGCTCGGCCAGCGTCCGGGACAGCGCATCGCGGCTGCCGGTGACGATGTTGACCACGCCAGCGGGCACGTCGCTGGTCTCGATGACCTGGTACAGATCGGTGGCGGCCAGCGGGAAGCGCTCGCCCGGCACGACGACCACGGCATTGCCCCGGGCGATGGCCGGCGCCACCAGCGAGACGAAGGCCAGCAGCGGCGCGTCATCCGGGCAGGCGATGCCGATCACGCCGATCGGCTCGTGCATGGCGACAGTCAGGCCGCGCAGCGGGGTTTCCTGCACCGTGCCGCCCCACTTGTCCGCCAGCGCGCCGTACGTGAACAGCCGCGCGATCGCCGCGTCCACTTCCGCCGCGCCGTCTGCGCCCGTCTGCGCCAGCCGCGCCGCAAACTCTGCACGACGCGCGCTCAGGTTTTCGGCGAGATAGTACAGAATCTGCGCGCGGTTGTACGGGGTGCGCGCCGCCCAGCCGGACGCAGCCGCCTTCGCCGCCTCAACGGCATCGCGAATATCCTTGCGGTTGCCATCGCCCACTTCGCCGGCGGGCGTGCCATCGGCACCGAGGACGACGCGGCTGTAGGCCCCGTCTGGCCGCGCCTGCTTGCCATTGATGAACAGCTTGGCGGTGCGGTCAATCGGCGGCAGGCCGCCCTCGCTGGTGGGCACATGACCGTTGAGCGCGCGCGGGCGGGCCAGCGGCGCATCACCCCACTTCGCCTTGAGGTCGGTCGGCGCGGGCTGCGGACGCGCCTGCCATGCCGGGCGCAGGTAGTCGAGCAGGCCTTCCGCGCCGCCTTCGCGCCCGAAGCCGCTCTCGCGGTAGCCGCCGAAGCCGGACGCTGCATCGAACTGGTTGGTGCAGTTCACCCACACCGTGCCCGCCCGCACCTGGCCGGCCACGTCCAGCGCCAGGTTGATGTTCTCGCTCCAGATGCTGGCCGCCAGCCCGTAACGGGTGTTGTTGGCCAGCGCCACCGCCTCCTTCGGGTTGCGGAAGGTCATCGACACCACCACCGGCCCGAAGATCTCCTCCTGCGCCACCGCCATCGCCGGCTCAACGCCGGTGAGCAGCGTGGGCGGATACCAGCAGCCCTGCGCCGGCAGCGCGCACTCCGGCTGGAAGACCTGCGCGCCCTCGGCCAGGCCGCGCTGCACCCAGCCGTCGATGGTCTCGCGCTGCACCGGATCGACGATCGCGCCGATGTCGATCGCCTTGTCCAGCGGGTCGCCCACGCGCAGCGTGTTCATGCGGCGGCGCACGCGGCTGAGGAAGCCTTCCGCGATGCTCTCCTGCACCAGCAGGCGCGAGCCGGCGCAGCACACCTGGCCCTGATTGAACCAGATCGCATCGACCAGACCCTCGACCGCGGCATCCTGATCGGCATCCTCGAACACCATGAAGGGCGACTTACCGCCCAGCTCCAGCGTCAGGCGCTTGCCCGTGCCGGCGGTGGCGCGGCGGATGATGCGGCCCACCTGCGTGGAGCCGGTAAAGGCGATCTTGTCGAAGCCGGGATGCGCCACCACCGCCGCGCCAGCTTCATCGCCGCCGGTGACGATGTTGACCACGCCCGGCGGCAGACCGGCCCCGGCCAGGATCTCGGCCAGCAGCAGCGCGGTCAGGCTGGTGTAGGGCGCGGGCTTGAGCACGACGGTGTTGCCCATCGCGATGGCCGGCGCGATCTTCCACGCCAGCATCAGCAGCGGGAAATTCCACGGGATGACCTGCCCGACCACGCCCACCGGCTGGCTGGCGGCCAGGTGCGTCTCCTGAAGCTGCGCCCAGCCGGCATAGTACGAGAAGTGGCGGGCCACCAGCGGCACATCGATATCGCGGCTCTCGCGGATGGGCTTGCCGTTATCGAGCGACTCGAGCACGGCCAGGATGCGGCTGTGGCGCTGCACCGCGCGGGCAACGGCGTAGAGATGGCGCGCGCGGGCGTGGCCGGGCAGCGCGCTCCAGCCGGGGAATGCAGCACGCGCCGCCTGAAACGCAGCCTCGACATCCTCGGCGCCGCCATCGGCCACCTGCGCCAGCGCGCTGCCAGTGGCGGGGGCGCGGCTTTCGAAGTGCCGGCCAGAGCGCGGTTCTGCCCACTGATTGCCGATGAACAGGCCAAAGCGCCGGCCATGCTCGTCCAGCCAGGCCTGCGCGGCGCTGGCCGCTTCGGGCGCGGGTCCGTAGCCCATCGTGTCGAACACTTCCGCCACTCGGCTCGCCATCATGCCAATCCTTCCGTGAACAGATCGTTGAGCGCCAGGGTGAAGCCGGGCAGCACGTCGCTGCCGCTGAAGACCAGTCCGCGGCGCACGACGCGGACGGTCTCGCTGTCCGGCGTGTGGACGAACAGCTCGCCGGTGGCCGGGTAGATCACCCACACCTCCCGCACGCCGTTGAGCAGGTCATAGCCGATCTTCTCGTTGAGCTGTGACGCGTTGTCGTTGGGCGAGACAATCTCAATCACCAGATCGGGCACGAGCATGAGCGGTCGCGATTCCCAGTTTGGCGAAGTGAGCATCGTGGCTTCATATGCCTCAATGCGCGCACGACTGATGAACATCAGATCAGGGACACGTGAACCCTTCACCCAGTTGGGGTCATTGCGCTCCGGCAGAACAAAAGCGGCTTCTGCCATGATCACGCCCAATGGGTCCTGCAGGAGATAGTGGTGAACGGCAAAGAGCAGGCGCATCAGGATGCGGCTGTGAAGATAGGCTGCGGGCATCTTTTCTCTCCGCAACCCATCGATCAGCTCGAAGACCTGATCATTCGTCTCCGCGAGAAACTGATCCAGCGGCATGCCTTCGCGGGCGGGGGCCGGCGCGGCGGGGCTGAGATCACTCATGGGGTCCCTCCACCATCTGCTGCGCGCATTATAGCGTGATTCTCCGTGCCCGCCTCGGCGCGGAATGCCGCGCTGGAGACCCGAGGCACGCACTCGTGGCACGGGATGCGAGGGGATTTGGCGAATCAGAACAGCAGAACGTATAATTTTCACAACTGCCCATCGTTGTGGCTCATCGGAGACCGCTGGATGCCTCGCGCGCGCGCAGCCTTCCCCATCGTCCGTCCGGGTACATCCCCCGCAGAAGCGGCAACTGGGCCTGCCCGGCAGGCCGCGCCCGGTCCGTGCCCCGCCAGCCCGGCACGTCTCAGCCCAGGCCAGATCGTCGGTCTGCAGCGCCAGATCGGCAATCGGGCGGTGCAGCAGCTTCTCGCGAAGCGCGGGCCGGCCTCCGCTGCGCATGCCACCATCCAGCGCGCTGTCGGCTTCGAATTTGAGGTAGGCGCGTATAAGGTCAATCAGCTCACCAACAATCTGACACAGCAGCAGAAGAACGGCACGGCAAATGTCGCACAGAATGCGCTGGGGGATCAGGATCTTGTCAAGGGGCTGGTGCTCGCCAATGGGCAGGGTTTCACACTGCAGATCGACGAAGGTGCAAACGACTATCATCTGGAGTTCGTGACCGCCGACCCGGGATTTGCGGAGACGAAAACTGGCCGGAACCAGCTGAAACAGGCGTTGAATGGCATGGAGACGCTCGCGCGCGGTATAACGACCAGGGCGAATACTCCTGGCGGCCCCCGCCTCGCGGACAACACCCGCCTGATAGAGACTGGTGAGATCGCGGGCGGGGTGGCGCACCAGCCGGAGCGCGTGATCAGTAGCGGCGGTGCCGGGCCGATGTCTGCCGAGCCGCAGACCACCGCCGGCATCCGCCTCGACCAGATCCCCGCGCTGATGGAGAACATGGCAGCTCCCGCTGGCGAAAACCAGCAGGAAAAGACGCGGCGTGCTCCAGCCCGTTCGACGCTGGCCAGCAAGTCCAGTCAGGCCGACACGAATGCCATGCGTGCTGCCGCGCCTGCTGCACGTGCGGCGCTGGCCACTTTTCGCCAGCAGATGCAGCAGCAGAACGTCGTGCTGAACGCGGCATTCGGCTCTGACAGCCTGGTTGGGCTGATGTCGCTCATCTACACCTATCTGACGAAAGCCACCGTCAAGGTCAATGACTATCCCAAGTCTCTGTTTCCGCTGCTCGGCATCACCAATTTCGGCACGATGTATAGCATGCTGCCAGCTGCTGACAAAGCGCCCTTCACCGGAAATGCTGCGCGCTTTGCCGATCTCAATCTGGCAGCGGCGAATATGGCCGGTGCGGGCGATACCGCTTTTTTCGCGGGCGGCTTCGGGCAGCAGCTCACCAACATGACTCAATTGGAAAGCCAGCAGGTTGCACAGGATCTGGGCGCGATCACGCGAAATGACTGGCTCACCGGGATCGTAGGCGGAGTGGATGAACTTACGCGAGCGCAATCCGGGGTCGATGCGCTGGAGAGTATGGGCAAGCTGAACCGGGGTGAGCAGGTGGGCGACACGCACTGGTTCCGCGCCAACACTGTGACCAACGCGCCGATCCTTGAGCTTCGGCGCAATCAGAGAAGTCTTGGCGTGAACAACTGGAAAGACTTCGCGCTCGATATCTACGACTTCATCGTCAAGCTGAACGACCGCCAGACTGGCGAGTTCAGCCTGCGTCGCTACAACCCGATGCAACCCAAGTAGCGCCGCCAGCGCATCACCCCGGCGCGATCACGACCGCCTCGCCTTCCAGCACCAGCACGCCGTGCTGATTGACGACGGTGGTGCGGAACGTCGCGATGCGCTTGTCCTCGCGATACTGCGTCAGCTCGACGGTGGCGGTGATGGTGTCATCGATGAACACCGGCGCGCGGAAGCGCAGCTCCTGCGACAGATAGATCGTCCCCGGGCCGGGCAGATCGTTGCCCAGCAGCGCCGAAATCATGCTGGCGGTGAGCATGCCGTGGGCGATGCGCCGGCCAAAGCGGCTGGCGGCTGCCGCTGCCTCGTCCAGATGCACAGCATTCGTATCGCCGGAAGCCTGGGCGAAGGCGCGGATGTCGGCATCGCCGATGGTCCTGGTGCGGCTGGCCCGCTGCCCGATATGCAGGGTCATGCGTGTTCCTCCGCCGAAGCATCGGCTGCGCCGGCCAGCGCGCGCTTCAGGATCTTGCCGGCGGCGGACAGCGGCAGGCTGTCGCGGAATTCGATCTGGCGCGGCGCCTTGTAGCCGGCCAGGTGGAACTGGATGTGCTGGCGCAGCGCCTCCTCCGTCAGCGTGTGGCCGGCGCGCACCACCACGAACGCCTTGCCCACCTCGCCCCAGCGCGGGTCTGGCACGCCGATCACGGCGCACATCTCCACGGCGGGGTGGCGGCAGATCACCTGCTCGATCTCCGCAGGATAGATGTTCTCGCCACCGCTGATGTACATGTCCTTCTTGCGATCGACGATGAAGAAGTACTGGTTCTCGTCCGCCAGCGCCAGATCGCCGGTGTGGAAGTAGCCCTCCGCATCGACCGCCTCGGCGCTGGCCTGCGGATTGTCCCAGTAGCCAGAAGCGCGTGAAGGCCCGCGCAGCACCAGCTCGCCCACCTGGCCGGGCGGCAGCGGCTGGTTGTTCGCATCGACCACGCGAGCATCGACGAAGAAGTTGGGCCGGCCGATGCTGCCCGCCTTGTGCACGGCGTCTTCCGGCGCCAGCGCGAACACGCCCGGCCCGAATTCTGACATGCCGAAGCCCTGCTTGAACACCACGCCCTTCTCGTGCTGATAGCGCTCGACCAGTGCGACCGGCAGCGGGGCCCCGCCGCTGGTGCAGAAGCGCAGATGGCTCAGGTCCGCCTGCGCCCAGTTCGGCGCGCTGGTCAGCATCTGGTACGTGGTGGGCACGCCGGCGTAGATCGTGGCGGCGTACTCCTCCAGCAGCGTGAGCACCTGCTCGGCGTCGAAACGGCGCGTGAGCACCACCATCCCGCCCAGGATGAGCAGCGGCAGCGTGTACACCAGCAGCCCGCCGGTGTGGAACAGCGGAAAGGTGTTGACGGTGATATCGCCATGCTGCAGATCGTGGATGATGGTGTTGAGCGTATTCCAGCCGATCATGCGGTGGCTGATCTGCGCGGCCTTCGGCAGGCCGGTCGTGCCCCCGGTGAAGATCAGGCAGGCGATGTCCTCCTCGGTCAGATCTTCGGTGGTCACCGGGCGCAGCACCGAGTCGATCATCACCTTCTCGAACGAACGGCTGTGGGGCAGGCCGCCCCCCTCGATATGCAGCCAGTGATCAACCGACTGCGTGCTGGCGGCAATGTGCGCGGCGGCGGGCAGGAAGTCGTCGGAGTACACCAGCACGCGCGGCATGGTCTGCTCGACGAGCTGCGCCAGCTCGCGCGGGTGCAGGCGCCAGTTCAGCCCGACGAGGATCGCGCCCAGCTTGCCGCAGGCGAAGAACAGGTCAAGAACCTCCACGCCGTTGTGCGCCAGCATCGCCACGCGGTCGCCCTTGCGGATGCCGGCCCCGTCGCGCAGCCAGTTGGCGAGGCGGTTGGCGCGGTTGTTCAGCTCGCGATAGGTGAAGCAGCGATGCGGAGACTTGCCCGCATCGACCACAGCCAGCTCGTCAGGCGTGTACAGCGCCCGGCGCCCCACATAATCGCCAATGTACATGGCCCCACCCTCTGCTACTTCAGTCCAAAGGCGGTCGTCGCCTTGATCTCGTTCAGGACAATGCTGGTCTCGATCTTCTCGATGCCGGGCAGCGCCATCAGCTCCTCGCTCAGAAAGCGCTCCAGCGCGCGGTGATCGGCCAGCGCCGCCTTAAGCTGCATGTCGAACGCGCCGGCGGTGTGATAGCACTCCAGCACCTGCGGCAGCGCGGCGATCTGTGCCTGCACCTGCGCCACCTGCTCGCGGGTGTGCTTCTGAAAGCTCAGCCGGATGAAGCACAGCACGTCCAGCCCGGCCTGCTCGCGATCGAGCAGCGCCACGTACTGGCGGATGATGCCGGCGCGCTCCAGCCGCTTGATGCGCTGATAGACCGCCGGGGGCGACAGATAGACCTTGCGGGCGAGATCGGCCACGCTGATGCGCCCGTTCGCCTGCAGCTCTTCGAGGATAGCGCGGTCAAGCTGGTCAAACGCGCCATCGAACATCGATTTCGCCATCCGCCGCCCCCGGCCCTCAGCCGGCCATGCGCCCCCGGCCCGCCTCAGCCATTGGCCGCGAGGTGGGCGTGGAAGGCCGCGTTGAACTCCTGCGGGCGCTCGATGAACGACGTGTGCCCGGTCTCTGCGAACACCACCTCGCGGAAGCTGCCGCCATGCGCCTGATAGGCCTCCAGCACCGCGCGCGTCTGCCCGACCATCGGCTGCGAGGGGTAGACATCGGCGCCGGGCCAGCCGGGGATCACCCCGTATGCGCCAAGCGTGCCCATGTCGAACAGCGAGGCATCGCCCACGATCTGGTCATCCGCGCCGCGAATCCACAGCACGGCGGGCTTGGGCGTGATGTGGTTGAGCTGCGAGACATCGCCCGCGTAGATCGGCGCGAGCGCGTTGGCGGGGCCCCACTTGCCGGGCGCGGCGAACGGCCAGTGCGGGGAAGGCACCGAGTCGCCGGGGTATTCCTGCGGGCCGACGTGCTCCGACAGCAGCGAGGAGAGCAGATCCTCCTCGCGGGCGGGCATGAAGGGCGGCTTCCAGTAGAAGCTGTTCATGACGATGCGCGGCGACGCCTGCGGATTGTCTGCGCCGCGATCGCCGGCGGCCATGAGCTGCGTGAAGGTGGGATTGACGATGCCGCCGCCGCTGCCTGCGCCATCCGGATTGCACAGCTTGCCATCCGCGCCCATGCTGCCGCCGAAGCCGTACGGCGAGCCCGGCGCAGCCAGCGTGACGCTGCGCAGGCGGGCGGGCGCATCCATCATCATCCGCCAGATCACCGAGCCGCCCATCGAGTGGCCGACGACATGCGCGCTCTGGATGTGCAGCGCGTCCAGCAGCGCCAGCGCATCATCGGCCAGATCGCCCATGCCGCGCGTCGCATCGATCTTGCTGGCGCGGTCTGCGCCGCCGTAGCCGCGCTGATCGGGCGCGATGCCGCGATAGCCGGCGGGCAGCGCGACCATGGTCTCCTCCCAGAACGTCGCCGATGAGGCGTTGCCGTGCAGGAAGAGCACCGGGATGCCATCCTGCGGGCCGCTGAAGAGCACGCGCGTGCTCAGCCGCGCACTGCTCACGGTCTGTGCGGTAATGCCGGGTATTGTGGGGATGCTCATGAATACACTCCTCTGGTATGAAACAGGCTGTCTGGCATCAGGACGAACCGGAGATGAACTGCTGCCGCAGCTCCCGCTTGAGAATTTTGCCGGCGGCGTTGCGCGGCAGCGCATCGACGAACACCACCCGGCGTGGAACCTTGAAACGGGCGAGACTGGCCTGACAGTGCGCGATGATCGCCTCCTCCGTCAGCGCGTGGCCGGCGCGCAGCACGATGCACGCCATGCCCACCTCGCCCCAGCGCTCGTCCGGCACACCGATCACCGCGGCATCGGCCACGCCGGCGAGCGTGTGCAGCACCTGCTCGATCTCTGCTGGGTAGACGTTCTCGCCGCCGCTGATGTACATATCCTTGTAGCGATCGACGATGGTGAAGCAGCCATCGTCGTCCACCATCCCGGCATCGCCGGAGTGCAGCCAGCGCTGGCCGTCGGCGTCGATCGTGAAGCTCTCGGCGTTGGCGTCAGGCCGCTGCCAGTAGCCCGGCGTGACGTTCGGGCCGCTGATGACGACCTCGCCGATTTCGCCTGGCGCGGCCTCGCTGAAATCCGCCCGCACCACGCGCACCCGTGTGTGCTGCAGCGGCCTGCCGACGGAGGCGGGCTTTGCCAGCGCGCGCCGCCGATCGGTCAGAAAGACGGTCGGGCTGGTCTCGGTCATGCCGAAGCCGGTCTGAATGACGATGCCGCGCTGCGCATATGCCTGCAGCAGCGCCACCGGCATGGGCGCGCCGCCGCACCCCCACGACTGCACGCGCGAGAGATCGCTGGTGTCGAAATCGGGATGCTGGCTCATGAACAGATAGATGGCCGGGACGCCGAACATGTGCGTGATGCCCTGCGCCGCGTCCGACAGCGTGCGCAGCGCCAGGCCGGCGTCGAACTGGCGGGCGATGATGCTGGTCCCGCCCAGATGCAGCAGCGGATTGACGTACAGGTTGAGGCCGCCGATGTGGAACGTGGGCAGCACGCAGTAGAAGCGGCTGTCGTGGCTGAGGCCGGTCGGCGTGGTGATGTTGACGGCATTCCACAGCATCATGCCGTGCGTGATCAGCACGCCCTTGGGCCGGCCAGTGGTGCCAGCGGTGTACATGATCAGCATCGGATCGTCGTGCGTGGTGTTCGCCGGCATGGCCGGAGATGCGCTGGCGCTGGCCAGGGCCGCCTCGTATTCGGGCAGCGCGTCGGCGGGCGGCGCGTCCAGATCGATGCGCAGCACATGGCGCAGCGGCGGTGTCATCAGCGCGGGGACCAGGCTGGCGAAGCTGGCGTCGACCACCAGGCCGATGGCGCCGGAGTCCTGCAGGATGAAGCGCAGCTCCGGCACGGCCAGCCGCCAGTTGAGCGGCAGCATCAGCGCGCCCAGCCGGATGCAGGCGAACTGGAACTCGAACACTTCCGTGGCATTTCTGCTGAGGATGGCCAGGCGGTCCCCGCGCTGCACACCCCATTCGCGCTGCAGATAACCGGCCAGCCGGCCCACGCGCTCGTGCATGTTGGCGTAGCTCAGGCGGCGCCCGCGCTCCTGATCGATCAGCGCCAGGTGCTCTGGCGTGCGATCGGCGTGAAAGGCGATCCAGTCGCAGGCGATGATGGCGGGCATCAGCTTCAGCGGCGCTCCCCCCAGCGAATGGCGACTGCGCTCCAGGTATAGCCGGTGCCGGCGGCCGCCAGCACGATCAGATCGCCATCCCTGATTTTGCCCTGCGCCAGCCCAAGTTCAACCGCCAGAATCTGATCGACGCTCTGCACATGGCCGTAGTGGTCGAGGTAGACCGACTGCGCCGGCGTAAGGCCGATCGCGTCGAGGATGTCGTGATGAAACGAGCGCTTCATATGGGTGAGCGCCAGAAAGCGCACATCCTCCAGCGCCGCGCCGCTCTGTTCGACGGCCTCGCGGATCACGCGCACGAAGTTGGGCAGCGATACCTGGCTCAGCCGCCGCGCCATCGCGGTGAGATCGGGGACGTCCAGCCGGCCCGCCACCTCGCCCACCTGCGCCGGCTGCCCCGCGGGCACAGCGGCCTGCGTCAGCACCACCGCCTCGGACAGGCTGCTGTCGGTGACGGCAGATGCGCCCAGGATGTGATTGCGCGCCGCGCCGCGCTCCAGCACCACCGCCCCGCCGCCGCTGCCGAAGCTGAACATGAAGCGCGCGCGTTCGTTGTGCAGGTTGATCAGGTCATTCTCGCGGCTGCCCGCCGCCAGCAGTACGTAGCGCAGGCGCTCGTCGGCCATCATCAGCGCACGGGCGGTGCTGAGGGCGATCGGGGCGCCGGCGCACAGCGCGTACATCTCGAAGGCATACGCCTGATGCGCGCCCACCTGCTGCATGATCCCGGCGGCGGCATTCCACACGAGGTGATCCTTGTGCTCGCTGCCATGCGAGATCACCAGCCCGATCGCGTGCGGGGCGATGCCGGCCATGGCGATGGCCCGCCCGGCGGCGGCGCTGGCCATCGCAGTGACCGTGTCGGCGGGGCCGGCCAGATGCCGCTGCACGATTCCCATCTTGTCGCGCAGCACATGCTCCGGGATGCCAGTGATCGCGGCCAGCTCGGCGGCCGTCTGGATGGCTGCAGGGAAGTGCGTGGCGTAACCGGCGATGCCGATCGGGATCATGACGCGTCTCGCAAGAAAGCCAGTCGAGCATAAGCCAGCAGGCTGGGGCAAGGCCGCCGCCCGCCAGCGCGCATAGTATGCTGCACAGGCGGGTCATCTGTCGATGCGCGCAAATGAAACACATCGCCAGGTCTCGCCGGGGAAACGGATCGTCGGTCGGGGCGGGCGCGCCGCACCAGCCCCACTTCACGCCGCTGGCTGAGAACTGCTTGCGCAAGCCGCGCTCACGGTTTACCTTATACGACGCTTGCTGAAATGATCATCGTCCGTTCTTCACCTGTTTGGAGGTTCAGGCTATGTGCTCACCGCAGGTTACAGAAGCTGTCGCAGAACGCATTCGCCGCGAGGGGCTGCCACAGCTCACCCGCCGCGGCCTGCTCAAGACGGGCGGCGTCGCCGCTGCCGGGCTGGCGCTGGGCGGGCTGGCCCTTCCCGCCCGCCGTGCTGCTGCCAGTTCTGAAGGCTGGCATGTCATCGATCTCAGCCATGTCTACTCCCCCAACATGCCCACCTACACCCCCGGTGAAGCGCCCACGGTCGAGCCGTTCGTCACCGTCGAGGCCAACGGCTTCCTCATCCAGTTCTGGACGCTGTACGAACACTCCGGCACGCACGTCGATTTCCCCGCCCACTTCATCGCCGACGGCACCACGGTCGACAACTACGATCCCAACCTGCTGCTGGCCCCCGCTGTGGTGATCGATATCAGCGCCAAGGCGGCGGATGACGCCGATGCCATGCTCACGCTCGAGGATATCGAGGCCTACGAAGCGGCCAACGGCCAGATCCCCGAAGGCGCGGTGGTCTTCATGAACAGCGGCTGGGCGGCGCGCTGGCCCGGCGAGGACTATCGCAACGCCGATGCGGACGGCGGGCAGCACTATCCCGGCTTCAGTGGCGAAGCGGCCGCCTGGCTGATCGAGAATCGCGGCATCAACGGCATCGGTGTGGACACGCTCAGCCTGGACCCCGGCAACTCCGCCACCTTCGATACGCACTACACCATCCTCGGCGCGGGCAAGTTCGGCGCGGAGAACGTCGGCAATCTCGATGCGCTTGCCGCAGCGGAAGGCGCGATGGTGGTCATCGGCATCCCGCGCTGGGAAGGCAGCGGCGGCGGCCCCGCCCGCGTGCTCGCCCTCGTGCCCGGCATGTAGCCAGCGGCGCAAGCCACACGCAGTCAGCAGGGCCTTCCCACCGTGGAGGGCCCTGCCATTTTCTGGACTGTTTGCATCCCCCGCGCGAACCTGCTTGAATCAGGGTCGTGACTGTGATTCATTCAAGAGAGGCTTGGCATGGCGACCTGTTATGGCCCGGACCTGATCCGGCAGATGAACGCGCTCAAGGTTCCACCCGGCTGCCTGGCGATCTGGGGGCTGGGGCAGATGGGCGTCGCGCTCAAGGGCAACGATGACAGCATCATTTACATCGATCTCTATCTGTCCGACAGCGTCGCGGAGCTCGTCGGCCCCGGCATTTTCTCGCGCGCCTTCCCGCCGCCGCTGCTGCCGGAGCACATCACCAACGCCACGTTCGTGCTGTGCTCACACGAGCATCTCGATCACACCGACCCGGCCACGCTGGCGCCGATCGCCCAGGCGTCGCCACAGGCCCGCTTCGTCATCAGCGGCTGGGCGCACGCGCCGCTGGACGAGGCGAAGATCGCGCCGGAGCGCCGCATCGTGCCGCCCGGCGACTCGTCGATCGCGCTCGGCTCGGCACGGCTCACCGCCATCCCCGCCGCGCACTACGAACGCGAAAGCGACGCGCGCGGCGAACGCTGGCTGAGCCTGCTGCTGGAGTGGAACGGCGTGACCTTCTTCCATTCCGGCGACACCATCATCTACCCCGGCTATCTCGACCGCCTGAAGGCGCTGCCGCGTGCCGATGTGGCGATGCTGGCGATCAATGGCCGCGATGCGCACCGCGACAAGGATGGCGTCACCGGCAATCTGCACCCGCGCGAGGCCGCCTGGCTGGCGCAGGAGCTGGGCTGGGATATGCTCATCAGCGGGCACAACGATCTGTTCCCGTGGAACACCATCCCTGCCGGGGCGCTGGCCGATGCGCTGCAGGCCATGCACCCGCGCCAGAAGCATCACACGCTGCAGCCGGGCGAGCTGATGCTGTACGTGCGCTAGCCCGCAGGGCGCGTCAGGCGCGCACGCGTTTCACGCGCACGCAGAAGCCGCGACCGGGGTTGGGCAGCGGCAGCGTGGTCGGCGTGAACTGATATTCCGGTGTGGGCAGTTCCAGCTCGGCGTAATGCAGCAGCGCCGCCAGGTTGACCATCATCAGCATCTCGGCCATGCCCGCGCCGAGGCAGGTGTGCGCGCCCAGCGAGTACGGGGCGAACGCGTTGGGCGGCGGCGCGGCTTGCCCGCCCAGGTGCCGGTCGATATCGAAACGCTTCGGCTCGGGGAAGTATTCCTCAAGCAGGTGCGTCACGGTGTTGGCGAACATCACCTCGCTGCCGCCTTCGATGCGGAAGCCGCCGTACTCCAGCGTCTGCCGGGCAGTGCGCGGCGTGTACGGCGCAATCGGATACAGGCGCAGCGTCTCAATCGCGGCGGCATGCAGCGCCTGTGCCTGGCGGAAGGCCTGCAGCGCGGGCGCGCCTGTCCCCAGCAGCACATCCACCTCTGGCTGCACGCGCTCCAGCACACCCCGGTGGCGCAGCACCGCGAACAGGAAGAAGCTGATCGAGCTGGCCGCCGTGTCCAGGCCGGCGAAATACGGCCCGGTCGCCAGCGAGAACAGATCGCTGGCGGACCACTCGCGTCCGTCCGGGCGGGTGGCCTCCAGCACATCGTCCATCATGTCGTGCGGGCGCGCATCGCCGGGCGGCACGCTGCGATGATACGCGACGATCTGCGCGGCCATCTCGCGCAGGCGCGTCTCCGAATGGCGCACGGCGGGGAAGTGCACCATGAACTTCGGCTGCAGCTTGACAGCGTACACGTTGAGCATGGTATGCAGGAAGTGCTGCACATCCTCGAAGTGCTCGCCCAGCGCAAAACCGGTGGTCATCAGCCCAAGCTGATCGGCGACCACGCGCCGCAGCATGTCGAGCACCGGGATCATCTGGCCGGGCCGCCAGGTGCTGACCTGGTCGCGCATCACACCGACGACCGTGGCCATGTACGGCTCCATCGCCGAGCGTGAAAAGCCCGGCCGCATCAGCCGCCGCATGTGACGGTGTGCATCGCCTTCCAGCGCAATGGACATGATATCCGTGCCGATGTGCTCGGCCATGCCGCCGAACAGGCCGTCACTGCTGAAGTAGGGTGTGGCATCGCGGCTGAGAAACTGGTTGGCTTCCAGCCCGGCCAGTACCGTGTAGTCCTGAAAGCCCATGCGTACCCGAAAGACCGCCCCATGCGCGCGGTACGCCTGCACCAGAAAGCGCAGCGGATCGCGCAGCATCGCCAGGCTGTTGCCCACCAGCGGCAGCCCCGGCGCTTTCGGCGGCAGCGGCGCGTCCGTCTCGGCAATGCGCCAGTGCGGAGGAAGTGTCTGCGTAGTCATGATCGTCCCTGTTGTGCTGCACCATCATAATCTATTGTCATTCAGCAGGCACAGAAATAGCAGGGAAGGCGTATGAATTTCCGATGAGCGCGGGTTATGTGGCGGGCGGCGTGGGGAAGCGCACCTCGCGCTTGCGGCCCTGGCGCAGGCGGTTCTGCAGCAGCCGCGCACGCGGCACGCCGCGCGTGCCCATCAGTGTGGTCACGCCCATGTACAGCGCGAAGCGATAGAGTGAGTGCTGGGAAGCGCGCGCCCGGCCCAGGTCAGCGCGCGCAGCGGCCAGATCGCCGCGCAGGGCCAGCCGGAGCGCACGCATGGTATACGAAGCAGCGGCTTCGTCGGCAAAGTGGCTGGGAATGCCGCGGCCACCGTGGCGGCGCGCTGACGCAGCGATCTCCTCGGATCGTGGGATCGCCCCGCGAAAGGTCTTGGCGTCCGCGTACAGCCGTTCCTTCGCCAGCACCACCGGGATGTAGGTGAGCGGATAGCGGTGCGCCACGCGCATCCAGTACTCGTAGTCCAGCGCGTACCGCAGCGAGAGATCCAGCTCGCCGCACGCCTGCCACACCTCGCGCCGCCAGAACGACGCCGGCTGCACGATCGGATCGCCCGTGTTCACCAGATAGTCGGCATCGGCGGCGCGCACGTGCACGCGAATGCCGTGTTCGGCATCATGCTCGTCGATGGCCAGGGCGTCTCCGTACAGGAACATGGTCTCGGGATGCGCGGCGAAGTAAGCGCCGGCGGTACGCAGCGCGCCCGGCGTGTACAGATCGTCCGAATTCATCCAGGCGAGAATATCGCCCGTCGCCAGGCGCATACCCTTGTTGATGGCATCCGCCTGGCCGCCGTCTGGTTCGCTGATCCAGCGCAGGCGGCCTTCATAGCGGCGCAGGATGTCGAGCGTGCCATCGGTCGAGCCGCCGTCGATCACCCAGTACTCGATGTTGGGATACTCCTGCGCATCCAGCACGCTGCGCAGCGTCGCTTCGATGAAAGGGGCCTGATTGTAGGACGGCGTGATGATGCTGAGGGTGGGCAGCGCCGTCATTTCCCTGGGTCCTTGCCGCCCACCTCAGGCGTCTCGGCGGGCGCGGCTTCCGCCTCCGCAGTCGCTGCGGGGGTCAGCGATGCGCCAGTTCCCAGAAAGCCCGGCTGATCGCGCAGAATTTCCATCTGGGGCGTGCACTCTGCTGGTGTTACTGCGACCACGCGCCGTAGCCTGTCTCGGCGCTGTCTGCCGGGGGTGGGGCCACCGGTGGTGGTTCCGCGGCGGGCTTCCCGGATGGCGCAGGGAGGCTGGCGGGCGCGTCGGGCTTGCGGGCGGGCGCAGCCGTGTTTGCGCGCGCGGCGCGGAAGGCGACCGGATCGCCCGGCGTGATCACGCTGCGCGCAGACTCGAGCTCACCGCGCACTTCGTTCAGCGGCTCCACCACCGGTTTCGACACATCACTGACGAACTTGGCGACGGTGCCGCCGATGGAAGCGCGCGTGGGGATATCCTTGGGGATTTCGATATCCAGCCCGCTTTGATTCAGCTCCTGCTGAAGCTGCTGGGCGGTCTGTGCCCACATGTTGCGCGCCACACCGATCCAGCGGCCCAGCACATACGACCACTGGATCATGCGCTTCGGCCCGGCGAAGATCAGCATAATCAGCAGAATGGCGACCAGCTCCCAGCCGCCGATCCCAAGGAATTCCATGATGCACCCCTGCTCCCACTCACGAGAAGTGTAGCAGAAAACCGCGTCATCGGCATGCGCCCGCCCGCGCCCGCCCTGTCCCAACCCCGGCGAAATGCGTAGGGGCATGGCGCGCCATGCCCGCACGCGCCGACCAGCCCGCGTTTGCCACAATTCGACTCCGCTTCGCGGAGAGAGGGCGGGGGGCACAGCCCCCCTGCACCCCCCCAGAAGACCAGGGCCCAGAATC
>CAZZJW010000048.1:0-30918 GCA_964654755.1 uncultured Pleurocapsa sp. | reverse complement strand
TCCCCGTTGGGCAGCACCACCGCCCGCACCACGCCATCGGCATAGGCAGAAGCGGTCTCAAAGGCCTGCGCCGTGTGCTCCAGCGTGAAGGTATGAGTCGCCAGCAGGTCGAGGTCGATGCGTCCGGCGGTGGTGAGATCGATCGCCGCGTCATAGACATGCTTCATCCGCCGAGAGGGCTGGATGAGCAGTTCTTTTCGACGCGCGGTGGACGCCTTCAGTCTCACCTCATCCTCAGCAGGGATGCCGACGATGATGACCCGCCCGCCATAGCGCGCCATCTCGACGCACTGGCTGACCGTGCCCGTCACCCATGCCGCCTCCAGCGCAACATCCACGCCGCGCTTCCCCGTGACTCGCATCACAGCCTCCACCGGGTCAACCGCGCGGGTGTCCAGAATGGTCTCCGCGCCATACGTCTCCGCCAGTGCCAGCCGCCACGGGTGCTGATCGACGGCGAAGATGCGGCGCGCGCCAGCCAGCCGCGCCAGGCGGATGAGCAGCAGCCCGATCGCGCCACAGCCGATCACCGCCACATCCTCGCCAATCTGAATACGAGCGAGGCGGCTGGCGTGCAGCGCCACCCCCAGCGGTTCGAGAAGCGCGGCGCCCACGTTGCTGATGGAGTCGGGAATGGGGATGCAGCAGTGCGCGGGGTGCACCATGCGCTCGCGCATGGCGCCATGAAAGGGAAACAGGCCCATGAACTCGAGCTTCAGGCACAGATGCGGCTCCCCCGCCTGACAGCGTTCGCACGTCAGGCAGGGCGTGGCTGGGTCGATCGCCACCCGCTGGCCCACGCGCAGGCCCTCCACGCCATCGCCCAGCGCGAGGATCACGCCGGCCGCCTCATGACCGAGGGTCAGCGGCTGCTCTGCCGCCACGCCTCCCACGTTGCCCAGCAGATAGGTGTGCAGATCGCTGCCGCACACGCCCACGGCTGTGACATCCAGCAGCACCTGCCCCGGCCCCGGCGCGGCATCTGTGGTCGTTTCCACCCGGATATCACGCGGGCCATAGATGAAGCTCGCCTTCACAGCACACGTCCTCTCAGTTGAGTTCCGAACCGCCATCCACGTTGTAAGTCTGGCCGGTGATGTAGTCGCCTTCGTCTGAGGCGAGAAATGCGCACATGGCGGCGATCTGTTCCACCGTGCCCGCGCGTCGCAGCGGGATGCGCTCGACCCGCCGCCGGTACCATTCGCCGTCAGGAAGGCCCAGCGGCCGGCCCATCGCCCGGTCAAGAACTTCCCACATCTGCGTGGGGATCACGCTCGGGCAGATGGCGTTCACATTGATCCCGTATGGCGCAAGCGCCATGGCCGCGCCCTGCGTGATGGTGATGACCGCCGCCTTGGATACCGAGTAGTGTATTGCGTCCGCGCGCCCCCGGCGACCGGCGATCGACGACAGGTTGATGATCTTGCCGTAGCTGCCCTCGGCGCGCCCGGCCTGTCGAACGCTCTGCGGCACCTGGGCCACCATCTGCTTCGCCACCTGCTGCAGACAGAAAAACAAGCCGCGCTGGTTGACGCGATGCAGGGCATCCCACTGCGCCGGGGTCATCTCCAGAAATGACGCCTTCTCAGACACGCCGGCGTTGTTGACGAGGATATCGATGCGGCCAAAGCGCGCCGTCACCTCGCCCACCATGCGCTCCACCTGATCGGTATCTCCCACATCGACGGGGTAGGCCAGCGCAGGCGCGCCCGCACGGGTGAAATCGTCGGCGGCGCGGAACACCGTCTCCGGGTTGATCTCCGCAACGACGACGCGCGCCCCTTCCTGCGCGAACCGCATTCCGATGCCATAGCCGATCCCCTGGCCAGCGCCGGTGACGATGGCCACTTTTCCTGCGAGCCGTTCCGGGACGACAGGCATCGCGCACGCCTTCCTGTGGGTAGTCCGCGCTGTCCGGCGGATGGCTGATCGCGCTTGCGCATCCGCGACACGCACCAGGGAGATTATAGGGGGGCCGGGCATGAAATCACAAATGTGATCCGCATGCACATATTACCAGGCCCGGCTATAATCGGGGCTTCACTTTCATTCGGGCGAAGGGCAACGACGATATGGCGGCAGCAACCATGAAGGCTGCGATCTACGCTGGGCCGGGCGACATTCGCGTTGAGGACCATCCGCTGCCGGGTCCACCCGGGCCGGGCGAGCTCCTCGTGAAGATTCGCGCCTGCGGCGTGTGCGGCAGTGACGTCTCCGACTGGTACATGGCGCCCCGCGCACCCCTCGCCTGGGGCCACGAGCCGGCAGGGGACGTGATGGCCGTCGGTGAAGGCGTGACGACCTTTCAGCCGGGAGACCGCGTGGCCATCCATCATCACGTGCCCTGCATGGTGTGTGATCTGTGCATGCACGGGCACCACACGCTGTGTCCCACCTTCAAGCGCACCCGCCTGTATCCGGCGGGCATGGCCGAGGTCGTGCGCGTGCCCGCCGAGATCGTCGAACGGGACATCCTCAGGCTGCCCGACGGGATGCCCTATGAGATCGGCGCGCTGGTCGAACCGATCGCCTGCTGCGTGCGCGCGCTCGATCGCGCCAACCTGCGCCCCGGAGACAATATGCTGGTGGTAGGCGCGGGCTTCAACGGCATCGTCATGGCGATGCTTGCCCGCCACTGGGGCGTGAACCGCACAGCGCTGCTCGACCGGCTCCCGGTGCGTCTTGAACGCGCCCGTTCGATGGGCTACACCGCCTTCAACGTCGAGGAAGACGATCTGGCCGGGCAGGTCCGCGCCTGGTCGGGCGGAAAGGGCCCGCACGTGGTGGTGCTCACCGTCGCCAACCAGAAGGCGCTGGACATGGCCTTCGACCTGGCGGGGCCGGGAGGCACGCTGATGATCTACGGCACGGCCAGGCCGGAAGATCGCTGGCCACTCAATGTCAACCGGATCCTCTTTCAGGAGATCACGGTGACCGGATCGTATTCCAGCAGTCCGCATGACACCCGGCGCACGCTGGACATGCTGGCCGATGGCCGGATCGATGGCGCAGCGCTCATCACCCATCGCTTCTCCATCATGCAGGCGGACCAGGCGTGGCATCTGACCAAAGCGGCAGGCGACTCACTGAAAGTGATGGTGCAAATCTGATGTCCAGGACCATGCAGGGAATGTACTTTCTCGAACCCGGCAAGCTGGAGCTGCGCGAAGTCCCGATCCCCCAGCCGGGGCCGGGCGAAGTGGTGATCCGGGTCGAATCCGCGACCACCTGCGGCACGGATCTCAAGGCCTACCGGCGCGGCCACAAGCTCTTCAAGCCGCCCATGCCGTTCGGCCACGAATATGCAGGGGTGGTCAGCGCAGTGGGCTCCGGCGTGACCGCCTTCAAAGAGGGCGATCGCGTGACGGGGACGAACACTGCGCCCTGCAACGAGTGCTTCTTCTGCAAGCGCGGCCGGCAGCAGCTCTGCATTCATCTGGAGGCGCGCTTCAACTTCGGCTCGTATGCCGAGTACCACCGCATCCCGAATTACATCGTGCAGCAGAACCTGTTTCACATTCCCGATCACCTGCCCTTCACCGAGGCATCGTTCGTCGAGCCGCTCGGCTGTGCGGTGCTGTGCGCCATCAATGCCGATGTCCGCCTCGGCGATACGGTCGCCATCATCGGCGCAGGCGCGCAGGGCCTGATGCAGATCCAGCTCGTCAGGGCGCTGGGCGCTTCGCGGGTGATCGCGATCGGGCGCGCCCCGGGCCGGCTGGAACGCGCCAAAGCGGTGGGCGCCGACGTGACGTTCAGCAGCCTGGACGGCGATCCCGTGGCCTTCGTCCGGGACCTGACCAACGGTCACGGCGCCGACGTGGTCATCGAGGCGGCGGGCAGCGCCGATACCTGGTCGCAGGCCGTCCTGATGGCGCGCAACGGCGCGACGGTGATGCAGTTCAGCGGGCTGCCCGGTGGCACGCAGGTCAGCTTCGACGCGACCAAGCTGCACTATGGCGAGATCACCATGAAGGGGATCTTCCACATGACCCCACGCGCTGCCGAAATGGCGATGCAGATGCTGGGCAGCGGCCAGGTGACGGTCAAGCCGATTCTGGACGGGGTGATCCCGCTGGCGAAGGTCGAAGAGGGGCTGCTGCGCATGCAGCGCAGTGAGGTGATCAAGCTGGCCGTCGTGCCCAGCATGGCCAGCTAGCGGGTTGCGCACCGGGTGAGGGAGGCCGCCGATGAATATCGCAGCCGTTGATCTTGGGAATGAGTCTGGCCGCATCATGCGCGTCCGCTATCAGCGGGGCGTCATCGACTGCGCCGAGGTCTATCGCTTCGCGAACTATCCGGTCAGCGTGAGCGGCACGCTGCACTGGGATGTGCTTCGGCTGTGGAATGAGATTGAAGCGGGCCTGAGCCGGGCGCAGCAGGAACCGCTGGCCGGCATTGGCGTGGACTCGTTCGGCGTCGATTTCGGGCTGCTGGACGAGCGCGACCAGCTGATCGCCAACCCCGTGCACATGCGCGACCGGCGCACCGAAGGCATGATGGAGTGGGTGCTGGAGCGCGTGCCCCGGCAGACTCTGTTCGAGCGCAGCGGCGGCATCGGCTTCTACGTCATCAACAGCCTGTATCAGCTGGCGGCCATCGCCCGGCAGTCGCCCTATCAGCTGGATGCCGCGCGCGCATTCCTCACCATGCCCAATCTGCTCAACTTCTGGCTGACGGGTGAGAAGGCGTCTGAGTTCACCCACACGACCACCACCCAATGCTACAATCCGCTGGCAGAAGACTGGGATCGGCCAACTCTGGATGCGCTGGGCATTCCCACCCGCATGCTTCCCCCCGTCATTCCTGCAGGCCAGCGCCTCGGCGCCTACAACGGGGTCCCGGTCTTCACCGTCGCCAGCCACGATACCGCCAGCGCCGTGCTGGCCGTGCCTGCCGACACGCCCGACTTCGCCTACATCAGCAGCGGCACGTGGAGCCTGTTCGGGATCGAGACGCGCCGCCCGCTGACGAATGTCACGGCGCTGGAGGCGAACCTGACCAGCGAGGGCGGGGCCTTCGGCACGTTTCGCCCACTGAAGATGGTGATGGGCCTGTGGATCCTGCAGCAGTGCCGGGCAGTCTGGTCCCGCCAGGGGTGGGAGACTGACTACGAGCATCTGCTCGCTCAGGCCGAACAGGCCGATGCCCTGAACGCCCTGATCGACCCGGATGATCCCGGCTTCTTCGCCCCGGGGGACATGCCTGAGCGCGTGCGCGCATTCTGCCTGCGTACCGGCCAGAAGCCCCCTGAGAGCGTGGGCGCGACCGTGCGCTGCATCATCGAAAGCCTGGCGCTGAAATTCCGCCACGTCGTCGAGCAGCTCATCGCCGCCAGCGGCCAGCCGATCTCCGTCATCCACATGGTGGGCGGGGGTGCGCAGAACGCCATGCTGTGCCAGATGACGGCAAATGCCACCCAGCGCCCGGTGCTTGCCGGACCTGTCGAGGCCACGGCGCTGGGCAACGGACTGGCGCAGCTCATCGCGCTCGGCGAACTGCGCGACGTGGCCGAAGCGCGCGCGCTGATCCGCAGCAGCCTGCCGCCCCGGCGGGTTGATCCCCAGGCGGGCGACCAGTGGCAGGCCGCCTACGAGCGCTTCCGCGCCGTGATGACCGTGCCCTAGCGCATGCGGTCCGCCTCAGCAGCGCCGGGCTAGTCCAGTTCAGGCCGGCGCCGGTGGAAATCGGTGGCCTGCTCAAAGGCATGCGCGCCCCGCAGCAGCGCCGCTTCCTGCCCGTGCGCGGCCACCATCTGCACGCCGATCGGCAGCCCATCCGCGGTGAACCCGCACGGCAGCGACAGCGCCGGATGCCCTGACAGGTTGAAGGGCGCGGTGAAGTATGAGAGCGAAGCGCGCGCGGCTTCCACAGCAGCCGGGTCATCGAAGCGAGGCGCTGTCATTCGTGTGGTGGGCGTCAGCAGCAGATCGCAGGCATCGAACAGGCGCGAGATGCGGTGTCGGGTGCGGGTCTGCGCAGCGCGCGCCAGCGCGTATTCCACGCCGGTGGTGTTCTGCCCGATCCGCAGCCTGGCGAGCACATCCGCGCCAAAATCATCCGGGCGGTCGTTCAGCCGTTCCGCATGGCAGGCAGCCGCATCGGTCGATACGATCAGCCGGCTGGAGACCAGCGTATCGCGCAGGTCGCTCAGATTCACGGTTTCGACGCGCGCGCCCAGCCTTGCCAGCGTCTGTGCGGCATCTTCCACCGCCGCGCTGATGGCGGGATCAGCATCCGTGAAGAACGCATCCGCAGCCAGCAGCACGCGCCAGCCGCGAACACCCTCGCTCAGTTCAGGCAGCGGATCGTGCAGCGGCAGATCGGCGGAGAACGGATCATCCCGATCGTACCCGCTGATGATGTGATAGAGCAGCGCAGTATCCCGCACGGTGCGCGCCATCGGCCCGGCATGATCGAGCGACCAGCTGAGCGGAAATGTGCCGCGCAGGCTGACGCGCCCGAACGTCGGCTTGAGCCCCACCACTCCGCACAGCGCCGCCGGGATGCGGATGGATCCCCGGGTGTCGCTGCCCAGCGCTCCGGGGACCATGCCCGCGGCCAGCGCCGCGCCTGCCCCGCCCGATGACCCGCCGGGGCTGCGCGCAGCATCCCACGGATTGCACGTCCTGCCGAAATGCGGATTGTCGCTGAGCACGCCCAGCGCGATCTCGTGCAGGTTCAGCTTGCCCACCACGATCGCGCCCGCCGCCTTCAGGCGCTGCACGACCACCGCATCACGCGTCGGAATGGTGCTGCTGAAGAACTTCGACCCGAGCGTCGTACGCACGCCAGCGGTCTCGAAGATATCCTTGACCGCCACAGGTACCCCATGCAGGGGACCGCGCAGAACTCCGCTGCTGCATTCAGCTTCGGCCCGGCGCGCTTCATCCAGCGCCGCCTCGGCGGTCACCGTGATGAAGGCGTTCAGCCGTCGGTCGAGATGCGCGATACGCTCCAGACAGCGCTGGACGAGCGCGACGGGCGAGAGCGCGCCGCTGCGGACCGCCTCTGCCTGTTCGGTCAGCGTCAGGTCAGGATGCAAGCGCAGCCCGCTTTCCGGATTCGCTCCCCGTACAGCACACAATGCTCACCACGCCAGCAGCGCCGGATCCTCCAGCACCGTGCGCAGATCGGCCATGAACTGCGCCGCCACCGCGCCATCCACCACGCGATGGTCTGCAGAGAGCGTGATGGTGAGGAGGGACTTCAGCACCGGCTGATCGTCAGCATCCGGCACGAACTGCCGGACGGCGCGCCCGACGGCAAGGATCGCCACCTGTGGCGGATTGATGATGGCCGTGAAGCGATCGACGCCGAACATTCCCAGGTTGCTGATGGTGAAGGTGCCATCGGCCAAATCGGCCATGCCGAGCGTGTTGCCGCGAGCGCGCGCCGCCAGGTCGTCGACCTGTGTCTGGATGGTACGCATCGTCAGCCGCTCTGCGTGATGAACGACGGGCACGATCAGGCCGCCTTCCAGCGCGACCGCCACGCCGATATTGGCGGTGGGCCAGTAATGAATACGCTCTCCGTCGGTGGTAGCGTTCAGATCGGGATGCCGCAGCAGAACGCCGGCGCAGGCCTTGACGATGATCGACGTGAGCGACAGTTTCTCGCCGCGCGCCTTCAGACGCGCACGCAGCGCTTCGATAGCAGTGGCATCGATCTGCGCATCGAAGAAGATGTGCGGCGCGTTCTGAAAACTCTTTTGCAGGCGGCTGGCGATGGTGCGGCGCATGCCCTCGATTTTGACCGTGCGCGGCTGATCCTGCGCCACCGGCTGAGGGACAGCGGCCGCTGGCTCGCGTGAAACGGGGGGCTTCGCCACGGCGCTGGCGTCGATCGCCGCCTGCACATCACTGGCCTGAATCCGCCCGTTTGGCCCTGTGCCAGCCACACTGCGCAGATCGATACCGGCCTGTTCAGCCAGATAGCGCGCAGCGGGCGTGGCCCGCACCTTGTCCGGAGCTTCGGCAGCCGCCGGCGGGGTGAGGGCAGCCTCAACATCCCGGCGTGTGACCCGGCTGCCGGGGCCGGTGCCCTGAATTCGGGTGACATCGACCTGTTCAGCCTGCGCCATGCGCTGGGCCACCGGCGTCACGCGGGCGGCAGCGGCGGCCGCTGCGGGCGGAGTACTGCGCTCCACTGGCGCGCTGGCGGGCGCGGCGGCGGACGGGAGCTCGGCGGGCGGCGCTTCCCCCGAGCGCAGCAGGTAGCACAGCACCTGCGTGACCGGCACCGTCGCCCCCTCCGCGTACTGCAGGGCGTAGAGCGTGCCGTTCTCCGGCGCCTCCACTTCCATGTTCACCTTGTCCGTGGTGACCTCGCAGATCGGTTCGCCAGAGCGCACCGTATCGCCTTCGTGCTTCAGCCACTTCACGATGTCGGCAGTCTCAAGCGTGAAGCCGAACTTCGGCAGGATGATCGGAATGGGCATCGTCGGCTTCATCCTTCTTTCACAGCAGATGCATCAGCAGTGGGATGCGCGCAGCACTCAGTATTCACCGCGGACCAGCTTGCGCGCCTCGCGAACAATCGACTCCACCTGGGGCACCGTGTGATACTCCAGTTCGCGATTGTACGGAATGGGAATGTCCAGGCCAGCCAGGCGGCGCACCGGCGCCTCGAGGTAGTCAAACGCCTCACTGGAAGCGATCCGCGCCACGATCTCGCCCCCGAAACCGCCCATCTCAACCGCCTCATGCACGACCAGCGCGCGCCCGGTCTTCACGACCGAAGCGATGATCGGCGCATCATCCAGCGGCTTGAGGGTGCGCGGATCAACGACCTCGAGCTCGATGCCCTCCTTCGCCAGTTCCTCCGCTGCCGCCAGCGCCCGGCTGACCATCACCGACGTCGCGACGACCGTGAGGTGCTTGCCTTCGCGCGCGACGCGCGTCTGGCTGAGCGGCAGGCGATAGGCTTCCTCAGGCACATCTCCCCTGGTCTTGTACAGCAGCTTGTGCTCGATGAAGAGGACCGGGTTGTTGTCGTCGATCGCCGCCAGCAGCAGCCCCTTGGCGTCATAAGGCGTGCTGGGCATGACGACCTTGAGCCCGGGCACATGCACAAACCAGTTCTCCAGGCTCTCGCTGTGCTGGGCGGCTGCGCCCGTGCCAGAGCCGCCGGGCATGCGCAGCACCATCGGCACACTGGCTTTGCCGCCAAACATGAACCGCACCTTGGCGGCCTGCAGCACCAGCTGCTCCATGGTGAGCGTGACAAAATCCATGAACTGGATTTCGCCGACTGGCCGCATTCCGGTGAGCGCAGCGCCGATGCACGCGCCAGCAATCCCCGCCTCTGAGATGGGCGTATCGATCACCCGTCCCTCGCCAAACTCCTGCAGCAGGCCAGCGCTGACGCCGAAGGCGCCGCCGTACACGCCGATATCTTCTCCGATCAGAAACACGCGAGGATCGGCGGTCATCGCCTGGCGCAGGCCTTCGCGCAGCGCCTCCGCGTACGTCAGTTCACGCATACACGCCCTCCAGAATACTGCTCAGGTCCGGCGCAGGGCTGTTCTCGCTGAACTCGACCGCGCGGTCGATGATGCCCACGGCTGTGTCGCGCATGCCATCCGCGCCAGCCTGATCGAGGATGCTGCCGGCCACCAGCAGGCTGGAGAAGCGCTGGATCGGATCGCGCTGCTCCATCCACTCCGTCACTTCGTCGCGGCTGCGATAGGCCTGACGGTCGCTCTTGGAATGGCCTTTGTAGCGATAGGTGACCGACTCGACCAGCGATGGCCCCTCGCCCCGGCGGGCGCGTTCTGCAGCTTCGAACACCGCCAGATACACCGCCAGCGGATCGTTGCCATCCACCGTCACGCCGGGGATGTCGTAGGCGGCTGCCCGCTGGCTGATCTTGTCGATGTTGAACGCTTTGGGATAGGGCATCGACATCGCGTACTGATTGTTTTCGCACAGATAGACGACCGGCAGTTTCCAGATGGAGGCCATGTTGAGCGACTCGTGAAACGCGCCCTCGTTGGCCGCGCCGTCGCCGAAAATCACCATGCACACCTGCTGCGTCTGCCGCATGCGGATGCTGAGGCCGACACCGACGGCGATCGGCACCCCGCCGGCCACGATGCCGTTCGCCCCCAGATTGTTGGCGTCGACATCGGCGATGTGCATGCTTCCGCCGCGTCCCCGGCAGTAGCCAGTCTCGCGGCCCAGGAACTCGGCCATCATGCGGTCCGGGGAGGATCCCCACGCGAGGCAGTGACCGTGGCCGCGATGATGATTGAGCAGGTAGTCTCCATCCTGAAGCGCATTCGAGGCGCCCACCGCGGTGGCCTCCTGGCCGATGCTCAGGTGCATCGTGCCGTGCACCTTGCCGAGGCTGTACAGCTGCTCGGCGCGCTCCTCGAATGCGCGGATGGTGTGCATGTCCTGAAGCATCTGCTTGAGAACTTCGGGGCCCAGCGACTCAATCACTTCGTGGTAACGCTGAATGACTTCGGGTTGTATCGGTCCGCTGGTGACCATCAGGGCTCCTTCGCCTGAGTGACGCTCACCGGATCAGTCGCCTGGCGCAGTTTCCGGAGGAGCGAAAGGCAGTTTGCTGAAAAATCGGTTGAAATCGAACGCGACGGCGGTATTGCGGGTGATGATCTGGTGCAGCTCACGCAGCAGCGGCAGCGCATCCGCCGCGAGAACCCCACGCGCGATCATCGACTCGATCGCGGGCATGATGGCGATCACCGCGTCCACACCCTCTATCGTCTCGCCGGACATCTCCTCGACGGCGTCGCTGAAAGGAAGGCCCTTCCCCAGCAGGCGGCCCATGCGTGAATTGCGCCCGCCCTGGGTCGTCACAAACAGATCCCCGGCGCCGGGCAGACTGTAGACCGTCTCCATGCGCCCGCCCATATGCTGCACCAGCACGGCCGTCTCTGCCAGGCCCTGGGCGAAGATGGCGGCGGCGTAATTGTGGTTCTGCGCGTTGGCCGGGTCATTGCCCTGCTTCTCCAGCACGCCAGCGGCCAGCCCGACCGCCAATGCGTACGGATTCTTCAGCGCGACACACAGCTCAACGCCAATCAGGTCATCCGAAGTCCAGATGTGATAGTACGGCGTGCTGAACAGGGCGCGCAGCCGGGGCAGCACTTCCGCGCTGCGCGATACGAACACGACGCTCGTATGCCGGCGCGCAGCAAGTTCCCCTGCGATGGAGGGGCCGCCGATGGCAGCGTACTGCAGGCGATCGCGAATGGCGGCGGGCAGGTGGGCGCGCAGCACGTCCGGCAGCACCTGCAGCTCGCCTTCCACGGTGCTCTCCAGGCCCTTCGTGACCATCAGGATCGTCTGGCCGGGCTGGACGTGCGGGCCGATGGCCTGCGCCGCCCAGTGCACACCACGCGAATTCACACCCAGCACGACCACCTCAGCGTCGTGCAGCGCGGTGGCGATCTCGGTATGCGAAAACGGCGTCACACGCTCGTGGATGGTGCGTCGCAGGCGGGGATGAACGCGATCGCGTCGACAGCCTGCGATGATCTCCTCGTCCAGATGCGTGCCGACCAGCCGAACCTCGTGGCCGTTATCCGCTGCGGGGAAGGTGAGAGCAGTTCCCATGACGCCAGCGCCAACCACAGTGATGATCGTCATCGTCCGGACCTCTTTGTTGTGCCTGGGCTCACGCTCGCAAAACTACAGTCTCACAATTGTGCAACGGTTTCACATTTTGGCGGATTGTATGTCTGGCAGGAGAGCATGTCAAGCCAGTCTGGCGTGGGCGCAGGGGTGCTGCACGCCCGGGCGACAGCACAACCACGCAAGAGACAGCCTGGCAGCAGGCGAAGGCCCACACGAGATGCAGGCCATGCGAACATGCTCCCAAACGCCTGACAAGCGCCCGGACTGTGTTACCTTTACGCCTGTGAGTGACAAGCGCAGTCTCCCAGCCAGGACGCCAGTCGTCCGCACAACCTGCGGCACGATGTGTTGTATTCCCCACACGGTCAACCTATCGGGGTGAGTGGCGGCTGCGCACGGTTGCGTTTGTGAAGCGACAGCGCGTATGATGCGCAGGCCACCCCACCGGGTGGCTTTTTGTTTTCCTGTGCAGGATTTCAGCAGATCGATCATGACCCTTCATGTCAGTTTGAGACAGTTGCAGCGGTGGCGCGGAGGCCCCGGAGAAGGCAGCGGGCCTGTGCGGAGCGCGCTGCACACCCGGCCTCCCGCCGCAGCGCTGTCTGCGGTGGTGTGGCCGCATGATGCGCCGCGTAAACGCAAATATTTGACAGCCTCTGGCAAGCGCGCTATGTTTTCACGTTATTGCACGGGGCGCACATTTGTGAAAAATAGCGCATCGTGTTCAACACATTCATTTTGGAGAGGTCGTTGATGGCCGACCGTGTTGCGGGTCGCACTGAGACCGTTACTGCCGGGAACAAGCACAAACGCCGCCAATTCTGGTCAGGCGAGAATCCGTTTTTCTGGCTGGCTCCTGCGATCCTGTTCCTGCTGCTTTACAGCATCTTTCCCCTGCTCTTCAACCTCTACCGCAGCCTGTTCGAATTCAGCAACAGCCGGCGCGAGTGGGTGTTCGTCGAGCTGCGCAACTGGATCAAGCTGTTCACCGATGATCCGCGGTTCATCAATGCGCTGGGGGTGACGCTGCAGTATGTGGCCATTGCGCTGCTGGTGCAGCTTCTGCTCGGGCTGGTGACCGCCCTGCTGCTGGATGCCAAGCCGTATGCCTCCGGCCTGATGCAAACACTGATCATCCTGCCGATGGTGACCGCGCCAGCCGTGGCCGGCCTGATGTTCCGCCTGCTTGAACACTCAGAATTCGGCGTGCTCTCCTATGCTGCCTACTCGACTGGTCTTCTGACGAAGGATGAGCCCTTGCTGGGCGGCACAGGGCAAAATGCGCTGCTGGCAGTCCTGATCGTCGATATCTGGCAGTGGACTCCATTCTTCGTGCTCATCATCCTGGCGGGGCTGAAGGGTATGCCGCTGGAAGTGCTGGAGGCGGCGGAGGTGGACGGCGCGAACTGGTTCCAGCGCCTGGCCCGGATCAAGATTCCGCTGCTCTTCGGGGTGATCACGGTGGCGGTGCTCTTCCGGCTGGTCGATCTGTTCAAGGTGTTCGATTACATCGCCATCATGACCGCCGGCGGCCCGGCGCTTCGCACCGAGACCATCAGCTACTACAGTTTCGTCAACACCTTTGGTCAGATCAAATGGGGCTACGGTTCTGCGATCGGCGTGGTCATCATGGCGATTGCGTGGATCTCCTCGTGGCTGTACCAGAAGATATTCCATCTGAAGTGGTGAGTTCCCGCCGGGCGGCAATCCCCGCCGGATGACGAGAGCGACGTGAGATGAGCAGCACGACGGCAGAAGATCGCAAGCGGATCAATCAGGACTACCTGAAGCGGCTGCACCGCCGAAAAGCGCTTCAGAAAGCGCTGCTGACGGTGGTCACCGCCATCATCGTTCTCATCTTCCTGTTTCCCATCTTCTACTGGGCGCGTCTGTCGATCACGCCGTACAAGTACGTCTTCACTATCCCGCCGCGCTTCGATTTCCCGGAGATCACCACCGCCTGGTGGACCGTGGTGACCGGGCAGAAGTCCTACAGTGATGTCATGCTCGAGCAGGTTGGCGGCAATACCGGCGTGGGCGGCGCCGGCACCAATGGCTACGACATTCGTCCGCGCATCGTGAACAGCATCGTGATTGCAGGGGCAAGCACGCTGGTCGTGATCACCGTAGCCACCTTCACCGCCTACGCGCTGTCGCGTTTCGATCTGCGTGCCAAGCAGAACATCGTCTTCTTCGTGCTCTCCACGCGCTTCATGCCCGGCGTGGCAGTGGTCCTGCCGCTGTACCTGATGTACCGCGAGATCGGGCTGTACGACACGCGACTAGGCCTCATCCTGGCGCATGTGGTCATCAATCTGCCGATCGCCATTCTGCTGCTCAAAAGCTTCTTCGACGACATCCCGCGAGAGCTGGACGATGCCGCGATGGTGGATGGCTGCACGCGATTCGGCGCATTCCGGCGGATCATCATCCGCTACATTGCGCCGGGGCTGGCCGCAGCGGCGGTGCTGTGCTTCATCTTCTCGTGGAATGAATTCCTGTTCTCGCTCTATCTGACCCGCACGCCTGAACTGCAGACGGTCCCGGTCACCATTCGCACCTACGATGCCTCTGCAGGCACTACCGAATGGGGGTTGATGGCAGCGGCGGGAACAGCGGCGATCTTCCCGGTCTTCATCTTTGTCCTGTTCGTCCAGCGCTACCTCATTCGCGGGTTGACTTTGGGAGCGGTGCGCGGGTAGCGGGCGATGCCCGATTGGCGTTCAGCGAGCGATACAAGGGGGTGATGCTCAAGCGGTATTGACGGGCTCGTGCCCGGTCACGGGCAGCAAGCATCAGATTGACAAATTGCAGCACCGGTCTTCTTCCGTTCAGAGTACAGATCAGGAGAACATGAAAATGAATCCGCGTGATCGTCTCCAGAGATTGTTCGTGGCCGAACAGGGCGCCAAGCTGGCCAAGGGCCAGATCAGCCGGCGCGATTTCCTGCGCAGCGCTGCGCTCGCCGGCTTCGGCTTCAGCGCCGCTGGCCTGATGCGCATGGAAACCCATGCCGCCAGCCTGCTCAAGCGCCGCCCGATGCTGCAGGAGAGCGGCGCGCTGCTCAGCGACGCTCAGATCGCCTGGCTGCGTGAAGTTGGCGGCCAGTTCGCGGGCACGACCGTCCGCATCTCGTCTGAGTCGACCGCTCCCAGCCAGATCATCAGCGCGCTGGCCACCAACCGCGATGATCCCAACAGCTTCACCAACCTGACCGGCATCGAAGTCGTGTGGGAGCAGATCCCGCTGGATCAGGTGTTGAGCAAGCTGGTGCAGGACACGGCCACCGAGTCTGCGCAGAACGACATTTACTACATGGACCAGGCGTGGGTCGGCCGTTTTGTGAACGATACCGTGGATCCGTCGGCTCGCCTGGCGGATGGCAGCGACTTCAACATGCCTGACTTCAACTTCGACGATTTCGTGCCGCAGCTCCTCCCGGCGCTCGCCTCCTACGGCGGCCGTCTGGTCGGCCTGCCGTTCGACATCCCGATCTTCATCTACATGTACCGCAAGGATGTGTACGACCAGCTCGGGCTGTCGCCGGCCACCAACATGGACGAATTCCTGGCGGCGGTCAAGGCAGTGGACGAAGCCGGCCTGAAGAATGCGGACGGCTCCGACATCCGCGGCTACATCGGCCAGTGGCAGAGCGGCCACTATGCCCTGCAGTGCGACTGGACCGCGTGGCTGTGGTCGCATGGCGGTTCCCACACCGGCCCGGATGGCTCGGTCGTCATCAATGACGAGAAGGGTATCGCCGGCGCCGAGTACATGATGGAGCTGGCCAAGTACGTCCCGTCGGGAACCACCACCTGGGACTGGGGCGGCCAGGGCACCGCGATGACCGCTGGCCTCGGCGCCAACGTCATCTCCTGGGCGGAATTCTTCCCCGGCCTCGACAATCCCGAGTCGCCCACGCTCGGCCTGTGGGAAACGGCCGATCTGCCGCAGGAAAAGGAACTGCGCTCGACGGATCAGACGTCCTTCGACGAGACCCCGGCCATCGGCCATCAGGGCGGCTCGTGCATGGGCCTGTCCCGGTACAGCCAGAACGTCGATGCCGCGTGGATCTTCCTGCAGTACGCGACCAGCGCGCCGGTTCAGACCGCGGCTGCCGCTTCGAGCAACACCCCCATTCGTCTGAGCGCCTTCAATGCGCCGATCGTGCAGGAACGCGCCATCGTCACCGCGCAGACCACCCGCCACTTCCCGGCGGCGCTGAAGGCCATCGAAACCCGCATGGGCACCGAGCCGCACTTCCCCGGCTGGGCGACAGCTTCCGGCACCGGCGGCCCGATCCCGACGGAACTCGGCCTGATGACCACCGGCCAGCAGGACGTGCAGACCACGCTGGACAACATCGCTCAGGCGATCACCGACGCCATCAACGAAGTCTAGTTCTCCGCAGCAGTTTCAGGCATGACATGGGGGTGGGCAGCAGCCCATCTCCATGTTATTTTCATGCAGGGAGTGCTTTGTTCCCGGGGATTGTGACTCTGTATGCAAAAAGATCTGGTGATCGGGGTTGACAGCAGCACGACAGCCTGCAAGGCCATCGCCTGGGACCGGCAAGGCAGGGCGGTGGCGCAAAGTCGCTCCACGTTCGATCTGATCTCCCCGCAGCCCAACTGGTATGAACAGCGCGCAGGCGATTGGTGGACGGCGCTGTGCGAATGTCTGCGCACCCTGTGTGCCCAGATCAGCCCCGAACGCATCGCCACCCTGTGCATCACCCATCAGCGCGAGACGTTCGTGCCGGTGGATGAGCATGGGCAGCCCATTCGCAATGCCATCCTCTGGCTGGACGATCGCTCGCACCGGCAGGTGTCAGAGCTCGGCAGGCGTTTTGGCGATGATGCGCTGCAGGATCTCACCGGCAAGGGACCTTCAACCAAACAATCGCTGCCCAAACTGCTCTGGCTGCAGCAGTTCGAGCCAGACACGATCAAACGCGCCTGCCGTTTCCTCGATGTCCATGCGTTTCTGGTGCAGCGCCTGACGGGCGAATGGCTGACCAGCCTGCCCTGCGCCGATCCGATGGGCGTGGTCGATATGCGCAAGGGAGACTGGGCAGAAGATCTGATCCGTCAGATCGGCCTGCGGCCAGATCAGTTCGTGCCGGTCCGCATGCCTGGCACGGTTCTGGGCACGGTGACGGACGCCGCCTCCCGCCTGACCGGGCTGCCGGCGGGGACGCCGGTGGTCGCTGGCGCGGGGGATGGCCAGTGCGCCGGCCTGGGCGCGAACATCACCGGTCCGGGGCGCGCCTACATGAACCTGGGCACGGCGATGGTCTCTGGCGCGCACGCCGACCAGTACGTGGCCAACCGCGCCTTCCGCACGCTGTGTTCGCCGATCGCCGGGGCCTTCGTCCCGGAGATGGTGCTGGGGGGCGGCACGTTCACGGTGAGCTGGTTTGTCGAGCACTTCGGCCCAAACATGGATGGCCTCGGCCTGCCCCTGTCGGCGGAAGAAGTCCTCGAGCTGGCTGCCAGCAAGCTGCCGCCGGGCGCGCTCGGGCTGATGCTCGTGCCGTACTGGAACGGCGTGATGCCACCCTACTGGGATCCGGGGGCGACCGGGATCGTCGTCGGCTGGACGGGCGCACACCGCCGCGAGCACTTCTACCGCGCCATCCTGGAGGGCATCGCCTACGAGCACCGCCTGTCGATGGATCAGGTGGAACGCGCCACCGGATCGCCACTGAATGAATTCATCGTCATGGGCGGTGGATCGCGCAGCGCACTCTGGTGCCAGATCGTGGCCGATATCAGCGGAAAGACCGTCACCCGCACCACCACAGCAGAGGCCACCAATCTCGGCGCGGGCATTCTGGCAGCCTGTGCGGCGGGCTGGTATCCCAGCGTGCGCGCGGCGGCGGATGCCATGACCTCGACCGAACGCAGCTTTCAGCCGAACGACAGCGCGCACGCGATATATGACCGGCTGTTCCGGGAGGTCTATGTGCCGCTGTTCCCGTCTGTGCAGGGTGCGATTGACCGCCTGACGCGGCTTACCTATGAGGAACAGCACTGAGAGACGAGGTGTACAATGCGGATTGCGCTGGGATGTGATGAAGCGGGCTTGCCACTGATGGACGTGGTGCGCGCCTATCTGAAGGAAAAGGGGATCGAGACGCTGGACTTCGGCGTCTTCAACACCACTCCGGTGGACTACCCGGATATCGCCGTCACCGCCTCCGAAGCGGTGGCCAGCGGCGACTGTGACCGCGGAGTCCTCATCTGTGGAACAGGCATCGGCATGTGCATCACCGCGAACAAGATCCCGGGTGTGCGGGCGGCCCTGTGCCACGACACCTACTCGGCGGAACGGGCGCGCAAGAGCAATGATGCGCAGGTGCTGACGATGGGCGCGCGGGTCATCGGACCGGAGCTGGCGAAAAGCATTCTGGATGCCTGGCTGGCGTCGGAGTTTGCGGGCGGGCGTTCAACGGCGAAGGTCGAAAAGATGAAGCAGGTTGACCATCGCTACAGGCAGCAGATGGAGGGACACGACTAGATTCATCACATCTGGAATCAGCGCCCAGAGGACGCGCAACCTGCGTCAGGATGGACAAGCCAACTGGCCCTAAGCGCTGAATTACTGGAGAAACATGGTCTCAGACAGCCGCGAAGACCTGCTCACGCGTGTCGCATCGCTGTACTATGAGTATGACCACAGCCAGCAGGAGATCGCGGAGATCCTGCAGATCTCCCGATCCAATATTTCGCGCCTGCTCAAGGAAGCCAAGCAGCGCGGGCTGGTGGAGATACGCGTTCACAAGCGAATCACCACCTCACCCGCGCTGGAACGCGAGCTGCAGCAGCGCTTTGGCCTGCAGCAGGCGATGGTGGTGGATCAGCGGCATCTGACCGGCAGTGAGCAGCTCGCTGCAGTGGGCCAGCTGGCCGCCTGGTACCTGGAAGGTATTCTGCGGCCGGGGGACGTACTGGCCATCTCATGGGGCACCGGCGTGGCCGCGGTCGTGAATGCCATCAACGCGCACCCGCTGATGGGCACGGAAGTGGTGCAGATGATCGGCAGCGTGGGCTCGATCGCTTCCGAGAATGACGGGCCGGAACTGGCGCGCCGCCTGGCGCAGAAACTCGGCGGAAGGTACTACTACCTGCATGCGCCGTTGTTCGTCGACAGCCAGACGGTGCGCGATATGCTGCTCAACCAGCCGACGATCCGGGACACGCTCGATCGGGCGCGGTCGGCGCGCGTCGCGCTGGTGGGCATCGGCACGACGGAGCCCAATGCCTCCAGCTTTCTGCGCGCCCGCCATCTGAGCGAGGAGCAGGTGGCAGAACTGCGGCAGCAGGGCGCGGTGGGCGAAACCTCCGGGAAGCACTTCGACATTCACGGACGCGCCGAATTCGACCTGAACCACCGGGTGATCGCGCTGCGCCTGGATGATCTCAAGCGCATTCCGTATGTGGCGGCGGTAGCCTGCGGTCTGCCGAAACACCGCAGCATCCTCGGCGCGATGCGTGGTGGATATATCAAAGCGCTGGCAACCGACGCCATGACCGCAGAGGCCGTGCTGGAAGCAGCCTCCCGCGAGTGATCGCCCCTCCGCCGACCGCCCCCGTTATCTCTCGAAGGCCGACAGCGCCGCGAATGTCGTCCTGAGCGCCGGATACAGCCCCTGATACGACGGGTAGAGGCGCTCGTACTCCGCGACTCCCTCCGTGTCTGGCAGGAACACCTCGACCTTGCGCACCATGTGGCCGCAGGCGGTGGCCACATCCGGATACGCACCCGCGCCAACAGCCGCCAGAATGGCCGCGCCGAATGCGCCGCCCTCACTGGTGTTCACGGTATACAGCGGGATGCCCATGATGTCCGTCGTGAGCTGCCGCCACACCGGGCTGTTGGCCGCGCCACCACTCAGCACGGCTTCGGCAGGACGAACGCCCAGCGAGCGCAGCAGCTCGAGCTGATCGCGCATCCCGAAGGATACCCCTTCCATCACCGCGCGGATGAAATGCGGCAGCTCGTGCCGCAGCGTCAGGCCGACGAACGCCCCACGCGCGAGCGGATCCGGATGCGGATTGCGCTCACCCGTCAGATACGGCGCGAACAGCAGGCCGGCAGACCCCCGCGGAACCGACTGCGCCTTGCGATTGATCTCGTCGTAGCTGACGCCGGGCGCAAACGCATCATGCAGCCAGCGCAGGCCGCCGGCAGCACTGAGCATGACACCCATATGGAACCACATGCCCGGGATCGGACCGCAGAAGGTGTGCAGCCGTCCGTCGGGCTCGGGCGCGTAACGGTCACTGACCGCAGCGGCCACGCCGGATGTGCCGATCGTCAGGCTGGCCTGCCCCGCCGAAACGATGCCATTTCCCACAGCGCCCGCCGGCTGGTCTCCTGCACCGCCCACGATCGGCGTGCCCGCTTTCAGGCCGGTGGCTGCCGCAGCTTCCGCGCTGACGGTCGCACAGATCTCCTGCGACTCGCACAGCTCCGGCAGCCATGCGCGCGGAATGTCGAAAGCAGCAAGCATCTCATCAGACCACGCGCGGCGTCCGATTTCCATCAGGCCAAAGCCCGAGCCATCCGCGACATCCGTCACATACGCGCCGCTGAGACGATAGCGAATGTAGTCCTTGGGCAGCAGCACATGCGCGATCTGCTCATACACGTCAGGCTCATGCTCGCGAACCCAGCGAATCTTGGGCGCGGTGAACCCCGGCAGCAGGATACTGCCGATGATCTGGTAGAGGCGCTTCGGGCCGACCGCTTCGGTGATTGCAGCGCACTGCGCGATGCTGCGCTGATCGTTCCACAGAATCGCCGGGCGCAGCGGCTGGCCATTCCTGTCGAGCGAGGTCAGGCCGTGCATCTGCCCGGTGAGGCCAATCGCCACCACCTGCTCAGCGGGAATCTCGGCCATCAGCTCGCGCAGTGCGCCGCTGGTGGCTGCCCACCAGTTCTGCGGATCCTGCTCCGACCACAGCGGGCGCGGCGTCGAGAGATCGTGCGGCTTGCCCTTGCTGGCGACGACATTCCCCTGCGGATCAATCGCCAGCGCTTTGGAGGCGGTGGTGCTGACATCAATGCCAATGTAATAGCTGTTCATGAAGGATCAGTCCTCGTCAGAATGAAATGGTCTCCACGGTCTGTCAGAAACTCAGCCTGGGCATACGCCGTCATCCTGCCTGCATCCGCAGGCGCGAGCGATCGTGATGCAGCGCATCGCCATAAGCGTACCATCAGACGGGGTGCAGCGAAAAGCAGTTCCCTGCTTCCTGCATCACTTTGCGCCAGAAACGCGGTTCTGCTGCACCCGGTTTGCAGCCTCGCCGCGCGCAGGATCGCTGTGAATTGCACAGTCATCGGCCTGCTGCGGGTAGCAAACCGCCTTCGCCACCGCCCTGCGCTGCAGACTGACAGCACTTGACCTCGTGTGTATCCTCGCACAAAATGAGCCTGGCAGGTTGCGGATCCTGCCCTGAACACTGCGCCGCAGCGGCAGCGTGCCGGCCCCGGCAGCAGGATCACGACGGGCGATCTGCCGGTTGTACAACCCGTCTGATGATCTGAACGGATACGCCGCTGACACAGATCTGCCGAGTCCATTCGGGGAATGACGATGAGCCAACAAAAACGCAAGTTCGGTTTTGAGACGCGCATGCTGCACGCCGGGCACATTCCCGATCCGATCACGGGGGCACGCGCGGTGCCGATCTACCAGACCACCTCCTACGTCTTTGAGGACACAGACAAGGCCGCGCAGCTCTTTGAGCTCAAGCAGTACGGCAACATCTACACGCGCATCAATAATCCCACCAATGCTGTGTTTGAGGAGCGCATCGCCGCACTGGAAAACGCGGCGGGCGCAGTGGCGCTGGCCAGCGGCATGGCAGCGCAGTTCGCCACCTTCATGACTCTGCTCGAACCGGGTGACGAAGTGGTGTCCTCCAGGCACCTCTATGGCGGCACGATGACCCAGTTCACGCATACCTTCAGGAAGCTCGGCGTGAAGGTGCACTTCGTCGATCCGACGCAGCCGGATGCCTGGGCAGCGGCCATCACGCCGAAGACGCGCGCCCTGTACGGCGAAACGATCGGGAATCCGCAGGGGAGCGTCCTCGACATCGAAACGGTGGCGGCGATCGCGCACGCGAACAAGCTGCCGCTGATCGTGGACAGCACGTTTGCGACCCCCTACCTGTGCCGCCCGATGGATTGGGGAGCGGATATCGTCGTGCATTCCGCGACCAAGTTCATCGGTGGGCATGGCAGTTCGATTGCGGGTGTGGTGGTCGACTCCGGAAAGTTCGATTTCAGCACTTTCCCCACCATCGCCGATCCGGACCCGGCCTATCACGATCTGAAGTTCTATGAGACGTTCGGTCACTACGGCTTTCTGATGAAGACGCGCGCCGTCACCCTGCGCGATACGGGCGCGGCGCTTTCGCCATTCAACGCTTTCCTGCTCATTCAGGGGCTGGAAACGCTTTCCGTGCGCATGGACCGGCATGTACAAAATGCGCGCGCTGTCGCCGAGTTCCTGCGCGGGCACCCGAAGGTGGCATGGGTGGCCTACGCCGGCCTGCCCGACAGCCCCTATTATGCGCTTGGGCAGAAGTACACGCCCAAAGGGCCCGGCGCGGTCTTCACGTTTGGCATCAAGGCGGACAATCTGCGGCTTGCCGGAAAAACCTTCATCGAAGGGCTGCATCTGTTCTCGCATCTGGCGAATGTGGGAGATGTGCGCAGCCTCGTCATTCACCCTGCGTCGACCACACATCAGCAGCTTTCGGATGCAGAACTGGCCAGCGCGGGCATCGACGCCGGCATGATCCGCCTTTCCATCGGCCTGGAAACGACAGAGGATTTGCTATGGGATCTCGATCAAGCCTTGCAGTTGATGTAAGCATGAACACGGTGCTGTCCGAGGAAGAACGGGCCAGGTATATGGATCCTGGCACGATCCGGACGGTGCTGGCGACGAGCAAAACCATCGCGATGGTTGGGTTGTCTCCCAGGCCGGAACGCCCCAGCTACTTCGTCGGCACGTATCTGAGCTACGAGGGATATCGCGTGATCCCGATCAATCCCCGTGCAACGGAGATCTTCGGCGAAAAAGCCTATCCCGATCTGCTGAGCGTCCCTTTTCCCATCGATATGGTGAACGTCTTTCGCCAGCCCGATGAATGCGTGGAGATCGCCAGGCAGGCGGTGCAGATCGGGGCGAAGACGCTGTGGCTGCAATTGCGCGTGGTCAACTTCGAGGCGGCGCGCATCGCCGAGGAAGCCGGACTCCGCGTCATCATGGATCGCTGCGTCAAAATCGAACACGGTCGCTACAGCGGGTCGCTACACTGGGTGGGCATGAATACCGAAATCATCAGCGCGCGGCGCGGCCAGCGGTACTTCTGAAATCATCCACACTGCAGCAGGCGTTGCGCCGCGCTGCAGTGTGCATGGGATGCGCTAGGATTTCGCCGCCGTCGGTTTGGGAGGGATGATGCACAGAAATGCGAAGGGTGCATCCGTCAGATTCTCGAACTGGTGCGTCTCAAAGCCGGGGATGTAGACGACATCGCCTTCCCCAACCTCGCTGAACTCCTCGCCGAGCTGCACCCGCGCGCGCCCCTGCAGAATGAGCACGCCGTGGTCGTGCTGGTGCCGATCGAGGCTGCTGAAGCCGCGCGGCGGAATGACGAAACAGCGCACTTCAAAATTGTGCGCGCCATCCTCGTGCCCAACCAGCACCTGCTTGGTCGCCTGGTTGCTGGTGTAGGTGAGAACATCGCTGTTCTCCCACAGCCAGGCATCGCCCTGGCGGTGACGGATCACGCCCATCTTCATTCCCCTTTGCTCAGATGAAACAACGGTTGCTGATCGAGACCAGCGCCATTCCCTGATCTGGCAGGCACGCTGACACGCTGCGCAGATGCGCTGCTGCAAGATGATTTTACGCGGTGCAGCGGCGCCTTCGCCAGTCTGAATGCGTTCGATGTGTGCGCACACGGCATAGCTGCCAGCGCGGCGCATTCGGCGTGCGAGGGTGCGGCGGCGGCACGAGACGGCGTCGTCGGCAGTGTGTGTGTGCGTTATACTCCCCGGTGAAATACGACCATTTCGCGGTCATTCGGCAGAGTGCAGACGTGGACGATCAACGACTGAGCTGGCGTAAGGCAGTGCAGGGAGAGGCGCAGGCATCAGCGGCAGAAGTGATCGAAGTCGTCGAGGCGCTTCTGCAGGATCCGCCCGCGCAGGTGCTGCGCCAGCTTTCCTCAGAACTCATTCTCGGGCTGCGCGACATGCGTAACCTCACCCAGCGCATGCTCCAGACCCAGGACAGCGATCCGCACAGCGCCTCGCAGCCGGCAGCGGCTCCTCGCGAGATGGCCGGCACGCTGCTGGCGCAGATCGCCAGCGCCCGCCAGCTGGCAGACGTGATGCGATACTATGCGCTTGCCCTCGCGGAAAGCGATGCGGACGCGCTTCCCCCCGGCGTATGAACAGCAGTGCGCGGTCCGCTGCGCGACGTGCTACGGGCTGGCGTAGGGATAGGACGGCGCCGACTCTTCAACAACCTTCACCAGATCGTCGATGGTCGCAATTCCCCGGTAGTTCATGATCCATGTGCGGCCAATGTTGAGCGCCCTGCTTTCGGCCACCGCGCGCTGCTTCGGGTCTGCGATCAACTCGAGGTCGGACACGTGGGCCAGCCCGAGAATGCGGCGCATGACTTCGGCAGCCGCGTAACCGGCGGTCGAGCGCAGCAGGCGGAGCAGGTACTTCTCACGGAACGTGTCCGTCCCCCACTGTGGATTGAGCTCCTGCGCCCACAGGCTGCGAAACTCGCGCTCAAACACGGCCCAGCACTGGCGCATCGTGTCCAGCAGCCAGCGCTGGTACGGCGCGGGATCCGATGTGTGAAACGGCTGCGAGCAGTAGCTCAATGCCAGATTCGCCATCAGCAGCCCCGTGTCAAAGGCCATCGGGCCATAGAAGGCGAATTCCGGGTCGATGACTTTGGTCTCCTGCGCGTTGACCATGATCGAACCGGTGTGCAGATCCCCGTGAATGAGCGCCTCACCCTTCGTCATGAATTCCTCCTTGAGCAGGTAGAACTCACTGCGCAGCGCGTCATCGGCGCGGATCGCAGCCACCTGCGGATCCAGTTCAGAATTCCATCGGTTGCCATCATTGGTGGTGTAGGGATCGGTGAAGACGAGATCTTCCGTCACCTTGCACAGGCCGGGATTGACATGTTTCGCCGCCCGGTGCTTCTTGACATCGTGCGGCAGGTAAAGATCGGAGGTGTAGAACAGCGTCCGCGCCAGAAAGTTGCCGATATGCTCGGCAAAGTGCGGGTATACGACTTGCCTGACCAGCCCGCTGCGCATGATGACATGCTGGTTCAGGTCCTGCATCACGATGGCGTACATCTCATGGTCATGATGGTAGAGCTGCGGGACCAGGCCAGGCACCAGCTCACCCTCGATCGCGAGCAGATCGGCTTCGATCCGGGCGCGTTCCAGCGGCATCGGGAACGACTCCCCGACGATGCGGGCATAGGGCAGCGCCTGCTTGACGATCACGCTGCGCCGCGGCTCAATCGTGCTGCGCACGCGAAAGACGAGATTAACGTTCCCGTCTGCGAGATCGATCCCTTCAAGCGGCTCACCCGGCTGGAAGACCCCTTCCAGCGGCAACCTCTGCACATAGGCGGCGACCGTTTGCTCGGTCAGTGGCTGGTACATGGCGGCGGTATCCCTTGCAGACTGGCAGGCTAAGTGCGTTGACCACGTTTGACAAGATAGAAGCTCATCGCCAGCGATGCGATGAGCACGAAGCCCTTGATGAAATCCTGAAAGAACCACTGCACATTCATCATCGTCAGCCCGTTGAGCAGAATGCCGACGAACAGCGCGCCGATCACCGTCCCGAACACATTCGGGCGGCGCGCGCCGAGCACAGCGAAGCCGAAGAACGTGGCGGCGACCGCATCCATCAGATAGGGATCACCAGCGCGGATGGCACCAGAACCGATGCGCGACGCCAGCACAATCCCCGCGATCGACGCCAGCAGACTGCTCAGCACATAGGCGAGCATCCGCATTCGCTGCACCGGAATGCCCGACAGACGCGCCGCTTCCAGATTGCCCCCCACAGCATACAACATGCGCCCCCAGCGCGTATATTGCAGAAACACGTGCGCAGCGATGGCGATCAGCAGCATCAGAATGACCGGGATAGGGATGCCGCTGAATCCGTCACCACCGAGGATGAACCCCTGGCCAATCTGCTTGAACGGGGCGCTGACATCTCCGGTGGTCTGCGTCTGTACGGCAACCCACGGGTTGTACATGCCTTTGAATACGGCCTGGCCCTGCGTCAGCATCAGTTGAAAGCCCTGGGCCAGATACAGCATGCCGAGGGTCGCCAGCAGATCGGGAATACGGACCCTGAGGATGAAAAACGAGTTGATCATGCCGATGATCACGCCCACCACGAGCGTCACCGCGATCGCGACCAGCCAGTCGACATTCCAGATCACCATGAGCGATGTCGACAGCAGCACCGCCAGGCCGGTCACCGCACCGACCGAGACATCGAAGCCGTTTACGCTCACCGAGATGGTCACGCCGATGGCGACGATTGTCAGAATCGAGACCGCGCGCGCGATCAGCATCAGGTTGTTGGGCGTCAGGAAGGAGTCGTTGCGGATGCCGAAGAACACCATCAGCAGGCCGATGGCGACCAGCATGCCATATCTGATGATGAAATCGGTGATGAGGCCGCGCCGGGCCGCGCGCCGCGTGGTGCCGGCAGCACCGGCTGTGGTCGGTTCAGGTGTGGCAACGTTCGACATCAGGCACCTGTGGCGATAGACTGCGGCGCGCGAGCGCCCGTCGCATATTCAAGAATCAGGCTGCGATCGAGCTGCGCGCCGCTCAGCTCTGCGACAATCGCGCCGTCGCGCATGACCACAGCGCGATCCGCGACGCCCACAATCTCGTCGATATCGGACGACGCGAAGATGACCGCCGCGGACTCGGCGATCTGACGGGCGATCAGGTATACATCGTGCTTGGCGCGCAGATCAATCCCCTGCGTCGCTTCGTCAAACAGCATCAGCCGCGCGCTGCCCGCCAGCCACTTCCCGACAGCGACTTTCTGCTGGTTGCCGCCGCTCAGGTTGTGAACGACGGCATTCGGATTGGGTGGCGTGATGCCGAGCCTGTGGATGATCGATGTGGCATGCTGCCGTTCGCGCACACGGTTGACGATGCCCTTCAGCCACACGAACTGCCCGAGAAAGGGCAGGCTGATGTTGCTGTACAGCGGGTCCTCCACCAGCACGCCCTGCGCCCGCCGTTCTTCCGGCACGAGGAAGATCCCGGCCCGGACCGCTTCCGTGGGCGATTGCAGGCTGATGGCACGCCCATCCAGCCGAACCGCGCCACTGTCGACCCGATCGGCGCCGAACAGCGCGCGCAGCAGCTCGGTCTTGCCCGCGCCCACCAGGCCGGCAATCCCCAGGATCTCGCCCTGATGCGCGCGCAGATGCGCGACCGACAGGGCGCCGCTGCGCTGCAGATGATCGACCTCCAGGACGAGCGCCCCGGCCTGAACGACAGGTTTCGGCGGATAGAGTTCGGTCAGGGCGGTGCCAAGCATCGCGGCGGTGACCTGTTCGAGATCAAACGCGTGGCCCGGAAACTGCGTGATCTTCCGCCCCCCGCGCAGCACGACCACGTCGTCCGCGATCTCTGCGACTTCGGGCAGACGGTGTGAGATGTACACGATGCCGACGCCCGCGGCCTTGAGCGACTGAATGATCTCAAACAGGCGGCGGGTCTCGTGATCGCTCAGCGAGGTGGTCGGCTCATCAAACACCAGCACGCGCACGTTCTGCGACACTGCCCGCGCGATCACGAGCATCTGCTTCTCGTGCAGCACAAGCTCGTCCACGCGGCGGCGGGGATCGATGTCCAGCCCGATCCGGCTGAGCGCAGCGCTTGCCAGCCTGTGCAGGTCGCGCCAGTCCACGAACGCGCCCTGCTGCGCATCGGCGAAGCGGTTGAGCAGGAGATTCTCGCTCACCGTCAGCGTGGGGACGAGGACGGTATCGACTTCCTGATAGACGGCATGCACGCCGAGGCGCTGCGCATCTGCCGGATGATGCAGCGTGACGGCCTGGCCGTCGATGCGGATATGGCCGTCGTACTGATCATAGTAGCCGGTCAGGATCTTGATGAGCGTGCTCTTGCCGGCCCCATTGGCGCCGACGATCGCCAGCACCCGCCCACTCTCGATCTGAAGGTCGACATTCTCCAGCGCGACGACGCCGGGAAACTGCTTTCCCAGCTCCGTGGCTTCCAGTATTGCTGTCACAGCATACACTTCCCCTGAGGCCGAATGGGCGAGCAGTCCAGGGGTGCACTGCCGCCCATTCGGTAGAAACCGGATTTACTGATTCTGCGCAGCCAGCTCCTGGATCCACGGATACTGCGACAGCGGGCTTTCGCCCAGCGAAGGCAGCGCCACGATCAGCTCGTCGAGGTTGGACACGCCGTTATCGCGCAGGAACTCCCGCGTGACCAGCGTCGGTTCGATCAGCAGGTACTTCGGCACATCTTCACCGGCGATGCGGCCGGCAGCGGTGCGCACAGCCACCCGCGCGGTGCTGTACGGGTCGGTGGCAATGGTCGCGGCCCACGGGCTGTTCTCTTCCGTCATGAGCTGGATGTTCTCATCCGAGATATCCACGGAGTAGACGTTGATCTGATCCTGCAGGCCGAGCTGGGTGATCGCGCGGACCGCACCCTTCGCCAGCTCATCCCACATAGCGATCACCACATTCACTTCGGGGTGCTCGGTGAGCGCGGCTTCGACGCGGGTCTGCGTTTCGGCGGCCGTCCCGCCTTCGACGTACACGCCCACCTGGGCGATCTGGCGGAAGTTCGGATAACGCCAGGTGAACAGCTGATACGAACGGTCGCGCTTGTCGAGCGGCGGGAAGCCGGCGATGTTGAGATAGAGCACATTGGCGTTGCCGCCGTACTCGGTCGCAACGTAGCGCGTGAGGTCGAAGCCGATGGAAAGATCGTCCTGCTCGATCTCCGGCACGACATTGCTGTTGACCACGGTATCGAAGGTGACGACGGGGATGCCCGCGGCTTCCGCCTGATCGATGTAGGGCTGCACGGTATCCGTCGTGCCGTGGCTGATGATGATGGCGTCGGGCTGCGAGGCGATAGCCTGCTCCAGCAGGGTCACGAACTGCGCCTGATCATTTCGCGCGTTGTACTCGGTCAGTTCGATGCCGAGTTCGGCGGCCTGGGACTGTGCGCCGGCCAGATAGCGGGCCATGAACGCGCCGTCACCGATGAAGCGGACAAGAGCGATGCGCACGGGGTCATCGGGGTTGCTGAAGGGTGCGGGGATCGCGGTTTGCGCGAAGCCGACGGCCGTTGCGCCGAACAGCACGACGATCAGCAGCAGCAGGGCGGAAAGGCGGTTCTTCAACGACATGGTTCTTGCTCCTGGATAGAATGAGAGTGAGAGAAATAAAAAGCCCCTGCCTGATTGCGGCGGGGGCTTCATTTCACGAGGACCGGGAGTGCTTAGTGCGTCAACACGCGCTCTGCCTCTGGCAACGCAAAATCTTTCCCACGCCGCGGTGCGACCGTACAACAACACATCAGGCGAAGACGGGAGGCGATCATGCGAAGCAGCGCGAACCTTTGCGATGGCCAGAGACGAAAAAGACTGTAGATGAGACGCCGGATTTTGTCAAGCAACTGCTCGCACACGGGCGGCGGGTTGTGCTCCCGCCCGGCCCCAACCCAACCTCAGCGGGTGCAGGGGCATGATGCATCATGGCTCGCGTCACGCACCAGCACGCCGTCACGCACTGCCCGACCTACCGACGCTGCGCGATGCGTTTCTGCGTTACCTCGGCAGCACCCTGTTTCGCTTGACTTGGCTAACCAAGTATGCTCCGCCTATACTGTGCCATAGCTAAATCGTTGCTCCATTAGATCTCGAGCCACAGGTACGGCAGGGAATATGCCAAAGATCAACAGCAAAACACCAATGTCTCTGTCTGTTCCAATGCCTCCAGATGAGGGAATAGCGGTTATTGTCATCAAGGTAAGGGGAAATTTTGCTTGGCTGAACTCCACTTTGAATGAGGCTACCAGTGCCTTGCGTCTTCTCAATCATCTGGAACAGGCTACTTTAGCGAAGGCGTTTCGTGGTGAACTCGTTCCCCAGGACATAAATGATGAGTCAGCTTCCGTCTTGCTTGAGCGTATCCGTGAGGCTCGCGCTGAAGAGTCGAACGGTGGTAGGCGGAAGAAGAAGGAATAAAGGCGAGTTGCCAACACTACAGCTTGGTATCCAAATAATGAAAGATAGTACGTGTTGCATTGATGGCAAGCATCGCCTCACTGTCATCAAGCAAAGCCGATGTTGGATGTGCAAGGCTAGAATTATTTCGCAGTGTGTTAAGCGTATCCATGATAGTGCCAAAGGCGTTCAAAATTCGCTCAACATCAGTTGCCGTTTGTAGTGACGGATGCCCATTCCGCAAGAGTTTGAAAAGCCTTGTGATTCCATCGTCTTTGGCATAGCAAATTCCTGCCTGCAAACACGCTTCGCGCATATATCCATGCAACGCGGTATGAACCCGATCGACTGCGCTGGCAGCTCCACTTGTACTTAGCAGGTTTTCCGCATCAACGATAGCTTGATTCACGACTGCTGATGTGATTTTGGGCGACACGTTGGCTACTGGGGCTGTTTGATCAAGTCTTGCAATCATCGACTCAATTTCGCTCCGAACCGATGCGGTTCGAGTTTCGGGAGCGTTAGTCGTTTCCAGAGGGAAGCGCTCAAGTACCCCGCGAAGAATCGTCGCTTGATCGGATGGGGATTGAGTTTTGAGAATCTCGATAAACCGTTCGCGTGTAGTGCCCTGATATTGATAAGAGTCTATGTCGAGGTCACAGTACAAATGATAGAACTCAGCGTGGGAGTTGTAACTGAAATCGCCTAGATAACCTCCGTTCACACCGATGTACTTGTACACAATTTTCGCAATTTCGCCGCTTGTTAATCCTGCCATGATTGCTCCAATGTCTTCTGAACGGCGATCTGAGAGTATGACTTTTCTGCTCTGCCCTAAATTGAGGCGGCAGTCCTACTTTGTTCTAACAGTGTGTGGAGCTTCAACTCCAAACCAACGCCCCGTAACACACTATATTTCGTAGAAACCAGTGGTGCGGGATAGAAAGCATGAAAAATTGAAGTAGTCACGAGCACATGC
>CAZZJW010000047.1:0-32344 GCA_964654755.1 uncultured Pleurocapsa sp. | reverse complement strand
CCCAACTCTGATACCATGAGTTTACTTCTATTTACAGCTGTGGCAAGGTACTAGGTGGGTTCCTCATTCTCTTCGAGGAACTCATTGGCCTCGAAGGTTTCAATATCCTCGTTTGCGGCAGCAGCCACGGCGGCTTCCATCATTTGTCGTTGTTCGTCTTCTGGCAGCGCCAGCAGGTCATAAATCGTGAACCGATCATCGGGCGTGGTGGTCGAGTCATGCTCAAACCAGTCCGGGCACACACGGCGAATCTGATCGGCGCTCATCAAGCCTTCGGCGACCGCCCGATGCGCCATCTGTTCCAGCCTGAGGGGTGTCTCGTCGGCGCTGTACTCCACCGGCTCATGCATTCGCCAACCGCGCTCACTCAACTGCTGAAACAATCGTGTCGCGTGGTGTTCAGTGATAATGCCCAGGTCTCTCGCACGATAAACCCATGCCGCCATGCTCAAGCCGTACTTACGTTTCAGGATGCCAAGTTCGTCCCAATCAAGACTGGTCCGCCGCGTCCCCAGCTCATGCCGTGCCCGTTCCGCCGGGACGAGCAGTGCGGCGGCAAAGCGGTGCGCGAGTCGCTCTGATTCCTTGTCCGTCACCGTGCGGGTATCCATGATCAGATGCCCCAGCTCGTGCGCCAGCGTGAAGCGGCGGCGGTCAGCATCCACCAATGTACTGACGACCGTGACTGGATGCCGCTGGCACCAGCCCGACAGGCCGTCGAACCTGCCCGTATGATGGCTCCAGCCCACGACCACCACCTGACGGTCTTCCGCCGTTTGTACCAGGCTGTCAATCGGATGATCGTCAAGTTCCCAGCATTCGCGCAGCCGTTCTGCTGCTCGCTCAGCCTGATTCATGTCCGCGACAGGCTGAGCGTCGGGCAGAGCAACCGCATCTTCCGGGTAGAGCAGCGTGTGGAGCTCAACGTGCAATCCGGCGATATCCGCTGCGTAAGCTTTGACAGCCGCCCGCTCCTTGAGTGTCAGGTCACTGTGCCGCCGGAAAGCCAACCATGTGACCTCCACAGTCGGCTGATGGGTGAAGTACGAGTTCGGCACATCCAGGATGCTGGCCGCCAGCATCAGGAATTGCGCCGACGGCCTGCTCTTGTTCTTCTCATATTTTGACACCGCAGCTTTTGTCACCGCGCAGCCCGCATCGGTCAGTGCCTCCGCGAGCGCTTCCTGTGTCAATCCCGCGAGGAGCCGCGCCTGTCGAATTCGTTCACCAAACATGATTGGGTCCTCTCAAAATCGTTGACAAGTTTAGTTGAATCTTCCACAAAATCAACAGTAACCGCTCTGATCCCGGAGCAAGACCGCGCGCCGCGTCGCCGGGCCGGCGGTTCGGAGGGGCGCGCAGGCGGTGCACGCGGTACACTGCATGCGGCTGGCCTGGCGGGCAAGGTGCGTGTGATGGGCGTGCTCTATCTGGTCCCCACTCCGATCGGCAATCTTGAGGACATCACCCTGCGCGCGCTGCGCGTGCTGCGCGAAGCCCGCCTGATCGCCGCCGAGGACACGCGTACCACGCGCGTGCTGCTGCAGCATTTCGACATTCGCACCCCGCTCACCAGCTATCACGAGCACAACCGGCTGAGCAAGCTCGACGTGCTGCTGGATGCGCTTCAGGCGGGCGATGTCGCGCTGGTCTCCGATGCGGGCACGCCCGGCATCAGCGATCCCGGCGCCGAGCTGGTGGCGGCGGCGCTGGCGCACGGCGTGCGCGTGGTCCCGCTGCCCGGGGCGAATGCCGCGCTCTGCGCGCTGGTCGCCTCTGGCCTGAGCACCGAGCGCTTCGCCTTCCTCGGCTTCCCGCCCAGAAAGCGTGCAGAACGGCAGGCGTTGCTGGCGCAGGCCGCGCAGTTCGACGGCACGCTCATCCTGTACGAAAGCCCGAACCGCCTGCACGATCTGCTGCTGGATGTCGTGGCGGTGCTGGGCGCGGACCGCCCGGTGTGCGCCGCGCGCGAGCTGACCAAGCTGTACGAGGAGTTTCAGCGCGGGCCAGCGACCGCCGTCGCCGCCCATTACGCCGGGAATCCGCCGCGCGGCGAATGCGTGCTGCTGATCGCGGGCGTGCCGCCTGCCCCGCCTGAGCGATGGGACGATGCGGCGGTGCGCGCCGCCCTGCAGGCGCGGCTGGCGCAGGGCGAGTCGCTGCGCGATGCGGCGCGCGCGCTGGCGGGCGAGGCCGGCTGGGAGCGGCGGGCGGTGTATGCGCTGGGGCTGGCCCTGCGCGATGGCGAGTGAGGTTCGCGGGCGCACAGGAGCAGATCTGCAACATGCTGTCCGCCTGAGCGTATTACACTACAAGAACAGCGAAACACTGCACCGCAAAGGACCACCACATGACGCTGCAGGAATTGTTCGCCAGTCCGCCGGCCCGCCGCTTTGAGGCGGTTGCGACCAGTTCGCGTTATCTGGACATGCCCGACGGCGTGCAGATCGCCGTGGACATCATGCTGCCGGCGGGCATTGGGCCGGCTGAGCGCCTGCCCACGCTCATGCTGATGGCGCGCTACTGGCGCAGCATGGAACTGCGCATGCCTTCCCAGCCAAAGCGTGCGCCCATCGGCCCGCGCGAGAACACCGTCGACGAATTCGTGCGGCGCGGCTTTGCGATCGTCGCGATGGATGCGCGCGGCACAGGCGCTTCCACCGGTGTGTCCCGCACACCCTTTTCCGCGCAGGAAGTGCAGGATTACGGAGAAGTCGCCCGCTGGATCATCAGCCAGCCGTGGAGCAACGGACACATCGGCGCGTACGGCATCTCCTACGAGGGTGCGACCGCGCTGCGCCTGGCCAGCACTGGCGTGGATGGTGTGCGCGGCGTCGTGCCGCAGGAGATCGAGTATGACGTCTACGCCGATATCGCGCTGCCTGGCGGCATTTTCAACCAGGCGTTCATCCGCATGTGGAGCGAAAGCAACCAGCGGCTGGACAGCAACCGCACCTCCAGCCTGTTCCCGGCGGCGGCGCGGCTGATCGTCAAGGGCGTGCGGCCCGTGGACAGTGACAAGGCGTCTCGCGCGGTCCTGCGGCAGGCGCTGGCCGACCACCAGGCCAACACCGATGTCTTCGCCGCCATCTCCGGCGTCACCTTCCGCGACGATCATTTCGGCAACACCGGCGTCACCCTTGATGACTTCAGCGTGCCCGCCCGGCAGGCGGCGCTGGCGGCGGGTGGCACTGCGCTCTTCAACTGGGGAAGCTGGCTCGATGGCGCCACAGCCGAGGCCGCGCTGCGCACGCATTACACCCTGCCCAATCCGCAGATCACCGTGATCGGCGCGTGGAAGCACGAAATGACCGCGCACGGCAGCCCATATTTGCCGCCGAAAAGTCCGCCAGATCCGCCACCGCCTGCCCAGCTGGACGCCATGGCGCAGTTCTTTCAGCAGGTGCTGGTAGACCAGCAGCCGCCTCAGGGCAAGACGCTGTACTACACCACGCTGGGCGAACACACCTGGAAGCGCGCAGCTTCATTCCCGCCGCCGGAAGCCACCGCGCATACGTGGTACTTCCAGCCGGGAGGCAAGCTTGCGCCCACGCCGCCCGACGCTGCCGGCGCCGACCGCTACACCGTTCGCCCTGAGGCTACTACCGGCACGACCAACCGCTGGCACACGCAGATGGCGCGGCCAGTGCACTATCCTGACCGGGCGCAGGCGGACCAGATGCTGCTCACCTACACTTCGGCGCCGCTGGAGCGCGATCTGGAAGTGAGCGGCTATCCGGTGCTCACCCTGCACCTGGCCTCGACGCATGACGATGGCGCATTCTTCGCCTATCTGGAGGATGTGGACGAGGCGGGGGTGGTGCGCTATGTGACGGAGGGCCAGCTGCGCGGCCTGCACCGCCAGCTCGGGGACGCAGCGCCGTACGTCACGGGGATGCCGTATCACCCCTGCACGCGAGCCGCCGCTGCGCCGCTGCCGCCCGGCGAGACCGTCGAGCTGGTCATCGGCCTGCAGCCCACCTCAGCGCTGTTTCGGCGCGGACATCGGATTCGGGTGGCGCTGGCCGGCGCCGACAAGGATACCTTCTCCGCGATACCGGCGCAGGGCACACCGACCTGGACCGTGCAGCGCGGGCTGGGCGCCGCCTCCGCCATTCGCCTGCCGGTGATCGCGCGCTGAGGCGGGCGCGAGGCGCCACAGATCAGCCGCTGGCGACGGGCAGCCCGAGCGCCACAGCGACGGCGCTGGCGCGGCCCCCCTCATGCGTCAGGCTGATATCCCACCACTGCAGGCCGAGCTGGCTGCTGACGGCCGCCGCTGCCCCGTGCAGAATCAGGCCGGGCCGCCCGCGTTCGCCGCTGCGCACCTCGATCTCCAGCCACGACACATCGCCGATGCCGGTGCCGAGCGCCTTGGCGACGGCCTCCTTGGCGGCGAAGCGTGCGGCCAGCCGCGCGGGCTGATCGGCGCAGTCTGCGCGTTCGCCCGGCGTGAAGAAGCGGCGCAGGAAGCGCTCGCCAAAACGGGCGATGCCGTCGTCAATCCGCGCGATCTCGATGCTGTCGATGCCGCAGCGCAGCATGCTCCCTCCCGGGCGAGGCGATGGTTCAGTCGCCGGCGGCCGCCGCCGGGATCTGCGGCTTCATCACCTGGTACTCTTCGCCATCGCGGATGAGCGTGGGATCGGGCGTTTGCAGGCCGTAGCTGTCGAAGAACGCGCGCGCCTCGTCGGCCAGCAGCTCGCCCTTCTCCAGCAGCAGCGCCACCAGCGCGCGGATCATCTCGCTGTGCTGGCGCAGCTCAACGCGCGTCTCGCGCAGCACTTCCTGATAGGCCGCTTCCTGCGACTTGATCATCTCCGGCGTCAGCTCGTGCTTGAAGCCGCGCATCCCGGCGTTGGCGCCCAGAATGCCGAACATGCCCGCCTGCGCCATCATATTCAGCCAGAAGCGGATCTGGTTGAAATCCCCACCGACGCCGATCGTCTGGTTGGCCAGCCCGCAGAATTCCATCTCGCCGGCGCGCCCTGCCGAGTACACCTTGAGCAGGCGAAGATACTGATCGCGCGTGCGCATGCCCTGATAGCTCTCTCGCGCCGGGTAGAAGGCGACATGGCCGAACACCGTGCCCTGGCGGATGATGGTGATGCGCGAGATGCGCTGTTCCGGCATGAACACGCGGATGGCAGCCGCCTTGCTGGCGACGTAGTATGCCAGCCGTTCGCGCGCTTCCTCATTCATGTCTTTCAGCGGTGCGCGCAGCCCCATCTCGTGTTCCGGCTTGGCGCGCTGGAAGTCCTGATAGGTGACGTAGCGCCGCCCGTCGAACAGCGCGCAGCGCAGCCCCTCGTTCAGCAGATACTTGATATCTGATGGGGTGTAGCCCGGCGTTTCCAGCGCCAGCACCGTCGGGTCCATGCTGGCGTCGTGGCTCATCTTCGACAGGTAGTAGTCGAACATATCACGGCGGCCCAGCGCGTCCGGCGCATCGATGCGGATCTTCTTGTCGAAGCGGCCGGGGCGCAGCAGCGCCGGGTCGAGCGCCTGAATGCGGTTGGTCGCGCCGATGGTGAGCACACGCCGGGGCGGGCGCGGCGGATCGCGGCGCAGGATCTTGCGATAGAAGCGGGTCTTGAAGCGCGCACGCCAGCCGTGCTCCAGGCTGAAGCCGGACATCTCGATCAGCAGCGTGCTGAGCAGGCCCATGCCGCCGCCCATCATCCCGCCCATGCCGCCGGTCATGCCGCCGCCCACGCTGGCGACGCCGCCACGGCTGCCCACGCTGTCGATCTCATCCAGGAAGATCACCGCCGCGCCATATTCGCGGGCGGCCTTGCGCGCCCGGGCATACACGCGCGAGACCTTCATGTTGCCCACGCCCATGAACATGCCCTGCAGCGACGAGGTGTCAACGTAGAAGAAAGGCACGCCGGCCTCGGTGGAGATGGCCTGCGCCAGCCACGTCTTGCCGGTGCCCGGCGGCCCTTCCAGAAGCAGCCCGTTGAGCGGCTCGCCGCCCGAATCCTCGAAGGCCTTCACGCCGCGCAGCAGCGTCACCACCTGCTGCGCCTGCTCGAGGATCTCCGGCTGGCCGCGGTAGTCGCTGAAGCTCACGCCCTCCGCGCCCGGCATGATGGTGTACTGGCGGGTGCGGCTGACGAACCAGTACATGATGAAGAACTGGAAGATGATGTAGGCGGCAGCGAAGCCGATCGTGGCGATAAAGCTGAGGAAGGACAGCAGCCCGCGCATGAACTCGGCGTCGAGCAGCGCGACGATCAGGACGATCGCAATCGACAGCCACAGCCAGTACGAGCGCAGCACGCGCAGCACGCGCTGCGGCAGCCGGTTGCGGCGGTCGACCAGCGTCTCGTCGTCCTCCCACTCATAATGCCGGGGGTCGGCGTACGGCTGATTGGGGGCATTCCTGAAGCTGCTCATCGGGCAGTCTCCTCGGCTGGCTGGCTGGCAGCCTCGCGATCATTGACGGCGATGGTCTCGCCAGCCGCCTCGGGCAGTTGAATACGCGGGGTGAACAGGCCGTAGGCATCGAAGAATTCCTCGACCTCGTTGGCCAGCAGCTCTTCCTTCTCCAGCAGCAGCGCGATCAGCTTGTCGCCCATCTCGCGGTGCATGCGCAGCGCCACGCGCATTTCGCCCAGCACGGTGCGGAAGGTTTCCTCCATGGTCTCGCGCATCTGTGGCGAGAGGTTGACCTCGTTGTACGGCCCACCCGCGCCGATCTGCCCGAACATGCCGGCGTTCGCCATCAGGAAGAGCACGCCGCGGATCTGGCCGAAGTCGCTGCCATCCGCCCAGCCCACGCCCACGCCCAGCGTCTGGAAGTTCTCGCCGCAGAACTCCATCTCGCCCGCCTTGCCGCCGGCAGACACGCGCAGCCTGCCCATCAGCGAGTCGTAGGTGCTGATGTACTCGTACTCGTCGCTGGCGGGGTAATGCTGCACGTAGCCATGCGCGCCGCCCTGGCGGATGATGGTGATGCGCGAGATGCGGTGGCTGGGCATGAACAGGCGGATGCCGATCGCATGGCCCGCTTCGTGCGCCGCCAGCCGGTACTTGTCCTCGCGCGCCAGGTTCTTGATCGGCATGCGCACGCCGAATTCGTGTTCTGGCTGCGCCATGCGCACATCGCGCATGCTGATGCGCGTGCGGTCGTCGAACAGCGCATAGCGCAGGGACTCGTTGAGCAGGTACTTCAGGTCTGCCGGGGTGTAGAACGGCGTTTCGTTGGCCAGCACCAGCGCATCCACCGTCTCGTCGTGGCTGATCTTCGACAGATAGTATTCAAGGATGTCGCGCCGGCCTTCGAGATCGGGCGCATCGATGCGGATCTTCTTGTCGAAGCGACCAGGGCGCAGCAGCGCCGGATCGAGCGCCTGGATGCGGTTGGTCGCGCCGATGGTGAGCACGCGCTTCTGCGGCTTGGGCGGGTTGCGGCGCAGGATGGTGCGGTAGAACCATGTGCGCCGGCGCGCCCAGAAGCCGTGTTCCAGGCTGAAGCCGGACATCTCGATCAGCAGCGTGCTCAGCAGCGCGGTATTGCCGCCCATGCCGAACATCATCGGCAGGCGGCTGCTGCGGCTGGGGGCCTCGTCGCCCTGCTTCGCCACCTGTGCCACGCCGCCGCGCGCGCCGATCGCATCGATCTCGTCGATGAAGATCACCGAGGAGCCATACTCTTTGGCGGCGTTGCGCGCGCGGGCGTACAGCCGGCCCACCTTGAGTGGCGCGATGCCAACGAACATCGACTCCAGAGACGACGCATCAACATAGAAGAAGGGCACGCCAGCCTCGGTGGAGATGGCCTGTGCCAGCCAGGTTTTGCCAGTGCCCGGCGGGCCCTCCAGCAGCAATCCGTTGAGCGGCTCGCCGCCCGCTTCCTCGAACACGCGCACGCCGCGCAGCAGCTTGACCACCTGCTGCGCCTGCTCCAGCACCTCCGGGTGGCCGCGATAGTCGCGGAAGGACACGCCCTCCGTGCCCGGCCAGATGGTGTACATGCGCGCCCGCCCGACGAACCAGAACAGCGCCACGAACTGGATGATGATGAACGCCGCCGCGAACATGAAGCGGAAGATCACGCTGAACAGCGGGATGAGCGCGCTCATCACCTGCGCATTGAGCAGCGCAGCGCTGACGAATGTGAGGATCACCAGCGGCAGCAGCGTGCTCTGCACGGCGCGCCGCAGGCGATACAGCGGGCTGCGCCGCCGCCGCTCGACCAGCGTCTCTTCCTGTTCCCAGGAGTAGCGCCGGCGCGTGCTGCCGATAGCGGACTGACCTGGAGGTATTGGGGCGAGGCTCATCAGCGTTTCCCGTTCGCTTGTGACTGACGTGAGCAGCGCGAGGACTGCATCCTCATGCGCCGGCTGAAAGCATATACATCGGGTGGTTGGGCTGGCCCTGGTAGAACTCCGGTGTCGTCGGAGCAGTGTAGGACAGCGTGCCCTGCACGATCAGATCGTAGAAGGTGTTGAGCGAACGCTGGCCCGCCAGGTAGCTGGCGGCGGCGCTGCGCTCGATCGAGAACTCGCTGTTGACCACGCCGATGAAGCTGGGGCCGTTATCCAGCGTGGTGATGCGGTTGGGGCCCAGCAGGCGGATGCTGAGCACATCGTCACCTTCGCTCACGCGCATCACTCCCTGCCACGTCAGCTCGACGGCGCGGCGCATGGCATCCAGCACGGCGACGCGCCCCTGCATCGTGGTGGTGTCCGCCTGCGGCTGATTGAAGAGCATGTTCACCGAGAACACGCGCGCGCCCTCGTCCTGGCGGATCTCGATGATATCGACGTTGCCGGCTGCCGCTTCGATGCGATCCGCGATGGCGATCAGCACCGGGTCGGTATCGCCGCCCTTGTCGGCCATCACCAGCGTGATCTGCTGCAGGCTGCTGGCGTTGGCGCTTTCCGTGTCTTGCTGGCCGGTGAGCACGCGCAGTCCGGGCAGCGCGCTGCAGGCCGAGGCGAACAGCGCGATCAGGAAAACTGAAGCAATCGTCACAACCCTGCGCATGACAGTTCACCTTTGGTCGGGATGGCGGAGACTGGCAGATAGAGCAGAAGCACGGGCAGCGCGCATCACAGATCGTTAAACAGCCTATCTGGCAACGATAACACAGTTTGCGCACGCGTGATCTTAGAAATCGCTGACCGTTTCGCCGGTCTCCCGGCCCGCCGCTGCGGACTGCAGCCGGCCTTGCCCGCACCGCGCTGGCGGGGTAACCTTCTCTGCGCGCCATGTGCGCCCCGCTGGCCTGTACAGGACACGCCACCTTCATGCCTAACGAAATCCCGCCGCCGGATGATCTGCCCGGCCAGGACGCGCCGGCACAGCCGCCCACGTCTGGCCGACGCGCCCACCCGCTGGAGCGCACGCCTCCGCCAGCGCCGGGGCCAGACGCCCCGCCCGGCGCCCGGCGCATCAATCTGCGCATCCCCACTGTCGCGCCGACGGTCACGTATGTGCTGATCGCGGTCAACATCGCCGTGTTCGCCGTGCGCCTGATCTCGCCGCAGATCGACAACGATCTGGTCGAATGGGGGGCCAACAACGCCGTGCGCGTGCTGCAGCAGGGTGAGTTCTACCGGCTGTTCACGTCGATGTTCCTGCACGCCGGCGTCTACGGCCCATTCAACACGCTGGAACCCTCCAACCTGCTGCATCTGCTCTTCAACATGATCGCGCTGTATTCCATCGGCCGCGAGCTGGAACGCTTCTTCGGCCACCTGCGCTTCGGCCTGGTGTACCTGCTCGGCGGGCTGAGCGGTTCCGTGATGAGCGTGCTGCTTAGCGACGCCGGCACGTGGTCGATCGGCGCATCCGGGGCGGTGCTCGCGGTGCTGGCGGCGGAGATGGTGTTTCTCTACAAGCACAGGCGGCTGTTCGGGGCGGTCGGGCGGGCGCGGCTGCAGAACACGTTGGTGCTGCTGGTGATGAACCTGCTGTTCGGGTTTGTCGCCAACCTGGGCGATGCCGTGCGCATCGACAACCTCGCGCATCTGGGCGGCGCGCTGGGCGGCGCAGCACTGACGTGGTTCATCAGCCCGTTCTTCCTCGTGCGCCGGCATCCCGAATTCGAGAACGAGCTGCTGGCGGAGGACATCAATCCGCTGCGCGGCCGCTATGCCGCGGTGTCAGGCTTCTTCTGTATTCTGGCGCTCGCGCTGATCGCCGGGCGTCTGCTGGCCCTGCGCTAGCGCCTCGCGCAGCGCGTCCACCTCCTGCCGCAGCAGCGCCATCTCCTGCGCGGCCTTCTTGTTCTCGCGCGACAGCCGCGTGAGCGCCAGTGAGTACTGCAGCAGGATGGAGAGCATGAACACCAGCGCCACCACGAACAGCGCAGCGGGCGGATAGGTGACGATGCCCATCAGCGCGGCCAGCTGGTCCATCAGCGGGCGAAACAGCATCAGCAGCAGCAGCGCGATGCCGGTCGCCAGCCATAGCAGCGAGTAGTCCTCGCGCAGGCGGCCGCGCCGCACCAGTTCGATCACGAACACAAGTCCACAAATGCTGGCGATCAGGCCGATGATGGTGATGCGGTCTGGCATCGCTGCTCCTGTCTCCGCAACGGCGGAGCGCGCTTCAGGGCGAAGTCGCTAGGCAGAACGGCCGCTGGCCAGCGCCACCGGGGCGCGCTGGCGCACACGGCGCTCCACCAGCCACGGCATCGCCAGCAGCGCGAAGGCCCAGTAACCGCCGTAGCCGATCACTTCCACCAGCGATGGGCTGGGATTGTAGCCGAAAAGCGCGCGCAGGACCTGCCCGATGGGCGACTCTGCGCTCAGCAGGCGGCTGACATCCCAGATGTGCTCCTGAATCGTCAGCAGCAGCCCGGCTTCCTGAAACTCATGCAGGCTGCTGGCGAACAGGCCCGCCGCGAACAGCAGCAGCAGCACGCTGGAGACGCTGAAGAACATGCGGATGTTCAGGCGTACGACCGAGGCGTACAGCAGCACGCCGGTCAGCGCGGCGGCGCCCAGCCCGAGCAGTGAGCCGATCAGCGTGTCCATGCCGTTGGTGACGAAGGCCGTCGCCGCCAGCAGCAGCGCCATTTCCACACCCTCGCGCACGACGGCGAAGAACGTCACGGCGAACAGGCTGCGCGGGCTGCCCGTCTCCAGCGCCTGTGCCAGCTCAGATTCGAGAGCGCCGCGCAGGCTGCGGGCCTGCACCTTCATCCAGTAGATCATCCACGTCAGCACCAGCGTCGCCAGCAGCATCATCGTGCCTTCGAAGATCTGCTCAGCAGGGCCTTCCAGCTTCGCGCCGATCGACTGGATGCCCAGCGCCACCAGCGCGCTCAGCGCCAGCGCCGCGCCCACGCCCGCCCACGCGTACCGGCGGTAGCGCGTCTGCCCGGTCTTGCGGAGAAAGCTGAAGACAATGCCGATGATGAGCGAGGCTTCCAGCCCCTCGCGCAGAGCGATCAGAAATGCAGCGACCACGGGATGCAACTCCAGAGTAGATGCGTCAACAACCGGCGCTCACTCTAGCACAGGCGCACCACGCTGTCGTCGCAGGTAGTTAAGCACGTGTGGCGGGGGCGGAAACCCGTGGTTTACCCGCAGTTAACTCCGTGCATCCACCCAGGCAAAACCGGCAGTCTGCCCGTCGTCGGCGCGCATCCTGACAGACGAGCGACCGCCCTTGACACATTTCGTAAGCGCGATTATCATAAGCGTGCTTATATATTGCGAGGTGCGCGATGTGGATCAGAGAGGCGAGTGCCTGGACGAGTGCAACACCGGAGCAGGTCTGGCAGCGGTGGGCGGATGTCAGTCATTGGAGCGCATGGGATGCTTCCCTGCGGTCCAGTGCGCTGCACGGCCCATTTGTCGTGGGAACCCGGGGTGAACTGCAGCCCACCAGCGGACCCCGGGCATCGTTCATCCTGACAGAGGTTGTGCCGCAGCGCGCATTCTCGAACCGCATGCGGCTTCCCCTGACGACGATCGACTTTGTCCACACGCTCGAACCCGATGCTGCCGGCCGCACGAAAATCACGCATCGCATTGTGATTGACGGGCTGCTCAGCGCGCTTTTCGTCCGCCTGATCGGGCGCGGCGCTGCCGAAACGTTGCCCGGTACCGTTGCCGCACTGGCGCATCAGTCTGAGGAGGCCCGGCGATGACCCGCTGCTGGGTCGGCGTGGTCTCGCTGCAGCATGTCATGATCGGCGTCGCGCAAGGGTTTGCCCAGGTATGTCATGGCAAGCAGGCGCCGCTGCGGCGCATGGAGCCGGGCGACTGGCTCGTGTACTACTCCCCCAGGGAGCAGATGCATGGACAGGCGGCGGTGCAATCCTTCACGGCGGTCGGGCGCGTTTGTCCTTCGGCGGTGTATCAGGTACATCTCGACGCCTTTTCTCCCTATCGCCGTGATGTAGATTACCTGTCCTGCCGGCCCGCTCCGATTCGTCCGCTGCTGTCTGTGCTCTCGTTCACGCGGGGGCAGCCCAACTGGGGCTACAAATTCCGGCTTGGCCATTTCGAGATTGACGCGCATGATTTCCAGGTCATCACGCAGGCGATGGAGGTTGATTTCATGCAGACGGTGAACGATGGCTGATCGGATCTTTCGCTATTCGGCGCCGGAAGACAGCCCCGGGTTTCTGCTCTGGCAGGTTTCGAATCAATGGCAGCGAGACCAGCGCGCTGCGCTCAAACCGTATGCGCTGACGCACGGCCAGTTTGTCCTGCTCGCCAATCTGGAATGGCTGCAGGAGCGGATGGAAATCGTCTCTCAGAACGACCTGGCTCATCACGCCGGGATCGACGTGATGATGACATCCGATCTGGTGCGCAAACTGGAGGAGCGCGGGCTGATCCACCGCACGGAGCACCCTCGCGACAGTCGGGCCAGGTCGATCCGGCTCACCGCTGAAGGCAAGCGCTTTGTCGCAGAGGTGGTGCCCGTCGTTGAAGCGGTCGACAAAGCGTTTTTTGAGCGCCTGGGGGCTGACGTGGAAACGTTCGTCGCGCTTCTGCGCAAGTTTGGCAACGTGACTGCGAAAGGGGAGCAGGGCGACTGACTGGCGCAGATGACAGCCTGTATAGTCATGCTTCCCTCCTGGCGATTTCCTGCACAGTCGCTCCAGGGAGGGAAGGTGATGAACGCGGAAGAGAAGGTCACACGGCATCGGCTGATCCCGGCGCGTCGCCAGGTGCAGCCGGGCTGAACCGGCTGGTGGAGCGACCCCGTTCGCCATCCCCTGCAGCAGCAAATCATCGCTGATCTGCCGAAGCAATCTATTGACAGAAGTCTCATTTGATATAAAATAGTCTCAAATGAGACTTCTGGAGAGTGTTGTGCCCCCGATCACGGATGCCCGTCGCACGCAAATTCTCAACGCGGCGGGCGAACTGCTCGCTATCCAGCCGACTGCTTCGCTTGCGGAGATCGCCGAGTATGCGAAGGTCGGCAAGGCCACGCTGCACCGTTACTTCGCAGGACGCGATGACCTGATGATCGCACTCGGTTTGCGCGCCCTGGTGACCATCGGTGAGGCGATCGCAGACGCGGACCTGGACAACGGCCCCGTCATTGATGCTCTTATGCGGCTGATCGACCGAATCGTGCCGCTGGGCGACAAGCTCTACTTTCTGCTCAATGAGCCGATCCTCGATACCCATCCGGAATTCCTGGAGGCGGATCGCATCACGCAGGTGCCGCTGGCACGTCTGATCGCGCGCGGGCAGCAGTCCGGTGAACTGCGCGCGGATTTACCCGTGGACTGGATTCTCCACCATCTGAATTACAGTTTGTACGCGGCATGGAGCAGTGTGCAGGCGGGATACACCGCCCGCCGTGACGCGCCCCGGCTGCTTATGACCACCATCGTCGGTGGCATCGGTGTGCGTGGGCACCCCACCCGTTAGGCTGATGCAAAGGACTGACGCATCAGCACGCAGTCGCACTCGCAACTCAGTCGCCGCCCGTGCCATTCCGGAACTTGTTTCTCAATCACCAGCGGAGTTGTCTATGTCACCTGACCGAGTCCACCCGAAACGCGATCGCATTCTGGCCCTCGACGTGCTGCGCGGGTTTGCCCTGCTTGGCGTGCTAACCGTCAACATGATCGACTTCAGTTCGTCAGCGTTCATGCCGGGTTACGTCCACCCCGGCTGGGATACCGTCAATCAGATCGCTGAAATCGGAATCTATCTGCTGGCCGTGAGCAAGTTCTATCTCCTGTTCAGCTTCCTGTTCGGCGTCGGTTTTGCGGTGCAGATGCAGCGCATGGCCGCCAGCGGACGATCATTCGTGCCGCTGTACGCGCGGCGCCTGATTGTGCTGCTGCTGATCGGCATCGTCCACGCCGTGCTGATCTGGCGTGGTGACATCCTCACCTTGTACGCTGTGGCAGGCTTCCTCCTGCTGATCGTCCGCAGGTTGTCGGCCCGGGTCCTGCTCATCACCGCTGCCGCGCTCATGATCTTCTCGTTCTTCATGAGTGTCGCAATTTCCGGGACATCTGATTACAGCACCGGGCTGCACGCCGCTGACATCTATCGTGACGGCAGCTATGCAGATGTGGTGGAGCTGCGCCTCTCCGTGACGGATGAAGAGTGGATCTTCGGGCAGGTACCGACGGTTGTCGCTATGTTCCTGCTGGGGCTGGTCGTTGGTCGCAGCGGCATCCTGAACAATCCCGATACGTATCGACCGGTGCTGCGTCGGTGGCGATGGCTGGCGGGCGGGGTCGGGCTGGTCTTCAGCGGCGTGCTCGTGCTCGGCATGCTCAACGGCAATTCGTGGCTGTGGTCCGTGGGGATGCACATCGGCGCGCCTCTGCTGGCGTTCTTCTATGCCAGCATCGTTCTGCTCAATGCAGACCGGTTGTCGGCGCTGGCACCAGTTGGGCAAATGGCGCTGACCAACTACCTCACCCATTCGATCGTGGCGACGCTGATCTTCTACGAATACGGCCTTGGCCTGTACGACCAGGTCACACCACTGATGCAGCTCGGGCTGGTGGCTGTGATCTATGGCACGCAGATCGTCATCAGCAACTGGTGGCTGCGACGCTTCCGCTTCGGGCCGCTCGAATGGGTGTGGCGCTGCCTCACCTACTGGCAGCTGGAGCCGCTTCGGCGCCTTCCGTCTGCAGATCTCACCCCGGCAGCGGGAGGCTAGCGGCAGCGGCGTTGTCATGCTTCCCTCCTGGCGATTTCCTGCACAGTCGCTCCAGGGAGGGAAGGTGATGAACGCGGAAGAGGAGGTCACCTGGCATCGGCTGATTCCGGCGAGTCGCCAGGTGCAGCCGGGCTGAATCTGCTGGTGGAGCGACCCCGTTCGCCATCCCCTGCTTCGGCAAATCATCGCTGATCTGCCGAAGCAGTCTATTGACAGACGTCTCATTTAATATAGAACAGTCTCAAATGAGACAGATGGAGAGCGTTTTTCCCCGATCACGGATGCCCGTCGCACGCAAATTCTCAACGCGACAGGCGAACGCGCGCCGCCAGCCCCGGCACAAGCGCAGCGGCACGCTCTGCGCCGCGTTCGTCACCGATGCGCAGGCTGAGATCGCGCGCCCGCTGGCGCATGGCCTCATCGCTCACCGCCTGCCGGATCGCATTCGCCAGCCGTTCAGCTGTCAGCCTGCGGCGGGCGATCGGCGCCGGGCCCACGCCCAGCCCCGCTACGCGCCGGCCCCAGAAGGACTGATCGCCGAAGAAGGGCACGATGATCGCGGGCACGCCCGCGCGCAGCCCCGCCGCCGTCGTGCCCGCGCCGCCATGATGCACCACCGCGGCCATGCGCGGGAACAGCCAGGCATGCGGCGCGGCCTTCAGCATGAACACATTTTCGGGCAGTGCGTCGGCGCTCAGCCCGCCCCAGCCCGAAGCCAGCACACCGCGCTGCCCGCTTAGCGCCAGCGCCTTCAGTGCGATCGCCGTCGTGGCCTGCGGATCGCGGTTGCCCATGCTGCCGAAGCCGATGTACACCGGCGGCGGGCCGGCGGCGAGGAATGCGGCCAGATCTGCTGGCGGCGCCCACTCACCCGGTGGGTCGAGAAACCAGTAGCCCGTCACATGACAGCGGCTGCCCCAGTCGGGCGGCGGCGGCAGCACATGCCGGCTGAAGCCATACAGCACGCCCGCGCCGCTGCGATCGAGCGCGCCGAACGGCCCCATCCGCCCGCCCGCAGGCAGACCGAGCGCCCTGCGCACGGCCACATCGCCGGCGCGGCCACTCATCCACAGCATCTGGCGCAGCGGCATATAGCTCGCACGGTTGAGCGCGCCCAGTGGCAGGTCCGGCGCGATCGGGCTGGCCATGTAAGCGGTGGGGGTGATCGGCATCACATAGGCCTGTACGATCGGCAGATCCAGCGCCTCGGCGATCGAGAAGCCGCTCATCGCGCCGGCCAGCCCGGCCAGCACCAGATCGCTGCCCGCAAACAGCGCCGGCGTCTCGCGAGCCAGTGCATCGGCGCGGACATTCATCTCGCGGTTCATGTGCCGGATCATGGTGATCATGTTGCCGCCTTCGACCGTGCGTTTCCATTCCGGGCTCTGCAGCATGTGCTCCACGCCTATGCCGGTCGAGCGGAAGTCCAGGCCGGCGTCGCGCGCCAGGTCGGCGAAATCGTCGCTGGTGATCAGCCGGACGGCGTGGCCCTGCGCCGCAAGCGCCTGGCCCAGCGCCACGTACGGCTGCACATCGCCCCGCGTGCCGGAGGCGAAGACCGCGATCGTCGTCACTGCGCACCTCTCATGCCGGCCAGCAGCAGATCGGTCAGCGGCGCCGGGAGTATCGTCCGCTTCATCTCGTGTCCTTTCCGGAACAGTCCGAATGAGTGCAGTCGTCGGGTGCAATCCGCTGGCTTCATCCCGGCTGCACGCGCACCGCAGCGCGCCGAGCTAAGGCAGCGGTTGGCGCCGCGCGGCCACCATCGTGATGTCGTCGAACTGGATCGCGTCGGCGATGTATCTGTCCAGCGCATCGTCGACGCGGTCGAGCAAGCCCTTCGCCGAGTCGAGCGGGGGGGTGATCAGCGAGATCAGCCCCGATTCGTGAAACAGCTTGCCGGATGGATTGCGCGCATCCGTCACGCCGTCGGTGAACGCGTAGAGGATGTCCCCATAGTCGAGGTGTGCATCGCCAATCTCGAATCCCGCGCCGGGGAACATCCCGACTGCCGGCCCCGTCGGCTCCAGGCGTGCCTTGATGACGCCGTCTGGGCTGATGATCATCGGGGGGCAGTGTCCGCCGTTGATATACAGCAGCGTCCCGGTGACCGGGTCAAGCATGCCATAGAACATCGTCGCGAACATATTCAGATCCAGATGATGCGTGGTGATGTACTCGTTCGTGTCCACGACCGCGGTCTTCAGCGCGTTTGCGCGTATTGCCACGCGGTTGGGCTTGTTGCGTCCCCCCGCTGCAGGAGCCCCAACCGTGTCAAACAGGGTTTCCGCCCAGTTGACGTTGTAGTTCATCATCGAGAACGCGCGGATGAGGCTGCGCGTCAGGGCCATGAACAGCGCCGCCCCCACCCCTTTGTCGCACACATCGGCGATCAGGATGCCCAGGCGGCGGTCGTTCATCATCATGAAGAAGTCGTAGAAGTCGCCGGCCACTTCGCGCGCGGGCTGAAAGCGCCCGCCGATCTCCCAGCCCGGCACGACAGGAAGCGTATTGGGCAGGAAGTTATTCTGCACGCGGCGCGCGATCTCGATATCGCTCTCGATCTTCGCCATCTTCTGCTGCTGCTGCACCAGCAGGTGATTGTTCATCACAACCGCCGCCTGTGATGACAAGGACTCCACCACAAGGCGGTTGTACTCGTCAAATGCCGTGATGTTGCCACCCTCATCCCGTGCATTGATCAACTGCAGCACGCCGATGACTTCGCCCTTGTTGTCCTTGAGCGGCACGGTCAGGTTGGAGACCGTGCGATAGTTGTTCGTGGCATCGAAAGCCCTGGTCAAGGCGAAATCGAAACCATCCGCGACGTACACATCCGGGATGTTGATCGATCTTCCTGTCAGCGCTGCATGTGTCGCGACATTGTGATGGTTAGGCTGGCCAGTGACCGGATCGTGCAGCAGGAGCGGTGGAAACTCGATCGGTCGGCCGCTCGTCCCACCAAAATGCAGGCCGAGCGAGTCGGTGATGACGATGGCGAAACGCAGGTGGTCGTCCTGCGCGCGCGTAAAGAGCGTTCCGGCGTCAGCGTTGCAGATCTGCTTCGCCTCCATCAGGATGCGCTCCGTCAGGTGCTCGAGATTGGGCTCCGTCGAAAGGGCCACGCCCACCGGCAGAATCACCTTCTCCATCAGCTCTGCCATGCGCTCTGAACGCTTGATGTGCACAAGCTGATCTCTCTCCAGCAGCACCTTCTCCATCAGAAGGGTGACGCGGATCTCGAGATTCTCCGGAGCATACGGTTCGCGGATGTAGTCGTCGGCGCCGAGCTGCACCAGGCGCTTCACCACCTGCATGTCCGAGTTCGCGGAGATGATGATGACCGGCAGATCCTTCAGAACGGGATGCTGTTTCATCTTCTCCAGAAGCTCGAAGCTGTTCAGCTTCGGCAGGTGAATGCCGCTGAGGATCAGGTCGAATGCCTGCGCAGACATCATGTCCAGGCCTTCTTGCCCGTCTCCCGCGAGATGAACGAGATGTCCACTCGCGCTGAGATGGTTTTCGAGCTGGCTGCGCCTGTCGGCGTTGTCGTCGATGACAAGTACGCGGTATGTGACCTCAGCCATCAATTGCCCCTCTGCAAGTTACGCTTTTGCTGCGAGCTTCATCATGAAAATGTTGCAGTTGCGCCCGTCGATATACTCGTAGCGAAACGCATCCACGTTGTCGATCGCCAGCTTGATGCCCAATCCTCCGGGGATACGTTCCTCAAGAGGCGTTTCAAGATCAAAACTGGCATGCTTCAGATGTTCCAGGGGATCAAAAGCGGGGGCGCGGTCCTCCAGCCGGATCGCCAGAAAACCATCGGTGATCTGGCCTGCGATCCGTATTTCCGCGTCAGGGACAGCATCACGATAACCGTAGATGAAGATGTTCGCTGCAATCTCGTCAACGGCCAGGATCAGCTTGTACTCTGCCTGCTTGTCCAGCGCCACCCGCCTGCAGGCGAGTGACGTGTACTGACGGATTGCACTGAGGGCATCCCCCATATCCGCCGATCTTCCAGAGACAACAACTTCGGGAATCGTCTGATCGGGCATCACTTTGCCTGCCGTTGGGAACTCTGAATGTGCAGGGAGAGAGGGGGCTGAACGTCCAACCCCCTCCGGGCAGCCGCGGGAAGGCTGGTTTCAGCCCTCGATGATTGCGGGATCGTAGCTGTCCAGCATGATCACGCTGTAGTGGAAGCCCGTCTGCCGGATCGGCTCGACGACCTGTTCCTGCGTGCCAATCAGGTAGATCTTGACCTGCGCGCCCATCTTCTGCTTCGCAAACACCAGCGTGCGCAGCCCGGCGCTGGACATGTAGGTCAGATCCTGCACAAGCAGCACCAGTTTCTGCGCGTTCGCGGTCGCCGCCTGGTGAATCTTCTCCTGAAAGACCGAGGCGACGCTGGCGTCCAGTTCGCCGGTCAGCGTGACCTTGGCGATGCCGTTTTCGATGTTCAGCACTGCATCAAAAGCCATTGCCTGTATTCTCCTTGTTATTTCCGACCCACCAGAACCACGACTGAGCGATTGCCGACCCATACATGTCCCTGGTCAACCAGCAGCGGCTCTTTGCCCAGTTCCCAGATGTCCTCGCCCTGTGGCATCGATGTGTTGATCGCAACATGCCAGCGCTTGCCATGCGGAAGCTGGGGCAGGTTGAAGCTCAGCGCATCCCAGTAAGTGTTGATGGCGACGTAGATATCATCATCAGGAGCTGCACCGCCCTTGGCGTGAGCGCCCGACAGCAGGAATGCCAGCGTATGCTGATTGCTGCCGGACCAGTCCGGCTGCCATGCCTCGGTCCCGTGAAAGCTGATATCCGGAAGGCCGCTGCCCACATAATCCGTATGGGCAAAGTGCGTGCGACTGCGCAGCACGGGATGCCCCCGGCGGAAAGCGATCACCCGCTGGAAGAACTGCAGCAGGTCAGCATTCTGGTTCAGCTGGCCCCAGTCGAACCAGTTGAGGATATTGTCCTGGCAATAGGTGTTGTTGTTGCCGTGCTGTGTGCGCCCGACTTCGTCGCCCATCAGGATCATCGGCACGCCCTGGCTCACCATCAGGATCGTTGCGAGATTCTTCATCTGGCGGTGCCGCAGATCGATGATCGCGGGATCGTCGGTGTGTCCTTCCCATCCACAATTCCAGCTGTGATTGTCGTCAGCACCGTCGGTATTGCCCCAGCCATTGGCCTCGTTGTGCTTCTCGTTGTACGACACGAGATCCATCAGGGTGAAGCCGTCGTGTGCCGTGATGAAGTTGATCGACGCGGTCGGACCACGCGTCGCATACAGGTCTGGTGAGCCCTGGATGCGCGTTGCCATCTCGCCAACCAGCCCTTCATCTCCCTTGACGAAGCGGCGCGCGACATCCCGGTACTTGCCGTTCCACTCCGCCCATCGTCCGTACGCAGGGAACGAACCGACCATGTACAGTCCGCCCGCATCCCAGGCTTCCGCGATCAGTTTGCACTTGGCGAGAATCGGATCATGTGCGAGCTGCTCGAGCAGCGGCGGGTTGGACAGCGGCGCGCCGCTCTGATCACGCCCGAGGATGGCCGCGAGATCAAAGCGGAAGCCATCGATGTGATACTCCGCGGCCCAGTAGCGCAGGCAGTCGAGCACCATATTGCGCACGATCGGGTTGTTGCAGTTGAGCGTGTTGCCTGTGCCGCTGAAGTTGAAGTAGTAGCCTTCCGGCGTCAGCATGTAGTAGATCTTGTTGTCGAGGCCGCGGAAGGAGACATAACGGCCTTGCTCATTGCCCTCCGCCGTGTGGTTAAATACCACATCGAGGATCACTTCGATGCCATTGGCATGCAGTTCCTTGACGAGATTCTTGAACTCGTCCACCTGCATCCCATACTTCCCGGTCGCCGCATAGCCTGCTTTCGGCACGAAGAACCCGACCGTGCTGTAGCCCCAGTACTGATAGAGCATCTCCCCGGTGATCGGGCTGGAGCGGCTGTCCTCGAATTCATCGAACTCATAGACGGGCAGCAGCTCGACGCAGTTCACGCCAAGCGACTTGAGATAGGGGATCTTCTCGATCATCGCCGCGAAGGTGCCCGGCATCGCCTCAACCGCCGACGACTCGTGCCGCGTGAACGAGCGCACATGCATCTCGTACACCACGAGGTCTTCGATCGGCGTCTCCAGCGGCTTGTCGCGCTCCCAGTCGAAGTCGTTCAGCACCGGTCGGGCGCGATGCTGATACTGATTGTCCCAGTCTGGATGCACGCCCCATACGTCGCGTCCGCTGATCAGTCGCGCGTACGGATCCAGCAGGATCTTCGACTTGTCGAAGCGATGCCCGTTCTGGGGGTCCCACGGGCCATCCACACGAAAACCGTATTCGACATTCTCAGGGTCGAGTTCAAACACAGTCATCGCATACACATTCCCGATGCGGAACTCATCGAGGAACGGGATTTCAACCAGCGGCTGATCTGCACCTTTCTCAAACAGCACCAGCGTGCAGGAGGTCGCATGGCTGGAGAAGATGGAGAAGTTGATTCCTCCCGGCACGATGGTTGCGCCGAACGGGAGCGTTTGCCCCGGTCTGAGCTTGTAGCCCTCGTGGACGTGCGTTGGGTAAATATCGATGCGGTCAACCATTGTTCAGCGCCTGCAGTCCTGCGTCCAGAGTGTCTGCAGTCGTGAAGAACTTCAGGAATCCTGTTGCCGACATGGTGTCCCTGATGTCTTCCGACAGGCCAACCAGGACGACACGCCCCTTCCCGCCAGAGATCGTCCGATGCAGGATGAGCATGACGCGCAGGCCTGCACTGGACATGAATCCGACCTGGGTCATGTCGACGAGCAGGCGGCAGCCCGGTTGAGCCGCCGCCAGAATGTGCTCCTGTAATGCGGGTGCCGTGCTGCCGTCGACATCACCGGCAACCTCAACAACAATCGCGTCGTGAAACGGCTTAGCCTGAACGTCCATGCGATCTCCGGATCTAGACGGGGGCGATACGAACTTTGATCTTGACCCGCTGTTCCGTCTCTGGCAACTTGACGGTCAGTGCCGCTGCGTCGAAGTCGGTGTACGGTTTGCCGTCAACTTCCACCGACTCGATACGGATCGAGCCGGGGGGCAGGATGTCGGGTTCGACGTGCAGAATACCATCCTTGAAGCTCTTCGGATACGGCTTGAAGTAGAAATCCATCGGGCGCTTGCTGATGAGCAGGTTCTGGTACACCGCAGCCAGATAGCACAGCTCGGTCGAGTGATAGCCGCTCATGGAGTGGCTGCCCTTCAGGCGCTCGTTGCCGAGCAGATAGGGCAGGCCGTTCGCCAGCGTGTTGAAGTAGACCGCGCCGTCGTCGTGATCGAGGAAGAAGGCGTTGTAGTAGGCGGCTGATTCGCGCGCCAGGCGCTTGTATTCCTCATCCTTGTACATGCCGTACATGATGAGATAGGCCAGAATGCCCTGTTCCTGCTGCCACCATGCCTTGCGGTCATGCCACACATAGCGGTGGAACCGCTGGCCCGGCCCAAGCGTGCGCTCGACCACGTCGTACCAGCCGCCGCGCTGCACATCCATGCCTACCTCAGGCATCAGCTCGGCGATCTTCTTGGAGAACTCCGCGTAGCTTTCCTTCCACTTCAGCCCCTGCATGCGCGTCAGATTCCACGCAATCTTCAGATTGTGGCCGACAACACCGCGATTCTGCTGCCAGAGATACGTCCGGTCGTGGCTCCAGTCCTCAAAGAATTTCTCCTGGACGAACGGGCTGTTCTCGTAGTCCTGGAAGTGCTCGGTGATGGTGTCGAAGGTGTGCTCGAGGAAGCTGGCGTACTTCGGATCGTGCGTCGCGATATACAGATTGATCAGATAGGCGGGTGCATGATCGCCGACCGAGTTCCAGTTCTTCTTGGCGCGGTTATGCTGCAGCGAGGGTGCACGCGGATCCAGAGTGATCGGGTCGATGTGGGAGAAGTATCCGCCCTTCTCACGATCGAGGTAGAACCGGTCGAACAGCTTGACCGTCAGATCAGCATCCGCGAGGATGCGCGGGTCGCCATTGATGCGGTACGTCTGGACCGGGCCCGCCAGCGCATAGATCTGCTCGTAGGCGGGAATGGAGTCGTAGTCATCGCCGAACTCCGAGGTCAGCAGCTTCTGCTCCTGATCTCCATTCACCTGCACGCCATGATACCAGTAGATCAGTTCTTCTTCGGCATCGTAGAAGCGCATGTGATCGCGCAGATACTGCGTGCCCTTCTCCGCGGCCTCGAGGAAGGCATCCTCACCCGTCATCAGGAATGCTGAAGCAAATCCGTACACGAGGCGGGAGATGGTGTCCGTCTCCTGCAGAAAGTCGCCTTTCTTGGCTCCTGCCAGATGCAGGAAGGTACGGTATTTGCGATAGTCGATCTCTTCGTTCGGATAGTTGAACTGCCACTTCAGGTAGGAATGGCCGATGGAGCGAACCTGCTTGATCCACCAATCCTGCTCTTCGTGGCGGTAGACGGCGGGGCCGCTTCCGGGGAACACCATCGACTTGATTTCGAAGGTGTAGTCCCCTTCAACGCCATCCGGGTAGAACACACCGTAGGCATAGACGAGCTGCCCGGGGGTCAGCAGTTCGGCGAGCCGCCCCGTCGCATCCGCATACGACTCTTCCAGATTCTGCGTGAGGCGCGCATAGGTTGTGGCTGTCAGAATGCCTTTGAATTCCCGGCCATCCGACGTGCTGATCTTCACCGAGCGTTCGGCCCGGTTGAAGTGAGTCACGTACCCGGTAATTGTGTCTGAAAAGGTGAAGTCGATCTTCACTGCCAGTCCCTTTCTTTACCCGGAGGCAAGCTACTCCAGTGCAGGTGGATTTTCCTGATCCCGATATCCCTGGCTGATCTCAACGATGTTGCCTTCGGGATCGGCAACCCAGACGGTGCGCCAGCCCGGGATGAAATCATCAAATGCGAACGGCCCAAGCGTGATCTTCGCGTCCGCACCCAACGCCTCAAGCACGGTATCGATATCGTCCACCTGGAAGGCGATGTGCCGCACGCCACTGAATGGGTAGCCGTCTTTTTCCGGCGCCGGCAGCGGCCGCTTGTCGTTCGTCTTGAACAGTTCCAGGTACATGTTGCCTGACCTGATGAATACCAGCTGATCTGCGCCGAGCGGGATCACACGCGCCCGCTGGAAGCCGAAGTAACGGGTGTACCAGCGCTCGACAGCGATTGGGTCCAGACAACTCAAGCCGATATGAGAGAAAGTCATTATCGCACCGAATGTCCTTCCTTTTCGTAGAGCATGTCGATGATCCTGCGCGCGAGCAGGTGGCAGTGCCCGCCTGTGCGCGCCGTCACAAGATCGCCATCGACGACCAGATCCTGATCCACATAGTTCGCGCCCATGTTGCGAATATCCCCGAGCAGGTTGATGTGCCCCGTCACGTTGCGCCCGCGATACAGGTGCGGCACCGGGGAGATGATCCAGTGGCCGTGACAGATGATCCCCTTGATGATGTTCTTGTCGGCAAATGCGCGTTCCACGAATTGAACCGCAGGAGACAGCCGGTTGATGTCTTCGGTGTAGCGCAGCCGATCCGAGACCATCGCGGAGGGCACAATGATCGCGGAGAAGGTGCTCAGCATCTCATCGCTCATGCCTTCAAAGCTCTCGTGACACTCGAAGGGATAGTGCTGTTCGTGTCCCTTGAAAGTCAGGTAGGGCTGGCCCCACAGGCGGGTGAGGAAGTGCAGATCGATCCCCTCTTCGGGGAAGCGATGCTTGTAATAGAAGATCTCTTCCTCGTAGAAGTCGCTCTCGATCAGGACGCCGACTTTCTTGCCTTGCAGTGCCACGCGTTATGCCTCCTGCGCTGGAGCGAACAGCGTCATCACCGAGAAATCGAGCATGAGCGGCAGGCGATAGTCGGGATAACGCGCCATCACCTGCTGCTTGAAGTCTTCGCCGCTGGTCGCCCCATCCAGAAGCGCATGCACCTCGTTCAGATACGCGATCAGCGTATCGAAGATGGCGGGGGTCGTCGGTGCGCCATGGCCGGGGACGACAGTATCAACGTTGCGTTGCCTGAGGGCTTCAAGCGCGCTGATCCACCCATCGAAGCAGCGGATTCTACGCTCCGGTCCGTGCAGCTCGCCGACGAACAGGTAAATCTGGTTGTAGACGAGATCCTGCGGCAGCAGCAGCCTGTACTGCGGCAGCTCTGTCACGACGATGTGGGTCGCTTCTGCGCCGGCAACCCGGGTGAAGTGGAATTGCACGCCATCAATGTCCGTAAGCCCCTCCGCCAGCGCATGCGTCGGAATGATCGCGGAGTCCAGAATCTGGTCGCCGAATTCGGGCTTCTTGATGCTGATCCACCAGTTGCCCAGCATCTCCAGTTCTGCGATCACTTCTGGCAGCGCATACAGTGGCGCATCCGCGAACGCCTCGATGCCGAACCAGTGATCGGGGTGCATGTGGGAGATGATGACTCTTTCGATTGGCTTGGCCAGCGCATCGACATAAGCGCGAACCTCCTGCGCGTATCGGCGCAGATACTGCACGTCGATGACAACGACGCTGTTCGGCATCTCGACAATCTGCGAGCGAACGAACTCGCCATCTTCGGGGCTGGCGTAACTGTGCAATGTCACATCACCCAGCCGCAGGACATCCACGCTGCCATTCAGGCGAATTGCCATACCTGGGTCACTCCATCGCCATCGACGGCATGTTCAGGGCGTTGGGGCGTTCTGCCCCACCTGCGACAGTACTTCGACCAGTTTGTCGCCGAACGCAATCGACGATTCGACGGACAGCGCAGTCACAAAGGGCCAGTCAAAGGCAACCTGAGGGCGTTCACGGGAAGCAGTGTTATCCGACAGGACCGTGCCGTTGGGTCCGACAGCGTCCTCCATCAGCACCTGGAGCGGGAAGGCGAATCCTGGAGTGACAATGTCGGTGCCTTTGTTATCCGGTGTTGCGCCTTGCAGCGGATAGGCCAGCTCATCTGTGAAGTCCCACTCCTTGGGATGAGCAGTGATCGTCTTGCCGTAGACAATGCTCTTGCCCCCGTTTCGCGGGGTGCGCGCCCACACGAATGCGCCGACCGCGTAACACAGCGCGCCCATCAGCTTGTCACTGTTGTAGGCATCGACCAGCAGTTGATGCACGTGGGGATTGCCGACCAGGTCCAGCGCCGAGCCGGGGCCGCCGACAATCACGATGGCATCGTAGTCGTCCATGCTGGCATCTTTGATCCTGATCGGATGATCCCATTCGCCGTTGCTCAGCAGTTCGTTCACGCGGTCAACCACAGGCTGCGGGTTGACGTTGTAGAACTGGAACGGATCGATGAACGTCGGATCCATGCTGATGATCAACGGAAGCGGCGTCTTGCCCTGCATCGTCGCCAGCGTCAGGTCGAATCCAGCCTTCCGGAGCGCATCCCAGGGCGCCTGTAGTTCTTCTGCCCACAATCCGTAGTTTGATGCGAGAATGAGGACTTTCTTGCTCATCAGGTTCACAGGCCTCCCTTAGTTAACGACCGGCTCCAAGCCATGGACAGTGTATTGGCTGATAACTGCTTTCCCCGTCTGCGGTGAACGCGTGACCGTCCACGATTGTTTCGCCTCGAAGGCGGTACGCGTGCTGGTCGCCGCCGGCGCAATCCACTGCGACGCCTTCCAGATCACGGTCACATCAACCTGCGCCTTCGCCCCTTCGATGTGCGAGGTGAGCGCGGTGATGATGTGATCCTGGTCAAAGAATGTGCGCGTCACGCCCTGGTACCAGCGTTCGAATTCGACCATGGTCGTCAGCGTCGCTTCCGGGAAGACCATCTCCAGCCCATTACTGGCAAGCAGGGGCAGCATCTCGACCAGCGGGCGGTGATCGTTTAGTCCCTCAAACCACTCTCGAGCGAGCGCCTGAATCTCGGTTTCCGTCAGCTGCTGATTCACAGACTCTCTCAATTTCAGCTCACCGAGTGCTTGCTGCACACGCGGAACGCCTTTTTCAAGTTCGTAGCCCAGCAGGAATAACAGCTCTTCAGTGTTCAGATAGCTGCTCATGTCGGCAAGGATCTGCTGGGTATTGGCTTCGGTGAACGGAACCGCAGGGTCAAGCTTCTTCACCGACTTCAGAAAGGTGTTGATATACCCACGCTGCCAGCTCAGCATCGCGTAGCTCGCCGGCGAGTCACCATGCCCGATGTAGAACTGCGTTGTTTCGTCGCACTCGCGTTCCAGCCGGTCGATGATTGTCAGCCAGTGCAGCGCATGCCCATCGCCGAAGAATGCATGGACGTGATTGCTGATCACGTCACCGATGAAAGCGTGTCTGACGCCATCGACCTCGCACCACCACATACTGTCGCTGTCCGACTCGCCGGGTCCGAGATCGTTGAACGTGAATGTCACACCGTCAAAGTCGAACGTCTGCCCGTCGCTGACGAGCTGGTTTGGAAACACGCGTGCATCGGGGAAATCGTCACCGAGATACATCTTGCCCGATTCCCACTTGCTGGCGTCTTCGGCCCTGGCAAATGCCAGCGTGCCTGCAGATGCCATGATCGGCAGATCCGCGAACGCGACCAGGCCCGTGAAGTGATCTGGATGCCCATGCGTCATCAGCACGGCCCGGATCGGCTTTCCAGTCGCTTCAGCGGTCTGCCGAAGCTGCTTTGCACTCGAGATTGCTGCAGTCGCGTCCACAACCAGACACATCGTGTCCAGTTCGACTACGTAGCCGTGCACATGGCTTGGCAGCACCGGGAAGCGACCGCGAACATCATGAACCTTGAACATCGTTCCGCTCCTTCTAGGCGCGACCAGTGAACGGATCAAACGGGCGGGTGTCGTGGACGTTCTTCAGGTAGGTGATCTTGCCGTTCCTGACGATGAAGTAATTCATGACGTCTGCTTCGATCGGCTGCGTGGGCGCTTTGGCAGCGACTGCCGAGATGTGTGAGACGACTGCTGCCTGCTCGCCCTCAACGATGATGATCTGCGGGCGGTTCTGGAAGCTCTGATAGGCACCCATGCCGCTCATCATCGAGCGCAGCGTGGACAAGCCTTCAACATGCCCCGCAAGCTGCTCGTCCATCACCACCTGTTCATCGAACAGGTCGCACCACGCGTCCCATTCTCCGGCGTTGGCAAGGCGATAGTACGTGTCGATAATCTGCCTGGTATCCATGTACAGCTCCTGGAATGACTTGCCGCTCTCGACGTCGGATTACTGGCTGGAAATGACCATGTCCACAAGGAAAGGACCATCGGTTTCAAGCATCTGTCTGACCACAGCTTCGGCGTTCTCCGGGTGATCCAGGCGCACCGCAGGCACGCCCATCGACCGGGCCAGCGCCGCGAAGTCGATGACCGGATTGCCCAGGTCGAAGCCGGAGGGGAACTCGTGGACCGGATCACCGACCTGATCACGCCAGTACTGCAGAATGTTGTCCTTGAGCAGTCGGTAGCTCTGATTGTTACAGATCACGAATTTCGCGCCGATGCCGTAGCGCGCGGCGGTCCACAAGGCCTGGATGGTGTACATGCTGCCGCCGTCGCCTGTGAAGCCGATCACCAGCTTGTCCGGGCGCGCCAGCTTGATGCCGAGCGCACCAGGGATGCCCACGCCCAGCGAGCCGCCCCGTGTCTGAAAGAAGTGATCCGGGAGATGCGGTGGCAGATAGCGGGTCAGTTCCGGTGAAGACGTGAGCGCTTCATCGAAGATGATCACGTCGTCCGGGACATGTTTCGCCAGCGCTTCCATGAATGCCGATGCGCGCATCGGTGTGGTCAGGCGCAGGGAGGCGTCCTGTTCGAGCATCGCCGCATGTGCAGCTTCCTTCGCAGCCCTGCTGGCTTCGATGCGCTCGCGTGCCGCCTGCCGATCGCTCTCGCTCAGAACGCCATCCAGCGCAGTCCCCAGGGCAGCGAGCGTCAGCCTGGGATCACTCACCAGCCCGAGATCCACCGGGAAGTTCTTGGCGATTTCGTAGGCGTTCAGGTCGATGTGCACGATCTTCGCCTGCGGGGCGAACACCTGCGCAGGATCGAGATAGGGGAAAACTTCAGGGAAGACGTACGTGCCGACCACCAGCACCGCATCAGCATGCTGCGTCACCCTGGCGCTTGAAGCTCCGAACATGTGCCCGGTCATGCCTTTGAAGAGCGGGTGCGTGTAGCTCATGTTGACTTCAGACGAGTTAGCGCCCCACACCTCGGCACCCAGCAGCTCAGCGACCTGCTGCAGATCGTTCTGCGCGCGCGAAAATGCGATCCCGTCGCCCATGATGATGATCGGGTGCTTCGCGCCGGCCAGCAGACCGGCAGCCTGAGCGACCTGCTCGCTCGTCGGCACGACGCGTGTATCCAGCCGCGGCGTCGGGAAGACAGGTTCGTCGTTCAGCGCATCGAGCACGTCTGCGGGCAGGCAAACGAACACCGGCCCCATCGGCGGAGTCGAGGCGATCTTGACTGCGCGCCGCAGCACCCGCAGTACAGAATTGGGATCGACGACGCGCGTCGACCACTTTGTGACGGGCCTGGCCATGCTCACCAGATCGGCGGCCATCTGCGCGTCCATCGCATCGTAGCGAATGCCCGACTCGCCGGCGATGACGACCAGCGGCGCATGCCCGCGCATTGCCTGGTACAGCATGCCGATCCCATTGCCGAGGCCGACGCCGCTGTGAAGCTGAACCAGCGTGGGCTGCTGGGTGACACGGGCATAGCCATCCGCCATTGCAACAGCAATCGTCTCCTGCAGCCCCATGATGTAGGTGAAGGAGGGGGATTGTTCCAGCGAGTCCAGCAGCCCCTGCTCAACCGTGCCCGGGTTACCGAACATGATGTTCATGCCATCGGCAAGGAATTGCTCGATGACCGCAAATCGCCCAGTTCTACCAGGCATCAGGCTTACCCCCCTGAGGATTTGTTGCCGAGAATGTTCAAGCAGCAGCGCTGCGCTACCAGCCGTAGCGGCGCAGCCCGTTTTCCAGCACTTCAACCATCAGCTCGCCCACAAGATGGGAGTCCTGCGTCGAACGGCCGGTCAGGAAAGGAAAGTCGAGGATGGTGGAGCGCGTGCGCCCAACGCCACCGTGGTACTGGCCACCCGGCTGTGTCGCATCGCGCAGGATGAATTCCAGCGGATAGGGCGGCGGCCCCATGTTGAGGTCCGTGCCGAGGAAGCCGGTGCCGTCTTTGTAGTCGTATTCCAGCGCGTGGCCCGTCACATGCTTGCCCGCGATGATGCTCTTGCGTTCGCTCCACTCGCGCGCAAATGCCAGGCAGGTCACTGCGTAGCACTCTGCAACCACCAGCTTGTTCTGCGAAACAAAGCCCAGGATGACGTCGTGCAGGCGCTGATTGTTCACCATATCGATCAGCGGTCCGCTGCCGCCGACCATCAGCAACGCATCGTACTGCGCCAGTTCACGCCACCGGGCATCGCGTTCGTTGTAGTAGGCCTCAAGCGCATGCCCGAAATTCGGATCGTTGAAGTAGGGGCGTTCCGGGAACCATGCCGCAAGGTTGATCGGGTTGTCCAGGCGCGTCGAGGCGTCTATCTCGCGAGTCTTGCGCGCGTAATGCTCATCCGTCACCACCTTCTTGAGCGGCGGATCGAAGTATCCCGCTTCCATGCTCGGCGGAAGCGCATGCGCCCGCTTTCCCTTTGCCGTCATGAAGACGGTTTCGTACCCTTTGGCATCAAGAGACTCAAGGGGGCCAACCAGCTCTTCTCCCCAGTAACCCCATTCGGATAGTACAACGAGGACTTTTCTCGACATCACCCGCTCCAGGATAGCGTTTGAGGGCTTGTGTAACGTGGTCGAATCTCAACATACATCTTACATTCTAGAGAACAACCCAACGAATATAAATTACGAAAAACATTTCGAATGATTTATAATAGTACATTGATCCTAATTCTATGAGCCGTGATTGCAGCGTATTCGGCGCTGCGCCAGCCCAGCCCGACCTGCGCGATTGCTGATCCACCCCGGCCACAGCGCTGATGTTTCTGGCATGCCGGCTCCGAGTCTGGCCCGCGCGGCAGCCTCCCCCGGGCGTCCTGTTGTCCTCGTGAACCATCCTGTGCTTCGCTTGTCACCATCGCCCGCAGGACGCACCCTCTCGCCCGTTGGCCTCGCGGACTCCGCAGGGAGCGCATGCGGCGGATAATCTTGCGGCGCACCTGAACGGTCATGAGGCGCGTCCGTTCGCTTTTGCTTTCACGCTGCGCTGCATCAGCCTTGGGCGCGGGCGCGGGCTGATCCAATGGGTCGGCGCGAACGATCAGCCACACGAACGCATCATCACCGGGCGAATGGGTGCTGTGATCAAGGAAATGACCTGTCGCTACACCCGATATTCGCATGGACTGGAACGGCGCTGGCCGGGGTTGTAACTCTGGCCGGGGCGGTCACGAGCATCTGCTGAACCATCAGCCGGGGGAGCCCATGGAGTCATTTGAGAGCTTCCGGCGCCTGCTGTTGGCCATCGCCTACCGAATGCTGGGCAGCGTGATGGATGCCGAGGACATGGTGCAGGAAACCTACCTTCGTTATCAGGCGGTCGTGCCCGAAAGCATCCGGTCGCTCAAACCGTTTCTGACAACCGTCCTCACCCGGTTGTGTCTCGATCACATGAAAGCGGCGCACAGCCAGCGGGAGCAGTACATCGGCCCCTGGTTGCCGGAACCGCTTCTGACTGAGGATGTCGCGCTGCAGGCGCGCGACGAGCTCTCGATGGCGTTTCTGGTGCTGCTGGAGAGCCTGTCACCCCCGGAACGGGCGGTGTTCCTGCTGCGCGAGGTGTTCGACTATGCGTACGACGAAATCGCGCACATCCTCTTCAGGGAAGAAGCGGCATGCCGCCAGTTGTTCAGCCGCGCCCGCCAGCATATCACCGCTCACCGCCAGCGTTTCAGCGCTACGCCGGAACAACAGCAGCGCATTCTGGGCGGGTTCATCCAGGCGGTCAGTCAGGGTGATGTTCAGGGCCTGACCGCGCTGCTGGCACAGGATGCGGTCTGGTATTCTGATGGCGGGGGCAAGGTACGCGCTGCCACCCGTCCGGTTCAGGGCGCAGCCGGGATTGCGATGCTGCTGATGGATGTGCAGCGGATGACCCCGCCGGACTTCCGGGTTGAAATTGCGCCCGTCAACGGCGTTTTGTCGCTGGTGATGTGGTCTGGCGATCAGCCGTATGCTGTGATGACTTTCGCGCTGGCAGAG
>CAZZJW010000046.1:7415-33540 GCA_964654755.1 uncultured Pleurocapsa sp. | reverse complement strand
GTGTACTCGCTGGAAGGCATTTCGCAGGTGCTGTTCTTCGAGGGCGATGAGCCGTGCGAGATTTCGTACGCTGACCGCAAGGGCAAGTATCAGGGCCAGCGCGGGGTGACGCCGCCGCGTCTGTAGCGCTCAGTCGGTCTCCGCCTGCAGCGCGGGCTGTACGCCGGCCAGCCGCTCGATGCGCGTGTGCGCTTCGCCGGCGCTGAGTACCCGGCCGGGCTGCGCGCTGCTCATCCGCACGATGCCGATGCCGTAGCGCTGCCCGTCGGGGGCCTGTGCGCTGCTGGTGAGCGTGCCAACCGCCTTGCCCTCATCGCAGAGCGGGCAGGGCGCTTCTGCGGGCCCATCCAGCGTGAGCGCGACGATGGTCTTCGCCAGCCGGCGGCGGCTTTCCATGCGGGCGATGATCTCCTGCCCGGTGTAGCAGCCCTTGGTGAAGCTCACCTCATCCCACAGGCCGAGCTCCAGCGGGATGTACTCGCTGCTCAGCTCCCTGCCGACGCCCGGCTTTCCGGCGCGCACGCGCAGCACGTGATATGTCAGCGAGCCGGCCGGGCGCAGGCCAGCGCCGCTGCCCGCTGCGAGCAGCGCCCGCCACACTGCCTCTGCTGCGTCCTCCGACAGCACAACCGACCAGCCTGCACCGCTGACCGGGCGTATGCGGGTGAAGCGCGCAGTGTGGCCGGCGATGTTCAATTCACGGCTGGGGCTGCCCGGCGCAGTCGCCAGATCCTCTGACAGCGCGCGGACGACGGCATCCGCCTGCGGCCCGGCCAGCACGAACTGGCGCGTCCCGCTGGTGATGTCGCTGGCCCGCGCGTCGTCGTTGAAGAAGATGCTGCGCGCCAGGTAGCTGGCCACCGCTGGCCCGCGCCCCGGCTCTGCCAGCAGCAGCAGTCGTTCGCCAGCGTGCACGGCCAGCACGCGGTCGATCACGCGGCCAATCGGAGTGGTGAAGATCGTCGGCAGCGTCTCGCCTTCGCGCAGCGCGGCGACGTCGTTGGTGGAGATGCGCTGCACCAGGTCGAGCCGATTCTTGCCATCCAGCGCGACGCGCCCTTCATGCGAGCGGTCCATCAGCACGACGCCATGCAGCGCGGCCTGATACTCGCCGGGCAGATCACCATAGTGCAGTGGAATGCCGTCCTGGGCCAGCGCCGCGCCCAGGGCGAGATGGAAGGCGGTGTTCACGCAAGCGCGCCCTGTTTCGGTGTGCGCATTGCTGGCAGCGGCTGGGGCACCGGGCTGCGCAGGCAGTAGTGATAAACGTATACAGCCACTTCAGCGTCTCCGTCGCGCTCCATCAGCAGCGCATCGGGCGGGATGAAGTTGTCCTGTGCCAGATCGCCCGCCTGCCATGCGCCTGGCGGCAGCGCGCCTGCAAATGCGCTGGCCGCGCCCTGCAGCGCCGCCTGCTGCGGCAGCTCACCGTTCTGCACCGGGAGACGCAGCATCTGTGCGGCGTGGGGTCCAGCGCCGAAGGGGACCAGCGCGATCTGCACGGCCAGCCGAAGCGCGGGCACCGCTGCCCGTGCGATCGCCAGCACCTGACCAGCACGCTCGGACTGAATGATCGCGATGAGGCGCTCGGCGGCCTGCGCCGGATCGCCATCATTGAGGATGACGTAGCTGCACTGCGGCGCGAAGTCGAATTCCTGCGGCGCGCGCAGCAGACGCCGCGTGATGTTGGCGGCCTGCTCACCGCGCTGCGTCATGCGCTCCACCAGCTCGCCCGCACCGGGCGGGGTGATGAACACGGTGACGACGTTGTGAGGATAGGCGGTCTGCGCCGCCTGCGCGCCGAGATAGTCGATATCGGCGATGACGATCTCGCCGGCGGCGAGCGCTTCCTCGGTGCGCGAGCGCACCATGCCGTAGTAGTCGGTTCCGTGCACGATCTGCCACTCCAGCAGATCGTCTTCGGCGATCATGCGCTCGAACTCAGCACGGCTGATGAAGTAGTGCTGCCTGCCGTCGGTTTCGTTGGGGCGCATCGTGCGGGTGGTGGCCGTCGGGAGCTGGCGCAGGCCAGGGACGGACCGGATGGCCGTCTCCATCAGGGTGTTCTTGCCCGTGCCTGCCGGCCCGACGAGGATGAACAGTTTTCCGCTGAACAGCGCGCTCAAGAGCATCAGTCTCCCATGAGGGTGCAGCTTCTCTGCGTACCTATCAGTGTATCAGGCGGCCGCCCTGCCGGCGATGATGACTTGCTGAGAAGCGGCCGCTGCCAGCCGCTTCTCAGCCGCGGCCCGTTCAGCGCACGACCTGCACGCTGCCGATCCATACGCCATCCAGCATCGTGCTGGCAGTGCGCGTATCCAGGCGGAAGCGCACGCAGAAGCGCGCGGTGCGATAGGTGCTGTCGATGGCGATGCTGCGCTGCTGCCAGGTGTTTGATGGCGGCAGATACACCGTTGGCGGTGTGTTCGTGCCGGAGACTGTCTCAGCGGTGATGGTGTTCCATGTGAAGCCGCCATCGTTTGAGAACTCCACGAAGAAGTTCATCCCCGTCGACAGGTTGTAGTAGCGCGTATAGGACAGTACCGGGTTGGCTGCTGTGCTCAGATCGAGGACGCCGTTCAGCACCAGGCTGGAATAGCCGTATATGGCTGATGCGACTGACGTGTAGCCGAGCGAGCCGCTGTCATTGCTGCCGCTGCCGGTTCCAGCCGTGTTGGGCGAGTCGGTAACCGAGGCGGCGCCAGATGCGATGTTGAGCGTGAGGAACTGGGTGCCGGTGGTCTCGAAGTAGTCCAGCGTGAGCGTGCGCGAGAGCGTGGACGAACCCACCGTGAACGTGGAATAGTCGAGCTGGATGCCGTGCACTGCCCAGTTGTTGATGATGCGCCCGGCTGGCGGGGTTGCGCCGCCGGTGGTGATGTTCGTTCCTGCGATGTCATTGATCGTCAGGCGCACGCCGTCGTCCGCGAGCGTGTACACGCGATAGGTGCGCCCCGCCTCCAGCGTGACATTCCGGATCAGGCGCGCTGCCCAGGTGTCGTCGAGGAAGGTGAGCGAAGTGATGACTGACGGGTTGGCAGAGACATTCGGGCGGGTGCTGCCCAGCCAGTAGTCGACTTCGCTGCTCGGCTTGAGCGGCCAGATCGAGCCGGGTGTTGTGCCGGTGCCGCCGGTGTTGTAGTTGAGCGCCATGCCGACGGCCTGGCTGTCATCCAGCAGCTGGGCGAGCGCCGTGGTGTTGGTGCAGCTGCTCACGCAGTCTGCCACGTAGCCACTCCACTGCTGCGTGCCAATATCCGCTCCCTGCGAGCCGGGAATGACGTACTGCTCAGTCGTGCCCCAATTCCCCTCGAACAGCCAATAGCCGGGGTTGGCGCTGAAATCATTGTAGAACACGATGCTGGTCGGCCCGGGATCGCTCAGGACCAGCGGGTTGTAGGCCAGGCGGACCTGATCGAGATACAGGCCGTCCCCTTCATTACTGGAGTCTGAGGTGAGCACGAACCGGATGCGGATGCGGCTGCCGACGTAGCTGGAGAGCGACACGCGGCCACGGATCCAGGTATCGACGCGGGTCGGGCTGGGGGTGCTGAAGTTCCACGGGCCTGGCGCTGCGGGCAGTCCGCCCGGCAATACAGGCGTCCATGCCGTCCACCCGGCGATCTTGTCGTAGCCCTGGCTGGTGCTGCTGGAGTTCTCCTGCGCGATTTCGACGCGCAGGCCATCGCCGCTGCCGGAGTCAAAGCGTGTGAAGAAATCGAGCGAGGGCATCAGCGCAGCATTGGTCGAGCGCAGATCGATCACCGAGCGGATCTCGGCAATTGTGCGCACATTGGCGGGGTAGTTGGTGCCAGGCGAGTCCGTGAGCGACATCGAGCCATTGCGCCGGGTGTCCAGCGTGCGGAACCAGCTTCCGCCCAGATACCAGCGTTCGCTCAGGTCATCGTTGATCGAACCGAGGTTCGGCAGGCGCGTCTCAATCGAGTCGTCATAGATGCCATCGCCAGACGGCGCGTCCCACAGTTCGTGGTTGAGCGTCGGCGCGTTCTCAATGCGGATGTCGTCGATGAAGAGGCCATCGGCAGTGGTGCTGCCTGTAGTCAGGCGAATGCGCAGGCGCAGGTCATCGTCCACGCAATTCAGCGGGTTGAGGAGGTCACAGGTGTTGCCGGTAACGCTGGTGGCCGATGCGCCGCTCCACTGCCACGCGGAACCCGTGCCGGCGGTCAGCACATCGACCACCGCCTGTCGGAGATCGACTTCGATGCGCTCCCAGGCGTTCTGCGTGCGCGTGCCGCCGGGAGACCACGACCAGGCGGCCAGCCAGGTATTGGTGCGGGCGGACCAGATGTCGATGGCGACCGTCGCGCCGGTCAGTGCGCCCCTCCACCAGAAGCTGAGCAGCGGGCTCCGTGCAGCGGCACGGGTGGGGCTTTCGCCGCCGGGTGGATCATTGGCTGGCGTGTCGTTGAGCAGATCGAGCGTTCGGCGCATTTCCATCGCCGTGGTGGTGTTGGCAGTGTAGCTGCCGCTGGGGCTGTCGGCGAAGGCGCGCGAGGAGCCGTCGTAGCCGTTGCTCACGGTCGTCGGCAGCCAAACTCCACTTGGGCCGACGGCCGCCCAGCGCTTTGCTGCGGCCGTGTCGCTCTCGGCATTGTCGAGCATTGGGTAGGGCTCGTAAGTGGTGGCGTCTTCGCGTTCAATGCGAATGTCGTCCAGATACCAGTCGTTCACGCTGCTGGCACCCGCCCGGGCGATCAGTGCAAAGCGCAGGCGGAAGGACTGGGTATCCCAGTTGGGGATCTGGGTCAGGCGCACCTGGATTTCGCGCATCGACAGCGCGGTGCGCGTGGCGCCAGCGTCGTTTCGGTCGGTAGAAGCCGGTGTGCTTCCCGTGACGTTAAGCAGCATGCCGTCGTTGGGGATTGTCGTCCACGTATCGGGCGTGCCCGTGGTGTCATTGATCGCATCGCGGGTGTACTGCACGACAAGCTGCCCGCCGATGCCGATGTCGTACGCCTGCCAGAACGACAGGATGGGGACGCCGGTGTCCCCATCGCTGTCGGCGACGGGCACGGCGGGGCTGCGCGCGCTGGTAATGTCGATGGGCCGGGCAAACTCGAGGAAGTATACGCGGGTCTGGTCATCGGCAACGCCGCTGCCTGCAGATGGTGAGAACGTCGCACCGGGGCTGCCGTCCCACGAGGAGCCGGAGCGCGCATTGGTGCTGGTGATGTTCCAGCGCCAGCCCTCGGTCGTTTGCGCTGACGCCTCGCGGGTGTAGTTGGAGTCGCCGTTGAAGCGGAAGTCGGCCATCTGGCTGCGCGCTTCGAGCGACCAGCTGCGATCGACGGTGAAGGTCTGATTCGCTGGCGGCACGCCGGGATCCGGGAGTACCTGCAGATCGTCGATGTTCCAGCGCACGTTGCCGGCGGCTGTGCTGGTGAGCACGAAGCGCACGGTGACGGTGGAGGACAGCCCGCTGATCGCGCTGAGGTCAATCTGATTGCGCGTCCAGTTGTAGTTGGCGGTGCCGCCGCTGCGTATCGTGAAGGTTCGCCAGTTGGCGGCGGCGCGGTTGAAGAATCCGTTGGCGTCGACGGTGTAATCGCCGATCTGGATCTGCGCGTTGACGCCGGAGTTGGCGCTGAAGTCCCAGATATCCCACCACGAGAGTTTCGGGCTGGGTTGGCCGGTGAGGTTGAAGGCACCGCGCAGCTCCAGAATGCAGGTGCGGCCTGCCGTCCAGCTGGAGGTCGGCGCGCTCGTGCCGCCCTCATCCCACACCAGCGGGGAGGAGCCGCTCTGCGCCGTGTCGCTGATGTTGAGCCAGCCACAATCGTTGACGGTGTCCTCGATGTTGTCGCGCAGGCGCGCCATGGACACCGACAGTCGCGCCGGGTTGCCATTGCCGAAGTTATCGTCGTTGTAGCGGATCTGCAGGGTGCGCGTGCCCGCAGTGAACGCGACATCCACACTGCCGCTCAGGTTCACCCCCGAAGGCTCGCTGACGGTAGGCAGCACGGTAGTGCCATCCAGGCGGATCTCCAGCGCATCGCGCGCGCCGATGGTGTAGCTGATGCGGATGGTTTCGCTGTTGGGGACGAGGAAAGTCTTCTCGTAGACGGCTGAGAAGTGGTTGCCGCCGGAGTAACCCACCACGTTGGTGGGCGCACTGCCCGGGTTGCCGGTGCCCCAGTCATTGTCGACGAAACCGTTGCTTGTGGCGAGGAATTCCATGACGGGAAAGGTCGAGCCGGCGAAGTTTGGCTGATTGTAGTAGACGACGTTCCACTGCCCGCCGCCGATGCCGAAGGCGTTGTCCAGTCGCCACCAGGTGGTGTTGGCAGAGACATCGGAGTGCGGCAGATTGAAGATGGTGTCAGTGGGCGTCGGTGGTGCGCCGGGCGTGAAGCTGGGCGTTAGCGATGGGGTGAGTGTGATCGACGGCGTGAGCGTGAAAGTCGGCGTCGGCGACAGCGTGATGGTCGGCGTGTTTGATGCGGTGACGGCGATCGTTGGTGGTAGAGTGGCCGGGAGGTCTGCCGGCGTGGGGAAGGGCGTCTCCTTTTGCGGGCTGGTGCGCACGAACTCGACAGTCGCCCAGAAGGCGTTCGCGCGGCCCTGAGTCTGCAGGCCGACGAGCGAGCTCTGCTCTGCGCCGATCACGCCGAAGATGACGTTGCTGAACACATTACCGATGGCCGGCCCGGTGAGCGCCAGCGTGATGCCAGCGGCGCTGGCCACCATCACGATGATGAGCGCATACTCCACCAGCGACTGACCGGCGCTGAAGCTGCGGCGGGCACGGCCCGCGACGGCTGGCGCAGCGCTGTTTTCGCTGTGTTCCCTCATCGCACATGTCCTCGCTCAGTACTGTGCATATCGGCGCTGTGCAACTCCGCCACGCTTCATTGTAATCCAGATGTGCCCTCAGTGTGCTGTAGTTTACCTGACAGTTGTCATGACTCACAGACATCGGCGGCGGGCGGCGGCGGTGGTCAGTGCCTGTCGTCAGCAGCGCCGCGAGATGGTATGCTCTGCGTATGGTTGGCCATTGCACAAGGCGGGGGATGATGGCTGCGCAAATCCTCGACGGCAATGCCGTGGCAGAGCGCTTGCGCGCGCAGGTGTCTGCAGAAGCAACGGAGTTTCGGCAGCGTACGGGCGGGCCGCCCGGCCTGGGTGTGGTGCTGGTGGGGGACAATCCGGCCTCGGCGCAGTACGTGCGCATGAAGCGACGCGCCTGTGAGAGTGCTGGCATGGCGTCGTTCGCGCAGATTCTGCCTGCACAGGCCACGCAGGACGAGGTTGAGGCCGCCATCGATGCGTTCAACGACGACACACGTGTGCATGGCATTCTGGTGCAGCTTCCGTTGCCGGCGCACATCGACGAGAACCGCGCGCTTTCGCGGGTGGCGCTGGATAAGGACGTGGACGGCTTCCACCCGATCAATATCGGGCTGCTGGCGATGAAGGGCCGCGAGCCGCTGTTCACCCCGGCCACGCCCACCGGCTGCATGGTGCTGCTGCAGGAGTCCGGCGTGCCGCTGGAAGGCGCAGATGCCGTGGTGCTTGGGCGATCCAACATCGTCGGGATGCCTGCCGCGCTCATGCTGATGCGCGCCAACGCCACGGTGACCGTGTGCCACAGCCGCACGCGTGATCTGGCGAGTGTGGTGCGCCGGGCGGATGTGCTGATCGCGGCGATTGGACGGCCCGGGATGGTGCCGGGAAGCTGGCTCAAGCCCGGCGCAGTGGTGATTGACGTGGGCACCAACCGGATTGACGACGCCTCAGATCCGCGCGGTTATCGCTTCGTCGGTGACGTCGATTTCGAGAGCGCGTGCGAGGTGGCCGGGGCGATCACGAAAGTGCCTGGTGGCGTCGGCCCGATGACGATCACGATGCTGATGGTGAACACGATGAAAGCGGCCCGCCGCCTGGCGGAACTGACCTCACACACGACAGGGTAGCCTGCCCATGACGACGACACTGCTGCGCAACATTGGACTGCTGGTGACGATGGATGATTCCCGGCGCGAGATTCGCGGCGGCGCCATGCTGATCGACGGCGCTTTCATCACGGCGGCGGGGGCGCTGGAGAGCATGCCGCCCGTGCAGCCGGATGTCGTGATGGATCTGCCGGACCACATCGTCATTCCGGGCCTGATCAATACGCATCATCATATGTATCAGACGCTCACGCGGGTGATCGCCCAGGACCTGGAGCTATTCGGCTGGCTGAAGGCGCTGTATCCGATCTGGGCGCGGCTGACGGGCGAGGCGGTGAACGTGTCCGCCCGTATGGCGATGGCAGAGCTGATGCTCTCCGGCTGCACGACCTCCAGCGATCATCTGTACATCTTCCCCAACGATGTGCGGCTGGACGACGAGATCCGCGCAGCACAGCAGATCGGCATGCGCTTTCATGCCGCGCGCGGTTCGATGAGTGTGGGCGAGAAGCTGGGCGGACTGCCGCCCGACAGCGTGGTCGAGGAGGAGCAGGCGATCCTGCGGGACACGCGGCGCGTGATCGAGCAGTATCACGACAGCGCACGCGGCGCGATGCTGCGCATCGTGGTCGCACCATGTTCGCCCTTCTCGGTCAGCCAGGACCTGATGCGCGAGGCGGCGGCGCTGGCGCGCAGCTATGGCGTGCACCTGCACACCCACCTGGCGGAAAACAGCAATGACGTCGCCTACAGCCTGGAAAAATTCGGCATGCTGCCGGGCGATTATGCGCAGGATGTGGGCTGGCTTGGCGACGACGTGTGGCATGCGCACTGCGTGTGCCTGAATGAGCGCGAGATCGGCATGTTCGCGCGCACGAGCACCGGGGTGTGCCACTGCCCGACGTCCAATCTGCGGTTGGCGAGCGGGATTGCGCCGGTACGCCGGATGCGCGATGCCGGTGTTCCAGTGGGGTTGGGCGTGGATGGCTCGGCCTCCAACGACAGCAGCGGCCTGCTGGAGGAGGCGCGCATGGCGATGCTGGTGGCGCGGGCGGGCGGCGTGCCCGCGGCGATGTCGGCGCGCGATGCGCTGGAGCTGGCGACGCGCGGCAGCGCCTCCGTGCTGGGCCGCGATGACATCGGCCATCTCGCGCCGGGGATGTGCGCGGACTGGGCGGCCTATCGGCTGGATCATGCGCGTTTCGCTGGCGCGCTGCACGACCCGCTGGCAGCGCTGCTGTTCTGCCAGCCGGCCCCGGCGGACAAGGTGATGATCAATGGTCGCATGGTGGTGCAGGACGGGCAGCTGCTCACCGAGGATCTGCCCGTGCTGGTCGAGCGGCACAATGCGCTTTCGCGCGCGCTGATCGACGGGCGGCGCTAGGGCGGGCATGCGGCGCTTTCGCACGGTGTGGCGGCGATGAGCGCGAGCAGTGAACCGCTGCGCCTGGGGGTGTGGTGTGCGGCCTTTCGCCGGGATCACGTGCTGCTTTCGCGCCGGGCAGATCTGAACGTGTGGTCTCTGCCGGGCGGTCGGCTGGATGCGGGCGAGCGCCTGCAGGATGCCGCTGTGCGCGAAGTGGCGGAGGAGACCGGTGTGCAGGCGCTGCAGCCGCAGCCGGCAGCACTGTACTACATGCACGGCTGGCAGCGGCTGAACGTGCTTTTCCGGGCGCAGGCGGAAGGACAGCCGCTCGGGCGCAGTGCCGAGACGCGCGAGAATGTGTTTTTCCCGGCGCAGGCGCTTCCGTGGATGCCGCTCGGCCAGGTGGTGACAGACGCCGTGGATGCCAATGCGATCCCGCCGCGTGTGGTGACGCTTTCGCCTGCAGAGCAGCGCCAGCTGCGGCTGCGGCTGGGCCTGCGCTATCTGTGGAATGCGCTGCGTGGGCAGCCTGAGCCGCGCTTTCCCCGCTTCGAGGTGCAGGCGGCAGCCCTGATTGCGGACGAGGCGGGCCGGGTGCTGACGGTGCGCTCGGCGCGGGATAGCGAGCTGCGCGGGCTGCCGCGTGTGCGCTGCGACGGGCGGCAGGCCCCGTGGGCGCAGCTTCGCGCGCATGTGCTGGAGCGCACCGGGGTTGAAGCCTCGCTCAGCTGGGCGGGGGTGCTGCAGGATGCCCCACGAGGGCGCTACGAGTTCGTCTTCACGGCGCAGGTAGCCAGCGGTGAGCGCTTTCGCGCCGGAGAGTGGTCCGCGCCGCGTACGGCAGTGCTGCACGACCGCGACGCGCAGATCATCGGCTGGACGCGCGCGGGTGCGCCGTGGATCCGGGATGTGGAGCGTCCACTGCAGGCGGGGGACACAGTTTCGCGCTAGAATGGGCGGCGCAGGCGCGGGGTGGTGCGAGAGGAGGCGTTATGGGCAGGGGTGAACGAATAGCGGCAGCGCGCGGAGATGTGCCTGCTGATCTCGTGCTGCGCAACGCGTCGCTGTACAACGTCATCTCCGGCGAGGTGATGGCGACCGATATCGTTGTGCACGAGGGATATGTGGTGGCGCTGGCTCCCGGCTATCATGGCCGCGAGGAGCACGACCTGAGCGGGCTTTCGGTGTGCCCGGGCTTCATCGACGCGCATGTGCACATTGAGAGCAGTCTGTGCACGCCGCCAGCCTACGGACAGACCGTGCTCGCGCGCGGCGTCACTTCGGTGGTGACCGATCCGCATGAGATCGCCAACGTGCTGGGCATCGATGGCATTCGCCTGATGCTGGAGCGCGGCCGTCACGCGCAGCTCGACATGTTCGTCATGGCCAGCTCGTGCGTGCCGGCGACGGCCATGGAGACGAGCGGCGCGGCGCTGGAAGCGGACGATCTCGCGCCGCTGCTGGCGGAACCGCGCGTGCTGGGGTTGGCCGAGGTGATGAACTACCCTGGCGTGATCTATGGCGACGGCGACATGCTGGCCAAGCTGGAGGCCTTCAGTCATCTGCCGCTGGACGGGCACGCACCCTCGGTGACCGGGCGCGCGCTGCAGGCCTATGTTGCCGCGGGCATCGGCAGCGATCACGAATGCACCACGGTGGAGGAAGCGCGCGAGAAGCTGCGGTTGGGCCTGACGATCTTCATCCGCGAGGGCACGACCACGCGCAACCTGCGCCCGCTGCTGCCGCTGGTGACGCCGATGAACCACACCCGTCTGTGCTTCTGCACGGATGACCGCCAGCCCAACAGCCTGCTGGACGAGGGCGCGATTGATCACATGGTGCGTGTGGCGATCGCCGAGGGCACTGACCCGCTGATGGTGCTGCGTATGGCGACGCTCAACACGGCCAGCTACTTCCGCCTGCACGATCGCGGGGCGGTGGCCGTGGGCCGCCGCGCGGACCTGGTGGTGTTCCCTGATATCCGTGATCTGCGCGCTGAGATGGTGTTCAAGGACGGCGTGCTGGTGGCGAAGCATGGCGCGCTGCTGCGCCAGCCTGCGACTGCCCAGGCTGACACGGGACGGCCGTCCATGAACGTGCGCCCCGGCCCGCTGGACCTGCGCATTCCGGCGCGCGGGCAGCGCGTGCACGTCATCGGCGCGGACCCCGATCAGGTGGTGACCGAGCATCTGATCATGGATGCCTGCCTGCGCGATGGTGAGGCCGTGGCAGACCCCGCGCGCGATGTGCTCAAGATGGCGGTGATCGAGCGGCACAAGGCGACCGGCAACATCGGGCTGGGCTTCATCCACGGCGTCGGCCTGAAGCGTGGGGCGATTGCGGGGTCCGTCGGCCACGATCATCACAATCTGATCGTGATCGGCGCGGACGACGACAGCATGCGTACAACGGCGCAGGCGGTGATCGCGCTGGGTGGCGGGCTGGCGGTGGCGGAAGGCGGGCAGGTGCTGGGCACGCTGGCGCTGCCGGTGGCCGGCCTGATGACGGATGCGCCGATGGAGCAGGTGCGGCAGGCGTACGACCGGCTGATCGTGCAGGCGCAGGCGCTGGGCAGCAGCATGCACGATCCGTTCATGTGCATGAGCTTCATGGGGCTGGAGGTCATCCCGCGCCTGAAGCTGACCGATCTGGGGCTGGTCGATGTCGAGCAGTTCACGATCATTGATTTATTTGCGTAACGGAGCACACTCATGGTTGAGCAGGCAGTTGTGAATCACATTCGTGCACGGGTGGCTGAACAGCGCGCGGACATCATTCAGTTCCTCAAGGATCTGTGCGCGATCCCGAGCTATGACAGCCAGATCCGCGCTGTCGGCCAGCGCGCGCGGGATGAAATGCAGAAGCTGGGCTTCAGCGAGGTCTGGTTCGATCAGATGGGCAACGTGATCGGCAAGATCGGTGACGGGCCGCGCAAGCTGCTGTACGACAGCCACATCGATACCGTCGGCGTGGGCGACCCGTCGGCGTGGGGCTGGGATCCGTTCCTCGGCAAGGTGGAAGATGGCGTGTTCTTCGCGCGCGGTGCGTGCGATGAGAAGGGCAGCACCCCCGGCATGATCTACGGGCTGGCGCTGGCGCGTGATCTGGGCCTGCTGGACGGCTGGACGGCATACTACTTCGGCAATATGGAGGAGTGGTGCGACGGCATCGCGCCGCATGCGCTGGTGGAAGCGGAAGGTCTGCGCCCGGATTTCGTCGTGATCGGCGAGCCGACGAAGATGCAGGTCTATCGCGGGCACAAGGGCCGCGTGGAGATGCAGGTGGTCGCCAAGGGCAAGAGCGCGCACGCCGCCTCGAACTTCCTGGGGGACAATGCCATCTACAAGCTGCTGCCGGTGATTGACGCCATCAGCAAGCTGGAGCCGGAACTGGGCGACGATCCGTTCCTCGGCCACGGGCGCATCACGGTGACCGACATGCACGTCAAGACGCCGAGCATCAACGCCGTGCCGGATGAGGCGCTGATCTACATCGACCGGCGTGTGACATTCGGCGAGAGCCCGGCTGGTGAGCTGGCGCGCATCCAGAAGGTGATTGGCGAGCGTAGCGACATCGAGGCCTCGATCCTGTTCTACGACGACCCCAGCTATACCGGCTTCGTCTTTCCGGTGGACAAGATCTATCCGGCGTGGGCGCTGCCGGAGAGCGACCCGCTGGTGCAGGCCGGCGTGCGCGCTGGCGCGGCGTTGTGGGGCGAGCCGCTGCCGACGGGCAAATGGGACTTCTCCACCAACGGCACGTACTGGATGGGGAAAGCGGGCATTCCCAGCATCGGCTTCGGGCCGGGCGACGAAATTCACGCGCACACTGTCATCGACCAGGTGTCGCTGGATGATGTGGTGCGCGCCACGGAGTGGTACGCGCTGCTGCCCGCGCTCATCCCGCAGTCGTAGTTTGCCAGAGAAAGGGACCGCTCATGATCATGAGTATCGGGCGCTTTGTGGTCGATCCGGCGCAGCGCACGGCCTTCCAGAGCTTCGCCGAGCAACTGGCCGAGCATGAGCGCCGCGCGCCCGGATGTCTGATGTTCGGGATCTACGAAGATGTGAACGAACCTGACCACTTCATCATGCTGGAACAGTGGGTGGATCAGGAACTGCTGGAAGAGCATATCCTGACGGAGGAGTTCGACCGCAACGAAGAACGCCTGCTGGGCTTCGTCGTCGGTGAGCCGAGCTGGGACGACTACGAGTTTGAAGTGTGATTGGGCGCGGTCCGGCTGGCCGGCACTGCTGCACCGGGCAGCGCCATCCCACTGCGCCAGCGCGCACTGCAGCGGTATAATCGGTGATGTTTGGCAGTTTGCACACGAATAGGACGAGACGATGCAGACCGATCTGCGAGGCCGCGACTCGATCGCGCCTGAACTGGAATGGAGCCGTGAAGAACTCGACACGGTGATGGACCTGGCCTTCGACCTCAAGCGCAGGCGCGCGACCGGCGAGTCGCATGCGCTGCTGCGTGACAAGGTGCTGGCGATGCTGTTCTTCTTCACCAGCACGCGCACGCGCACCAGCTTTGAGGCGGGCATCACTCAGCTCGGCGGGCATGGCATGTTCATCGACAGCGAGACCACGCAGATCAGCCACGGCGATACCGCCAAGGAGATCGGCGAGATCATCGGCCGCTACTCGGACGGCATCGCCATCCGCCAGTGCGACTGGAAGTTCGGCAACCAGTACATCCGCGAGGTGGCCGCCGCCAGCCGTGTGCCGGTGCTCAATATGCAGTGCGATATCTTCCATCCGTTCCAGGCGCTGGCCGACCTGATGACGATCATGGAAAAGTTCGGGCGCGATCTGCGTGGCAAGACCATCAACGTCAGCTACGCGTATGCCAGCAGCTACCAGAAGCCGCTGTCGGTGCCGCAGAGCCTGATCCTGCTGATGACCCGCTTCGGCATGAATGTGCGCCTGACGCATCCGCCGGAATTCGGGCTGATGCCGGACATCGTCGAGCAGGCGCGGGAGAATGCGAAGAAGACGCGCGGATCATTCGAAGTGCTGCACGACTTCGACGACGGCTTCCGCGGTGCGGATATCGTCTATCCCAAGTCGTGGGGCTGCTGGATGACGACCGAGGACAAGATGGAGTCCTCGAAGATCGGCGCGAAGTACAAGGACTGGATCACGGACGACCGGCGCATGGCGCTGGCGCATGAGGATGCCGTGTACATGCACTGCCTGCCGGCAGACCGCAACATCGAGGTGACTGACTCGGTCATCGATGGCCCGCAGAGTGTGGTCTATGACGAGGCGGAGAATCGCCTGCACGCGCAGAAGGCCGTGATGGCGCTGACGATGCGCTAGCGGGGGCTGTACAGGGGCAGGGCGCGCGTCCTGCCCCTGACGGCGCGGTACGGCGGTTTGGCATGGCGTATGAATCCCGATTTGAATGATTGCCTATTTTGCAGCAAGCTGCACTGACCAGCAGTTGCACAGGGAAGAGTTCTGAATGGTTGCAAAACTTGCGGTGGTCGCCATCGGCGGCAATTCACTGATCACCAATCCGAAAGAGCCGGAGGTTGCGCATCAGTGGGAGGCGGTGCGCGTCACCTGTGAGCGCGTGGCCGATCTGATCGCGGAAGGCTGGAGCGTGGTCATCACGCATGGCAACGGGCCGCAGGTGGGCTACATCCTGCGCCGGTCCGAGCTGGCGGCGGGCGAAGTGCACACGGTCCCGCTGGACCTGATCGTGGCGGACACGCAGGGCGCGATCGGATACATGCTGCAGCAGTCGCTCGACAACGCGCTGCGCCGGCGGGGCATCAACCGCACGATCGTCACGGTGGTGACGCAGACGCGGGTGGATGCGAATGATCCGGCCTTCAGCAAACCGAACAAGCCGATCGGCAGCTTCATGACTGAGGAGCAGGCGCGGCGGTATGAAGCGGAGGGCTGGTCGGTGATGGAGGATGCCGGGCGCGGCTGGCGGCGCGTGGTCGCTTCGCCGAAACCACTGGCGATCCAGGAGATCAATGCCATCCGCGCGCTCATCCTGAGCGACTACGTGGTGATCGCGGTGGGCGGCGGTGGCGTGCCGGTGGTGCGCGATACGCACGGTGAGCTGCACGGTACGTACGCGGTGATCGACAAGGATCGGGCCAGCAGCCTGCTGGCGCAGCAGCTCCGCGCCGATCTGCTGGTGATCTCGACCGGGGTTGAGAAAGTCGCCATCCATTTCAACACGCCGCAGCAGCGCAGCCTGGAGCAGATGACGCTGCAGGAGGCGCGGCAGTACATGGCCGAGGGGCACTTCGCGCCGGGCAGCATGCTGCCGAAAGTGGAGGCGGCGATCGACTTCGTGCAGATGGGCGGCCCGCAGGCCATCATCACCGATCCGCCCAACCTGGCGCGGGCGCTGCGCGGCGAAACCGGCACGAAGATTGTGCCTGCCTAGCGCGATGCGAGGGATCATGGGCGGTGTGAACGAGATTTCGGTGGTGCGGAGGCGGCATGGCTGAGGTACTGCATCTGCGTTGCTCGGTGTGCGGCGCCGACTATGCGCCGCAGCCCGTGCAGTACACTTGTCCTGCCTGTGGTGAAGTGGGCACGCTCGATGTGCTGTTCGACTATGCCGGGCTGGCGCGTACACTCGACCGTGACCGCCTTGCCGCCAGCGGGGACTTCAGCATGTGGCGCTACCGCCCGCTGATGCCGCTGGGTGCAGAGTCCCGCGTGCCGCCGCTGCACATCGGCTGGACGCCGCTGTATGACACCCCGCGGCTGGCGGCTGATCTGGGCTTGCGTGCGGCGTGGGTGAAGGACGACGGGCGCAACCCCACCGGCTCATTCAAGGACCGCGCCAGCGCGATGATCGTCTCGCGGGCGATGGAGCTTGGCATCGAGACCATCAGCACAGCCAGCACAGGCAATGCCGCCGCAGCGCTGGCCGGCATGTGCGCCTCGCTGGGCATGCAGCCGATCATCTTTGTGCCAGGCAGCGCGCCGGAAGCCAAGATCGCGCAGCTTCTGGTGTACGGGGCGCAGGTGCTGCTGGTGGAGGCGAGCTACGACGTGGCCTTCGATCTGTGCACGCAGATGTGCGCCATCGAGGGCTGGTACTGCCGCAACACCGGCATGAATCCCTACACGGCGGAGGGCAAGAAGACTGCCGCATTCGAGATGGCCGAGCAGTTCGGCTGGGAACTGCCCGATGCGGTGGTGGTGACAGTGGGCGATGGCAACATCATCGCCGGCATGCACAAGGGCTTCAGCGATCTGCACCGGCTGGGCTGGATCGAGAGGATTCCGCGCCTGATCGGTGTACAAGCGGAAGGCAGTTCTCCGCTGGTGCAGGCCTGGCAGAGCGGGATGCACGCGCGCGACATGCAGCCGGTGGACGCGCACACCCTCGCAGACAGCATCTCTGCGGGCCTGCCGCGCGATCGTTCGCGTGCGCTGCGGGCGGTGCGCGAGACCGGCGGGGCATTCGTGGCGGTGAGCGACGACGCGATCATCCAGTCCATCCCTGTGCTTGCGCGGCTGACCGGCGTGTTCGCGGAGCCGGCGGCGGCGGCGGCGTATGCCGGGGCGAAGGCAGCGGTGGCACAGGGCCACCTCACGGCGGATGAGCGCGTGGCGCTGCTGCTGACCGGCAGCGGCTTGAAGGATGTGCGCCGCGCGCAGCAGAGCGTGAGCGGCGGCATTCGTGTCGCGCCCGAAATCGAGGCGGTGCGTGCAGCGCTGCGCAAAGTGAGGAGACCGTGACCACACCCCCCGTGTTCTCGATTGTTGCGCCGATCTACAACGAGGAAGGCAACATCGACCTGCTGTACGAGCGCATCTGTACGGTCATGGACTCCACGGGTGAGGCGTGGGAGCTGATCCTCGTCAACGATGGCAGCCGTGACAAGTCGCCTGAGATGATGGATGCGCTGGCGGAGCGCGATCCGCGCATCCGCGTGATCCACTTTGCGCGCAACTTCGGCCATCAGACGGCGGTCACCGCCGGCATTGACCACGCCAGCGGCCAGGCGACAGTGCTGATTGACGCCGACCTGCAGGACCCGCCTGAGCTGATCCTGGAGATGATCGAGCGCTGGCGTGCCGGCTACCAGGTGGTATATGCGGTGCGCGAACAGCGTGAGGGCGAAAGCTGGTTCAAGCTGTTCACCGCCAAGCTGTTCTATCGCGTGCTGTATCGCATCACCGACGTGGATATCCCGGTCGATACGGGCGACTTCCGCCTGATGGACCGCGCAGTGGTGGATGTGCTGCAGCATATGCGCGAGCACAACCGCTTTATCCGCGGCATGACGAGCTGGGTGGGCTTCCGCCAGACTGGCGTGCTGTACCGGCGGGAGGCGCGGCACAGTGGCGTGACGAAGTATCCCTTCCGCAAGATGATCCGCTTCGCCATGGATGCGATCACCAGCTTCTCGTACTTCCCGCTGCAGATCATGCTGTACGTCAGCGGCGTGCTGGGCTTTCTGGCGCTGGTCGCCATCCCGGTGGTGGCGCTGCTGCGGCTGGTCTCTGGCGAGAACTTCTTCGGCGGCCAGGCGACCACCATCATCATGGTGCTGCTGATGAGCGCCTTCCAGTTGTTCTTCCTGTTTTTTCTGGGGCAGTACGTCGCCCGTATCTACGATGAGACGCGCAACCGACCGCTGTATGTCGTCGCCCGCCGGCAGAATTTCGCGCCAGGAACGAGCGCCCCTGCGCCGGCGCACGCCCGGGAGAACATGCCCGCGCCGCCCACTGACTCCCCGGAGGATGACGCCTCATGAGCGACTCGCTGGCGGACCTGCGCGAGGAGATGCGCCGCTATCAGCAGATCGTGCTGGCGTATGAGGCGCTCGACAAACAGATCGACTCGCTGCTGATGGCGTATGGCGGCGCCAGCGAGAACATGCCGTCCGCCGAGCTCGACCGCTATCGCGCGCTCGCCCGCCAGCGGGACGAGCTGCAGAATGAAATGCGCACGCTGGAACAGATCCTGCTGAATGATGCTGACATGGGGGAAACACCGTGATTACCGGACCAACATTTGAGGAAATGCTGCATCCCGCCAAGATCGACCCGGCGGTGCGTGCGCAGGCTGTGGCCGCGCTTGAACGTGACCCGCTCGACCCGATCAACCTGTTCAACATCACCTGGCGCGATGCCGCCAACGAGGTGTATCACGTTGTGCTGCCGCACGCGCTGACCGGCGTGGATGCCGAGATCGTCGTGCTGTTCGGCAAGCGCTTCCCCTCAGGCAGTCACAAGGTGGGGGCGGCTTATTCCATCCTGCTGGAGAAGGAGTTGTTCGGCGAGGTGGACCCGCAGCGCAATACGCTGGTGTGGCCGTCGACGGGTAACTTCGGCATCGGCGGCGCGTGGGTGGGCGGGCGCATGGGCTGCAGGAGCCTGGTGGTGCTGCCGGAGGGCATGAGCCGCGAGCGCTTCGAGCGCATCGAGCGCTACGGCGCGAGCGTCATCAAGACGTACGGTTCGGAGAGCAACGTCAAGGAGATTTACGACGAGACGCACCGGCTGCGTGCCAGCGATCCGAACATTCGCATCCTGAACCAGTTTCAGGAGATGGGTAACTACCGCTTTCACTATCACGTCACCGGCAACACCATTCTGGAACTGGCGGAGGAGTTGCGCCAGCGCGGCATCGGCAATGGCAGGGTGGCGGCCTTCTGCTGGGCGCCGGGCAGCGGCGGCACGAATGCGGCGGGCGATCGCGTGAAGCAGGTGTTCCCGGACGCGCGCAATGTCGCGCTGGAGCCGATCCAGTGCCCGACGCTGTATAACAATGGCTATGGCGCACATGACATCCAGGGCATCGGCGACAAGCACGTGACGTGGATCCACAACGTGTGGAACACCGATGCGGTGATGTGCCTCGACGACATGACCTGCAAGAAGGGGCTGCAGGCGCTGAGCGAGCCGGCGGGCATCGCGGCGCTGGTGAAGCGCTATGGCGTGGATGAGGCCGTGGCGACACAGCTCAGCACGCTGTTCGGCATCAGCGGCATCTGCCACGTGCTCGGCGCGATCAAGACCGTGAAGACGTACGGGTTTGGCAAGGGAGATGTGGTCTTCACCGCCGCCGCCGACAGCCTCGACCGCTACTACTCGGTGATGGACGACATGCGGGCGCAGTTCGGCGCGCTGGACGAGGCGGCGGCGGTCGGGCGCATCGAAGGCGTGTTCCACGCGGCCACTTCCGATTGGGTGCTGGAAGGCACGCGTGCGGTGCGCGAGCGCTGGCACAACCTGAAGTACTACACGTGGGTGGAGCAGCAGGGCAAGACGGTTCAGGAACTCGATGCCCAGCGCGACCCGGCGTGGTGGATGGGGCATCAGGCGAAGGTGCAGGAGATCGATGCGCGGCTGAACGCGCTGCGCGAGGGGCAGCCCGCCTGAGGGCCGCGGCGCGATGTTTCCCGAAGACCGCGTGCTGGTGGGTGTGATCGCCCGCCAGCGCGATCTGGCGGCAGCGCGGGATGAGCATTGGTATCGCATACCGCTCGAACGCTTCACGCGCGCCTTCGACTTCGAGATCATCGGCTTCTTCCTCAGCCGCGCATTCGGCGCGCAGAACGGGGCGGTGCGTTACTATGCGCCGGTGCGCGGCGTGGAGCTGGTGCGCCGGCGTGATGTGCTGCCGGGTGAGTGCCGGCACCGACGCGCTGATGCGCTGTACTATCGTGTGGCGTTGGGGCCGCTGATCCCAAAGGACCCGCCGGTGGTCAACCGCACCCACCGCCCGATTGGCTTTATCTACACGACCTGGGACCGGTTCAGCGCGGCGTGCAGCATCAGCGAGCTGTACAGCCGCGGATCCTTCTATGTCGACCGTGTGTATTACGCGCTGAGGTGACTATGCTGATCGTCAACGGACGGATCGCCACGTGCGATGCAGAGAATCGCATTCTGGATGACCACGCGCTGCGCATACAGAACGGCGTGATCGCAGAGGTGGGCCCGCAGCGCGCGCTGCTCGAACGCTATCCGGCGGAGGCGCGGCTGGATGCCCGTGGTCAGCTCGTCATGCCGGGCAACATCTGCGCGCACACGCACTTCTACGGCGCTTACGCACGCGGCATGGCTATTCCTGGACCAGCCCCGAAAGATTTTCCGGAGATCCTCTCGCGCCTGTGGTGGAATCTGGACAAGGCGCTCGATCGGGATGCGGTCCGTGCCAGCGCGCTGGTGTGCCTGGTGGACGCCGTCCGGCACGGCACGACCACGCTGATCGATCACCACGCCAGCCCGAACCACATCGGCGGCAGTCTGGATGTCATCGCCGATGCGGTCGATCAGGCCGGGCTGCGTGCGGTGCTCTGTTACGAGGTGACCGACCGCGACGGACAGGAGAAGGCCGAAGCGGGCATCGCCGAGAATGTGCGCTTCCTGCGCGACTGCGAGGGGCGCGCGCGCGTGCGCGGCACCTTTGGGCTGCACGCCAGCCTGACGCTGAGCGAGGAGACGCTGCGCGCCTGCCGCGATGCGCACAGCGGCGGTTTCCACGTGCACGTGGCCGAGCACGAGGCCGACGAGGACGACAGCCTGCGCCGGTCGGGCAAGCGTGTGGTGCAGCGGTTGCACGATCATGGCATGCTCGGCCCGCGCACGATCGCCGCGCACTGCGTGCATATCGACGAGGCCGAGCGCGCGCTGCTGGCCGGGACCGGCACATGGGTTTCGCATCAGCCGCGCTCCAACATGAACAATGCCGTCGGCGCAATGCGCTTCGATCAGTTCATGGCGCAGGGGATGAAGGTGTGCCTGGGCAACGACGGCTTCTCGAATGCGATGTGGGAGGAGTGGAAGGCGGCCTATTTCCTGCACAAGGTTGTGCACCGCGATCCGCGGCTGGCTAACGGCGCGGACATCTTCCGCGTGGCCGTCGATCACAACGCCCGGCTGGCGGAGAGTTTCTTCGCTGGCAGCGTGCTTGGACGGTTGATCCCCGGCGCGCGTGCGGATATCATCTTTGTCGATGTTCACCCGTTCACCCCGCTCAGCAGCGGTAACCTTCCCTGGCACATCCTGTTTGGCTTTGAGCCCTCGATGGTGACCATGACCATGGTGGATGGCGCAGTGCTGATGCACGAGCGCCGACTGCTGACTCTCGATGAGCGGGCGATCGCAGAAGAAGCGCGTGCGCTCGCGCCGGCGGTGTGGGCGCGCTATCAGGAGATTGCTCAAAGGAGCCTGTCATGACGCAGCAGGATCGCACGCTTGTCACCGTCGCCGTGCTCGGCGGCACTGGCAAGGAAGGATCGGGCCTGGCCACCCGCTGGGCGCTCAACGGCTATCACGTGATCCTCGGCTCGCGTGATGCCGAGAAGGCGCGCGCCCGCGCCGCTGAGCTCAACGCCGCACTGGGCGGGGATTATCTCACCGGCATGGACAACGCCAGTGCCGCTGCGCAGGCTCACCTGGTGGTGCTGACGGTGCCCTACAGCGCGCATCGCGACACGCTGCTTTCGGTGCGCGAGCAGCTTGCCGGCAAGATCATGGTCGATGTGACTGTGCCGCTGGCCCCGCCGAAGATCCGCACGGTCAGCGTGCCGGAGGGCAAGGCGGCGGCGCTGGAGGCGGCAGCGCTGCTGGGGCCGGAAGTGCGCGTGGTCTCGGCGTTTCAGAACGTCAGCGCCGAGAAGCTGGTCGATCCGGAGACGGTGGTCGATTGCGACGTGCTGATCACCAGTGACGATGCGCCCGCCCGTGAAGAAGTCGCGAGGCTGGTGGCTGCCGCCGGCATGCGCGCCGTCGATGCAGGGCCGCTGGCGAATGCCGTGGCGGCGGAGGCGCTGACCCCGGTGCTGCTGTATATCAACAAGAAATACGGCGCGCACGGGGCCGGCATCCGGATCACCGGGATCTGATCGGGATTGCGCTTCTCGTCGGCGGAAGTGACGCTGCGGGCGCTGCCCGGCATCCCGCTGGTGCAGCCGGGCGATGATCTGGCGGCGCTGATCGTGCGCGCGCTGGAGGCGGCGGGCTGGGGACTGGCTTCCGGGGATGTGCTGGTCATCACCTCCAAGATCGTCTCAAAGGCCGAGGGGCGCTATGTGCTGCTCGACACGGTCATCCCCGGCCCGCAGGCGGAGCAGCTGGCGGCGGTGACGGGCAAGGACCCGCGCATCGTTGAGCTGATACTGCGCGAATCGACGGCGGTGTCGCGGGCGGCCCCGGGCGTGCTGGTGGTACGCCACCGGCTGGGGTTTGTCTCGGCCAGCGCTGGCATCGATCAGTCGAACATCAGCGGGGGAGATGATGCGGCGCTGCTGCTGCCCGCCGACCCCGATGCCTCGGCGGCGGCGCTGCGCGAGCGGCTGAGCGCGGCGGCGGGCGGCGCGGTGGCCGTGGTCATCAGCGACTCGCACGGGCGGCCATTTCGCATGGGCAACGTCGGCGTGGCGATCGGTGCGGCGGGGCTGCCTGCGCTGTGGGACCGGCGGGGCGAGCCGGATCTGTTTGGACGGGCGCTGAAGATCACGCTGCAGGGCTACGCCGACATGATCGCGTCGGCGGCCTGCCTGCTGACAGGCGAGGGCGCAGAGGGCACACCGGTGGTGCTGCTGCGCGGGCTGCAGTTCCCACAGCAGGATGGGCGCGCAGCGGACCTGGTGCGTCCGCCTGAATATGACCTGTACCGTACATGAACCGGATATCATGCTGAACCTGTTTACACATCGGCGCTCGATCCGGCGCTACACGCGGCAGCCGGTCCCGGAGGCGCTCATCCGCAGCATGCTGGAGGCCGCCATCTGGGCGCCATCTGCGCATAACCGGCAGCCGTGGCGCTTCTGCGTGCTGCGCGAGGCGGGCCAGCAGGCCGCACTGGCGCAGGCGATGGGTGCGCGGCTGCGGCGTGACCTGCAGCGCGATGGCCTGCCGGCAGAGGCGATTGAGGCGGATGCTGCGCGGTCGTATTCGCGCATCACAGGCGCGGCGGCGCTGATCGCGTTGTGCCTGTCCATGCGCGACATGGACAGCTATCCGGATGCAGAGCGCAGCCAGCGTGAGTGGGTGATGGCCGTGCAGAGCACCGCGATGGCCGGACAGAATCTGCTGCTGGCGGCGGATGCGCTGGGGCTGGGCGCGTGCTGGATGTGCGCGCCGCTGTTCTGCCCGGATGTGGTGAGCGACGTGCTGGCCCTGCCGGATGACTGGCAGCCGCAGGCGCTGATCACGCTCGGCTATCCTGCCGAGGAGCGCACAAAGACTCGGCATGCGCTGGAAACGAGTGTGTTGTGGCGATAGCATTTCGACATGTGGTGGCGCTGGCTGGCGGCGTTGGTGGCGCCAAGCTGGCGCATGGTCTGGCGCAGGTGCTGCCTGCAGAGGCGCTGACGGTCATCGTCAATACGGGCGATGATTTCTGGCATTACGGCCTGCGCGTGTGCCCCGATCTGGACACCGTGATGTACACGCTGGGCGGGCTGGTCGATCCGGTCAATGGCTGGGGGGTGTCTGGCGACAGCACGGCGGCGCTGGGCGCGCTGGCGCGCTATGGCGAGACGCCGTGGTTTCGCCTTGGTGATCAGGACATCGCTACGCATCTGCTGCGTACGCAGGCGCTGACGGCAGGCGAACGCCTGACTGAGGTGACGGCGCGGCTGTCGCGCGCGCTGGGCATCGGCCCGTCCATCCTGCCGATGTGCGATGCGCCGGTGGCGACGATAATCGATACGGCTGAGCATGGCGAGCTGGCCTTTCAGGACTACTTCGTGCGCCATCGCTGGCAGCCCACGGTGCGCGGCCTGCGTTTCGCCGGGGCGGAGGCAGCGCAGGCTTCGCCAGAGGTGCTGGCAGCGCTGCAGGCGGCGGATGCCATCGTCATCGCGCCGAGCAATCCGTGGCTGTCGCTGGCGCCAATGCTGGCGGTGCAGCCGATACGCGCGCTGCTGGAAGGTCACTCCGCGCCGCGCGTGGCCGTCAGCCCGATCGTGGCGGGCAGGGCGATCAAGGGACCCGCGGCCAAACTGATGGCAGAATTGGGCTACCCCGTGACTCCGCAGGCCATTGCGGATTATTATGGACAGGTAATCTGTGGATTCGTGGCCGACGAGCAGGACGTGCGCGTGAGTATCAGTCAGCCGGTGCTGCACACCAACACCGTGATGAAGTCGGATGCCGATCGCGCGGGGCTGGCTTCGCGCATTCTGGGCTGGCTGGCGGAGCTGCGTTCGTGACGGCCTGGGCGATCATCCCGGTCAAGCCGCTGGCGCGCGCCAAGAGCCGGCTGTCCTCGGTACTCACCCCGGAGGAACGACAGGCACTGGCGGAAGCGCTGCTGCGGCACGTGCTGCGCACCGTGATCGGCGTGCCTGGGATCGCCGGGGCGCTGGTGATCAGCCGGGATACGCGTGCGCTGGCGCTGGCGCGCGAGATGAACGCGCACACCGTGCAGGAGGGGGGCACGCCAGAGCTGAACAGCGCGCTGATGCGTGCGACCCAGGTGATCACCGCCTGGCGGGGCCGCGCCGTGCTCATCCTGCCGGCGGATCTGCCGCTGCTGGGTGCTGAGGATGTCACGCAGATCCTGCGGCTGGGGCAGGACGAGGGCAGCATCGTCATCGCGACCGATCAGGTGCAGGACGGCACGAATGCGCTGTTCACGCGCCCGCCCGGGCTGATCGGCTACGCGTATGGCCCGGGCAGCTTCAACCGGCATGTCGCTGAAGCGCGCGCCGGCAATGTGCCGGTGCACGTCTATCAGTCCGAACGTCTGGCACTGGATGTCGACACGCCGGCGGACCTCGATCAGCTTCGCCGGCTGAAACCGGAACTGCTGTTCTCTTTGAAATATTCCGCTGAGGGCTAAAATGGTAGGCAGCCTGCGCCTGCGCGCTGCGCAGGCCGCGCTTGCCGCCGCGCCCGAGTGACTGAGGAGTCAATCCCATGCCCGATCGTGTCGCAATGTACCTGCAGGACGCGCACCCGCTGCAGGATGCCATCAGCTATGTGCAGTATGCGGAGAAGAAGGGCTTTGAAGCGGTGTGGCAGGCAGAAAGCCGCCTGGTGCGCGATGCGATCGTGCCGATGGCTGCCTTCGCCGCCACCACCAGCCGCATCCGGATCGGCTCTGGCGTGATCAACAACTGGACGCGTAACGCCGCCGTGATCGCCGCCACCTTCCTGACGCTGGATGATCTGGCGCCGGACCGCATCATCTGCGGCATCGGCGCATGGTGGGATCCGCTGGCCGCCAAGGTGGGCATCCGCCGCGAGAAGCCGCTGCTGGCGATGCGCGAGGTGGTGACCGCAGTGCGTTCGCTGCTGCACCGCGAGCGTGTCACCTTCCACGGCGAGTTCGTCAACCTCGACGATGTCGAGCTGGATGTGGTGCATGGGCGCAAGGAGCCGCGCAATGTGCCAATCTACATCGGCGCCACTGGCCCGCAGATGATGACGCTGACCGGCGAGATCGCCGATGGCGTGGTGCTCAACTATCTGGTCTCTCCGCGCTACAACCTGGGCGCGATCGAGCAGCTGGAGCAGGGCGCGAAGAAGGCGGGCCGCACCATCGACTCGATCGACCGGCCGCAGCTGGTGGTGTGCTCGGTGGACAACGACCGCAAGAAGGCGCTGGATGGCGCGCGCAAGCTGGTGACCCAGTATCTCGGCCAGCAGCCGCACATCATGAAGGCCAGCGGCGTGAGCCAGGAACTGCTGGACGAGATCGGGCAGGTGCTCACGTGGCCGGCGACCGAGGAGCAGATCCTTGAGGCGATGAAGCTGGTCCCGGACGACGTGGTGCAGATGATCACCGCCAGCGGCACGCCGGACGAGGTGCGGCGCAAGGTGCGCGAGTACATCGAGTACGGCGCGACCTGCCCGATCCTGTATCCGCTTGGGCCGGACGTGCG
>CAZZJW010000046.1:0-7315 GCA_964654755.1 uncultured Pleurocapsa sp. | reverse complement strand
ATGCCGCTGGATGACGCCTACATCCACTTTCAGTATGCGCGCCAGCTTGCCGCCGGCCAGCCTTACGCCTATAACCCCGGGCTGCCGCCGACGAGCGGCGCGACGTCGTTTCTGTATCCGTTTGTGCTGGCGGCGGGGGTGCTGGCCGGCTTTCGCGAACAGGCGCTCGGCCTGTGGGCGATGCTGGTGGGCGCGCTGGCGCTGGCGGGCAGCGGTTTCGCGCTGGCCCGTTTCGCGTGCGCAGCAGGAGCGCCGCTGTGGCTGGCGGGGCTGGCGGGGGCGGGCTTTGCCCTGTCTGGGGCGGCGGCCTGGCACGCGGCCAGCGGTATGGAGACCCTGCTGATCACCGCGTTCACGCTGGGCCTGCTGGCGGCGCTGGCAGAGCGGCGGCGCGGCGCGCCGCTGGCCCTGGCGGCGCTGTGCGCGCTCACCCGCCCGGAAGGCGCGGCGGCGGCGGGTGCGGCGGTGCTGGTGCTGGCGGGCGATGCGCTCGCTTTGCATCCGGCGGGGCCGGTTGCGCGGCGGGCTGCCGCGTTGATCCGCCGCCCGCGCGCATGGCTGATGCTGCTTCTGCCGCTGCTGGCGGCGGGCGTGCAGCCGCTGGTGAACGCGCTCGTCACAGGCTCGGCGGTCGCCTCTGGCAACGCCGCCAAGTCGGTCTTCGGCGCGATCCCGTTCAGCCTGCCGGAGGCGCTGGGCCGCGTAGCCGGCCAGTTCGCGCGCATGTGGCGCGAGTGGGCGCTGCCGCCGGACGCGCTGTGGATCGTTGGTCCGCTGCTGGCGGCGCTGGCGCTGGTGGGTGTGCTGGCGCTGGTTCGCGCGCGGCGTTGGCGCGAGCTGGTCTTTCTGGGGCTGACGCTGGGAGTCACATCCGCGCTGATCAGCACGCTGGACACCGCTTTCTGGCATTTCCGCCGTTATCAGATTCCGCTGGCAGCGCTGTGCTGGGCGCTGGCTGCCGTGGGCGCGGGCGCACTGGCGCGCTGGCGACCGGGGCGTGCGCTGCCGCTGGGCGCGCTGCTCGCGACGGTGTGGGTGAGCTGGAGCTTTCTGCCGGCCTACAGCGCCAACGTCGGCTATGTCGCTGCGCAACCGTATCCGATGGCGCGCTGGCTGGCTGCGAATGCGCCGGCGGATGCGGTGATCGCGGTGCACGATGTGGGCGCGATGCGCTATTTCGGCGGGCGTACCACGCTCGATATCGTCGGGCTGACGACGCCGGGCGCGGCGGACTACTGGCGCAACGGCCCTGGCAGCGTGGGTGAGTTCATCGAGCGCGCACGGCCCGACCTGATCGCTTCGTACGGGGAGGGGCACGGGCTGGGGCTGGGCTTTCTGGCGGTGACCGATTTGTATGCGCAGACGCTGGCCGAATTCCCCGTTGCGGTGGACCCGGCGCTGAACGTGGCACTGGCCGCGCCTGTGCAGGGCATCTACCGCCCCGACTACGCAGCGGCTGACGCAGCGCAGCAGCCCCGCGCGCTGCTGGCGGGGGCGCTGCTACTGCCGGAGCAGACGCTGCTGGCGGCGCTGGACGTCGCTGATCTGGCGTCTGAGCGCGTCTTCGACTATGCATGGAGTGCCGCCGGTCCTCCGGGTGGATTCCCCACGGAGTACTACGAGTTTACCACCATCGGCTGTGTGCAGCCGTGCACGGGCATGGATGGCGGGCGGCGCATCACCTGGGCAGAGCAGTTCACGCTGCCAGCGCGGCCCGGCCAGGATGTGCTGCTAATCACGCGGCTGCACGGCACATCCGCCGGGCGCTACCAGGTGTGGGTGGATGGCGCGCTGCTGGCGGAGCGCGTCATCCCGGCGCTGCCCGGCGCGTGGCTGGAGGTTCCGGTGCTTATCCCCGCCGGGCGCATCGCGGGGGACCACGTGCGGGTGGAGATCCGCCCATTGGCTGGCGCGGTCTATATGCCGTACTATCACTGGGTGTACGCCGTGCGCATGCCTGTACTGACGCCCGCTGCCGCGCCGGTGGCGACGTATCAGCAGGGTGCGGCGGCGCTGGAGGCGGCGGATGTGCAGCGCGACGGCGCGCAACTGCGCGTGACGCTGACGTGGGCGGCGCTGCTGGCCGGGCGGCTGCCGCAGGGCGATGCCAAGGTGTTCATCCACGTGCTGGATGCCGCTGAGGCGATCGTGGCGCAGTCGGATGCGCGTCCCGGCGGGGGCGCGCTGCCGCCCGGCAACTGGATCCCGGGGCGGTTCAGCGAGACGATCACGCTGGATGTGGGCACGCTGGCGCCCGGGCGCTACCGTGTGGCGCTGGGGCTGTACGATCCTGACAGCGGCGCGCGCTGGCTGCCCGATGACGCCAGCCTGGGCGACAGGCTGTTTGTGGGCGAGTTTGCGCTAGACTAGAGGTGAGGACGAGCATCAGGGCAGGACACCATGGACGATACGCGCGCAGTTTTTCAGGCAGTGCTCGAAGCGCAGCGGCGGGGGGAGGCCGCCGCACTGGCGACCGTCATCCGAACGCAGGGCTCGGTGCCGCGCCACCCCGGCAGCAAGATGCTGGTGCGCGCCGACGGCTCGTTCGTGGGCACGGTGGGCGGCGGGGCGATGGAAGGCCGGGTGATCGCGCTTGCGCTGCGCGTGATCCGCAGCGGCACCGCCGAGACGGGCAGCTACGCGCTGAATGACATCGGCGCAGGCGACCCTGGCGTGTGTGGCGGCTCAATCGAGGTGTTCGTCGAACCGCTGACGGTGGCGCCGCAGCTCGTTGTGATCGGGATGGGACATGTGGGCAAGGCGCTGGCCGAGCTGGCGAAATGGGCCGATTTCCGCGTGGTGGTGTGCGATGACCGCGCCGAGATGTGTACGCCGGAAGCCGTGCCCGGCATGGATCAGTATGTGGTGTGCAAGCCTTCTGACGTGGCCGCGCACATGCGCATCGACGCGCATACGTATGTCGCGGCGGTCACGCGCGGCCTGCCGGTGGATATCGGGCTGATCCCGGCGCTGCTGCAGACAGACGCCGCCTACATCGGCCTGATCGGAAGCCGCCGGCGCTGGGCACTGACGGTCAAAGCGCTGGAGGCCGAATACGGACTGCGCCCCTCGCAGCTCAGCCGGGTGATCGCGCCGATCGGGCTGGAACTGCAGGCGGAGACGCCGAAGGAGATCGCGGTATCGATCCTGGCGCAGATCATCATGCACCGGCGCGGCGGCAGCGGGCAGCCGATGCAGTGGATGGGCGCGCCGGAAGAGGCAGATGCGCCGGAAACGCCGCGCTAGAACACCACGCGGCCAGTGGCCAGCAGCAGCGCCAGGCCGATGACCAGCACGTTGAGGAACAGGAACGCGGCCAGGAACATGCGCTCGACCGCGGTCATGCCGAGAATGCGCCGCTCCGGCCCGATGTCCGCGGGCAGCGAGAAGTTCGAGTCGAGCAGTTCCGGCTCCTCGTTGGCGGTTTCTGTGCTCCTGCGCAGATCGTCCAGCATCGCTTCATCCTCGCCTTCAAAGTGACCCTAACGTGGATTATAGGCGCTGCCCGCGGCACGGCGCAAGCGCTGCGGCTCAGGCGGTGCGCTCCCAGCGGCCGTTGATCCAGGCGAACGTCGCGGTGTAGAGTGCGCCGCCCGCGTCCTGCACGCGCGCGCTCAGCAGCGGGTTGCCCGCCCCATCAGCAGTCTGCTCGGCCTGTACGACCTGGCCGCTGCTGCCCGCGCTGTTCAGCCGCCACGTCAGGTAATCGCTCCAGTCCACGCGCAGCGCCGGCGCTGCGGACACGCCAGCCGCGGCGGCCAGTGCATCGACCGTGCTTCCCGGGTTCAGCCCGGCCAGCACGGCGGCCAGCGCAGGTTCGCCATAGGCGCTGGCGAAACTCTCCAGCAGCGGGGATGCGCCGCCGACATCGAGAAACAGGCCGACCATCCAGTTCACGCTGGCACGGCGCAGGAACTCTGCTTCGCTTTCCGGTGGCAGTCCCCCGGGCGTGGTCCGGTCGATCAGCCAGCGCGCGATGAAGTTGGCGGCCTCCAGCTGCGAGGCAGAGTCGAATGGCGCATCGAGGCCGCCTCCGCGGACGAGCGGTGAAGGCAGGATGAGGACATCCGCTTCGCTTGCGCTCCAGCCCGTGGTCACGCCGTCGCCCGGCGTGATGTGCAGGGTGAGCGGTGGTGGCGTGCAGCCCAGCGCTGCGCAGCCGCGATGCAGCCAGCGACCCGCCAGCCCGGCAGCGGCCTGCGCGGCAGGCTCGTCCAGCGCGCCATAGCGCACGCGCACACTGCCGTTGGTGGCGGTACGCGTCTCTCCCCAGAACGTGTAGTCAGGCGGGACGTGATGCCAGCCATCCTCGTAGCGCCAGTAGAACCACGGCCGCCCGTAGCGCACGCCGTCGATGACCTCTTCGACCAACACCCGCGCGCGCTGATCTTCCAGCGCCAGATCGAGCACGACGCCGGTCAGATCGATTTCCTGAGACTGCTTGATCTGCTGGTAACGCTCGAATTCGCTCTCCTGGCGCGTGGTCCAGTCGGCGGTGGCGCTGCGCTGCAGCGACAGGAACAGCGCACGATCGCCCATGCGCAGCGCGGTCACCTCGCTGGCGATGGTGTCGCGCAGGGCCTCCTCACGCTGCCAGTCCACATAGCGCAGCCGCAGCAGCACGCCCGTGGCGACGGCGGCCATCAGCGCCAGCAGCAGCAGGATGAGCAGCAGCAGGCGCAGCCGAAGCTGCCTGCGCCTGCGTGCCGCCTGCGGATCTTCGCCGAGCACGGGCACGCGCTCGCGCTCGGCCTCCACTTCCCAGTCGACCCGTATCCCCATCAGCCGGCTCGCATCACGACCAGATCGCCGGCGGTGACCGTGCGAACTTCGCCGGTGGGCAGCCGCAGCAGCAGCGCGCCGTCTTCGCGCACGCTCTCCGCCACGCCCTGCAGCCGTTCAGCGCCCGTATCGATGCTCACGGTCTGCCCAAGCATGTTGAGGCGGCTGTGCCATGCCCGATACACGGCGCCCTCCGGGATATGCTCGCGCCAGTGATCGAGCTGGTGGGTGAGCGCCTCCAGCAGCTCGGCGCGAACGAGCGGACGGCCCAGCACATGCTCCAGGCTGATGGCGGTGTCTGCCAGCGGCGTGCCGTCGAAGTTGACGCGCACGTTCAGGCCGATCCCCAGCGCGATGCCCATGCGCTCTGGCAGCGCCAGCGCCTCCGGCAGCACGCCGCACACCTTGCGCGCGCCGATCATCACGTCGTTGGGATACTTGATGCCGATTTCCTGCGCCCCCAGCGACTGGCACAGTTCTGCGACGACCAGCGCGCCCAGCATGGTGGATTGCGCGGCCAGCGCAGCCGGAAGGTAGAGGATGTACGAGAACAGCAGGGCGGTCCCTGCCGGGGCGAACCACTCGCGGCCAAGCCGGCCATGCCCGCTGGTCTGCGTGTCGGTCAGCACGACGGCGCCGGCTGGCGCGCCTTCGCGGATCCATGCCAGCGCCAGATCATTGGTGCTGCCAGCCTGATCGAAATAGCGGAGCGATCGCGCCTCGCGGACGGGCGCGAGCTGATGATGAAGCAGATCCATGGTGTTCCTCCCCTGTGCCTGCCTCGCTTGTCCTGATTGTACACCGCTGTCGGCTGATTGTATTCGTCCACCGCGATCCGTATAATCCCTGCTGCCGGATCGGACGATGCGAAGCGAACGGAAGCGATGGATCATCTGTACACGCCCTGGCGGATGGCGTATCTGCGCGGAGAGCCTCCTGCGGAGCGCGGCTGCATCTTCTGCAGCGCCCCGGCGGGTGAAGACGCTGATGCGCTGATCGTGGCGCGGTCGGAACATGTGTACGTCATCCTGAACAAGTTCCCGTACAACAACGGCCACGTGATGGTGGTGCCGTACGAGCACGTTGGCTCGCAGGAGGCGCTGGCCGAGCCGGCGCTGCTCGACCTGATGCTGACGGCCAACCGGGCGATGGCGGTGCTGCGCGAGGTGTATCGACCGGCGGCTTTCAATGTTGGCGCGAACATCGGCGCGGCGGCGGGCGCGGGCATCGCCGCGCATTATCATCTGCACGTCGTTCCGCGCTGGGCGGGGGACGCCAACTTCATGACCGTGGTCAGCGACACCCGCGTGATTGCTGACACGCTGCAGAATACGCAGCGCGAACTGGCTGGCCGCTGGCCGCGGACCCAGACTGAACAGAGAGGCCACGAATGAGCGAAAAACATGCAGGCGATATCGTCATCCTGGGCGCGGCGCGCACGCCGACCGGGCGTTTTCTCGGCGCGCTTTCTGCACTCAGTGCGGCGGAACTGGGTGCAGTCGCCGCGCGCGCGGCAGTGGAGCGCAGCGGGGTGAACACCGCTGATATCAGCGAAGTGATCCTCGGCAACGTGATCAGCGCCGGGACGGGCCAGGCGTTGCCGCGGCAGGTGAGCCTGGGTGCCGGCATCCCGGAGTCGGTGGGTGGCTTCACCGTCAACAAGGTGTGCGGCAGCGGCCTGAAAGCGGTGATGCTGGCGGCCAACGCCATCCGCAGCGGCGATGGCGCGCTGTACCTGGCGGGTGGCAGTGAGAGCATGAGCCGTGCGCCCTATCTGGATGAGACGCATCGGCAGGGCAACAAGTTCGGGCATGTGCAGCTGCGCGACTCGCTGCAGGTGGATGGCCTGTGGTGCACATTCTGCGACTGGGGGATGGGCAGCGCCGCGGAGTTCATCGCCGACGAGCTGGAGATTAGCCGGGATGCGATGGATGCGTTTGCGCTGCGCAGTCACCAGAATGCGCATGCGGCCAGCGAGGCTGGTGCGTTCGTGGGTGAGATCGCGCCAGTGGTGATCGCTGGCAAGAAGGGAGAGACGCGCATCACGGCGGACGAGCCGATCCGCCCGGATACCTCGCTGGAGGCGCTGGCGAAGCTGCCTGCTGCGTTCCGCGCGGGCGGGCGCGTGACAGCGGGCAATGCGCCCGGCATGAATGACGGGGCAGCCGCACTGCTGGTCGGCAGCCGTGCTTATGCTGAAGCGCACGGACACGCACCGCTGGCTCGTGTGGTGTCATTTGCCGTCGCGGCGATGGCGCCGGCGTGGATCTTCTACGCGCCTGTCAAGGCGATTCCCTTGGCGCTGGCACGCGCAGGCTGGACGATGGATGACGTCGACCTGGTGGAGATCAACGAAGCGTTTGCCGCGCAGGTGCTGGCGGATGTCAAGGGACTCGCGCGTGAGGGTCATACGCTGCCGATGGAAAAGCTGAACGTAAACGGCGGCGCGATCGCGCTGGGCCACCCGCTGGGGGCCAGCGGCGCGCGCGTGCTGATCACGCTCGTCCATGCGCTTCGTGCGCGCGGCCTGCGC
>CAZZJW010000045.1:0-33943 GCA_964654755.1 uncultured Pleurocapsa sp. | reverse complement strand
GCTGCTGCTCAAGCAGGTGGCCCAGCTCATCGGGAGCGTCGTGCGCTCCCGCGACACGCTGGCGCGCCTGGGCGGCGACGAGTTCGCGGCCGTGCTGGAGCAGTGCACCAGCGAGCAGGCGCAGCGCGTGGCCGATATGACCGCCTTCTACAGTATTCGCAAGGAACAACTCCCCGATGGCAAGGACAACCGCTGGGGTGTGCTGGTGGAGTACGGGCCCACGACGCAGTTGTTTGAGAAGCCGAACCACGAGGAGACCGCGCGCTACATCGGCGGCGAATTCGGCTGACCGGCAGCGGGCGGGCGGAGAACAGACAGGGGCGCAGCGCCACATCCGGGCTGCGCCCCTTTTGCTGCGTGTGGCGCGGCTAGCGCACGCTGAAGGTGCAGCTTCCGCTGTTGCTGACGATGCTGGTCCCCGGCCCGTAGTTGGCGTAGCCGTCGAAGATCGCGCGGCGCCACGTCAGCGAGTAGTCGATGCGGTGCTCGCCGGCGCTGAGCGGGCGGGTGCGCGCGACGTAGTACTGATACCAGTTGCCGTTCGCCTCCTGGCGCGGCACGGGCATCAGGCTGACCTCCAGGCGCACGCCGTCCAGGCGCACATCGTAGACGGCGGCGGCGACGTGATCGGCCAGATGCGCCTGTGTATCGGCGTACCACCACCAGTAGACATCCGCGGTGCTGCCCGCAGCGATATCGCGCGGGGCGGGCCGGCCCACCGTCGGGTCATCGCAGTAGGCGACGATGTCGACGCCCTCGCCCTGCTGCGCGTTGCCGAGCGGGGTTTGCGGGGTGGCCGAGCCGCTGGGCAGCGGGCCGCCCGTGGGGCCGCCCACCGGGCCGGAGGGCGTGACCGAGCCGGTGATCGGCGTGATCTGCAGCAGGCTGCCCGCCTCCTGCGCCAGCGCCGTCGCGGTCTGGTCGATGGATTGCATATCGGGCGGGCGCGGGCCGGTCTGCGTGGGCAGGATCTGCGTGGCGATGGCGCGCGGCGGCGTAGGCGTGACGGGCAGGCCGCCCAGCACCGAGGTGGGCAGCGGCGTGCCGAGCGCCATCTGGGTGAGATCGGGCGTTGGTGTGGTGCTGGGCAGCGGCGTCTCGCTGGGCTGCAGGCGGACGAGCGTGGCCGAGATCCAGCCTTCGCCGCCATCCTGCATGCGGATGTTGTACCACGCGCCGGCGGTGTCCGTCGCCAGCACGGTGAAGCCGGTGCCGGGGCGCAGCGCGGTGATGAGCGGGAAGGTGACGCCGGGGCCTTCGCGCAGGTTGACATCATTGACGGAGAACACGCTGCCCAGCACCGGCGGCGTGGGCGAAGCGGTGAAGGTGCTGGTGGGCGGCGCGGTGGTGTACGTCTGCGACGGCGTGAGCGTGGGCGAAGGCAGCGGCGTGCGCGAGGGGATGGGCGTCGCGGTGAAGCGCGGCGTCAGGCTGACGATCGGGGCGAGCGTGGCGGTGGCTGGCAGCGGTTCGGACGCGGCCTGGGGCCCGCAGGCGGCCAGCACCAGGCTGGTGGCCAGCGCGAGCACAGCGGACGCCGGTCGGTTGCGCATGCTGTTCATCATCCCTCCACAGGCTTCATCACCGATGCGCCCCCACGCATGACGCCAGCATAACAGCAAAGCGCGTGCCCTGCAAAGACGATTGCCCTGTGCCTGCAGCAGCGCGATCCGGGGCGGCGCCGGGCGGCAGAAGGGCTTTTTCGCAGTTTCTTTACCAATTGTTTATCTCTCTCGCCTTTGACAAAGCGTGACAACCGGCCTTAGACTGAGTTCGAGAGCAGATTCGATTGAGGAGATGGATCCATGAAAACAATGCGTTGGCTGGTTCTGCTGTGCCTGCTGGCGGTCGCTGTCATTGCCCTGCCCGCGGCGGCCCAGGACTCCAACCCGTATGGGATGAGCGACTCGGACTGGGCGCTGTTCGAGGCGGCCCAGAACCCCGGCGAAGGTCAGCTTGCCTATGCGTACACCTCCACGCTGGCGATCAGTGCCGATGGCAGCGAAATCGGCTGGGATGTCACCGGCTCTGGCCTGGTGGGGCCGAACGGCTTCTCGATGGACAACACCGGCACGGTCAGCATGGGCGCCGGCAGCACCTCCCCCGCGCCGCTCAACATGCGCGTGGTGGGCGACAGCCTGTTCCTCGGCGTGGAAGGCATGGGCTGGTACGGCGGCACGCTTGACGAGCTGCTGCAGATTTTTGGCTCGCTGGCGGGTGGCATGGCCCCCGGGCTGGACGGCGCGGCGGAAGGCGCGGCCAGCGGCGACCTCTCCGGCCTGATGGCGCAGCCGGGCGCGATGGAAGCGATGATGGCGATCGGCACGATGGATCCGACCACCTTCGTCACCATCAGCCGTCTGGAGGATAACGAAGGCCTGGCGCACTTCCAGACCTACGTCGATATCGGCGCGCTGCTGCAGGACCAGAGCGTTCAGCAGGCGCTGGGCAGCGCCACCTCCGCCAACGGCGCGGAGATGAGCGCGGCGGACATGGAAATGCTGGTGAGTGGGCTGGCTGGCTCGTATCTGCAGATCGATCAGTACGTCGACGCGGAGATGCAGGCCGTGAATAATACGGACATCACCATCCAGATCAACCTGCCGCCGACGACCGCGGGCGGCAAGCCGGGCTCGATCAGCCTGACGCTGGGCGTCTCGCTGAGCGACGCTGCGGGCCAGTCGGTGGAAGCGCCGGCGGAATACACCAGCTTCGCCGAGGCCATCAGCGGCATCATGGGCGGCATGATGGGGCAGATGGGCGGCTGAAGCCCGCGCAGTCTGCACTGAGCAGCAAAACGGGGCGGTTGCACAGGCAGCCGCCCCGTTTGTTTTTCCGATGTGGTCAGCGGGCCTGTTGGCAGGGGGCGCTGAGCGCGCGCGTGATGATGCGCACCACGTCGGCGGGCAGGCACGGCTTGCGGATGACGGCAGTCGCGCCGCTGGAGGCGACGTAGGCAGGATCGTTGATGCGTAGGCCTGCGCTGATCAGCAGCACCGGCGCGTTCGGATTGGCCGACTGTTCGCGCACCGCGCGGCACAGCTGTGCGCCAGTATGCCTCGGCATGTTGTCATCGAGGATGATGCAGTCAAACGCAATACTGCGCGCCATGCCCAGCGCGGTCTCCGCATCCCGGGCCAGGAAGACCTGGTGTCTGGCGCGTTCCAGGATGTGGCGCATGAGCTGCAGCGATCCTGCATCATCATCAGCGACCAGCACGTTGCTCATCGATTGACAGTCTGTATTCACGTCAGCAGAGACCAGATGATCCGAGCGCAGGAATGCGGTGCATAAAAGTACCTTATTCCTATTGCGCTTGTCAACTTTCTTCATTTTACATGATTTCGAGGATGCGATTCGTAAAGGCCGCGCAGCCGATCGCGTGATCCGGTGTGATGTCGGCGGTGTGTGCGCCGCTCTGCAGTACGGAGCGCACTGCGGTCTCGATGCGCTCGGCGGCAGTGGTCAGGCCCCAGTGCAGGCGCAGCAGCAGCGCCACGCTCAGGATGCTGGCGGTGGGGTTGGCGATATCGCGCCCGGCGATATCCGGGGCGCAGCCGTGCACCGGCTCGGCGATCGCCACATCATCGCCGATGTTGAGCGAGGGGGCCAGCCCCAGCCCGCCGCTCCAGGCCGCCGCCATGTCCGACAGGATGTCGCCGTACAGATTCGGCGTGAGCAGCACATCGAAGCGCAGCGGATCCTTGACCATCCAGTAGGCGGCGGTATCCACCAGTAGCTCGTCCGTGGTGATATCAGGGAAGCCCTCGGCCACTTCCAGCGCCACGCGGCGGAACAGCCCGTCGCTCTGCATCAGCACGCTGGCCTTGTGTACGATGGTCACCTTCTCGCGGCCCTGTGCCCGCGCCAGCGCGTAGGTGCGCCGGGCGACGCGCTCGGTGGCCGCGCGCGTGATCACCTTCTCCGACACGCCTTTTGTGCCGGCGTCCTCGGTGTATTCCCGCTGAACGTACAGATCTTCGGTGTTCTCGCGCACCACCAGCAGGTCGACATCCGGGCGGGCGGTGGGCACCGGCAGATAGCGCACTGGCCGCAGGTTGGCATACGTCTGCAGCTCGCGGCGCAGCCGAACGCCGGGCACGAAGTAGCCTTCGACGGGATACGATGGAGAGGCTGCCGCGCCGAACAACACTGCGCCGCAGAAGCGCGCTGCCGCCAGCGTGTCTTCGGGCAGCGGCGTGCCACGCGCGCGGAAGGTGTCCATGCCAGCTTCGGCGTAGACCAGCTCGACTTCAGGGAGCACAGCCTGCAGCACGCGCACGGCGGCCGGGACCACTTCACGGCCGATGCCGTCGCCTTCGATGACGCATAGACGGTGCATATCGCTCACCTCTCTGATCCACGCCAGCGGCGAAAGCGTCGTTGACGGCCAGCACAACCAAAAAGATGTCGTAGATCAGCAAGAATTCGCAATATTGCGATTGCACCGCGAGGCTGCAATTTCCCCACAATTGTTAATTGTGGCGCAGCGCGCGCACTTTGTCGAGTTCGGACGTGCGCGGGGTGCTCAGCCCGCATGCGCCCGCCATGCGAAGGCCGCGCCTGCACGCTCCACCTGCCCCAGCCCCGGGAAGCCGAGGTGATAGAACAGCAGCGGCAGATGCTCGTCCGCTGCGCGGGCCAGCAGCGCCCGCCGGGTGTGCGCCGCCGCTGCGCCGTCTGCGTCGTAGGTGGGCGACCATTCCGGATGCGCGAACTGCGCTGGGCTGTGCAGCGCGTCTGCGGCATGCAGCACGCGCTGCCCACCCGCCTCGATCAGCACGCCGATCTGGCCGGGCGTGTGGCCGGGCAGCGGCAGTGCGCGCAGGCCCAGGCCCAGCGGCGCATCCATGGCGACAACCTCCAGTCCGCGCGCCTGAAGCAGCGCCAGCAGCACGCGCTGTTCCGGCGGCCCGCTGACCAGCCGCGCCTGCCACCATGCCATCTCCGGCGCGCTGATCGCGCAGCGCGCATTGGGGAACGCCAGCGCGCCCTCCGGCGTGAGCAGGCCGAGCACATGATCGCCATGCGTGTGCGTGAGGATGACGCGGGTGACGTCCTGCGGGGCGATGCCGAGCGCGGCCAGCCCGGCGCGCAGCCCGCCGCCTTTGGGCCGGCCGCCTTCGCCCGTGTCGATCAGCACGACATCCGCGCCGATGCGCAGCGCCAGCACGTTGAAGCTGCTGGCCGCCTCGTCCAGCGCCAGCCCGGCGGCATCATAGGCCGTGCGCAGCGCCGCCTCTCCCACTGCCGGAAAGCGCCGCGCCAGCCCGTCCGCGCCCTGCTCGAAGGCGCCGTCCAGCACGACTGCCGCGCGTATGCCGCCGATCGCGAAGGTGAATGGAGGGGGCATCATGTGGGGAACTTCCTGTCAGCGTGAGGGCCGTGTGTCAGGGAAAACCCGCGATTTGTGCGCTTCATTACGATCTCTCTGTCACCCCAATCTGACCGGGGAGTATAATGAGAACACGATGAGAACCTTCGTCGCGCAGCGTTGAACTAGCCGGATGAGGAAGCGAAATGTCAACCCAGACGCGCATCACAACAGACGGCAATGAGGCGGTTGCGCGCATCGCCTACCGCCTGAGCGAAGTCATCGCGATCTATCCGATCACGCCGTCCTCCGGGATGGGCGAGTGGGCGGATGAGTGGGGCGCGCAGGGCAGGACCAATCTGTGGGGCGTCACGCCGCAGATCGTCGAGATGCAGAGCGAGGGCGGCGCAGCCGGGGCCATTCACGGCGCGCTGCAGGGGGGCGCGCTGGCGACCACCTTCACCGCCTCGCAGGGCCTGCTGCTGATGATCCCCAACATGTACAAGATCGCCGGAGAGCTGACGCCGGCGGTCTTTCACATCGCGGCGCGCGCGCTGGCGGCGCAGGGGCTGTCGATCTTCGGCGATCACAGTGATGTGATGGCGGCGCGCTCCACCGGCTGGGCGATGCTGTCGTCGGCCTCGGTGCAGGAGGCGCACGACTTCGCGCTGATCGCGCATGCCAGCACGCTGGAGGCGCGTGTGCCCTTCGTGCATTTCTTCGACGGCTTCCGCACCTCGCACGAGGTCAGCAAGATCGCGCTGCTGGAAGACGACGACCTGCGGGCGCTGATGAGCGAGGCGCGCATCCTCGAGTTTCGCGCGCGCGGCCTCACGCCCGATCATCCGTCGCTGCGCGGCACGGCGCAGAACCCGGACGTGTACTTCCAGGCCCGCGAGACGGTCAACCCGTACTACGCCGCCTGCCCCGGGATCGTGCAGGCGATGTTCGACCGGCTGGCGGAGCGCACCGGCCGGCAGTACCGGCTGTACGAGTATCACGGCGCGCCGGATGCCGAGCGCGTGATCGTGATGATGGGCTCTGGCTGCGAGGCGGCGCACGAGACTGTCGACGCGCTGGTGGCCGCTGGCGAGAAGGTGGGCGTGCTGAAGGTGCGCCTGTTCCGCCCGTTCAGCGCCGAACACCTGGCCGCTGCGCTGCCCGCCAGCGTGCGCCGCATCGCCGTGCTCGATCGCGCCAAGGAGCCGGGCGCGGCGGGCGAGCCGCTCTATCAGGATGTCGTCACCGCGCTGTCCGAGGCGTGGCCGGGCGAGCTCCTGCCGCGGGTGGTGGGCGGGCGCTATGGCCTGGCCTCCAAGGACTTCACCCCGGCGATGGTCCGGGCGGTGTTCGACAATCTGGCCGCGCCGGCCCCGCGCAATCACTTCACTGTCGGCATCACCGACGACGTCGGCCACACCAGCCTGGGCGTCGATCCCGCCTGGGGGGTGCAGCAGCCGGGTGTGGTGCAGGCGATGTTCTACGGCCTGGGCTCTGACGGCACGGTGGGCGCCAACAAGAACTCGATCAAGATCATCGGCGAGGACACGCCGTTGTTCGCGCAGGGCTACTTCGTCTACGACTCCAAGAAGTCCGGCTCGATGACCATCTCGCACCTGCGCTTCGGCCCGCAGCCGATCCGCTCCAACTATCTGATCACGCGGGCAGATTTCATCGCCTGCCATTTCGACGGCTTCCTCGACCGCTACGATCTGCTGGCGGATGCGGTGGAGGGCGGGGTGTTCCTGCTCAACACGCGCTATCCGGCAGACGAGGTGTGGGCGCATCTGCCGCGCATCGTGCAGCAGCACATCGTGGACAAGCGCCTGCAGTTCTACGTGATCGACGGCACGAAGGTGGCCGCCGATGCCGGGCTGCGCGGGCGCATCAACACGGTGATGCAGGTGTGCTTCTTCGCCATCGCGCATGTGCTGCCGCAGGACGAGGCGATCGAGGCGATCAAGCGCTCGATCGTCAAGTCGTACAGCCGCAAGGGCGAGGAAATCGTCGAGATGAATCTGCGCGCCGTCGACTACACGCTGGCGCACCTGCAGCGCGTCGAGGTGCCCGCCGTCGTCACCTCCGAACGCGGCCTGCTGCCCGTGGTCGCTGCCGGCGCGCCCGCCTTCGTGCGCGACGTGCTGGGCGAGATGATCGCGCGCAGGGGCGATGCGCTGCCCGTCTCCGCGCTGCCCGCCGATGGCGTGTATCCCACCGGCACAGCGCAGTACGAGAAGCGCGATCTGGCCGAGGAGATCCCGATCTGGGACCCGAACGTGTGCATTCAGTGCGGCAAATGCGCGATGGTGTGCCCGCATGCCGTCATCCGCATCAAGGTGGCAGAGCCGGCGGCGCTGGCCGGCGCACCGGAGGGCTTCCGCGCTACCGCTGCCAAAGACGCGGTGTGGGAGGGCATGCAGTACATCCTGCAGACCTCGCCGCTGGACTGCACCGGCTGTGGCATCTGCGTGGATGTGTGCCCGGCGAAGAACAAGTCGATGGCCAATCGCAAGGCGATCAACATGACGCCGCAGGAGCCGGTCAAGGCACAGGAGAGCGCCAACTGGCAGTTCTTCGAGGCGCTGCCCGAAGCGGACCGGCGCGTGATCAAGGTGAGCGATATCCGCCAGCAGCAGATCCAGCAGCCGCTGTTCGAGTTCTCCGGCGCCTGCGCGGGCTGCGGCGAGACGCCCTATCTCAAGCTGATCTCGCAGCTGTTCGGCGATCGCAGCCTGATCGCCAACGCCACCGGCTGCTCGTCGATCTACGGCGGCAACCTGCCGACCACGCCGTGGGCGAAGAATCGCGAGGGGCGCGGCCCGGCCTGGGCCAACTCGCTGTTCGAGGACAACGCCGAATTTGGGCTGGGCATGCGCCTGGCGCTCGATCACCAGATCGCGCTGGCCAGCACGCTGTTGCGCGAGCTGAGCGGCGAGGTGGGCGCGGAACTGGCCGGGGCGATCCTCGACGCGGTGCAGACCAGCGAGAGCGAGATCTACGACCAGCGCCTGCGCGTGGCTGCGCTGCGCGAGCGCCTGCAGGGCAGCGCCCGGCCCGAAGCGGCCCGCCTGCTGGCGGTGGCCGATGCGCTGGTGAAGAAGAATGTGTGGATCGTCGGCGGGGACGGCTGGGCGTACGACATCGGCTTCGGCGGGCTGGATCATGTGCTGGCCAGTGGTCATCCCGTCAAGGTGGTGGTGCTCGACACCGAGGTGTACTCCAACACCGGCGGACAGATGTCCAAGTCCACGCCGCGCGGCGCGGTCGCCAAGTTCGCCACCGGCGGCAAACGCGCCGGCAAGAAGGACCTCGGCCTGATCGCCATGACTTACGGCAACATCTATGTTGGCCGCGTGGCGCTGGGCGCGCGCGACGAGCACACGCTGCGCACGTTCCTGGAGGCGGAAGCCTATCCGGGGCCGGCGCTGATCATCGCCTACAGCCACTGCATCGCGTGGGGCATCGACATGGCCAGGGGCATGCGCGAGCAGAAGGCCGCTGTCGACAGCGGCGAATGGATGCTGTACCGCTACAATCCGCAGCGCGCCGAGCAGGGCGAAAACCCGCTGCAGCTCGACTCGCGCGCGCCGAAGCTGCCGGTGGCCGAGTACATGCGTGGCGAAAACCGCTTCCGCATGCTGGAACTGAGCGATCCGGAAGCGGCGCGCCGGCTGATGGCCGAAGCGCAGCTTGAGGTGAACGAGCGGTACGCCATGCTGCATTATCTCGCCACCCGTCCGTTTGGCCCGCAGGCTGATGCAGCGCCGCCGCCGGCGCATTCGTAGGAGGCAGACGACATCATGAAGCTCAACACATCCTATCTCGGCCTGTCGCTGCGTTCTCCGCTGGTCGCATCGGCATCCCCGCTGTGGGAGAATGTCGACAACATCCGCCGGGCCGAGGAGGCCGGCGCGGGGGCGGTTGTGCTGTTCTCGCTGTATGAGGAGCAGATCCGCCGCGAGCGCGAGGCGGTCGATCACTACATCAGCTACGGCGCGGAAAGCTTCGCCGAGGCGATCAGCTATGTGCCGCAGCCGATGCAGTATCACGTCGGGCCGGATGCCTATCTCGATCTGATCCGCCGGGCGAAGGCCGCCGTCAGCATCCCGATCATCGCCAGCCTGAACGGCGCGACCGTCGGCGGGTGGACGCGCTATGCCCGGCGTATGCAGGAGGCCGGCGCGGATGCGCTGGAGCTGAACGTGTACTACATCCCGACCGACCCGGCGCTGAGCGGCGCGCAGGTGGAGGACACCTACGGCGAAATCCTGACGGCGGTGAAGGCGGCGGTCAGCATTCCGGTCGCCATCAAGCTCAGCCCGTACTTCAGCAACATGGCGGCCATGGCGCGCCGGCTGGATGAGCTGGGCACGGACGGGCTGGTGCTGTTCAACCGCTTCTACCAGCCGGATATCGACCTGGAGACGCTGGAAGTGCGGCCCAACGTGCTGCTGAGCACGCCGCAGGACCTGCGCCTGCCGTTGACGTGGATCGGCATCCTGTATGGCCGGCTGCGCGCGGACATGGCAGCTTCCAGCGGCGCGCACACCGGCGCGGATGCGCTCAAGCTGCTGCTGTGCGGGGCGACGGTGGTGATGATGACCTCGGCGCTGCTGCGCCACGGGCCGGGACACCTCCGCACGGTGCTGGACGAGATGACGGGGTGGATGCGCGAGCGTGAGTACGAGTCGGTCGATCAGCTTCGGGGCAGCGTGAGCCAGATGCACGCGGAGGACCCGAGCGCGTTCGAGCGGGCGCAGTACATGCGCGCGCTGACGACGTACGTGCTGCCCCCTGTGCGCTGAGGCCGCGCCCCGCTGACAGGTTGCGAGATGGGCGAAAACGAGTCACGATTCGCCCATCTTGCAGACAGGTCGGTGACACAGAGGCGGTGTATGTACACGATCGGCATTGACTTCGGAACTGAGTCTGGCCGCGCGCTGCTGGTGGATGCGCGCGATGGCCGTGAAATCGCCACGGCGGTGCACGCCTACCCCCACGGCGTGATCGATCACGCGCTGCCGGGCAGCGGGCGGCGCCTGCCCCCGGAATGGGCGCTGCAGAACCCGCTGGACTACCTGGAAGTGATCACCGTCACCGTGCCCGAGGTGCTGCGCCAGAGCGGCGTCAGCCCCGCCGAGGTCGTCGGGCTGGCGATCGACTTCACGGCCTGCACGATGATGCCCACGCTGGCAGATGGCACGCCGCTGATGGCGCTGGATGCCTGGCGCGACAACCCGCACGCGTGGGTGAAGCTGTGGAAGCATCACGCCAGCCAGCCGCAGGCCGACCGCATCAACGCCACCGCGCGCGCCATGGGGCAGGCGTGGCTGGATCGCTACGGCGGCAAGATCTCTTCAGAGTGGTTTTTCAGCAAGGCGCTGCAGATCCTCGATGAGGCGCCGGACGTCTATCGCGCGGCGGACCGGCTGCTGGAGGCCTCGGACTGGGTGATCTGGCGGCTGACGGGCGTGGAGACGCGCTGCGCCGGCACCGCTGGCTACAAGGCGATGGTGCAGGATGGTGACTACCCGCCGCGCGAGTACTTCGCAGCGCTGCACCCGGAGTTCGCTGACGTCGTCGATCAGAAGATGCTGCGCACGTTTTCGCCGCTGGGCGGGCGTGCCGGCGGGCTGACCGAGGCCTTCGCCGCCAGCACCGGGCTGCGGCCCGGCATCGCGGTGGCCGTCGCCAACGTCGACGCGCATGTCACGCCGCCGGCTGTCAAGGCGACAGGGACCGGCGTGATGGTGATGATCATGGGCACGTCCACCTGCCACATGGTCAACGGCGACGGTCTGCAGACTGTCGAGGGCATGTGCGGCGTGGTGGATGGCGGCATCATCCCCGGCCTGTACGGATATGAGGCGGGGCAGAGCGGCGTGGGCGATATCTTCGCCTGGTTCGTCAACCATGCCGTGCCGCAGGAGTACCGCGATGCGGCAAAGGCGGCGGGGATGGATCTGCATGCCTATCTCGAGCACGAGGCCAGCCAGCAGCAGCCGGGCGAGCATGGCCTGCTGGCGCTGGACTGGAACAACGGCAACCGCTCGACGCTGGTCGATGCCAACCTGAGCGGGCTGATCGTCGGGCTGACGCTGGCGACGCGCGCGCCGGACATCTACCGCGCGCTGATCGAGGCGACGGCCTACGGCACGCGCATCATCATCGAGGCGTTCGAGGAGCGCGGCGTCGCCATCCGCGAGCTGGTGGCCGCGGGCGGCCTGCCTGAGAAGAACGCGCTGCTGCGCCAGATCTACGCCGATGTCACCGGCAGGCCGCTGCGGCTGTCCGGCTCGCCGCAGGCCCCGGCGCTCGGCTCGGCCATGCATGCGGCGGTGGCCGCCGGCGTGTACCCCGATATCCGCGCCGCCGCCGCGGTGATGGGCAAGCTCAAGGACGAGATCGTGCAGCCCATCCCCGCCAATGTGGCCGCGTATGAGCCGCTCTATCAGGATTACCGCACGCTGTACGACTATTTCGGGCGCGGCGCCAACCCGGTCATGAAGCGGCTGAAGGCCCGCCGCCGCGAACTGCTGGGAGACTGACGCATGCTGCTTCCTGACCTGCGTGCACACCTGTGCGCGCTGCACGCTCTGCTGCCCGCCAATCACCTGGTGGCGTGGACCAGCGGCAACATCTCCGCGCGCGACGCCGAGACCGGGCTGGTGGTGATCAAGCCGAGCGGGGTGAAGTTCGAGGACCTTACGCCGGAGTCGATGGTGGTGGTGGATGTGCATGGCAGGCGGGTGGAGGGCGACTACAAGCCGTCCTCAGACACCGCCTCGCACTGCGCGATCTATCGCGGCATGCCCGGCGTGGGCGGCATCGTGCACACGCATTCGCGCTACGCCACGGCCTTCGCTGTGCTGGGGCGTCCCATCCCGTGCGTGACCACTGCCATGGCGGATGAGTTCGGCGGGCCGATCCCGTGCGGAGGCTTCGCGCTGATCGGCGGCGAGGAGATCGGCCAGCGCGTGATCGAGGCGCTTGACGGCAGCCGCAGCCCATCGTGCATCCTGCAGAGCCACGGCGTGTTCGCCACCGGCGCAGATGCTGAGGCGGCGGTCAAGGCGGCGATCATGACCGAGGACAACGCGGCGATCGTGTGGACGGCACTGCAGATGGGCGTGCCGCTGGAGATCGCGCAGAGCGATATCGACCGGCTGTTCGACCGCTATCAGAACGTCTACGGGCAGTAGCCGCCGCGCACGGGGGTGAGGCCGCGCCGCCTCACCCCTGATGCAGGCGCAGGCGGATGCCCAGCCACACGCCGGCGAACACCGCCGCGCCGAACACCCAGCCCGACAGCGCGAAGGCTGAGATGCCGGAGAGCAGCGTGCCCACCGTGCAGCCGAGCGCCACCATCGCGCCCCAGCCCATCAGCACGCCGCCCAGCAGCGCCGTCAGGCTGTTGCGCACCGTCAGCCGGCTGAGGCTGAAGGTGTTGGCCAGCAGCGCGATCAGCAGCGAGCCGACCACCAGCCCGCCGATCAGCAGGCCGTTGTCGCTGATGAACTCTGCGACCACGGTGGCGCACCCGGCGAAGCCATCCAGCCCGTTCAGGCGCTCAGGCAGCCAGCCGGCGTTGTGCATCACCGTGCGCGTCACACTGCCGAGCTGTGCGGTCACGCCCAGCGGTTCCACGCGGAAATACGCCAGCACACCGATCACGCCGACCAGCGCGCCAGTCACCAGCGGGTTCCAGCGCCGGCCCAGCAGCGTGTGGCGGATGCGCGCCAGCGTCACCGGGCCGCCCGACGTGTCGGCCAGCGGCGGCAGGAAGCGCAGCAGCAGCAGCGCCAGCCCGGCCAGCACGAGCAGGTGCACGATCAGCGCGCCGCCATAGCCCAGCGAAGCAGGCAGCCAGGCGACCGGCGCGGTGGAGAGCGTGTCGAGGTAGAGCGTGTTCCACGTCAGGAAGCCCGCGCCGAAGCCGGCCAGCGCGCCGGCCAGCGCGATCGGGGCGCGCAGGTAGCCCTGGCCCAGCCGGTACAGATGCCCGCTGATGCACGCGCCGGAGAGCGCCATGCCCACGCCAAACGCGACGCCCGCCGCCAGCAGCACCCAGCTCACCGGGCCGATGTGCGCCTGCGGGGGCAGCCGCCCTGCCGCCGGGTTGGGCAGAAACACGCTGAACAGCAGCGCATAGCCCAGCCCGCCGGCGGCCAGCGCCACCAGGATGGCGTACAGCCCGGTGCTGTTTTTGTGCTCGATGAAGTCGCGCAGGATGCAGAAAAAGCAGAAGCGCCCGCGCTCGAACACGATGCCCAGCGCCGCGCCGATCAGCAGCGAGAAGGCGGCGGTGCTGCCGCGCCCGGGCGTGTTCTGCAGGGCGAATGCCGCGATCACCAGCCCGGCAGCCAGCGCCAGCGCCAGCACAGTGCGCAGCGCTCCGCCGCGCCCGCCGTGGGGAGAGGCGGCGCCAGCCGCGGCGCCGCCTCCCAGTGCTGCCGGGGCCAACTAGGTATTGCCCCAGATCGTGCCAGCGGGATTCTCGACCGGCACGCCGACGCTGTTGCCCCACTCCGTCCACGAGCCGTCGTAGAGCGCGACATCGTAGCCGAGCAGCTGATTGAGCACGAACCAGGTGAGCGCGGCGCGCTCGCCGATCCGGCAGTAGGTGACGATCGGCTGGCTGCCGTCTACGCCGAGGCCGGCATACAGCGCGCGCAGTTCGTCGATGCTCTTGAACGTGCCGTTCTCGGTGACGTTCTGGCCCCAGGGCACGTTGATCGCGCCCGGGATGTGGCCGGCGCGCACTGAAAGCTCCTGCACGCCCTCCGGCGCGAAGATCTCGCCGTTGTATTCCTTCGGCGAGCGAATGTCGATCAGGTTGCCCGCCGCCTCGCCCTCGACGATGCTCAGCACTTCGGGCAGCAGCGCGCGCAGCGAGTCGTCAGCCGGCTGTGCGGTGAAGCTGCCTTCGGCGTGGCTGGCAGGGGCGATGGCCAGTTCGCGGCCTTCCGCCTCCCACAGCACGCGGCCGCCATCCAGCAGGCGCACATCGTCATGGCCGTAGAGCGTGAAGATCCACGCGCCCCAGGCGGCGAACCAGTTGTTGTTGTCGCCGTAGAGCACGACGGTGGTGTCGTCGCTGATGCCGGCGGTGCGGGCCAGCGTCTCAAAGTCCGCCTGCGAGACGATATCGCGGCGCACGCGGTCCACCAGATCGGTATGCCAGTTGAAATTGACCGCGCCGGGGATGTGGCCGCGCTCAAACACGCCGGGCACCACGCTCACCTCGATCACACGCACGTTCGGATTGCTCAGGTTCTCCGTCAGCCAGTCGGCGCTCACCAGGCGCTCCGGCGCATCCTGGGCGACAGCGGCGCCCGCCAGGCCGGCCAGCGCCAGCACGATCACCAGCAGCAGTGCAATACGTTTCATGGGTAGAGTCCTCATCATCAGTCGTTGTCGGTCAGCAGGTCGAAATTGCAGCGAATACCGGGCCCGCCGGTGCGGGCGTGTCACTCGATGCGGCTACAACACGAGTCCATCTTCTCTCCTTGATCTGCGGCAAAACAAATGCCCCGGTCAGAATTGGCCGGGGCAGAGAGATGGGCTCGTCAGAAGAGAGATGCGCCCCGGCGGGAACCGGAGCGTCTGAGACCGCTGCTAGCTGATGTTCAGCACGACACGGCCAGTCCCCGGTGTTGGGTGACAACACAGACACTCACAACAAACGGGACAGCAGAACTTCACGATCACGAGGATTCCTGTCTGGCAGCGTGCTTGTGCAAAGAATATGCGATGAGCGGGGGAATTGTCAAGATGTTCATCTGACAAATTCCGCGCGTTCATTCGCCGCGCAGCGCCGCCGCCGTGACCAGGCGCGTCAGCCGGCGGGCGGGATACAGCCCGGCCAGCAGCGCCGCCAGCACCGCGATGACGAACGCCAGCAGGAATTCATCCGGCTGCAGGCTGATCTGCATCGTCCAGCCGAACGAGCGCACGTTGATGACGTAGATGAGCACCACCGCCAGCGCCAGCCCGATCGGCAGCGCCAGCAGGCCCGCGGTGATGCCCATCAGCCCGGTCTGCAGCAGGGTGTACGTCCACAACTGCCGGCCTGTCATGCCGATGGCGCGCATCGCCCCGTACTGGCGCGTCTGCTCGATCTGCAGCGCCATGAGCGCGCTCAGAATGCCGATGAACGCCACCACCACCGCCAGCAGGCGCAGCGCCTGGGTGATGGAGAAGGTGCGCTCGAACACCACCAGCGCGCCATCGCGCAGCGAGCGGTTGCTCTGCGCGCTGAGATCGGTGCCGATCAGCAGGCCGCGCACACCGTCGAGGGCGGCGGCAGTGTCTGCGCCGGGCTGCAGGAAGACCGCCAGCGTGGAGATGTACGGATCGTCGAAGTACTGGCGGTAGACCGAGTCCGCCATGAACACCGTGCCCTGATCGCTGGAGTAGTCGTAGAACACGCCCTTCACGACGAAATCGACTGGCCCGCGGTCGGTCAGCAGCGTGAGCACGGCGTTCTGCTGTGTGATGCCACGGCGGAAGGCGAACGGCTCGCTGACCATCACCACCGTCCCGTCGTCAAGCGCATCCCAGTAGTCGCGCGGGGTGATGCCATCCGCCAGCCAGGCGAACTGGCGCTGGCCGTTGGTGACCTCGCCGGTGGCGACGATCAGGTTGACGGGGGGCAGATCGGGAAAGGCCGGCGCAGGGATGCTGACGTTGCGCCCGGTGACCACGCGCTCCACGCCGGGCAGCGCCGCGATGCTGCCGGCCAGCGCGACGTCCACATCGCCTTCCGCGCGCACGGCGTTCTGCTGTGGCGGCGAGATGTAGATATCGGCGCCGAGCGTGGTGTTGAGCCAGTCGGTGACCGTGCCGCGGAAGGATGCGATCATCACGCTGACGCCGACGATCACGCTGACCGCCACCGTCAGCGCGGCCACGGCGATCGATGTGCGGCTGAGCGAGCGCACCAGCGCGCGCGGGGCCATGCGCCCGAGCACGCTGAACGGCCGGCTGAGCAGACTGGGCGCCACCTGCATCAGCAGCAGCAGCGCCGCCGGGGTGAACAGCGCCCCGCCGACGACGATGCAGAACAGCCCGCCGAACGAGATGAACAGGCTGTCGGTGGGGACAAGCAGCAGCAGCACGCCCATCACCACCAGCACCGCTGCGCCCGCCGTCACCAGCGGCAGCAGGCGGCGTGTGCGCTCTTCCAGCTGCGAGCGCCGCAGTGAGCCGGCCGGCGGTGTGCGCGTGGCGTCGAGCGAGGGGATGAAGGCGGCGGCCAGGCTGGCGGCGATGCCGATCGCAGCCGCCTTGAGCAGCGTGGCCGGGTCGAGCGTCACGCCGCGCACGTTCACGGTGAAGTACAGATCGCTGATGGTCTGCGCGATCAGCCCGACGCTCGCCCTGCCGAAGATGATGCCCAGCCCGAGGCCGATCACGGTGCCGATCGCACCCAGCACGAACGCCTCGCCGAGGATCAGGCGCAGGATCTGGCCGCGCGTCGCACCCAGTGCGCGCAGGATGCCCAGCACGGGCCGGCGCTGCACGACGCTGAAGGTGACCGTGTTGTAGATCAGGAATACGCCCACCACCAGCGCCAGCAGGCTGAGCGCCTGCAGATTGAGCTCGAAGGCGTCGGTCATTTGGCTGATGACGCCCGAACGCGCCGCCGGTGTGGTGAGCACTGCGCCCGCGGGCAGCAGTGCGGTGATGCGGCTGGTGTCGTAGTTCGCAGGCAGGATGAGGTCGATGCGGCTGATGAAGCCCTGGCGGCCGGTGCTCTCCTGGGCGGTGGCGATATCCGTCAGGATGAGATCGTCCAGCGCAGTGGTGCTGAGATCATCCGCCGTCACCAGCAGGCCGGCGATGGTGAGCTGGGCGGGGCGGCCGCCCGGCTGTACGGTGAGGGTATCGCCGGGCTGCAGGCCGTAGCGCTGCGCCGCGGAAGCGCTGATGAGCGCCGCGCCGGGCGTGCTGATGAAGGCATTGAGCGCCTCGAAGGCCGTCTGCTGCTCGCCGGCCACCTGCACTGCCGAAAGGTAGTCGCGGAAGGGCGGCTCTGCGAACGGATCGATGCCGAGCAGGCGCAGCGGCCGGTCGCCCATCTGCGGCGAGCGCACCAACGTCTCGATCACCGGCGCGGCTTCGCGCAGGCCGAGATCGACGCGCAGCGCGGTGTAGAGCGACGATGGCAGATCGCGGCTGGCGGGCACGATCTGGTGCGTGGCGCGCCCGGAGATCGTCTCGGTGCTGAGCGCGAAGGCGCGGCTGGCGGATGAATTGGCGAGATCAATCGCCACGACCACGGCCACGCCAAGCGCGACGCCGACGATGAACAGCACGCTCTGCAGCAGGCTGCGCGAGATGTAGCGCGCGGACAGGCGGGGGATGGCGGGAATGTGCATCATGCTCCGAAGGGGGTCACCCGGTCACAGGGGGGCGGGCAGCGCACGCTCCACCTGCTCCATACACTAGCGTGGCCGGGTGAGCGCGGGCTGAAGACGACGTAAACAAAACGCGGGCGGTTCTCAGCGGACGCGGCTGGTGGGGCGGGATGCAGAATGCGGCCGCTGCGAGATCAGCGGTCTTCGATGACGTCGCGGAACGCTGAAGGCACCGTGTTGCGTTCGGGCTGATCGGTCGGATCGCAGCCCAGGCGGCGCAGCGCCACCAGCGCGGCATCGCGAAAGGTGTCGCTCTCGTTCTGCACGACGCGCAGCAGCGCCGGGATGGCGCGCGCATCGCCCAGCTTCCCCAGCGACTCGGCGGCGTTCACACGCGTCTGGAAGCCGGGCGCGCCCAGCGCATCGATCAGCGCTTCCACCGCGCGCGCATCGCCCAGCTTGCCCAGCATCATCGCGGCACGCCCGCGCACGATCAGGTCCTCGTGATCATTGCGCACCAGCGTGATCAGCGTACGCACGGCTTCGTCGCCGCCCATCATGCCGAGTTTCATCACGGCTGTGCGGCGTTTTTCCTTGCTCACATCGCGCAGTTCAGACAGTACCTGCTTGAGTGCGAGCGTGTCGGGAGGGGTCATGTCGTCAGCTCCTTCACCGCGTCCGCATGGGTCACGAGCAGTTTCTCCTCGTGAATGCGGCACACACGATCAGCCAAAGGAACGATTTCCGGGTTGTGCGTGGCCATGATGAGCGTCTTGCCCGCCCCTCGGGTGAGCTCCAGCAGCAGGGTGAGGACGCGGTCGCCCGTCTCCTCATCCAGATTGCCGGTCGGTTCATCGGCCAGCACCACCGGCGGATCGGTGATCAGCGCCCGGGCGATCGCCACGCGCTGCTGTTCGCCGCCGCTCAGCTTGTCGGGGTAGGCATGCGCGCGATGCGCCAGCCCGACGCGCTCCAGCAGCTTCAGCCCGCGCGCGTGGGCCTTGCTGTCGCCACCGCGCAGCTCCACCGGCAGCAGCACGTTCTCCACCACAGTCAGCGTCGGGATCAGGTTGAAGAACTGAAAGACGATGCCGATGTGATCGCGGCGGAAGAGCGTGAGCTGGCGGTCGCCCAGCCGGGTGATATCGGTATCGTGGATGCGGATTTCGCCGGAGTCCGCGATATCAATGCCACTGATGAGGTTGAGCAGCGTGCTCTTACCACTGCCGCTCTTGCCGAGCAGGACGAAGAATTCGCCCTCGAAGATGTCCAGATCGACATGATCGAGGATGAGGCGCGCCTTGCCGCCTTCCGTGTACTGTTTGCTCAGGCCGCGGATCTGCACGAGCGGGCGGGGGGCACTGGCGGGCATCGTCATCCTGTTCATCCTCACGCAATTATACCAGCGCTGCGCCATGCGCGATGCGCTCAAGACTCAAGAATCAGTCTAGCGGAGGCGAATGAGCAGGATGTGAGCGGTCCTTTATCCGCGGTACAACCCGCCTGACAGGGATTGTGTCCGCGCGGGGCACTGCGCGTGAAGGGAGCAAACTGACGAAAAACGCCGGCCCCGATTGGTGAGCTTTGCTCAAAGCGCGGCGCGCGGGCTGTTGCCCGGTGGCGGTGCTGCCGTACAATGAGAACAGAGGTGTTGGAGGTGAGGCCGATGGCGATGCGTGAGCGCAGGCGGCGGACCGGCGTCGCAGGCGGCGAGGCACGATGAGCGCGCAGCCGGCCCGCCGCTGCCGCGTGGTGCTGTGCCGCGGGCAGTACTGCAACCTCAGCCGCCGTGCAGACCGCCTGCTTGTGCCGCTGGAAGCGCGCGTCGCGGCGCTCAACGACACGCTGGGCGAGCGCCGTGTGCGCGTGGAGACGGCCAACTGCCTGAGCATGTGCGGCGCGGGGCCCAACCTGATCGTGTATCCGCAGGGGCGCGTTTTCAACGGCCTGAGCGAAGACGATCTCGACGCCGTGCTGGCGTGCTGCCTGGAAAACATGGTGCAGGATGGAGGTGGCGCTTCGTCATGACGATCCCGTTCGATGCCGATCCGCCGCTGCGGCTGCTGGTGGCCTTTCAGCAGGGCTGGCCAGACCACACCCCGGACGTGGTGTTCTGCGCGCCGGGCCGCTCGCTCTGGCTGGCGGGCCGCCTGACGACGCCCGAGCGCTGGACGCTGCATGCGCCCGACGTGAGCGATACCGCCAGCGCCACTTTCACCCGGCAGAGCGCCCGTGCCCGGCAAACCTGGCTGCGGCGGCCGCTGCCGCGCTGGGCGCGCTTTCCGGCGGGCGTGCTGCTCGCGCTGCCGGATGCCGAAGCGCCCGGCATGGAAGCCGTGGTGTGCGGCGATGAGCCCGCCGGCCCCCGCTACGAGTACGCGCTGATGCTGCTGTTCGCCGCCCTGCTGCACGAGCTGGCCGACCGCCCGTATCTGCCGGGCGATCTCAGCGCGATCGCCGATGCGGTGCTGCGCGATTACATCGATGCCTGACCGCTGTCCCGCTGATCTGCGCGCTTCGCATCAGCACCAGTCGATCATCTGCGCACCAGCTTCAGGAGCGATGCCGCATGCAGCAGAATGCTGAAGGGCAGCGCCCACATCGAAATCAGCGCGAACGGCAGCGTCCCCATCGCCTCGACTCCGGGATTGAGCTGCAGGACCTGAATGGCTGTCGGTGATGCCAGAAGCACCACCGGTACCGCCCAGGCGAAATCGAGCAATCCGAAAACGTTCCAGATCAGGGCAGTTCGGCGGCCTGTGGGTTTGCCCAGCTGGCGAACGACCCACACTGCCGTCACTCCGATCGCGATGTCCATCACCCCGGTGACCAGCCCCAGTTCCGCCGGGAGGATCCGCAGCAGCGCGGCGATGAGGAAGCTGTATCCGAGCACGCGGTACACCTGCAGGCCGATCAGCCACCCCTGCGGCATTCTGATCAGGAATGTGCGATGCGAGGGCACGACCATCAGCCCCAGCCCGACGACGAGAGGGATCGCGATGGCCACGGCCATCGGCGGGGGCAGGCTGGTGAAGTCCTGCACAACCGTCTGTCCGCTGAGCCAGACGACCGCCCCAAACCACGGGATCAACACCACAGGCGTGACAATCTTCATCCATCCCTGCTGCGCACGCCAGTTGACGATGCTCAGGATGAGGATGACCAGCGGATGCGCAAGCAGAAGCAGGATAAGACTCAGATCGATCAGCGCTGTCATCAGCAGGATTCCTTTTCACACGCGTCGATGTCGGGACAGGGCGGGCAACGCTCCACATCGGACATCGTACCGCCTGAAGGTCATTATGTCAATAATGACATGTTTGCAATGTCATTTTTCCTGATATGGGCGCTGCGCACGTGCGGGATTACAATACAAATCGAGCCGGCTGCGCACGATCCCGGAAGCCGCCGGTGCGGACCGGGCACAGCATCGATCGCCCGCGAGACAGGAGTGTGACAGATGAGCCGATTCACGACGATCGCCGGGCTGGCCGCCGCGCTGGTTTTCGCCGGCGCCGCCCTGGCGCAGGATCCGCTGCCGGCGCTGGCGGACCTGCCGGCGGGCGAATGGGCGACGCTCTCCCCGCCGGGGACGGTGTGCGCCCGTGGCACGCCGTATCACTTCTTCGTGCGCCCGGGCGATCCGCAGCGCGTGATGTTTTATTTTCAGGGTGGCGGCGCATGCTGGAACGGCTTCACCTGCCAGCCCGGCGGCCCCTACGATGACACCGTCGACAGCGCCGCGCAGGAGGTGGGTGTCTACGACGGGCTGTTCCGCGACGATGCGCAGGCCAACCCGGTCGCGGGCTGGAGCGTGGTGTTTCTGCCGTACTGCACCGGCGACATCCATACCGGCAGCAGCACCCGCGAGTTCACTCAGGGCAACCAGACGCTGAACATTTCGTTCTCCGGATATACCAACGCGCAGGCCGCGCTGGCCTGGGCCTATGCCAGCTATCCCGCGCCGGAGCACGTGCTGGTGACGGGGACCAGTGCCGGCGCCTATGGCGCGGTCTTTCACGCGCCGCACATTCTGGAGCGCTACCCGCAGTCCGAGGCGGTCGTGCTGGGCGATGCCGGCGTGGGCGTGCAGGCCGGGGACGGGGGCACTGGGGATGTGTGGGGCACCGCCGCCAACCTGCCGCAGGACCCGGCCTTCGCCGGCGTGACGCTGGCGAACCTGACCAGCGACCTGTACGCCGGCCTCTCGGCGCGCTTTCCGCAGGCGCGGCTGGCGCAGTTCACCACCGAGGCGGACGACGTGCAGATGCTGTTCTATCGCCTGCTGGGCGGCAGTGCCGCCGGCTGGACCGCCGGGATGCAGCAGCAGTTGGAGGCGCTGAACGCGCTGCCCAACTTTCGCTCGTATATCGGGCCGGGCGGGCTGCACGCCATCCTGCCACGCCCGGAGTTCTACAGCATGCAGGCGGATGGTATGCGCTTCGACGCGTGGTTCGATGCGCTTGTGAACGGCAGCGCGCTGCCCGCCAGCGTCAGCCCGCCCTGAGCGCCGCGCGTCAGTGCGTTTCCGTGTGCGCGGGCTGCTCGCTCACCGTCACTTCGATCGGCCCCGGCGCGGCGTCCATGCCCATCCGGCGCAGCGCGGCCTGCACGGCGGCATGCGCGCCTTCAGGCAGCGACTCGGCGATCAGGCTGCTGTCGTAATCGCGGAGCATCGCCAGCATGGTGTCGCTGAGCTGGCCGCTGTACAGCAGCACCAGCGCGGCATGGCCCGGCGGGATGCCAGCGGCGATCTCGCGGATGCGCGCATCGGGGATGCCGGTGTCGCGCACGGCGCTGTACAGGCTGGCGAGCGCCCCGCCGGCCAGCCCGCCGATCACTGCCCCCACCGGCCCGCCGGCCATCAGCCCGACCACCACGCCGACCACGCCACCGCCGAACGCGCCCTCGCCCGCCGTCGCATCGGTGGTCTGCTCGATGCGCAGCCGGCCCGCTTCATTCGTCACGCACACTGCGTCGATGATGGTCACGGCGCTGTCGGCCTCATCCTGCCGCAGCAGCACCGCGAACAGCTCGTGCGCGCGCTCGCGTGAATCTACCTGGAATGCCACCAGCGACTGCCCGGCCATCTGCGCCTCCCCGGCTGTTGCCGTTGTCGATCGCGATCGCTATCCTCTGTTTCCATCGTAATCCTGAATGGATGAGTCCGGGGAGTCCCTGCCATGCCTGCTGCCGAACGTCAGCGTTACATTGAGGAACTGCGCGCCTTTCCCGACGTGCTGGAAGCGCGCGTGAGTGCCTTCAGCGACGCCGAGCTGGACGCCCGGCCGATCGAGGGCGAATGGAGCATTCGCCAGAATGTGCATCACCTGGCGGATTCACACATGAGCGCGAATTTCCGCTTCCGCCTGCCGCTGGATGAGGACAATCCGGTGGTGCCCACGTATGACCAGGATGCCTGGGCGCGCCACCCCGACTATGCGCTGCCGCTGGCGCCTTCGCTGATGATCCTGCGCGGGCTGCACATGCGCTTCGTTGCGCTGCTGGAAGGGCTGACGCCGGAGCAGTGGTCACGCCCGGTCTCGCATCCGAGCTGGGGGATGGTGGATGTCGAGGAGATCGCCCGGCTTTACAGCGGGCACTGCGCCGCACACCTGGCGCAGATCGCGGCGGTGGCAGCGCGGTTGTAGGCGGGCGCGCTCAGGAACTGCGCAGCAGGATGCGGCGGATGTCTTCGGTGATGCTGCGCGTCGTCGGGCTGAGGCCGCATTCCTCTGCAGCGCGCTTGCAGGAGTGCAGCACGGTGCTGTGCGCGCGCCCGCCGAAGGCGCTGCCGATCTGCGGCAGCGAGGCGCCGGTCAGCTCGCGGCACAGCAGCATGGCGATCTGGCGCGCGCTGGTGATGGCGCGGGTGCGGCACGGGCCGGTCAGGTCTTCGCTGGCCAGGCCGTGATGGCGGGCGGTGGTTTCGATCACCGTCTGCAGGGTGAGGGGGTGGCGCGTGCGGCTGAAACCGGCGATCTCCTCCTCCGCTTCGTCGATGCTGATGGTGCTGCGGGTCATGCGCGCCTGGATCACCAGCTTCTTGAAGATGCCTTCCATCTCGCGCAGGTGCTTGCGCACCCGTGCAGCGACGAATTCGGCGACATGCGGCTCCAGCGTCACGCCCTGCTCGCGCGCCCACATCTGCAGGATGGCGATGCGCGTCTCCAGCGTGGGGAGCTGAATATCCATCACCAGCCCGCCTTCAAAGCGCGAGCGCAGCCGGGCTTCGAGATGCGACAGACGGGCCGGGTGCTCGTCCGAGGCGATGACGATCTGCCGGTTGAACTGATGCAGCACGTTGAAGGTATGAAAGAACTCCTCCTGCGTGCTTTCCTTGTCGCGCAGGAACTGCACGTCGTCGATCAGCAGGGCATCGATGCTGCGATAGCGCTCGCGGAACATGGCGGTGCTCTTGCTGCGGATGGCCTCGACCAGATCGTTGGTGAAGGCTTCCGCCGGCACATAGACTGCGCGCAGGCCGCGCGCCTTGTACACATGCGCGATCGCCTGGATCAGATGGCTCTTGCCCAGCCCGACGCCGCCGTGGACGAAGAACGGGTTATAGGTGACGGCCGGGTGTTCGGCGACGGCGCGCGCGGCGGAGTACACCATTTCGTTGGCGCTGCCGGGGATGAAGCGCTCGAAGGTGAAGCTGGCGTTGAGCACGCTGTCGGGCAGTTCGCGCATTTTGGGCCGGGCGACGCGCTGGTGCAGCGGCACTGGCACGTCTGCGTTCTCCGGCGCCTCGCTGGGCGCAGGGGCGGGCTGAGGCTCACCGGGCGGCTGCTCGGCCAGCAGGCGGAAGAGCGGCATGGCCTGCGCATCTTCCGGCGTGGCGGTTTGCGCGCGGGCGGGGGCGCGGCGCACCTCAAAGCGCAGCTCAACCCCGCCGCCGTAATAATCGCATACCAGCCGCTGCACGTTGCGATACAGGCGCTGTGAGAGCATGTCGCGCGCGGCGGCATTGCGCACTGCGATCACGAACGTCTCGCCCTGCACCTCCAGCAGCGCGGCGCCACGCACCCACATCTCGAACGTTGGCCGGTCGAGCTGGAGCTCCAGTTGGGCATATGCGGCATTCCAGGCTTCGTGCGCGTTCACGGCTTCATCCTGTGTGCTGGGCGATCCGGCGTCCTGCAAGCGGATTCCCGAAGGTGGCGGCGGGCAGCATCAAGACGACACAGCGCGGGCGCTGCATTGCGCGCAACCGGTGTGCAGCCTGATGAGGTTGTTCGGCGTTGGGTTCGCTTCAGGGGCGCTTGGGGCGCCTGTGCGAAACAAGTCGGTCGTGCTGACCTGATTTGCAGTATAGCCGAGGGCGGGGGTGGGGGCAATCAAGAAACCTTAAAAGTGCGAAAACTTTAAGGTTGGGATACTAACTGTCGTTCTGCTGAAAAAAAACCTGGTTTAAACCTGAAGATATGCGCTGCTCATATCGCAGGATATCACAGATATCGCAGGCGTATTGGGATAAATGGCGCCAATATTGGCGAAAAACCAACCCGATTTCGACGTGAAGGTGAACGCCTGCTGACGGCTGTCGCTTTAACATTGGGATAATTGCTGGCCCGCACGGACAACAGCCGCAATCCCACGGGAGAGTGCGCGCAGACGGTACCGATATCCCATATCTTAAGACCACTTCCCTTACTTAAACTATTGCCACCAGGTAGACATCGTCCTTAAACGACTCTACAATGGCGCTAACGGTCGACATAACGCTGCAGCGGAGATGAGGGACAGACGTCATGGACCATCACGATTCCGACAGTCAGGCTGCCGTTTTTCCGAACGATGCACTTGCTGTCGGCGCCTCTGATCGTGCAGACATCATCAAGGTGTCTGCGAAATCACGCTCGACTGCAGTGGCCGGGGCGGTCGCCGCGGTCATCCGCGAGCATCGCTATGCCGAAGTGCAGGCGATCGGCGCGGGCGCGGTGAACCAGGCGGTGAAGGCGCTGGCGATCGCGCGCGGGTATCTGTCGGGAGACCAGATCGAGATCGCGTGCGTGCCCTATTTCAAGGAAGTGGATATCGAAGGGCAGGAGCGTACCGCGGTGCGTTTCATTGTTGAGCCGCGGCATTAGCCGCCGGCCCTGCTGACAACGCGCGCACTTCGCTGCTTCAACATGCCAAATCGCGCAGATCTGCACGTCCACACCACCGCATCTGATGGCCAGTACACGCCGGCGCAGGTCGTCGCTTTGGCGCGCGCGCGTGGGCTGGCCATCCTGGCGATCACCGATCACGACACGACAGAGGGCATCGCGCCGGCCCGTGAGGCGGCCGCCGTGCCGGGATCGCCGTTTGAACAGCCGCGCATCATCGCTGGCATCGAACTGAGCGCCGAGGAGCTGGTGCCGCGCCCGGGCGGGCGGCCGGCTACGGTCGACGTGCATATGCTGGGCTACTTCCTGAATGTGGCCGATGCGGCATTTCAGGCGGCGCTGGCCTCCTTTCGTGAGGACCGCGAGTCGCGCGCATCGCGCATGGTGGAGAAGCTGGCGGCGCTGGGCGCGCCTGTCGCCTGGGAGCGCGTGACGGCGCTGGCCGGGGGCGGGGCGGTCGGCAGGCCGCACATCGCCCGCGCGCTGGTGGAGGCCGGGCATGTCGACAGCACACAGCAGGCGTTCGATCGCTATCTGTACACCGATGGCCCGGCATACGTGGCGCGTCGGCGCATGACGCCGGAGGGGGCAGTGGCCCTCATCCAGCAGGCGGGCGGCTGCGCGGTGCTGGCGCACCCCGGCCAGCTGGCCGACCCGCGTGGCATGGTGCTGCGCCTGCTGCGGGCTGGCCTCGACGGCGTGGAGATCGCGCATCCCAGCAACACGCCTGCGCTGCGCGAGGACCTGCGCGGGCTGGCGCATCTGCACGGGCTCATCATGACCGGCGGCTCGGACTTTCACGGCGAGCTGCTCAAGCCCGACAACCGCCTGGGCGATACCCCTCCGCCGGATGATGCCATCGCCAGGCTGGAAGCCTGCGCCCGCCAGCGGCAGGCCGGCGCCGCTGACCTGCAGCGGTGAGGCGCATGGAGGCCGGTGATTGCCGCACACACGCCTGCGGGGCTATAGTATCGGATATCCTGCCGCATTTGCCGGTTAATGCCATGTTTCGCGACTGCCTCGTGCTCGTGTTCTGCCTGCTGCTGATCGCGCCTGTGCAGGCGCAAACACCGCTTGACCCGGCGGCCCAGCCGGAGTTCGGTGGGCTGGTGCTCGCGCCCGGCTTTCAGCCCGATCCGCAGCGCGCGCCGGTCGTGCTGGTGGGCGGCGGCGATGTCGATGTCATCAGCCGCGCGCTCGGCCCGGACTGCATGGGCTTCATCAGCCAGGCGCCTGACTTCCGCGTTACGCTGACTGCGCCTGCTGAACGACTGCGACTGATTTTCATCGCCGATGCGGTCACCAACAATACGGCGATGGTGGTGGCGCTGCCCGATGGCCGCTATCTGTGCGGCGACAACTACGGCGGGCTGCTCAACCCGCTGGTGGACGCGCTGTCCGCGCCTGCCGGGGACTATGCCGTGTGGATCGCCGGGTTCACGCCCGGCGCGCCTGTCTATGGCACGCTGTATGTGACCAGCCGGGGCGACGTCGTGCCGGAGTCCGCTGGGCTGTTCATCCCGCCAGCGGCAGGGGCTGCCAGCGCGGGCACGCCGACGCCGGCCCCAGGCACCTTCCTCGACGCCTCGGCGGCACCCACGCACGGCAGCGTTGCGCTGGCGCATGGCTTCCTGCCCGACCCGTTCTGGGCGCTGGCGATCGGCGGCGGCTTTCTGGCTGTGCCTCCGCTGGATGGCGCGCCGGCCCCCAGCAGCACGTGCGGCGGCTTCACCACGGGCGAGCCGGACTTCCGCCTGACATGGAGCGGGGCCAGCCCGCGCCTGCGCCTGCACTTCCTGCCCGCCGCACAGGGCGCTTCCGAGCCGAATGCCGCGTTGATCGTGCGCGGCCCGGATGGCACCTTCCGCTGCAACCGCGATTTTGCGCCCGGCTTCACGCGGCCGTCGGTCGAGTTCGTCTCGCCGCTGCCGGGTGATTACGCCGTGTGGGTGGCCGCCGAGTCTGCGCCGGGCGATCTCCTGCCCGGCCTGCTGTACGTCACCGAGCTGACGAGCACGCCGGAGACGGTGGCCAGCGCTGCGACGATCGCCCTCGACAGCCTGAACGGCCCCGTTCCGGCGGACGCGGGCCCGGCGCTGATCTTCGACTTCAGCATGCCGGATCCGCTGACGACCGTGCTCAGCGCTGAGCAGATCGGCCCGGGGTCGGTCGATCTGGCCGCGCTCAATCCGGCGGCGCTCGCGCCGGACGGGCAGCGGTTGTGCGAGGGCTTCGTCTCGCCGCAGCCGACGATGACGATCAGCCTGCCACTGCCGTATCCCTATCTGCGGCTGTTCTTCATCGCCAGCGACCCGGCGCAGGATACGGTGATGGTGGTCCGCATGCCGGACGGGCGCTGGTACTGCAGCGACGACGCGATGGGGACGCTCAATCCACAGGTGGACGTGCTCGGCAGCATGACCAGCGGCGCGGCCCAGGTGTGGATCGGCGGGTTCGAGGCGGGTGCGCGCATCGCTGGCACGCTCTATGCCACGCGCGGCCAGGCCAGCGTCGCGCAGCCGGAGGCGGCCTTTGACGGCAGCGGGCTTTCGGCGTTCGCCGCCAGCCTGCCGCCCACGCCGGATCCGCTGCAGCCGCCGGCGCTGCCCAGCACCGAGCCGGTCATCCAGAACGCGCTGCCCACGCCGGAAGGCGCGCAGGCGCTGGCGGCTGCGCTGCTGGACCCGTACGCGGCCACCAACTACGGCGAAGCCACGCTGATCTCTGCGCTGGCGCCGCACACCGTCCAGGGGATCGCCGGGGGCAGCGTCGACGCCTCGGCGCTGGGCGGCGGCTGCACCGGCTGGGTGAGCACGAATGCCGATTACCGCGTGTACTGGTCCGGCGGGTTCAGCACGCTGCGCTTCTTCTTCGTCGGCGATGCGGACAGCACGCTGATCGTGCTGGGGCCGGATGGCGTGCTGCGCTGCAGCGACGACTCGTTCGGCAGCTTCAACCCGACGGTGGATTATCCGGCTGCGCAGCAGGGCGCATACCACGTCTGGCTGGGCAGCTTCGCCCAGGGCGGCGCGGCGCTGGGCACGCTCACTGTGACGGAAGATCTCAGCCGCAGCCCGGCCACGCCCTGAGCGCGCCGCCACAACCGGAGGATATCCCGATGTCTGTCCCCTCAGATCAGCGCGCGCTGCAGGCCAGCCAGGCCGGCCTGCGCCTGATCGCCATGCTCACGTTCTACAACAATGCCCGTTTCGACCGGCTGCGCGTGTACCTGCGCGAGCACTTCAGCGCCGCGGCGCTCGAAGAACAGCCGGCGGCGGCCCGGCTGGCGCAGTTCAAGGTGCTGGCGGCGCAGCACGGCCGGCTGCGCGTGCGCCAGGTGGCCGCTGCCGACAAGCATCGTGCGGTGGCGCTGCTGGAGTCGCAGCAGGGCGGGCTGCTGCTGGCGGACATGGCCTGCGAGGACGAGTATCCGCACCGCGTGAGCGCCTTCGATCTGGTGCCTGTGCCGGAGGAAATGCCGGACGACCCGGCGGACGGCTGAGCCGGCGCCGCTGCGCCGTGGCATACGCTGTGCTACAATCCCGCCTGCCTACCCGAAAGTGACCTGCTCATGCGACTGCGAATTGGCCTGGCGCAGATGGCGCCAAAACTGGGGGATGTGCGGCGCAATCTGGAGCGCCACCTCAGCCTGATCCACGAGGCATCTGCGCAGGGCATCGACCTGCTGGTGTTCCCGGAGCTCTCGCTGACCGGCTATCAGGTGCAGGACCTCGTGCCGGAGGTGGCGATCCGCCCGTCTGCCGACGACCCGGTGTATGCGGCGATCAGCGCCGCCAGCCGCGAGACCGGCATGGATGTGGTGTTCGGCTTCGTGCGCCAGGACGAGCGCCAGCGCTTCTACATCGCCAGCGCCTACCTCGACCGGGGCGAGACGCGCCACATTCATCACAAGATCTATCTGCCCACCTACGGCATGTTCGATGAGGGCCGCTACTTCGACCAGGGCGAGCATGTGCGCGCCTTCGACACGCGCTTCGGGCGCATCGGCCTGCTGATCTGCGAGGACTTCTGGCACATCTCCCCGCCCTATCTGCTGTGGATGGACGGCGCGGATGTGCTGATCTTCATGAGCAGCAGCCCCAGCCGCGGGCTGGACAGCAGCGACCGCTTCAGCGGCTCGCGCTGGGTGGAGCTGGTCAACCAGGCCTATGGCAGCATCTTCACCAGCTACGTGGTGCACTGCAACCGCGTGGGCTATGAGGACGGCAAGAACTTCTGGGGTGGCTCCAGCGTGGTCGATCCGAATGGCGAGTTCGTCATCCACGGGCACTATCTGGATGAGGCGCTGCTGAGCTGCACGCTCGATCTCAATCAGATCCATCGCACGCGCAGCCGGCTGCCCCTGCTGCGCGATGAGCGCCCGGAGCTGATGCTGCGCGAACTCGATCGAATCCTCGCGAGGAACAACCGATGACCGCCGGCCCGCTTCCCTCTGCCATTCAGCAGCGCCTGCTGATCAACACCACGCTGGCACAGCGGGTGCTGACCGGCTTCATCGCCGATGAGATTGGCAAGACGGGCATGCGCCGGGCGGTGCTGGGCCTGTCCGGCGGCATCGACTCGGCGGTCTCGGCCTATCTGTCGGCGCAGGCGCTGGGTGCGGAGAATGTGCTGGCCGTGCGCATGCCCTACCGCAGCTCCTCGGCAGACAGCCTGAGCGACGCCGACAAAGTGATCGCGGCGCTGGGCCTGCCGAACCTCACCGTCGATATCACGCCGATGGCCGAGCCGCTGTTCGCGCAGTTTCCGGGCATGAGCAGCACCCGCCGGGGCAACATCATGGCCCGCCTGCGCATGACCATCCTGTATGACCAGTCGGCGAGCTGGGGCGGGCTGGTGATGGGCACGAGCAACAAGACCGAACTGCTGCTGGGCTACTCGACGGTGTACGGGGACAGCGGCGTGGCGCTGCAGCCGATCGGCGACCTGTACAAAACGCAGCTGCGCCAGCTGGCCGAAGCGCTGGGGGTTCCGGAGAGCGTGCGCCTCAAGCCGCCGTCCGCCGACCTGTGGGAAGGTCAGACGGACGAGGGCGAGCTGGGCTACACGTACGCCGATGTCGACCAGGTGCTGTATCTGCTGGTGGACGAGCGCTACACGCTGGAGGAAGCGGCGGAGGAGGGCTTCGCGGCGTCCTTCGTGCGCGATGTGTGGCGGCGGGTGAAGGCCAACCACTTCAAGCGCACGATGCCGAACATCGCCAAGCTGAGCAAGCGCACCATCGGGCACGACTTCCTCTTCCTGCGCGACTGGGCCTGACGGGGCGGGCCACCTCAACTACAGGGCTGCAGCTGTTCCATCCATGACCACGAAATGTATCCAGTCTGCTCGAGATAACTCACGCGATAGTAGCCCGCAGGATTGACAGCTATTGCACGGAGCGTTGCAGCATAGGGCACCTGCAACAGGATCTGCGCGCTATTCGAAGGTTCGGCACGAAGATTGACGCGCGCCGTCGTTCTCACTTCGCAGATGTTGACATACTCAGTGTCTTCCTGTGCAGCACTGAATTGAGGCGTGATCGCAGTTTGTGCAGCTTCGCCAGTGAACTCATACGCACCCATGTCGACGACATCATGAGCGATGCGCGGGGTGCCCGCCAGATCGTGGTCTTCTGCTGATGCGATAAGTGAGTTGCTTCCGGCGTCGATGGCTGGACTGCCAGCCTGCAGGCGCAGATCGGCCTCCAGCGCCGGATCACCAGTCCTGTTGCCTGAATTCGAGCCATTCACGCATTCCAGTCCATCCTCGATAAGGCTGAAGCTTGCATCGATCACGCCTGCATCAGCAACGCAGTCACCCCCGCTTGTGCTGTTTGCGATGATGGTATTGGTGACGATCAGCGAGCGCGTGTTGTATATGCCGCCACCCCGGGAGCCGGAAGCGTTCCCGCTGATCGTGTTGTTCATCAGGGTCAGGTAGCCTTCATTGAGAATACCGCCACCAATGACATGAGCGTAGTTGCCGCCAGCAACGGTGTTCACCAGCGTCAGTGTGCCAGTGTTATGGAGTGCGCCGCCGAATGATGCGGTGTTGTTGCGTAGCGCGATGCTGCCTGCATTCAATGTGCCATCATTGTAAAGACCACCACCGGACAGATCGGCGCTATTGCTCCTGACGGTGCTGTTGTCCAGGGTCACTGCGTTATCGTTGTAGATGCCGCCACCGTATGCAGCGTGATTGTCATCGAGCAGACCGCCAGCGATTGTCAGCATGCCGGAGTTGGCGATTCCTCCTCCGTTGGTGCGGGCGATGTTGTCGCTGATTGATCCAGCTTCTATCGTCAGCATGTCTTCGTTGAAGATACCGCCACCGACCAGCTCGGCGGAATTGCCGCGCACTGCAGTGTCGCTCAACGTCAGTGTGCTGCTGTTGAAGATGCCGCCGCCAACTGAGTCTGCGGCATTGCCGACTATCGAACTGCTGCTCAGCGTCATCACACCGAGGTTGTAGATGCCGCCGCCAGAGGAATCTGCGCGGTTGCTGCTGACTGTGCTTTCATTCATCGTCAGTATGCCAGTGTCCCCATTGTAGATCGCACCACCGATGAGGCCTGACCTGTTGTTTGTGATTGTGCTTTGGTTCAATGTGAGCGTGCCGACGTTGTAAACTGCACCGCCGATGAATTGCGCGTTGCTGCTGAGGATTGAGCTGTCGTTGAGCGTGAGGGTTCCGGAGTTGATGATGCCACCTCCGAAGTTGAGCGACTTTCCCTCTTTGATCAACAGTTGGTTGATGACGACCATCGCCCCCGGAAACACCTCAAGAACTGGCTGCTGATTGCTTCTGCTGATTGTGGCTCCCTTGCCTTCAATCGTCAGCTTGAGGCCGCCATCTGACGAGATCTGCAGATTGTTCACTTCAGTCAATGTGTACGTGCAGCCTTCCTTCAGCGTGATGATGTCTTCCAATCCGTTCCAGCTGGCTTCATTGACTGCATCCTGAAGTGCGTTCGCATCACCCACACCTTCATTGCATTCAAGGCTGAACGTGGCCGCGAAAGCCGGCCTGACTGTCAGCCACAGCAGCATGAATGCGTGGAATGCGATGATGGCGAGCGTTTCACGGCGTAGCATGATTGATCCCCCTTCGCAGATGGACGGTCGAAAACGATTGGATTGGAGTTCTGTAGTTCGCTGCTGAACGCCTGCAGCGCAGGTAGGCGAGAATGATTGTGTGCAGATTGGGCGCAGGAACGGCCTGACCGCCGCTCGCCTCAGTACTGCTCACGGGCACTGTGTACCCACTGACAAGTCGGATCAGCAGCCGATACATCGTTACGGATCCCAAGTGCACCTATCAGAGTTAACTGTATTGTCGTCCACTGCAGTCAGATTTGATCAACGATGGGCCTCCGGCAGACATGCTGCTGTCCGATTCATGGCAGGCGCATCGAGCCGGCTGGCGTGCATGCGTGTGCCATCCGGTCTGCGGCGCGGGTTCAATCAGAACTGGATCGTTGTTATGCAGGCCAGCGCGCGGGCGCGGTATAATCACCGCCAGTACCGCCCGCCTGCGTATTCAGAAAAGGCTTCCATGCTCGACATCATCCCGGTCATCATCGGCTTGATCCTGCTCATCAGGGGCCGCTTCGTGTTGGCCGGACGCTTCGTCTCGTCCTCCACCGGCCGCCTGATCGGCGCGCTGCTGATCGCGCCGACGGTGTTCACGTTCTGCGCATCCACGGTGATGACCATCCCCATCGCCATGGACCGCATGCAGTCCAGCGAGAGCGCGCAGATTACCATCGATCTGAACGATCCGGCGCTCGTCGAGATGATCACCGTGCTCGGTTCGGTGCAGCTCGTGCTGCTTGCCGGCGCGCTGGTGCTTTCGGGATATCTGATCTGGCGCTCGCCTACTCAGCCGCCCGTGGCCGCCGAAACGCTGGCCGGCGCAGGGCCGTGGAGCGCTCCTGCCCCGCTGCGACCGGCGGCGCCCGCACGCGTGCCAGACATCCTGACGGTGCCGGAGGCGGCGGCCTATCTGCGCATCAGCGAGGAGGAGCTGCTGGCGCTGATCGACGCAGGCAGGCTGCCCGCTGCGCGCATGGGCGGCAACAACTATCGCATCGCCCGCATCGCCATCGAGGATTTCCTCAAGAACGATACCTAGCCGCCCGCGCGGCGCAG
>CAZZJW010000044.1:0-33988 GCA_964654755.1 uncultured Pleurocapsa sp. | reverse complement strand
GCGCTGGCCGCCGGAGAGCTGGCGCGGCTTGCGGTCGTACTGGTTGAGGCGCACCATCTCAAGCGCTTTCTGCGCCCGCTTGCGCGCCTCCGGCTTCGCCACACCCTTCATCTCCAGCCCGAACATCACGTTCTGCAGCACGGTCATGTGCGGGAAGAGCGCATAGTCCTGAAACACCGTGTTCACCGGGCGGTGAAACGGCGGCACGTTCTGCATTTCTTTGCCGCGCAGCAGGATCTGGCCGCTGGTCGCATCTTCAAAGCCAGCGATCATGCGCAGCGTGGTGGTCTTGCCACAACCGCTCGGGCCGAGCATGGCGAAGAACTCGCCCCGATAGATGTTGAAGCTGATGTTATCGACGGCACGAAGGGTTTCGCCGGATTTCCCCGGGAACTCCTTGACGACATGACGAAGTTCGATATCGATTTCCTGCGCTGCCATGTGTGCCTCAGCTTCCGTTCACTGCCCCGTATGCGATCACAAAGAACAGGGGGGCGCGGCCCACTCGCCCTCGCCCCCCGAATGTCTCGTCAGCGATCAGCCGCCCAGCGCGACGCGAATCTCGTCCCAGGCGTAGCTGTAGTCGGTCTCGGCATCCGGCACGTCCTGGATCTCATACAGGCGCGCGCGGATCTCGTCCGACGGGTAGATGCCGGGGTTTTCCAGCAGCTCCGGCAGGATCAGCTCCTGGTCGATGGCCGCCTGGTTGGGCGAGCCAAACGCGGTGTAGTTGCTGATGTCCGCGCCCACCTGCGGATCGAGGATGTAATCCATGAACAGCGCGGCCAGCGCCGGGTTGGGCGCATCGAGCGGGATGACCATGTTGTCGATCCAGATCTGCGTGCCTTCTTCCGGAATGACGTAGTTGAACTTACCCGGGTCTTCGGCCATGATCTGGAAGATGTCGCCGCTGTACTCAATCGCGATGTCAACATCGCCGCGCGCCAGCAGCGCCTGCCCGTCATCCGCCGCGAAGGACACGACATTGCCGCCCTTCTCGATCAGGAGATCGCGCGCCTGGGCGATCTCATCCGGATCCTGCGTGTTCGGGTCGAGGCCGAGCAGGTTCAGCGCGATGCCCAGCATGACGCGCTGGTCGTCCAGCCACGCCACCGGGCCATCGTAGTTCCACACCTGTTCCCACGACGTGATTTCCTCACCGACCGCCTCGATGTTGTAGCCGATGCCGACCGTACCCCACTGATAGGGGATGCTGTACGCATTCTCGGGATCGAAGTACAGGCCAGTCAGGCCCTCAGAGACGTTGGCGAAATTGCCCACCAGCGACCGGTCGATCGGCTCCAGCAGCCCTTCCGCCGACATGATGGCGACAGCGTAGTCCGTCGGCACCGAGATATCGAAGCCGGGGTTGCCCTGGCGCAGGCGGGCCAGCATTTCCTCGTTGTTGCCGAACACGTCGTAGTTGACCGTCACGCCGCAGGCCGCCTCGAAGTTCGAGATGGTGTTCTCCGCGACATACGTCGACCAGTTGTAGATGCTCAGAGTCTGGCCTTCATACCCGGGAGCACACGTCCAGGGTTCCCGGGCGATCTGAGGCTGATCCTGAGCCAGCACCGGGGTCACAGCCAGCGCCAGCACTCCGACAGACCACAACATCTTCCGCATCGACATACCTCCATACCAGTACCGCCAGTCCATTACGAACGCGGTCACGAATGAGCGCCTGTTATAACGCATTCTGCCCACTCGTCAACCTCAGATTCCCTGTGATGTCGCGCTCGCTGACCGCCGTCATGACGACTGGGCGATCTGCCGGCCCTGCAGCGTCATGGCGATGCCGATCAGCAGCGTCGACAGGATCAGGATGAGCGTGGAAATGGCGTTGATCTCCGGCGTCACCGAGGTGCGCAGCAGACCGAACACGAACACCGGCAGCGTGGTCGAGCCCACGCCGGCCAGGAAGAACGTCACGACAAAGTCATCGAGCGAGAGCGTGAAGGCCAGCAGCGCGCCGGAGATCACGCCAGGCAGGATCAGCGGGAAGGTGATGCGCCAGAACGTCACCCAGGCGTTGGCCCCCAGGTCACTGGCGGCTTCCTCCAGACGCGGATTCATATCGGCGAAGCGCGCGCGCACCACGATCGCGACGTACGACACCGAGAACACCACATGGCCGATGATGATCGTGCCGAAACCGGGCGAAGGATCCGCGCCCATGCCGCGCAGCGAGTCGAAAAGCACGTCGAAGAAAATCAGCAGCGACACGCCCTGCGTGATCTCCGGGATGATCACCGGCAGAAACAGCAGGCTGTCGACGTATTTTTTGCCGGGGTAATTGCCACGCGCCAGGCTCATCCCCACCATCGTGCCCAGAATGGTGGCGATCGTGGTCGAGGCCAGCGCGATGATGATGCTGGCGCCGAACGACTGCAGCATCTCGCTGGTGGAGAAGCGCGCCTCAGACCCCGCGATGTTGTTGAAGATGTTGCTGTACCACTCCAGCGTGAAGCCGCGCCACTGCCCGACCTGACGCGAGTCGTTGAACGAGAAGAGGATCAGGATGAGGATCGGCGCCCACAGGAAGAAGTAGGCCAGCACCGGCTCAAGCGTGAGGAACACGCGGCCAAAGCGGCGCACCGCCATATCGCGGCGGATGCGCGCCCTGTCAAACTCGATGGTCCGCGAACGCGAAGCGCTCCCTGCTGCAATCGTGCTCATGGTTTACGCTTTCCCTCGCTGGCTGGCCCGCGTGTAAACAAGCAGCGCGATCATCACGATCACCATCATCACCACGGAAGCGGCGGCGCCCAGCGGCCAGTTGCCCGTGCCGCCGAACTGCCGCTGAATCAGCGTGCCGATCATCAGGCCCTGATTACCGCCCAGCAGCTCCGGCGTGATGAACGAGCCGATCGCCGGGATGAACACCAGGATGCACCCCGCGATCACCCCCGGCATGGTGAGCGGCAGCAGCACGCGCACAAACGCCCGCCAGTCATTCGCCCCCAGGTCGTTGGCCGCCTCAATCAGCCGGAAATCGAAGCGCTCGATCGAGGCGTAGATCGGCAGCACCATGAACGGCAGGAAGCCGTACACCATGCCGATCTGCACCGCGAAGTCGGTGAAGAGCATCTGCACCGGCTCCTGCACGATGCCCAGGCTGAGCAGCGCAGTATTGATGATGCCCTCGTTGCCCAGGATGATGCGCCAGGCATACGTGCGCACCAGGAAGTTGGTCCAGAACGGCAGAATCACCAGAAACAGCGCGAGGTTGGAGGCCCAGGTGCGCTTGCGCGTCGCCACGAAGAACGCCAGCGGATAGCCCGTCACCAGGCAGATCACTGTGGTGATGATGGAGATGCGGATCGAGTCCACGTACACCGAGAAGTACGTGCGGCTGAAGATGCGCGTGTAGTTCTCGATCGTGAATTCCGGGCTGATGAACTCGCCGCGTGTGCCGCGCGTCATGAAGCTGATCACGATCACGATCAGCAGCGGAATGATGAAGAATACCAGCAGCCAGACCACCGCGGGCACGGATAGCAGCGCGCCCTTTCGCTTCTCTCGCGGGTTGTACCCGCCCGACCCGCTCAAATCCAGGTTGAATGCCATACGCGATCTCTTCGTCTCGTGTGCCAGGCGCGCCTGCAGTGCCAACGGGCGCAGATTATAGCGCCGTTTTGCGTTACGCCAGCATCATTCTGTGGACAGATTCTGTGCAGCGATTCAAGCCTGAAACCAGCGCAATCCTTACCGAAGCACTATCTCGTGCGCGGGCACAGCGGGCTATGATACAGTGCATCGTCGAAGCGCGGCCCTGCGCCGCCGCTGAGAGTGGAGGAGAGCTATGCTGCACAGGAAAAGCACACCCCTGCTGATGCTGCTGATGGGCGCCGTGCTCGCGCTGGCGTTCGCCGCCCCGGCGCACATTCGCGCGCAGTCGGGCTGCGGGCCCAGCGTGATGCACGTCGTCGAACGCGGCCAGACGATGTTTCGCATCGCGCTGCGCTATGGCACCACCGTCAGCGCGATCGCCAGCGCTAACGGCATCGCCAATCCCAACCTGATCTTCGCTGGCCAGTCACTTCGCGTGCCCTGCGCGGGCAGCGTCACGCCGGCAGCCCCCACGCCGACCGCGACGCCGGTCATCACGACCGGCATCAGCCTGCCCACCACCGGCTCGGTCACCGGCGGCATCGTCGTGCCGCAGCGCCCGGTCCAGATCACCTGTGCAGCCTTCCGCGCCACCTCACCGACGGACGGCATGGACGCCAACTCGCAGGTGTTCTACTGGAACCCGGCCCCCGGCGCGACCGGCTACCGCCTGAGCATCTTCAACCTGGATGGCGGCGGCTACCTGGCCGCATCCTTCGACGCCAGCGCCACCGCCACCCGCCTGTCGACCAGCGTCGACAGCGGTGCGATCGGGACCGGCTTCCGCTTCAGCTATTACATCGAGGCGCTGTTCAACGGTGTGCCCGTGTGCCGCACGCAGACCGTTACGCTGCTGCGCGCAGCGCCGACAGCGCCACCGCCAGCGCCGCCGACAGCGCCAGCGCCGCTCATCTGAGGCGCGGCACCGCATCACAGCGGGGGGACGTGCTGCCTGCGCGCCCCCCTGCGCCTATTCCCATTCAATCGTACCGGGTGGCTTGCTGGTGATATCGTAGACCACGCGGTTGACGCCGCGCACCTCGTTGACGATGCGGCTGCTGACGCGCGCCAGCACCTCGTAGGGCAGACGCGCCCAGTCGGCCGTCATGAAGTCGTCGGTGGTCACCGCGCGCAGCGCGATCACTTCCTCGTACGTGCGGTTGTCGCCCATCACCCCGACGCTTTTCACCGGCAGCAGCACCGCAAAGTACTGCGCTGCCGCCTGGCTCAGGCTGGCGGCGGCCAGCTCCTCGCGGAAGATCGCGTCTGCTGCGCGCAGTGTCTCCAGGCGCTCCCAGGTCAGATCGCCCAGGCAGCGCACAGCCAGCCCCGGCCCGGGGAACGGCTGCCGCCACACGATCGGCTCCGGCAGGCCGAGCGCCTCGCCCACCCGGCGCACCTCGTCCTTGAACAGATCGCGCAGCGGCTCGATCAGCCGGAAGTGCAGATCCGGCGGCAGCCCGCCCACGTTGTGATGGCTCTTGATGACCTTCGAGGCGCTGCTGCTGGCCGCGCTCTCGATCACGTCCGGATAGATCGTGCCCTGCGCGAGGAAGTGCACGCCCTGCGCCTCCAGCGCGCGCGCCTGCTGGCTGAACACGTCGATGAACAGCCGGCCGATCAGCTTGCGCTTGGTCTCCGGCTCGGTCACGCCGCGCAACGCCTCCAGGAACGTCTCGGTCGCGTCGATCGCGATCAGGCGCATGCCCTGCTCCTCGCTGAACACGCGCACCACCTGCTCTGGCTCGCCCAGACGCAGCATGCCGGTGTTGACGAACACGCACACCAGCTGCGGCCCGATGGCCCGGTGCAGCAGCGCGCCCGCCACCGCCGAGTCCACGCCGCCGCTCAGCGCCAGCAGCACGCGCTCGCCGCCCACCTGCTGGCGGATGGCTTCCACGGCGCTGTCGATGAAGCTGGCGGGAGACCACGCCGCGTGGCAGCCGCACACGCGATAGGCGAAGTTGTGCAGCAGCGCGCTGCCCTGCGGGGTGTGCATCACCTCCGGGTGGAACTGCACGCCGTACAGGCCGCGCACCGCATCGCCCATCGCCGCGAACGGTGAATGTGCGCTCTGCGCCAGCGCGGCGAAGCCGGCGGGCGGGCGCTCGATGCGGTCTCCGTGGCTCATCCACACATCCAGCGCCGGCGGCAGGCCGTGGAAGAGCGGGCTTTCGCCCAGGCAGGTGATGCGCGCCTGTCCGTACTCGCGCGCCGCCGAGGCCGCCACCGCCCCGCCCAGCGCATGCGTCAGCGCCTGCATGCCGTAGCAGATGCCGAGCGCGGGCAGCTCCCCCTGAAGCACATAGGCCGGCAGCTGCGGCGCACCCGCATCATACACGCTGTTCGGGCCGCCGCTGAAGATCAGGCCGCGCGGCGCGCGCGCCAGCACCCGTTCCGGCGCGGCGTCATGCGCGAACACTTCCGCATACACGCCCAGCTCGCGCACGCGGCGGGCGATCAGCGGGGTGTACTGCGATCCAAAATCCAGAACAGCGATTCCGCCCTGGCGCGGGTCGGTCATGAGCAGCATCCTCTTCGGCTGAAACAGCGCTTCGGCATGGACAGGCCATCACAAAAAAGCAGAGGCGCACTATAGTGCGCCCCTGCGAAAACTGCAACCTGACGGGTTAAACGGGCCCGCCGCCCAGCCGCCTCAGCGCAGGCGCAGCGCCAGGCTCACGCCCGTCCCGATCAGCGCGATCGCCCCGGCCATGCCGAACGCGATGTAGCTCAGGCTGCCATCGAGCCCGCCGGCTTTGGCCCGCGTCTGCACCTTGCCCGCCGCAGACTCCGGCGCAGCAGAGACCACCTGCGCCGCGGCAGTATCCGCGCTGGCCGATGCCGCCGGCGGCACGAACCCTTCCGCCGCGCCGAAGCTGATGCTGATGGTCCAGCCGGGGGCCGGGCGCACCAGCAGCGAAGGCGGCGTGGTCAGGCCGTAGCCCGTCGGAGAGAACGCGCTGATGAGGAAGTCGCCCTCGCCCAGATCGCTGAAGCAGTGCGGCTCATCCGCGCCAGTCGTGGTGTAGTCGTCCAGCATCTCGGTGCCGCGCATCACCATGACGGCGCCACCTGCCAGCAGCGCCTCGCCCACTTCCTGCAGGCGGTTCTGGTTGGCATCGTCAAACATCGACACGCACACCTGTGCCGGCGCATCGGCGACATCCATCGCCGGCAGCACGCTGGTGATCGAGACGATCGGCGCGGGCGGAGCAGTGTCCGGCGTCAGGCCGCTCGGCGCGGTCGTCGGCGCGGGGGTCGCCGCTGGCATGTCCACCGGCGCGCTCAGGCTGCTGCCCGGCGCAGGGAAGATCATCAGCTCGGTCATGCCGCTGATCTGATCGGCGCTCTGCAGGCCGTTGAGGGTGAGCAGTTCCTCGACGGTGATGCCGTTGGCATTGGCGATCACATCCGCCGTCTGCCCGGGCTGCACCATCCACATCACCGAGCCATCCGGCTGGATGCGCAGCGAACTCAGCGGGTTGAGGCCGGCAGCGGTGGGCTGTGCGGCCGGATTGGCCTGTATCGCGCTGGCGGTGGCCGCCATCTGCACGCTCACGTTCGGGTCACCCTGAGTCGTGGCGGCGGTCGGCTGCGCTTCGGCCTGCTGCGGCCCGCGCACGCGGATCTGCTGGCCGACCATCAGGAAACGTGCTGAACCGGCGGTCAGGCCGTTGAGCTCCAGCAGCGTCGCGCGGGGCACGCTGTAGGCGAAGGCGATCGCATCCAGCGTGTCGCCCGGCTGCACGGTGTGCACGATCGAGCCATCCGCCTGCGCCGGCTGCCGCGTGACGAAACTGGCGACGGGCGGGGCGGTCGGGACGAGCGTCGCCGCCGGCTGGCCTGGCTGCGCAGCGCCGCCGGGCCCGCCCACTGTAAGCGATGCGGCATCCCAGTACGCGTTGTTGAGCTGCGCCGGCCACTGCTGCGTGGTGAACAGGAACAGCGTCACCGTCGGCCCGGTGGACGTGGCGCTCACCGTCATCGTATCCCAGCGGTCATGCGGGAAGGCGTTGGACGACCACACCACATCGCTGTCGTACGGATTGGTCCCGCCGTTCGGATCGATGCCGATGCGGGTGTAGGCCCCGCTTTCCACTGCCGAGCCGCAGGTCGTCTGCCCCTGGCCAACGTTGCACGTCTTGATCTGCGCGGTCGCGCTGGCGCTGACCGGCGAGCCCTGCGGCACGGACACCTGCTGGAAGATGGCCGCAGTGTACGTGGCATAACCCTTATTGAAGTTGAACGACTTCGAGCCCTCGTACGGGTTCGGGCCCGGCCCATTGTGCGGGAACGCGACCGGCTGCAGGTTCATCCACGACTGAGTGCGCGGAGACTCCGCGAACCACACGCCCCACGCCTCCGGCACGTTGAAATCGGGGCGACCACGATTGGTGTACGTGCCCTCCATGCCGCCATCGACCAGCAGGTTGCCCTGGCCAAAGACCGGCATGGCCAGCGCCACCACGGCGACCAGGCACAGGAGAAATATGACGACGGCTGTTCTTCGCATCGGATTGCCTGTTTTCTGATTGATCGGTGCGCGTGGCATTGTAACCCACGCGGGATGCGCGTTCAACCGGGCGTGCAGTACGGCAGCCCTACGCCGCCGCGTTCAGCCGATGGGTTCCACCGAGGCATCGCCCAGCACTTCGCCGCCATCCACGTTGATGACCGCGCCCGTCACGAAGTCGTTGCTTGCCGCGAACAGGCAGGCGCGCACGGCATCGCCCATATCCCCGCTGCGGCCCAGCGGCAGGCGGACTTCCGCGCGCTGCCACAGCTCAGGCGACATGTCATCGGGGCGCAGGATCGGGCCGAAGACCACGCAGTTGCAGCGGATCTGATAGCGGCCCAGCGCGCGCGCCGTCACCTGCGTCAGCATGATCAGGCCGGCCTTGCTCACGCTGTGCTGCGGGCGGTGCGGCCACCCACGCTGGCCAGACGTGTCGCCGATGTTGATGATGACGCCGGGGATGCCGCGCGCGCGCATGATGCGCCCCGCAAGCTGCGAGCAGTAGAACGGCGAGCTCAGGTTGATATCCAGCGCGGACTGCCAGCTGTCCGGCGCCACCTCCAGAAAATCGCCCTTCTCGAAGTTGCTCGCGCTGTTGACCAGCACGTCGATGCGGCCAAAGTGCGCTTCCGCTTCGGCGAAGTTGGCGGCGATCGCCTCGTGGCGGCGATAATCACCCTTCACCACCAGCGCCTGCACGCCCAGCGCGCGCGCTTCCGCCGCCGCCGACTGCGCCGCAGCATCCGACGCGCTGTGATGGATGACGACATGCGCGCCCTGCGCGGCAAAACCGAGCGCGATCGCCCGGCCCACGCGCCGCGCCGCGCCCGTCACATAAACCACCTTGTCCTTCATGGAAACGTCCATCGTGTCAGCCCTCTCAATTCACAAATACGGTGTTGTGCTCCAGTCAATCGGCGCGGGAGCGGGGCGCGCATAGCCGCCGGCAGTATCCCACGGCATCAGCCCGGGCCGCTACAGCGTCCGGGGTCCGCGCCCAGCGCGTTCTGGCGCGTGAACAGCACATTGTACCGGCGAACCTCGATCCGGCGCTGGCGGATTCGCAGGGCCGGCCCGCCGCCGCCATCCAGCACGCAGATGATCCGTTTTCCGCCCGGGTTGAACTGCATGCTGCCTCCGCGCGGCTTAGCGCTGGCCTGCGCAGACATTAGCACAGCGCCGTCAAAAGCGCAGCACGCCCGGGCCGCCGCATGCGGGCGCGGCCTTTGGGAGCGCCGCATGATTCTCTGTTATACTCGCCAGTATGAAAGGGTCGGTCGGTGTGCATGAGCGCCGCGGCGCGGGTAAATGGGAGTCGGCATGATGAAACGATGGGCAGGATGGGCCGTCGCAGCGCTGCTGCTGGGCGTGCTGGCGCTTTCGCTGACGGGCGCTATCGCCGAGCCGGCCAATGATTTCGGCGTGGGCTGGTCGGTGCAGTACTTCAACAATGCATCGCTGCAGGGCACGCCGGTCGCCACCGAAACGCTGGCCGCGGGCATCAACTTCAACTGGGGCTCAAGCGCGCCGATTGCCAACGTCCCCAACACCAACTGGTCGGCCCGTTACAGCAGTGTGCAAAGCCTGACCGGCGGCACATACCAGTTCGTCGTCACCTCGGATGACGGCGTGCGCGTGCTGATCGACGGCGTGAACGTGCTCGACCGCTTCATCGGCCGCCCGCTGACCACCGACACCTTCACCGTCAACCTCACGCCGGGGGCGCACACCTTCGTCGTCGAGTATTTCCAGGGCATCGACCAGGCGGCGCTGCAGTTCCAGTGGGTGCTGGTCAGCGGCGGCAGCAGCACTGCCACGCCGATCTTCGTCGGCCCGACGCCCACACTTGGCCCGGCGCCCACCGCCACTGCCATCCCACCGACGTCGCTGCCGCCCATTCCGCCGGGCGCGCTCACCGGCACCGTGGTGCGCGCCACCACCCTGCTCACCCGCTCCGGCCCCTTCCCCGGCGCGCCCGTGGTGGGCCGCCTGCAGCGCGGGCAGACCTACGCCATCATTGGCCGCGATCAGGATGCCAACTGGTATCTGCTGCAGCTCAGCGGCTTCCAGGGCTGGGTGTGGAGCTACTACATCTTCGTCAACGGCAACGCCTTCAACGCGCCGGTCACCGCGCCATTCGTGACCGCCGGCGCCTCCTCTGACATCGTCCTGCAGACCACCTCCACCCTGCGCCTGCGCGCCGCCCCGACGACCGACAGCGCGCAGACCGGGCGCATCCCCTGGGGCACGCTGCTGCCGATCATCGGCCGCACGGCGGACGGCGGGTGGTATCAGACGCAGTTCCTCGGCACGATCGGCTGGATCTCTGCAGGTTACGGCAATATCATCCAGGGCGATCCGAACGCCGCGCCGGTCACCGGCTGACGCATCACACGCACAACGCGCAGGGCGGGACGCACACCTCCGCCCCGCCCTGCGCCCTCTCTCCGGCTACAGCGCATCCTCGCTCAGCAGCGGAATGACATAGATCACCGGCTCCTCGTAGGGATGGGCGGCGCGGATCGCCGCGACCACGGCGCGCGCGTCGGCACGCCGGCACCAGCTCTGGATGCAGCCCTCCTCGACCGTATTCATCGCGCCGGCCACGCCGACCGCCGGGCTGGCGCCTGCGCCCGCCTGAAAGCGGCCCTGCCCAACCACCACAAACGCGCAGTGCGAGTACTCGCCCAGCACGCCCGCGCCCGCCGTGCCCATCGCCTGCAGCACGCGCTCGACCGCCTCCACCGGCGCCGTCACTTCGATCCTGCACAATTCGCCGATCATTCGTCCTCCGGCCTGCATGACGCTCCGCACGAAATGTTTGTAAGGCGTTGAATGCACGTTAAACTCTACGCAACGCTGTTCCTCCAGGCAACATGCTGGCAGCATGCGTCCGCCGCCTCTGGGCCACAATCGACATGCGTATCCATCGGTCGAAATCTCGCCTGTCCTTTCGCCGTACCCCGCGCCGCCGGGCCGGCTGCATGTCGTTTGTGCTGCTGTTCGGCGTGATCGCCGGCGCCGCCGCCCTCACGTGGAGCTGGCTGCAGCGCGAGCGCCCGCTGCCGGCAGCCGCCTTCGACGACCGGCTCAACACGGCGGCAGAGCGCTTCCGCCGGGGCGATCTGGCCGGGGCGATCGCGCTCACACGGCAGGTGAGCGCTGAGGGTGACGCCGATCTGAACCGCTACGCCTATGCCATCACCCTGCTCACGCGCGCGCTGATCTTCCGCAGCTACAGCGAGTACAACCTCGGCGCAGACCGCGCCCGTGCGCTGGAAGTCGCGGAAGAGGCCTTCCGGCGCGCGCCCAGCAGCGCGGATATCGCGGCAGCCTATGCCTACGCGCTGGCGGTCAACAGCCAGCCGGAACAGGCTGTGCAGATCGCAGGCCGCGTGCTCGACGAGCGCCCGGCGCACCCGCTGGCGCGCACCGCGCTCGGCCTGGCCTTTGGCGCGGCGCACAGCTACGAGATCGCGCTGCGCGAAACGCTGCGCGCCGCCGACAGCGCCCCCGCCGAGACGCAGGTGGATGCGCAGCGCGCGCTGGCCATCGCCTACAGCGATGCCGGGGACTACGCCAGCGCCATGACCGCGATCGATGCCGCCATCGCGGCCAATGCCCACCTGCTGCCGCTTTACTTCGAACGCGCGCTGTATGCGTTGCAGACCGGCGATACCGACAGCGCTACCGTGGCCTACTACGAGGTGCTCACGCGCGACCCGCAGAATGTCAAGGCGCGGCTGCGGCTGTGCGAGCTGTCCAGCATGCTGCGCGAGCGCGAAGCCGCTGTCGACTACTGCACGCAGGTCATCCAGCGCGCACCGTCGTATGCAGATGGCTGGTACCAGCTTGGCCGCGAGTACTTTCTGCAGGGCAATTTCGAGCTGGCGCGCACCAACTTCGGCCAGTGCACCACGTTGCAGATGATGCAGAATGTGCCGGTGCAGGACCGGCGCTTCGAGTGCTGGTATCTGCAGGGGCAGGCCGCGCAGATCATGGGAGATTGCGCCGCGCTCAGCGCCATCTACACGGAATTCCGCGCGATGACCGCCGGCGCCGCGATCCCGGAGACGTGGGTGTATCCGCCGGAAGGGCCGTGCGCGGCACCCCCTGCCGCCGGCGGTTCCTGAAATGAAAACGCGGGTCCCATCCGGGCCCGCGTCACAATCGGCGTTTTGCAGCCGTCACTTCTGCGCCGGCTCGCTGCTCTCCGCGCTGGCGGGCGCGGGCGGAGCCGCCGCTGCTTCACGATCGTCCGCATCTTCCCACGAAATGATCGCCACGCACGCACCGGCCACCAGCACGCAGGCGACGATCAGCGCCAGCCACTGCGTGAACAGCAGGCCGACATCGCGCGCCTGGATCACCAGCAGCACGATCATCCCCACCGAGAGCACAATCCACGCGCTCAACCGCGGGTGAATACGGGCCCAGCGTACTGCAGCAAGGTTCATCAGCGCCTGCATGGGGCAGTCCTCTCATCACTGGCGTCAGCGCTAATCGTGCCGCGCCATCGCATCGCTGTCAACCGCCAGCCGCGCTAGATCGGCTTCATCACCCGGTCCGCGCGAAGCTGCTTCATCAGGCCGACGTTCTCCGGCGTCAACAGCTCGTGCGCTGCCTCACGCCACGCCGGGAACTTGATCTCCTCGACGCGCAGCGGGGCATAGCCGGCCCCCAGAAACGCCTGGCCCACATCCGGCGGGGTGGACTTGGGCAGGAAGACGAAGCTGACTTCGCTCTGCAGCTCGCGGCTGGCGTCTTCGACCGCACTCACCAGCGCGCGCACCACCGCCTCTCGTGGGATGCCCTGCGCGACATAGAACTCGTCCACCCGCGTGATCAGGTTCTCGACCTGCCAGCCCGCCAGCGCGATCAGCTGCCCCGCCTTGTCCTGCACCAGCAGATAACTCTTCTGGCCGAACGCCAGCATGACATCCATCCGCGCGACCGGCCGCCCGGCATTCTGCGTGATGAAGGCGGCGATCTGCTCGGCATTGGCCGGCATGCCGCGCCGCACCTGGATGTCGAAGCCGGGCGCGATCGACTGATGGCCGCCGGTGGCGCGCTTCTCGGCGATGGTACGCGGGCGGTTGTCGGACAGGCCGCGCACGCGCGCCGGCAAGCGGCTCCACGCCGTCTGCACCTGCCGCCACGTCTCTTCCACATCACCATCGTTCATGATGATGACGCTGGCCCGCGCGATCTTGTCCGCCTGCGGGCGCTGCGCGACGATGCGCTTGCGCGCCTCTTCCTCAGACAGCTTGCGCTTCTCCTTGAGGCGGCGGATCTGCGTCTCTGGCGCGGCATCCACCACCCAGATCGCATCGCACGACTCGCGCAGGGTCGACTCCAGCAGCTTGATCGCCTCGACCACCACCACCTGCTGCGGCGCGCGTTTGACAAGCGCGCGGATCGCCTGATTGACCACCGGGTGGACGATCTCCTCCAGCTTCACCAGCGCCTCCGGCACGGAAAAGACGATGCTGCCCAGCAGCGAACGATTGACCGTGCCATCTTCGTTGAGGATGAAGCGGCCAAACATCTCCACCGTCGGCTTGTAGGCCGGGGCGCCGGGCATCATGGCCTGATGGCTGAGCTGGTCCGCGTCAATGGTATACGCGCCCAGATGCTGCATCATCTGACGGACAACGCTCTTGCCCACTGCAATGTTGCCCGTGAGGCCGATGACGTACTTTTCCTCGCTCAATGCTCCTCCACGAGGCAGTGGCACCGATCCGGAATCACCACAAGATGCCTGACGAACTCAGACTGTCTGCATTGTAACGTGGACTATGCCCCGGTAACAATTAGGGTGTCGCGCTTCAGTGTACGCTTCAGGCATTTTTCGCGCCAGCGACGGGGATGGCCAGCGGCGCCGCATCCGGCAGATCGGCCGGCGCAGCCGCCGCACGGGCGCGCGCGACGAGCTGTTCGTCGCTAGGGAGGCGCAGGGCCATCGCCCCGGCCAGCACCGTCACCAGCCCGACCATCTGGAAAGCCGCTGCGACGCCCACCCGGTCCGCAAGCGTGCCGATCAGCAGCGTGCCGATCGCGCCCATGCCGAACATGTAGCCCAGCGCCAGCCCGGAGACGAAGCCCCTGCGCGCCGGCAGCAGCTGCTGCGCCATCACCACCAGCAGGCTGTGGCTGCCGCCGGTGAGCGCGCCCACCAGCACCGTCATCAGCATCGCCAGCGGCACGCTCTCCGCCGAAGGCAGCACCAGCATGAGCGGCCCGCCCAGAATGAGCGTGAGGCCGATCACCGCCCGGCTGCCGAAGCGCGAAGCCCAGCGCGCAAAGAACACCCCTGCGATGCCGCCGGACAGCCAGAACAGCCCGCTGAGCATGCCGTACTCGCTGGCGGGCCACCCCTTCAGCTGGAAGATACGCGGGATGAACGCGGCAGAACCCGGGTTGGCCAGCGCGCGCAGGGCGATGTTCACGGCCAGATACACGATCAGGCTGCCCGCCAGCGGCGCAGCACTGGCGCCAACGGTAGCGCTGCGCGGCGGCTGCGTGGCCAGGTAGCGCACGCGGCTGGGCGTCGCCAGCAGCAGCAGCACGATGCCCGGCAGCGCCAGCAGCGACAAGGCCAGCACCGGCGCAAGCGTGCCATGTTCCATCAGATGGTAGGGGAGGTTGGGCCCCAGGATGGCCGTGAAGCTGTTGTTGCGCGTGGAAAACTGATCGAGCAGCAGGCCGATCACCAGCGGGCCACTGCCGCCGCCCAGCTGACCGGAGAGGAAGAACAGCGACGTGTAGTGCGCGGCCTTCTCCCGGTTGGTGATGGAAGCGTACATCGCACCGATCGGGTGAAACGCCCCGCTGCCAAAAGCCGCCAGCACGAATGGCACGACCATCGCCCAGTACTGCCCGCTGGCAGCGCCCAGCATCGCCACGCACAGCAGGCACAGCGTCCACAACACGCCGCCCGCCGCCAGCCAGCGCCCGCCGGTACGATCTGCGCGCAGGCCGAACAGCGGCTGGCTGAAGGCGCCGGCGATCTGGTAGCCGCTCACCGCCAGGCCGATCTGCGTGTTGCTCAGGCCCATCACATGGCCGCTGATGAAGGCCAGCAGCACCGGGCCCATCGTGTTGAAGAAATCCACGATGAAGTGGCCCAGACACATGGCCCGGAACACCCATTCCTGCGAAATGCTCATCCATCCCCCTGGAAAACAGCAGTCAGCGCGTATGCTGACCGTCTCTCATCATGCAGGCAGGCCGGGATGCTGTCAATCGCGTGGACTGCATCAGGGTAGCGCCGCCTGCCACAATCCTGGCGATCGCGGCGCAAATCCTTAACAAAGCTTGAGTATTGCAGAGATTGCGGTAGAGTATTGCTGTCCGAGGACTCTGTATGAAAGGGTTTTTGAAGATGAAAAAAGTGCTGCTGCTGGTGCTGGTGACAGGCGTCATCCTGTCGCTGGGGCTGGCCCCGATCGCCGCGCAGGACGGCCCGATCGTCATCGAGAGCTGGCGTAATGACGACCTGACCATCTGGCAGGACGTGATCATCCCGGCCTTCAACGCGCAGTATCCCGATATCGAAGTGGTGTTCTCGCCGTCGCCGCCCGCGGACTACAACGGTCTGCTCAACAGCCGTCTGGAAGCGGGCACCGCCGGTGACCTGATCACCTGCCGTCCGTTCGACGCCTCGCTCTCGCTGTACGATGCTGGCTACCTGGCCTCGCTGAATGACCTGCAGGGCATGGAGAACTTCAGCAGCGTCGCCAAGAGCGCGTGGATCACCGATGACGGCTCGAACGTGTTCTGCGTGCCGATGGCTTCGGTCATTCACGGCTTCTTCTACAACGCCGATGCCTTCGAGGCCCTCGGCCTGTCCGAGCCGACCACCGAAGCGGAGTTCTACCAGGTGCTGGATGCCATCAAGGCCGACGGCACGTATGCGCCGCTGGTCATGGGCACCGCCGACCAGTGGGAAAGCGCCACGATGGGCTACCAGAACATCGGCCCGAACTACTGGGGTGGCGAAGCGGGCCGCCTGGGCCTGCTCGATGGCAGCGCCAAGTTCAATGAAGGCGGCTTCCTGGCGGCCTTCGAGGCGCTGGCCAAGTGGCAGCCCTACCTGATCGAAGGCTATCAGGGCCTGAGCTACCCGGATGCGCAGAGCGCCTTCACGCTCGGCCTGGGCGCGATTTACCCGACCGGCTCGTGGGAAATCTCCGGCTTTGAGGCCAATGCCGAATTCAACCTCGGCATCTTCCGCCCGCCGACCCCCGAGGGCGCGGACACCTGCTACATCAGCGACCACACCGACATCGCGCTGGGCATGAACGCCGCGCTCGAAGGGGACCGCCGCGAAGCTGCGATGACCTTCCTGCAGTGGATGACCACCGCCGAGTTCGCGTCGCTGTACTCCAACGCGCTGCCCGGCTTCTTCACGCTGTCCGATGCCGAGATCACCCTGGACGACCCGATCGCGCAGGAATTCCTGAGCTGGCGCGGTGAGTGCGAAAGCACCATCCGCTCCTCCTACCAGATTCTCTCGCGCGGCGAGCCGAACCTCGAGAACGAACTGTGGCGCGTCAATGCCCAGATGCTCAACGGCGAACTGACGCCGCAGCAGGCGGCTGACGAAATCCAGACCGGCCTCGAGTCCTGGTATGCGCCGCAGCAGGGTGGCTGATCCCACCTTCGCGGGTTGAATGACGCTGTAAGTGCAGTAGGGGCGGTCGCGTACCGCCCCTACCGCTTCATCGGAATGGGATTGGCAGCGCTGATGACACGAAAGAAATTCCCCGTCCACATTGTTGTTTTTCTTGCTCCGGCAGTGCTGATTTACACGCTGTTTATGATTTATCCGCTGGTGGACTCGCTGCGGCTGAGCCTGTATGCGCCCGCGCCGGATGACCCGCAGGCGGAGGTGTTCGTCGGGCTGCGCAACTACGAGACGCTGCTGACGGACCCGAACTACGCCCCGCGGCTGCAGGGGGCCATCGGCAACAATTTCACCTTCTTCCTCATCCATATGCTGGTGCAGAACCCGCTCGGCCTGCTGCTGGCGACGCTGCTCACATCGCAGCTCACGCGCTTTCGCGCCGTCTTCCGCACCGCGATCTTCATGCCGACCATGCTGTCGTTCGTGCTGGTGGGCTTCATCTGGGGCAACATCATCCTCAGCCCGCTGTGGGGCATCGCCGATGACTTCTTCAAAGCGATCGGGCTGGAAAGCCTGATCCAGCCCTGGCTGGGCATCCCCGGCACCGCGCTGGTGACGCTCTCGCTGGTCTCCGTCTGGCAGTTCGTCGGCATTCCCATGATGCTGTTCAGCGCCGCGCTGATCGGCATCCCGGACGAGCTGATCGACGCTGCGCGCGTGGACGGCGCGACGAGCTGGGGCGTGTTCTGGCGCATCAAATTCCCGCTCATCCTGCCCACCGTCGGCATCGTCGCGGTGCTCACGTTCGTCGGCAACTTCAACGCCTTCGACCTGATCTATACCGTGCAGGGCGCGCTGGCCGGCCCGAACTTCTCGACCGACCTGCTCGGCACGTTCTTCTACCGCACCTTCTTCGGCTTCCAGCTGCAGGCTGGCAACCCGACCATGGGCGCCACCATCGCCGGTGTGATGTTCCTCATCATCCTGACGGGAGTGCTGCTCTACCTGTTCGGCTTCCAGCGGCGCATCCTGCGCGTGGAGTACTAGCCTCATGACCGCTTCCGGCGCACACTCCTCCACACCGGCGCTCCCGCGCCTGCCGCTTGGCCGCCGCGTGCAATCGGTGCTGCTGCACGCCGCGCTGCTGGCCTACACCCTGCTGGCGGTCTACCCAGTGATCCTGGTGCTGATCAACTCGTTCAAGGGCCGCCAGGCGATCTTCCGCAACCCGTACGCCCTGCCCACGCCGGAGACGTTCAGCCTGGCCGGTTACGAAACGGTGTTTGGCCGCGCCAGCTTCCCCAACTACTTCCTCAACAGCCTGATCGTGACCGGGATGACGCTGCTGCTGATCTTCATCATCGGCTCGATGGCGTCGTTCGCGCTTTCGGAATACAACTTTCGCGGCAATGCACTGCTGGGGTTGTATCTCGCCATCGGCATCATGATCCCGATCCGCCTGGGCACCGTCAGCCTGCTGCGCCTGCTGGTGTCGCTCGATCTGACCAACACGCTGGCCGGCCTGATCCTGGTGTACGTGGCGCAGGGGCTGCCGCTCACGATCTTCGTGATGTCACAGTTCATGCGCGACATCCCGCGCGATCTCAAGGATGCCGCCCGCGTGGACGGGGCCAGCGAGTATCGCATCTACTGGCTGGTGCTGCCGCTGGTGCGCCCGGCGCTGGCGACGGTGATGGTGTTCACCATGATCCCGGTGTGGAACGATCTGTGGTTCCCGCTGATCGTCGCTCCGGCAGAGCAGGTGAAGACCCTCACGCTGGGCGCGCAGGTGTTCATGGGCCAGTTCGTCAACGACTACGGGGCCGTGCTGGCCTCGCTGAGCATGGCGATGGTCCCGATCATCGTGCTGTACGTGCTGTTCTCGCGGCAGCTCATTCGCGGACTGACGAGTGGAGCGGTGAAGGCATGACGCTGAGAATCGGACTGATCGGCAGCGGCTTCATGGGGGCGGTGCACGCCGCCGGCTGGGCACGCCTGGCCGAGCTGGGCGAGCCGGTGCAGCTGGTCGGCTGTCACTCAGTCGAAGCGGACAGTGCCGCGGCGCTGGCCGCGCGCTACGGCTGCGCGCTGGTCGACTCGCTGGATGCGCTGATCGCCAGCTGCGACGTGGTGGACATCTGCTCGCCCACACATCTGCATTTCGCCCACGCCAGCCGCGCCGCCAACGCTGGCCGGCACATCGTGTGCGAAAAGCCGCTGGCGCGCACCGCCGAGGACGCCGCGGCGCTGGTGCGGCTGTGCGAACGCGCCGGGGTGCAGCTGCTGGTCGGCCATGTGGTGCGCTTCTTCCCGGAGTACGCGGCGGCCCGTGCGGTGGTCGAGCGCGGCGACATCGGCGATGTGGCGGTGCTGCGCCTGACGCGCTGCAGCTTCAAGCCGGCGGCAGACCGCCCGGAGAGCTGGTTCCACAACCCGGCGCTGAGCGGCGGCATGATGCTGGACCTGATGATCCATGACTTCGATTATGCCCGCTGGGTGGCCGGGGATGTCGTGCGCGTGTTCGCGCGGCATATCGGTGCACGGGCCAGCGGCGCCACGGGCGACTACGCCCTGGTCACGCTGCGCCATGCCAGCGGCGCGCTGTCGCATGTTGAGGGCGGCTGGGCCTATCCGAAGCCGATGTTCCGCACCGCGCTGGAAATCGCCGGCAGCGGCGGGCTGATCGAACATCCGGCGGACCGCCCCGCCCCGCTGAGCGTATCACTGCATCAGGTCGCGGGCGGCAGCCTGCCGGATATCGCCACGCCGGGCAGCCCGCTGCTGACGGATGACGACCCGTACATGCTGGAGATCCGGCACTTCTATGACGTGCTGACGCAGGGCGCGCAGGCGCGCATCAGCGGGCGCGATGCGCTGGCTGCGGTGCAGATTGCGCTGGCCGCCATCGAGAGCGCGCACAGCGGGCGCCCGGTCACACTTGAAGCGCAGGAGGCCTGACGATGTCGCAGCCAGTACGGATTGGCATACTCAGCTTCGCGCACCTGCACGCTGAAGGCTACATCGGCGCACTGCGGTCGCTGCCGGGCGTGGAGTTCGTCGGCTTCGCAGATGACGACGCCGAGCGCGGATTGCACTTCGCCCGTGTGTTCAACGCGCATCTCTATCCGTCGTATGAGGCGCTGCTGGCGGATGGCGTGGACGGTGTGGTGATCTGCACGGAGAACGCCCGGCATCTGCCGCTGATCGAGCTGGCCGCCGCGGCTGGCGTGGGCATTCTGTGCGAGAAGCCGCTGACCACGTCGGTGGAGGATGCACGCCGGGCGACGGCCGTGTGCGCGCAGGCGGGTGTGGTGCTGCGCACCGCCTTCCCGATGCGCTTCAGCGCGCCAGCGATCGAGGTCGAGCGCCTGATCGCGCGCGGCGGGCTGGGCACCGTGTACGCCATCAACAGCACCAATCAGGGCGAATGCCCGCACTACCACCGCGCGTGGTTTGTCGATCCGGCGCTGGCCGGCGGCGGTGCGCTGAGCGATCACATCGTGCATGTGGCGGACATGCTGCGCTGGATGCTGCGCGCCGAGCCCGTGGAGGTGTACGCCGAGACCAACCACATCCTCTACCGCCACGAGGCGCCGCTGGTGGAAACCGGCGGGCTGGTCTCGCTGCGCTATTCGGACGAGACGATCGTCACCATCGACTGTTCATGGAGCAAACCACCCTACTATCCGACGTGGGGCGGGCTGGCGATGGATGTGATCGGCTCAGGCGGGCTGGCGACGATGAATGCCTTCGGCCAGAACCTGACGGTGTACACACACCCCAACCGGCGGCCACATTACGCCTTCTGGGGCAGCGATGCCAACGGCGCCATGCTGTCAGATTTCGCCGCTGCGCTGCGCGGGCAGGCTTCGCGCGGGGCGACGGGCGAGGACGGCGCGCGGGCTGTGCTGGTGGTGGCCGCCGCCTACGAGTCGGTGCGGACGGGGCAGCCGGTCGCCGTGCCGGCAGGGGTGTAAGCGCCCGCCATCACGACGGCAGCATCGTCAGCGCGCGCGGTGGGGGCGGGGCATCGCGATCGATCAGCGCGTCCGGCTGGTAAGCGCTGGTGTCCACATCCCCCGCGTATTCCGCTGGAATGCGCTGCTGCAGCGTGACCGTACCGTCGTTATCAATCGTGAAGGCGATCACACGATCGTACGCAAACCGCTGTCCGCCGGACGTGAACACCCATGCGGACTGCGGATCCGGCGTCCATACGCCTTCAGGCGTGAAGACGCAGTCCGGCTCACCCACGTCAAATGAATAGCGGTTGCACTGGCGGCCTTCCAGATCTGCACCACGATAGATCACATTCAGCGCGTTATCGAACAGATCGCTGAAGACGAAATTCGCCGGCGTGATGTTGAGGGGCGTCGCGCCTCTCGGCACAGGGCCGGTCTGATTGAGCAGCAGCACCAGCGTCCCCGGAGTGATCTCCGGCGCCTGCTGCACAATCTGAGCGAGCTGCGCGGTCTGGCTGCGGCCCGCCCGGTCCAGCACACGATGCTGCTCAAGCTGATACAACATGGAGACTCCAAACAGCAGCCCGGCAGGCAGCACAAACGCCCACGGGCGCGGCGCGATGCTCAGCACGATCACAGCCAGCGCCAGCAGTGCCAGCGGCAGAAACCCGGTAGCATCCGCACGGCCCAGCAGGCTGAGCGACCCGCGCAGCAGCAGCACAGCAGCGGCAAGCGCAGCCAGCGCCAGCACACGCCAGCGCACTGGCTGTGCGATGATCGCGTACAGCCCGCACCCCAGCGCGATCGCAGCCACCCAGCTGGTGAAGTACATCGTCCTGAACGCAACGAAGAACAGAAACGTCGGCATGTACACCAGATAGCCCAGGGGAATGGCGAGAATGCCGATCGCGGCAAGGCCTCCGGCTGAACGCCGCGCGGTTTCCGGACGGCCGTCGGTGCGCCACAACCGCCAGAGCATCGCGCTGCAGCCTACGCCAGCGACGATGGCGAGGCCGAGCAGTGCCGGGGCGCCATTTGCCAGCATAATCTGCGAAGCCCCGTCCGCAAAGCCGCTCTGAAGTGTCTGCGAATAGGCGAACAGGGTTCCGAAGACAAGCTGACTGGGCAGGCTTGCACCGGCCACAATTGAACTCTGATAGGCGGCGACGCCCGTCCGTACCGCGATCAGCAGCAGCGCAAACACCACCGCCGCCAGGATCAGCCAGATGGCGGAGACGGCGAACAGCCGGCGGCTGAAGCGGCGCTCAATCCACCACAGCAGCAGCGGCGCGGCAATGATGAGCGGCAGTCCGGCCTCGTACACCCCCAGCGTTGCAGTCAGCGCCAACAGGGCGCCCGCCAGCGCCCAACCCGAAACCGTCTTCCAGTGCAGCAGCAGCAGGAACACCGCCAGCTCAAGGAAGACGACGCTCACGTGGATATTGAGCGCAGACAGATAGAACATGCCGATGTCCGCGGGGTACACCACGCTGAGCACCCCGCACAGGAAGCTGATGGTGTGCTGGCCACGCAGCAGCAGCGAGACGATGGCGATGGTGAGGGCTCCCCGAATCAGCAGCAGCCCAGCCAGCACGAGATTGAATCCCAGAAACGATGTCGGATCGATGACGTAGGCCAGAATGTTGATGTTGAGCGGGCGCGTCGGGAAACTGGGGTGAAAGAGCAGCGTCTCGCCCTGATCGAACTGCCTGATGTAGTACCACACATCCCAGTTGTCAGGCGAACGCCAGCCCGTCGGCAGCCACAGCACAACGATCGTGAGCAGCAGGCCGGCGGCGCTCAGCAGCGCAAAGCGATGGCGGCGCGCCCAGCCCCACAGGCCAGCATCGGCAGCGCGCGAAGATGCGGTCGCAGTCGCATTCATACCTGCGTTCCTTCTTCTGGCGTTCGGTCAGAGCGACACCAGCCGTGCGCGCGCCTAGGCGGGCAGCTGGCGGTGCCGGCGATAATACTCCAGCCGCTCAGCATTCTCACGCAGCCAGGCGGCGGTGCGCGCGAAGCCCTCGGCAAACGCCACTCGCGGCTGCCAGCCGAGTGATTCGCGGATCGCCGCGCTGTTCGCCACCCACACCCCGGTATCCCAGGCGCGGTCCGGCATCGCACCCCACTCCGGCTGCGCCGCAATCCCCAGCACCCGCCGCGCGATCTCGACGACCTCGCCGATCGTGGTCTGCTGGCCAGTGCCGACGTTGTACACCGCGCCCACCTGCGGCGCTGCGTGCTCCGCCGCCAGCAGGCACGCCTCGACGACATCGTCCGCATAGACAAAGTCGCGGGCGATGGCCGGATTGACCAGCGGCGGAAGCGCTCCATCCAGGCCGCGCACGATCAGCGTGGGGATCAGCCGCGTCGGCTCTTCATACGGCCCGTAGACCGAATACAGGCGCAGCGTGGTGACGGGCAGCCCGCGCTGGCGCGCCACGAAGCGGCAGTACTGCGTGGCAGCCGCCTTGGTGACGGCATACGCACTGTTCGGGTCCACCCATTCGTCCTCCGCCGGCGCATGATCCTTGAAGCCGTACTCGGAAGAGGAGCCGGTGTGGACGAACGCCTCGAAGCCTGCGCGCGCACACGCCTCCAGCAGGCTGACCGTGGCGACGAAGTTGGTGTGCACGATCGCCTGCACGTTCGTCTGCGACGAATAGGCGCCGTGCGCCGCCAGGTGGAACACCCACTCTGGCCGCACCAGCCCGGCCAGCGCATCGGTGGCCTCGCTGCTGGCCAGATCGACGGTATGGATGCGCACGTCAGCCAGGCAGTCCGCCAGCCGCCAGCCCTGATAGCCGGCGCGCACCGCCAGATGCACCTCGTGTCCATCGTGCAGCAGCCGCCGCGCCAGGTTGGCGCCGACGAAACCAGTGCCGCCGGTCAGCAGAACGCGCCTGGCCATCGCTCAGACAATGCTGCGATAGTCGAACACGTCCAGATACTGCCAGGTGTAGGCGCGGATCTCCGCCCGTTCGCGTTCAGACAGCTCCAGCGCCGTGGCGCGGTTGACTTCCGGCGTCACCTTGCGCAGCGTGCCCCACGGATACACTTCCTCAAGCTCCGCGCCGTTCCAGGTGGGCTTGCGCAGCGACCCCGCTGGCTCCACGCCCAGCGCCTGGCATACCGCGCCCAGCGTGCCGACCGAATCGGCCATCACATCTTCCACGCGCACGATATGCAGCCGGCCCGGGAACTTCTCGCGGAAGTAGAGCGCGTAGTACTGATTCATCGTCCAGCCCAGCATGTAATGATGCAGGCTAAGCGGAACCGGGCGCTTCTTCGTGTCGGCATAGGCCGACCACGGATTGCGCACGACATGCAGCACGTGCGCGTTGGGCAGATCATTCAGGATTTTGTCGGCATCGACGGTGATGATCGGGCTGTAGCCGACGTACACGCTCTCGCGGCCGCTGCGCCGATAATCCTTCCATGCGTCAAAGGTGGCGCGGAAGAAGGCGGCCATGTTGTCTCCGCGCGAACGGCCGGTCTGCGCGATGTAGCGGGCGTAGTGGGCCGCGCGCTCGTCATCGCTGAAGTCGAACGGCATGTGGCGGAATTTGCTGACCTGCGGTGTGCGCGCGCGCACCTTGCCTTCCTCGTCGATGATCGCGCGGTAGTCCTGCTCCGGCGTGGCATCCAGCGCAAACGTCGGCCAGCGATACTTGACGGGATACATCGACGTCAGGTGATCGTTGACCATGCGCGTGCCAACCTGCGATTCGAACGGATAGACGAACATCTGCGGGTGGCCGTCCAGAAAGCGGTGCGTGGTGTTACCACCGTTCTCGTACATCGCGCCAAGCATCAGCAGACGGATATCATTGCTCATGGAGTCGGTTCCTTATCGAATGGGCGTAGGTGAAGGTGTAGAAAAGCGCCGTATCCCGCTCCGTGCTGCGCGGGGCGCCTGCGTCAAACGGAAAACCGGTGGTGAAGTGCTGCGGCGCCAGCTCAACGGCGAACACCTGGTTGCCGTACGGCCAGTACAGGCTGCCCAGCACCCGCCCGCTGGCGATGTCGAGCGCGTGCAGCCCGCACATGCTGCGGTCGACATCCAGCCCCGGCGCATACTGCCGGAAGCGCGGGATCACGCGCGACGTGGCGACGAAGGCGATGCCGTCGTGCACAGCCAGGCCGCGCGTCCAGCCCGGCAGCCGGGCGACCGCGTGAAAGCGCCCGTCCTGCGCCAGACCAACTTCGCCATAGCCGCTGTTGTCCACCCACAGCCGCCCGTGCGCCAGCCGCGCCGAGTGCGGGCGAGTCAGGCCGCGCACCACCGCCTCGCGCGTGTGGCCGGAGAAGATCACCCCGCGCCCATCCACCGGGTAGTCCGGGTGGCCCGGACGCAGCGCCGTCATCGCATCCGCCGATGCCGAGAAGAACGACTCCTCCAGCCCGGCGCCCGCCGCGATGGAATTGAGCTGGATGGCGTTGTGCCCAAAAGCCGGGCCATCCGGCGTCTCCACACAGCGCGGATACCACACGCGCTCCGCCGTCCCGTCGTCGTCCAGGCGCACGATGCTGTTGCTGCCGACCGAGTTGGCATGCAGCGCCCCGCCGATCAGCGCCAGATCGTGCATGTAGAAGCTGCCGGGGTAGAAGCGGCTGCGCACTGGCAGCAGCACCCTGCCGGCGGGCAGCGGCGCGTCGATGTCCTGCCGGGTGAGCTGCCCGCTGGCCGGCGCGAAATCGAACACCTGGTTGGGATTACGCGTGGAAGCGACATACACCCGCCCGCGCGCCAGATCGACGCACAGCCCCGAAGGATGCGGCAGGCGAAAGTACGACTGCGCCGGCTGCCCGTCCACCACCGCCAGCGCCATGAGCAGGTGCTCGTACTCGCGGGTGACCAGCAGCGTGGCGCCCGTGCTGGCGAGCGCCTCCCACCACTGCCCATCGGTGCTGAAGGCCAGCAGGCGTGGATCGAGCGCACCTGCTTCCGCCCACTGGCTGGCGACCTGCAGCGGATCGCGCCATTCAGCGCTGTGCTGCGCCCACAGCGAGTCGGCTTCGGAAGCGTGCACGGCAGGATCAGTCATTAGGCCGGGCATCATTTTCATGGCGGCGCATCTGCCGCCACATCTGAAAGGCGCCGGAGTACATCCTCAGTGCCGAGCCATACCGTGTGGTGGACTTTCCCCCATGCCGGCGCGTGGAGAAGACCGGCACTTCCAGCATCGGATACGCCTCGCGCCGGCAGACGTAGTTGAACTCTGCATCGATCAGGTCGCCATCCTGCGTCAGATTGAGCAGCGCGCTGAAGCTGCGCGGGAAAGCCTTGGGCGTGCCGTTCACATCCCAGTACGGCAGATCGAACAGCGTGCGGCACTCGATGTTGTACAGCAGCGAACCGAGGCGGCGCTGCCAGCTCTCGCGGATCTTGCGATTGGCCTTGATGACGGTGCCGGGATTGCTGATGGCATACAGCGCGAACAGCAGCATGTCCTGCGGGCTGGTGCGCGCCGAGTTGGTGTAGCACAGCAGGTCGCCCGTGGCCTCGCGCAGGCCGAGGCGCACCGCCAGCCCCCAGCCGCCGGCCACGCTGTGCAGCGCGCGCACCGTGGGCATACGCTGCTCCAACGCCTGGCAGGCCTGCAGCGACTGATCACGCGAGCCGTTCACCACCAGCAGCAGTTCGTAGGACGCCGGCATGTTCTCCAGCGCCGCCTGGTACTCCTCGACGATCCGGCTGATGTGATCGGCCTGGTTGTAGACCGGCAGGATGATCGAAAGCCGCTGCAGCGTCATCGCACATTTCCGGCCAGCGCCGCCTGTGCCCCGCGCACGGTGTGCAGCAGATGCGCGGCGGTCAGCCCGTGGCGGTGTTCCAGCCAGGCCTGGCTGCCCGTGGCGCCATCCGGCGTTTCGCGCACCCCGCAGCGGATCAGGCGGCAGCCCAGCCCGCGCTCGGCGATCACCTCCGCCGCCAGCGAGCCCAGCCCGCCGCTGATGTAGTGCGCCTCCACGGTGATCACGGCGCGATACTGCGCCAGCAGGCGCGCGAGCGCCTCCGCAGGCGCCGGATTGAGCACCGGGACCACTGCCATGGCGCAGCCGGCCTGGTCGGCGGCGGCGGCGGCTTCACTGGCGATGCCGCCCATCGCCAGCAGCAGCACATCTCCCCCCTCGCGCACCCTCTGCACCTCGTCCAGCGCAAAGCGTCCGTCCAGCCCGGGCACGGTCTGGCGATCGTTCTTGCCCAGCCGGAAGAAGATCGGCCCCGGCGCATCCACCGTGCTGAGGATGGCGCTGCGCGTCTGCCCGCCATCCGCCGGCGCGATCACCGTCAGGCCGGGCTGCAGCCGCATGACGCCGACGTCCTCCAGCCCGTGATGCGTCGGGCCAGCCGGGCCGTATTCGAAGCCACCACCCACGCCGACGATCCGCACCGGAAGCTGATGCAGGATCGGGCCGTTGCGGATGAATTCGTATGTGCGCAGTGCCGCGAACGTCACGATCGAATAGCAGTAGGGCACGAAGCCGGCCTCCGCCAGCCCGGTCGCCATGCCGATCATGTTCTGCTCAGCGACGCCGACGTTGAGAAACTGACTCGGAAAGCGCTCGGCAAATGGCTCAAAGACCATGAATCCCAGGTCCGCCGTCAACAGCATCACGCGGGGATCGCGCTCAGCCAGCTCGGTCAGCGCGGCGATGAATGCACCTCTCACCGTGCGGCCTCCACTTCCGCCTGCGCCTGCACATACTGGTCCTCAGACATTGGCAGGTAGTGCCAGCGAATCTGGTTCTCCATATAGGACACGCCTTTCCCAAACGTGGTCCTGGCGATCAGCACATGCGGGGCCTCATGCCCGCCGGGCAGCCGTGCGATCAGCGACGCCATCGCATCGGGATCGTGGCCATCGACTTCGTGCACATCCCAGCCGAACGCCTGCCAGCGCGCGGCCATCGGGCTCAGGCGCAGCACATCGTCGGTATAGCCGAACGCCTGCTGCCCATTCAGATCGACGATCGCAAACAGGCTGCCGAGCTGATGATGCGCTGCCGACATCACCGCCTCCCACAGCGCACCTTCGTTGCACTCCGCATCGCTGAGCACGACGAACACCCGCCGGGACGACTGCTGCAGGCGGGCGGCCAACGCCGCGCCGACGCCGAACGACAGCCCCTGGCCGAGCGAGCCTGTCGAGAAATCCACGCCACGCAGCACGTGCTCCGGGTGCACGCCCAGCAGGCTGGCATCAGCGCAGTAGCTGTTCAGCGCATCCTCAGAGAGCAGGCCGCGCAGGTGCAGAGCTGCATACAGCGCCAGCGCCGCATGGCCCTTGGACAGCACCAGCCGGTCGCGCTCCGGATGATCCGGCGCGGGGAGATTGAGCACCTGCCCGTACAGCGCCGCCAGGATATCCGCGATCGAGAGCGACGAGCCGATATGCCCCACATGCGCCCGCCTGGACTGCTCCAGGATGATGCGGCGAATATGGCTGGCGAGCGCTTTCCCTGCAATCATGCTCCCTCCACCTCTGACTGGCTGCACGCGTTCACTGCCGCAGGCATGGTAACACAACTTGCGCCCGTGCGTCTGTATTGATACTGGTGCGCGCCTACTGCGCATCCGATGCGGCGAGCGCCTCGCGCTGGAAGTCGTAGCACGCCCCGCGCGCCGGCTCTGGCAGGAACAGCCCGCGATCGGTGAACTCGCGCTGCGGGGTGCGCCGGATGATCGTGTCGGGGTCGGGCAGCAGCGGCAGCAGATTGCGCGCCGGCTCAGACAGATCGACGCCCTCCGGCAGCGGTTGCGCCGGATCGATGATGCGCAGGCACTGGCCGGGGCGCTGCCATGCGAGGATCGCCCGCTCCAGCGTGTAACGCCAGCCGAACGACCAGTTGCCGTTGTCGAAGATGAAGCCGCCGCCCTCTGGCAGCACGGACTGCGCTTCCAGCCCCACCACGCTGGGATTGCGGTAGAACAGATCCCCCAGCGCGAAGGTCTCGTAGCTGTACTGCTCACGGCCGATCTGATAATCCATGATGATGAGCGTGCCATCCAGGACATCCGGGACGCGCCAGCCGAGCTGCCACCAGAACTCGCGCTGGCGCTCCCAGATGGCAGCATACGTGGCGGCGTTGCGCATGTGCGCCGCCGTGCCAACGCCGATGAGCGCGGCCAGCACCAGCAAGCCAGCGTACACTCCAGCCCGGCGCAGCGTCGGGATGATGATATACAGCACCAGCGCCGCCAGCATCAGCCCGGCACCGATCACGCTGGTGATGTACGCGCGGCTCCACAGCCCTTCCGTGCTGATGTTGCGCCCGTTGCCCGTGAGCAGGACCGGCACCAGGCCAGCCGCCAGCAGCGCGGCGCCGATGACGAACGCGCCAGCCAGGCGCAGCAGGCCAGGGCGCTCATTTCGCGCGAAGGCCAGCCCGTACAGCGCAAACGCCAGCGCCGCCAGCCCGCCGCCCAGGCTGAAGACGATATTCGGCTCAGCGTTCAGCCGGGCCAGCTGATCGCCCCAGGCCGTGAACACCCCAGACACACTGCGGCTGAGTTCGCTGGTGTACGCCGAGAACGTCTCCACGTCGGTGGGCAGCACGACGGGGTTGTAGCCGATGCTGGCGTAGAAGCCCGTGCTCTCGAACAGGAACAGACGATAGCCCACCAGCATCGCGACATAGCCCACCCACAACGCCGACCACGCCACCGTGCGCAGCGCCCGCCCTCGCAGCGAGCCGGGCTGCCGGAAGCACACCAGCGCGATCAGCACCGGACGGGCGAGCTCCAGCACCAGCGCACTTTCGTAGGTGAAGAACGACAGCGTCACCAGACCGAGCGAGAGCGCCGCCAGCCCGGCACGACGCAGCCCGCGCGCCGTCAGCGCTGCCAGGCCAGCCGTCAGCGACAGCAGCATGAACAGGATGCCGCTCTCCAGCCCCATGGCAACGTTGACCGGCCGCAGCCAGTACACCGGATAGACGGCGTACAGCACCACAGCCGCCAGCGCGAGCAGCCGCATGCCCGGCAGCGCGAAGCGCAGCAGCCGCAGCAGCAGCAGGCAAATGGCGATGTGCATGACGAACATCAGGCCGTGCGCCAGCAGCGCGTTGTTCCCCTGCAGCCAGGTGACGACGGCGAACAGCGGACGCGCGTTACCCCACTGAATGTCGATGAATTGGCTCAGGCTGAGACGCTGCAGCATGTACACCCACACGAGGTCATCGTAGTAGATGCCCAGCCGCGTCACGAAGATGCCATACGTCAGGATGCACACCAGCAGCACCACACCCACAGCGCATATGGGCTCCCGGCCGTAGCGCGCGACCAGCCGCTGCAGCCACGCTGGCACCGCAGGGGATTGCGGAAGAGAGGCAGTCGTCATGAGAGAGAAATCACTCCACAGGCCAGCACATATCAGCTGTTTGCCCGAGTATACACCCGTCCCTGCGCCGCCAATTGTCAGGAACTCTCGTCAGGAGGAGCAGGGTACAGCGCCACCGACAGGCTGTAGCGTCTGTCCGTGGGCGCGGCGGGCTGCTCCGTCACATGCTTCAGCAGCGCCAGGATCTGCTCGTGCAACCGGCGCATATCGTCGTCTGACAGGACGAAACAGGCGTGACGCAGCAGCAGCGCCGTCGGGTGCGGCGAAACCACCATCAGGTTCGTCAGGCCGAGCCGGACGCTCTCGCGGATCTCGTTCTGCACATTCCCGAGCGTGATATCCAGCATATGATCGAGCGCTGCCGGCGCACTCGTCGACTCCGGGTGCATCAGTTCGCGGTCAACGACGAACTGGCGGGCAGTGATGCGGTAGAACTTCTCCACGATCGCCCCCGGGCCGGGGCGCGTCTCCACCAGCTGAATGAAGCCATGCTTCTCCAGCAGGCGAATGTGGTAGTACAGGCGGGTGAACGGGACGTTCAGCGCCTGCGCCAGCTCGTGAATGCTTCTCGTCTGCACGGCCAGCTGCGTGATGATCTGCCGGCGCAGCGGGCTGCTGCTGTATACGCGCAGGCTGTCCAGATCGCGGATGACCGCGTGATCGAGCGGTTCTGGGTTCATGAGCCACCTCCACCGACAAGTATACCGGAATCTGCAACGTAAATTTGTTTTCAACGTATTGACATGCATTGACCATGTCCGATATAGTGATCGTTGAAATCTGTTTTTCAACGAAGGAGTGAGAGATGAAACATCGTCTTGGCACTGTGATCGCCATGCTGCTGGGGCTGACGATCGCCAGCGCGACCGGTGCCGCGGCACAGCCAGCAGCGCCGGCCTTCGAGCCTGCGGACTGCGCCTTCGCCGTCCCCGCAGGCTACACCGTCGAATGTGGCTTCGTCGTCGTGCCTGAGAACTGGGAGACCGGCGCCGGAGAAGTGCGTATGGCCACCGCGCGCTGGTCCAGCATCAGCGAAACGCCTGCGCCCGATCCGGTAGTGTTTCTGCAGGGCGGCCCCGGCGGCGGCGGCGTGGTGATCTCGTCGCAGGTGGCCAGCGTGCTGATCGCGCCGATCCTGGAATCGCGCGACTTCATCACCTACGACCAGCGCGGCACCGGCCTGAGCACGCCCGCGCTGAACTGCCCTGAACTCAACGCCATCACCATAGACGATCTGAAGCTGAACTATTCGATCGCAGACTATGGCGAGCTCTCCCTGGAAGGCTTCACCAGCTGCAGCGCGCGCCTGCGCGGCGAAGGCGTCGATCTGACGCAGTACACCAGCGCCGCCAGCGCGCGCGATATCGCCGCCATGCTCGATCTGTTCGGCGTGGAACAGGCCAACCTGCTCGGCGGATCGTACGGCACTCGCCTGGCCCAGACCGTCGCGCGCGACTTCCCCGAGCGCGTGCGCAGCCTGGTGCTGGACTCGCCCATTCCCGTGGACTACAACATCTTCGAGGTGCAGGGCCCGAAGACCCGCGAGGCGCTGGACGCGTTCTTCACCGCCTGCGCTGCAGACGCCGCCTGTGCCGCCGCCTACCCCGATCTTGAGCGCACACTGTTCGACACGATCGACGCGCTCAATCGTACGCCCGCCCAGGTGCCGCTCACCCATCCCATCACTGGCGAGGCGCTCACCGCGACCATGGACGGCACCGACCTGATGGCCGGGGTGTTCTTCGGCCTGCAGACCACCGGGCTCATCCCCACCCTCCCGGCCACCATCCAGGCGGCCAGCAAGGGTGACTTCAGCGCGCTCACCACTTTCCTGACGATCCCGCTGGTGCTGACCGAGAACATCAACATCGGTATGTTCATGTCGGTGAACTGCGCTGAAGAAGCGGCCTTCACCACGGCAGAACGGCTGGACGCCGCGGCAGCGCGTTATCCTGAGGTGCAGGCATTCACGCAGTCGGCCCTCTTCGGCGGCGGCCAGGCGGTGCTGGATGCCTGCCAGGCGTGGGGTGCAGCGCAGCTGGACGCGCTGGAGAACGCGCCGGTGGTGAGCAGCATCCCGACGCTCATCCTGGCCGGCCAGTTCGACCCGGCGACTCCGCCTTCGTTCGGCGAGGCGCTGCTCCCCACTTTCGCCAGCAGCACGCTGGTGGTCATCCCCGGCGCCGGCCACGGTGTGAGCTTCGGCGGCGGCTGCCCGATGTCGATCGTCACCAGCTTCCTGAGCGACCCGGCGCAGGGTGCCGACACAAGCTGCGCCGCCGCGATGACAGCCGCCTTCGCTGTGCCCGGCGCTGCCCTCGACATCGCGCTGAGCGAGGTGAGCAGCGAAGCCTTCGGCTGGACGACCGTGCTGCCGGAGGGCTGGAGTGAGCTCGCCCCCGGGACGTACGGCGAAAGCATGAGCGCCACCGCATCGATCGTCGTGCAGTTCGCTCCGGTGAGCGCAGATGAGATGAAGGATCTGCTGGCGCAGCAGTTCGGGCTGGATGCCTTCCCGGAACCGCAGGCCACCGTCGCATCCACCGCCAGCACGCTGACGTGGTCGGTGTACAAAAGCGAGGTGCAGGGCCTGAATGTCGATATCGCGCTCGCGGAAAGCGACGGCGGCACCGCGCTCATCCTGATGATCGCGCCGCAGGCGGAGAGCGATGCATACTATCAGGCCGTGGTTCTGCCCGCGATCGATAACTTCCGGCTGAATTCGTAACCCGGCGCTCGCCCTGGCCCGCGCACTCAGGCCGGGGCGAGCACGCCGATCAGCGCGCCAACGCCCGCGCCCAGCACGATGAACAGCGTGGCGTTGATGCGGAAGCGCAGCATACCCAGCCCGGTCACGCAGGCCAGCGCCAGCGCGATCGGGCTGAGGCCGCCCACTGGCAGCGGATCGCCTGGCAGCGCCGCGAATGCGCTCGATGCCAGATGCGCAACGGTGACCAGGATGGCGGCGACCACGGCGGCGTTCACGCCATCGAGAAAGGCGCTCCAGAATACACTGCTGCGCAGGCGCGGCAGCAGCGGCGCGGTGACGATCACCAGCACGAAGGCCGGCAGGAAGATGCCGACGGTGGCCGCCAGCGCCAGCGGAACCCCGCCGATGATCGTCCCGACCACCGTCGCGGTGGTCAGCACCGGGCCGGGCGTGAACTGGCCGATGGCGATCGAGTCCAGCAGCTGTGTACGGGTGATCCACCCCAACCGTTCGACGATGTCCACCTCCAGATAGGTCACCAGCACGTAGCCGCTGCCGAACAGCACCGAGCCAATTTTGAGGAACTCCCAGAACACGCTCAGCAGGCCGGGGGCCGCCGCTGGCGCAGCCGCCTGCAGCGCGGGCAGCCCGGCGGGCAGCAGTGCCAGCGCGGCAGCGGCGCGTGGCGCAGCGCGCATCAGCGCGTAGATCAGGCCCGCGCCCAGCATCACCACCACATCCGGCAGGTCGCTCAGCGCCAGCAGCGCCAGCGCCGCGGCGAACACGGCCAGCAGCCCGCGCGAGCGCAGCGCCGTCGGCAGCAGGCGCCAGGCGGCCAGCACGATGATGGCGATCATCACCGGCTGGATGCCCCACAGCAGCGCCTCCACCTGCGGCAGCGCCCCATAGCGCACATACAGCAGCGCCAGCGCCAGCGTGATCAGGAATGCCGGCGTGATGAAGCACAGCCCGGCGAAGACCGCGCCGGGGATGCCCTTCGCGCGATGTCCGACATGGATCATCACTTCGGTGGAATTGGGACCGGGGATCAGGTTGCTGGCGGCGATGATATCGAGGTACTGCTCACGCGTCATCCAGCCGCGCCGGCGCACGATCTCGTCCTCACCCATGGCGATGTGAGCGACAGGGCCGCCGAACGCCACCACGCTCATGCGCAGAAACAGCCGCGCCAGATCGCTGTACCGGATA
>CAZZJW010000043.1:0-34596 GCA_964654755.1 uncultured Pleurocapsa sp. | reverse complement strand
GTAGAGCAGGCCGTTGGCATCCGCCAGCTCGCCGGTGAAGCCGAACGGCGTCTGCGGCGTGCCGGTGAAGCCGAACGGCGTCTGCGGTGTGCCGGCGCTGGCGAGCGGCTGACCGTACGGGTCGTACGCGCGCGTCTCCAGCACAGCGTTCGCGCTGCCGGCCACGCTGCGCACGCTGCCCAGCCCACCTACTGGTAGAACTCGGTGAGGTCCTTGCCGCTGGGCACCTGCACACATCGCACAGCGCCGGTGGAGACCCCGGGCGCGCGCCCTTCTTCCCCATCAGCCTGCAGATCCGCCTGCCCGGCGCGCCGCTCCCGCGCGTGTGGGTGGTGCAGCGCCGGGCGGTGCGTGTGGTCACGAACTGGGGATGTTGCATTTTGCAACACTTCCGGGATTTGCTTGCAGGGCTCAAAACGGCCTCTGTATAGTCTCATCGGGATACGCGGATGACGCTGTCTCTATTTGTTCAAGTCAGTGCAGGGGACGAGGTGCAAAGGCTTAAGGGAGACAAGTGCTCTGGCGCGGTCCTGGGCAGGAAATCCCCCCACGCCTTCTCGCGCATCGCCTTCAGCGACTGACGTAGTGTGAAGAAGGAGCCCTTAAATGAACAAAGTTTCAAAGCGTACGTCTCGGTTTTTGGTTGTCGCCCTGCTGGTTCTGATGAGCCTGCTCCTGTCGATCGCACCTGTGCTGGGTCAGGATGCCCATCCGCTTGCCGGGCAGTCGATCGAAATGTCGATCCTCGGCATCGGCGGCTGGCTCCCCAGCAGCCTCGGCGCGCAGATGGCGAACGATCTGTTCGTCGGCTACGCGAAGGAGAACTACGGCTACGACGTGAGCTTCACGTTCACCGAGTCGCCGTTCGAGTCGCTGTTCCAGCGCGCCGCCGCCTCCCTCGCCACGGAGTCTGATGAATTCAACATCATCATCAGCGACAGCCAGTGGCTGGGTGCGCTGGCGACCCCCGGCTGGATCGTCGACATTGACCAGCTGATCGCAAACGGCCTGCCCGATCTCGGCATCGCCCCGCAGCCCGCGCTGGATCTGCAGCTGTTCAGCGATGTCGCCCGCTCGACCTACCAGGTCTTCCCGGACGGCTCGGATGAAATCTGGGGTCTGCCGCAGGAAGGTGACGTGCAGGTGCTGTTCGTCCGCACGGACATCGTCAACAATCCTGACGAAATGGCGGCGTTTGAAGCGGAACACGGCTTCGCCATCCCCAGCTCCTTTGAGGAGTGGGAAGTGCTGACGATGGATCAGTTTGAGCAGATCGCCGCCTTCTTCACCCGCCCGGAGCAGGACCTGTACGGCGTGGCCATGCAGCACTCGATCGTCTACGACTTCTACTCGATGCAGCTCTATCCATTCATGTGGTCGCTCGGCGGCCAGGCCTGGGATCCGGCGACCCGCACCATGGTCGGCGTCCTCGATGTCCCGGTCAATGCAGAGGCGATGGAGTGGAATCGTCGGATGCTCAACTACACGCCGCCCGGCGCGCTGAGCATGGGTATCGGTGAGAACGTCGATGCCTTCACACAGGGCAAGGCGGCCACCGCGCTTCAGTGGGCAGCTGTCGGCCTGTCGATGGTCACCGATGAGAACCGCGACGTCGTCGCCATCGTCCCGCCGCCGGCCTTCGTTCGCGAGGACGGCAGCACCTCCCGCGTGTACTCGATGGGTGGTCAGCCGTGGGTGCTGAATGCTTTCAACCCCGCTGACAAGATGCGCGTCGCTGTCGACTTCCTCAACTGGTGGTATCTGCCGGAGACGCAGCTCGAGTTCGCCCGCCGTGGTGGCAACCCCACGGTCGCAGCGACGCTCAACGATGCTTCGTTCGACAGCATCAACCCGTGGAACCGCGCCTACAAGTACATGCTCCAGAACGACCGCGCGCAGGACTTCTGGCATGAACCGAACTACGCGGAAATGCTCGCCCTCCAGCAGGAGGCCTTCACCGCCTATGCCGCGGGTGAGTACAACGACGCGCTGTCGGTGCTGAATTTCGTCGCGTGCGAACAGCAGAAGATCCTGTACGATAATGGGCGTACGGACGTCGCACCGCCGGACTCGTGCGAAGACGCCGAACCCAGCTAGACCTCTCGTACCGCAGCCCCTTCCGCGTGCATACCTCGCGGAAGGGGCCCGGTGACACGCAACGTCTCGTTCACCCGCCGGGGCTCGGTTCGCTGCGCCCTGGCTGCCCAAAAAAGACGCAGGGGCCGGGGCACTCCCTCTCCCGTGCGCGCTCGCGTTAGTGTCGTCAGAGGATTATTTCATGACCCAGGCAGACATCAGCTCTGCATCCCGACTGCAGACCCCGGCACGTACAGCGATGACGCCGCTGCGCCGCTTCTTCATGCGCTTCACCCATCTTGTTGACGACGCGCGGTTTCTGCCGATCCTGCTCATTGCGCCGGTGCTCATCTTCTTTATCGTCTGGAATGTCATTCCTACCCTGTGGATGATCGGTCTGAGCTTCTACCGCTATCAGATCAGCATTCCCGACAGCCTGGCGCTTCTGGGCATTGGCAACTACACCGACATCATCCGTGATCGTGCGATGTGGCAGGGCCTGAGCCGCACGTTCGTCTGGGTGTTCTTCGGTGTGGGCATTCAGACCCTTCTGGGCATGGTGCTCGGCTATCTGTTCTGGGGCAGCAAGAGCATGCCCGGCAGACGGCTGGCGCTGACGCTGCTGTTCACCCCGATGATCGTGACGCCGGTCGCGGCGGGGCTGTTCTTTCGCCTGATCTATGAGCCGACCTTCGGCATCGTCAGCTGGTTCACGCAGACCTTCTTCGGGCAGGAGGTGCTGCTTCTGCAGAACCCTGAGGTCGCCTTCTGGGCGGTGCTGTTCGTCGATATCTGGATGTGGACGCCATTCCTGATTCTGATCACACTGGCGGCGCTCGCATCCGTGCCCAAAGCGGAGATGGAGGCAGCGGAGATCGACCGGCTGTCATGGCTCGATCGTATTCGCTACATCATCCTGCCACACGGCAAGTACATTCTGATGCTCGGCATCCTGCTGCGCACCATCGACTCCTTCAAGACACTCGATCTTGTCTATCTGATGGCAGTGCCCGGCAGCACCACCAAGCTCATCGCCATTCTGCTGCGCGAGTCCGCCTTTGAGGCGCTCAACGTCGGCTGGTCTTCGGCGCTGGCGATCATCCTGCTGCTGACCGCCATTTCCTTCACCTCGATCTATCTCTACATCCTTAACCTGAACAGCAAGGCAAAAGCGAAGGAGACGGCACAATGAGTCGTGCCAGGGGCTGGCGGAAGACCGCCTATCATGTCCTGCTGTGGGTGATTGCGCTGATCTTCTTCGCGCCAATCCTGTGGATCATCCTGGGCGCGTTCAAGACAACGGACGGCATCCTGGCGACGCCGCCGCAGTTCATCTTCACGCCCACGATCGACAATTTTGTCGATCTTTTTCAGCGGCCAAACACGCTGCGCTATCTGGGTAACAGCATCTTCATGTCGTCGGTCTCGGTGACCATCGCCATCATGGTCTCGTTTCTGGCGGCCTATGCCTTCTCGCGCTTCAAGCCCAGAGGCACCAGCTTCCTGATGTTCATGCTGCTCTCGATCCGCATGGTGCCGGCGGTCGCGGTCGTCATCCCTGTCTCGCTGATGTACTCTGCGCTGCAGTGGAAAGACACCTATTTCGGCATGATCATGATCTACGCCATGTTCAGCATTCCCTTCTCAGTCTGGATCCTGAAAGGCTTCGTCGATGGCGTTTCGCAGCGCTACGACGAGACCGCGCTGATCAACGGTGGATCGCGCTGGCATATCATCTTCCGCGTCATCCTGCCACAGGTCGCCCCGGGGCTGGTCGCCGCATTCATCTTCAATCTGATCTTCGTCTGGAACGAATTCCTGTTCAGCCTGATCCTTGGCGGGCGCGATACGACCACCATTCCGGTGTCGTTCTCGACCGATCTGTATTCCGATGGCGGCGTCGACTGGACATTCACCGCGTCGATGGCGACCCTCTACATGATCCCGCCCATCCTGTCGATCCTGTTCTTCCAGAAGTATCTGCTGGTCGGAATGACCTTCGGGACTGTGCGCGGGGAGGTGTAGGCGATGGCCGCAGTCGCGCAGCCGGCGCAGCCCTTCGCGCTCTCCAGGGACAGAGCGCGCACATGCTACATCGTCGCCATCATCATCATGGCGCTGCTGATGTTCCTGGTTGCGCTTGCCGAGTCGCAGGCGCAGGCCGCAGAAGCGGCTGCCGCCGGCACACCCTCAGAGTTTGAGATCAGCGATGTCTTCCAGCCGTGGTCGTGGATCATCCTCGCCGGCACGTTCGCCATCGCTGTCGTCCACAGCCTGACCCGTGGGATGCCGTTCGCCTCGATCATTCAGTTCTCGCTCATCATCCTGATGCTCGTATGCTTCCTGATGATCGCGCAGCAGTACGATCGCGACTTTTACCGCGTCGGCGTGACGGGCCTGATCTTCTTCACGCTGCTGCAGATCGGCTTCGGCAACATCTCGCCAGATGCCAGCCTGAAGAAGACACTGCTCGGCACGCTGGTGACGATCGTCATCCTGGCATTCATCGTCTGGCTGAGCATCTCGCTTGTGCCCTGGCTGATTAACCTGGGATAACCATGTACGCAGTTGAGTTTCGCAACGTCAGCAAGAAGTTCAGGCACACCGTCATCGCCCACGACATGAACCTGCAGATCCGGGACGAGCGCTTCTCCGTGCTCTTCGGCGCGCCCGGTGTCGGAAAATCGACGCTGCTGCGCCTGATCACCGGGCTGGACAAGCCCGATTCCGGCGAGATCTTCCTGCGCGGCGGGGATGTCAGCAAGGTCTCTGCGGCAGCGCGCAACATCGGCTATGTGCCACAGTCGTTTGCACTCTATCCGCACTACACGGTCTTCGACAACATCGCCTATCCGCTGCGCCTGATGGGGGTGAGCCGGAAGGACTGCGCGCCCATCGTCGAAGAGGTGGCCAGGCAGCTGCAGATCACGCATCTGCTCAGGAAGAAGCCTGAACAGTGCAGCGGCGGGGAGAAGCAGCGCGTCGCCATTGGCCGCGGCATCGTCAAGGATACCAAGATCTTCATCCTCGACGATCCGCTGACCGGGCTGGATTTCAAGCTGCGCGAGCGGCTGTTCGATGACCTGCGCCAGATGCGCGAGGACCTGGGCGCGACCTTCATCTACACCACTTCCGATCCGCTGGAGACGCTCCTCCTGGCCGAAGACATTCACGTCCTCGATAGCGGGCAGATCATCGAGAGCGGTGAGACGGACGCGCTCTACCATCATGCACGTCACGTACGCACGATGCAGCTGCTGGGATACCCGAACACGAATATCTTCGCCGGCGCGCTGGATGGTGCGGGCAAGGTGGTCTCGAAAGCGCTGCGCTTTGGGCTGGAGGGTGACGGCGCGGCGGGGGAGGTGAAGATCGCTTTGCGTCCGCAGCATGTCGTCATCAATCCTGTCGACAAACAGGGTATGCTGATCCTGCCTGCCGATATCACCCTGGTCGAGGCGCTCGGCGGAGAGCTGCACGTCTACCTCGATATTGCAGGGGAGTATCTGGAGGCGCTCGTCCCCAACGCCAGCAGCGCCAGCCTGACCGAAGGGCCGGCGACCGTGGGCATTCAGGCGGGGCATCTCAATGTCTTTTCAGCAGCGACCGGCCACTACATCGGGCGGGGAATAGCGTAAGATGGCAACCGAAATCCGTATGGAGAAGCTGCGCTGCGCCTTTGGGCAGACCATCGCAGTCGATGACCTCACCATGACCTTCCCCGCCGAGTCGGTGACATGCCTGCTTGGCCCGTCCGGCTGCGGCAAGACCACGCTGATGCGCATGCTGGCCGGCCTGCAGCAGCCGACCTCCGGCGAGATCTACTTCGGGGGCCAGCGCGTGACCGATCTCACGCCGAGCGAGCGCAACATCGGCATGGTCTTTCAGTATCCGGTCGTGTATCGCGGGACGACGCTGTTTCAGAGTGTCGAGCTCCCCCTGACGCGCGACAAGTCCCTGAGCAAGGCCGAACGCAGGCGGCGCGTCGAGGAGATCATCGAACAGCTCGACCTGTCGCATCTGGCCGACGAGGACGTGACGACCCTCGACAACGCCACGCGCCAGAAAGCGGCTGTCGCTCGCGCGGTCGCCCGCCAACCGCAGATCATCCTGTTCGACGAGCCGATCACGAATGTCGATGTCGCAGCGAAGGTACAGCTCAAACGCGCGCTCAAGGGGTTGGTCAAGCAGCACTCGCAGACCATCGTCTACGTCACGCACGACCAGACCGAGGCGATGACACTGGCCGATGAGATCGCGCTGATGGACAAGGGCAGGATCGTTCAGCGGGGGGTGCCGGCGGAGCTGTATCATCATCCCAACAACCGCTTCGGCGGCTGGTTCCTCGGCAACCCCGGCATGAACTTCATCGAGCATGCGATTGTGGTGAAGGATGGCGTGCCCAGCCTGGGAGCGCCCTTGTTCCGCCAGCCGATCCCGCTGCCGGCGCTGCACGGCCTGTCGAGCGTGGTGGCCGGCATCCGCCCGGAGCGCGTGCGCCTCGATGTGGAGACAGCGCATTCCGTCAGAGCGGATGTGCTGCGCACCGCGCTCGTGATCGGCGGTCAGCGTCTTGTCACGCTGAAGATCGGGGAGACGCTGCTGAAGGCAAAGACCACCAGCGCCGACGCCCTGAAGCCGGGAGAAAGCGTGTGGGTGACCTGCCCACCAGAGGACGTGAAGCTGTTTGCGCCATCGGGTGAGCGGATCGAAGCGTCATTGACGGATGGAAGAGGAATTTCATGAAAAAGCTGATCAACGCGGTTGAGAATGTGCTGTCCGAACAGCTTCACGGGATGGCTGCTGCACATCCGGAGCTGACGATCAGTCTCGATCCCAAAATCATCGTGCGCACTGGCGCGCCATTTGCAGGGAAGGTCGCGCTCATCTCCGGCGGCGGCAGCGGGCACGAACCCCTGCACGGCGGTTACGTCGGGATGGGCATGCTCACTGCCGCCTGCCCGGGCGAAGTCTTCACGTCACCCACGCCTGACCAGATGGTTGAGGCGGCGAAGGCGGTCGCCAGTGACGCGGGCGTGCTGTTCATCGTCAAGAATTACACAGGCGACGTGCTGAACTTCGAAACTGCCGCCGAGATGGTTCACGGCGAGGGCATCCGCGTGCAGAATGTGATCGTCGATGACGACGTGGCCGTCAAGGACAGCCTGTACACCGCTGGACGGCGCGGCGTCGGCACCACGGTCATCCTGGAGAAAGTGGTCGGCGCGGCAGCCGAAGCGGGATACGATCTGGATGCCTGTACGGCGCTGGCACGGCGCGTGAATTCGTACGGGCGGTCGATGGGCATGGCCCTCACCTCGTGCACCGTCCCGGCGGCGGGCAAGCCGACCTTCACGCTGGCGGAGGACGAGGTCGAGATTGGCATCGGCATCCATGGCGAACCCGGTCAGTATCGTGAGAAGCTGCGTCCGGTCGATGCGATTGTCGAGACCCTGGTGGGCGAAATCCTGAACGATGGCCCGTACACGCGAACACTGCGCGAATGGGACCGCGAGAATGCGACGTGGGTCGACCGCGATGTGGTCGATGAACCGTTCCAGTCCGGCGACTCGGTGATCGCGCTGGTCAACAGCATGGGGGGCACGCCCATCAGCGAGCTGTACGCGGTCTATCGCAGGCTGGCTGAGCTGTGCGCCGCGCGCGGGATCACGATCGCCCGCAGCCTGGTGGGGCCGTACATCACCTCGCTGGAGATGCAGGGTTTCTCGATCACGCTGGTCAGAACGGATGAGGAAATTCTGCGCCTGTGGGACGCGCCGGTGCTGACCCCTGCGCTGCGCTGGGGAGTGTGATGATGTCCGATGTGATCACCAGGGCCCAGATCGTCACCTGGCTGGAGCGCTGCGCCACCCTGCTGGAGGTGAAAAAAGCCTATCTGACCGAACTGGACGCGGCGATCGGCGATGCCGACCACGGGCTGAACATGGCACGTGGCTTCGCCCGGCTGGTGGAGAAACTGCCGACCGTCGCCGATACCAACATCGGCAGCATCCTGAATACCAGCGGGATGGCACTGATTTCGAGCGTGGGCGGCGCCAGCGGCCCGCTGTACGGCACATTCTTCATGCGCGCCAGCACCGGCGTGCAGTCGCGCCAGGAGCTGGAGGGGGCAGATGTGGTGCGGATGCTCGAACTCGGCACGGAAGGCGTGGTGCAGCGCGGGCGCGCCGAAGTCGGCGAGAAGACCATGCTGGATGCGCTCGTGCCCGCCATCAATGCGCTGAAGGCGAGCCTGGCGCAGGGCGCTTCGCTGCCGGATGCGCTGAAAGCCTGCGTCGGTGCCGCGGAAGAAGGCGTGCGGTCCACCATCCCGCTGGTCGCCAAGAAGGGGCGCGCCTCGTATCTGGGCGAGCGCAGCGTCGGGCATCAGGATCCCGGCGCGACATCAACCTGTTTCCTGCTCTCCGTCCTTCTCGAAGTCGTCGAGGAAGCCCGGGATGCAACATGAGCCGGCTGTCCCTCCGCCCGCCCCAATCGCCGTCAGGGAGACTGGCTTGCTGACGTGCGCGGTCATCTCACCCCCCTGTTCCGGCGCTCATGCTCTGCGAAAGGGATGAGGGTGCGGGATAAGGGGCAGAAATTGATAACAGGCAAATCATGATCGGTCTTGTTCTGGTCTCGCACAGCGAGAAGCTGGCAGAGGGGGCGCGCGATCTTGCGTTGCAGATGACGCAGGGGCGCGTGCCAATCGCGATTGCAGGTGGGATTGACGATCCGAAGCAGCCGATCGGCACCGACCCGATCCGCGTGATGTCTGCCATCAGCGAGGTGTACACCGATGCTGGCGTGGTCGTGCTGATGGATCTGGGCAGCGCCCTGATGAGCGCGGAGACTGCGCTCGACCTGCTCGACCCAGCCTGGCGCTCGCAGATCCATCTGTGTGCCGCGCCGTTCGTGGAAGGCGCAGTGACCGCCGCCGTGCAGGCGAGCATCGGCGCCCCCGCTGAGAAAGTGCTCTCGGCGGCACGCGGTGCGCTGCGCGCCAAACAGGCTCACCTCGGCGAGATGGGTGAGGCGGCGACCGCGGCGCCCTCGTCTGCTGCCCCGGTGAGTGCGGACGCGCTGCGCATGACATTCGTCATTCCCAATAAGCTGGGTATCCATGCGCGCCCCGCTGCCCGGATCGTCGCGCTGGCAGGGCAGTTCGATGCCCGACTCAGCCTGCGCCGGGAGGGGCAAAGCGCCGATGGACGCGATATCAATGCGGTCATGCTCCTCGATGCGCGTCAGGGCGACGCGATCGATGCGCTCATCGAAGGGGTGCAGGGCGGTGCGCTGCTGCAAGCGCTGCGCCAGCTGGTGAGCAGCAATCTGGGAGACGACGACAGCGCCGTGCCCGCCCCATCCGCTGCTGCAGAGCCGGCGCCAGACGGGGTGCTGCAGGGGGTGGCAGCAGCACGCGGCATCGCCATCGCTCCTGTGCGGCGGCTGGAAGCACAGCGCAACCCCTCTGCACGGCTGCGGACGGGGCCCGCCGCTGACGAACACAGCCGGCTGCGCAGCGCCATCCAGACGGTTTATGACGCACTGCGCAGAGAGGGACAGACCTCGGGAACTGCGGCAGAACGCGACATCTTCGACGCCCACAGGCTGATCGTGACAGACGAGGATCTCGCCAGATACGCCCGGCAGAACATCGACGATCACGAACAGACGGCAGAAGCGGGCTGGTGGTCGGCGATCGAGGCGCTGGCGGATCGCTATCGCGGCTCGCAGAACGCGCTGCTGCGCGCCCGCGCGGCGGATGTCCTCGACGTGGGGCGGCGCGTGCTGGAGCAGCTTGCCCCAGAGACTGCACGCAGCCTGGTGTTTGATCGCCCCTGCATCCTCGCCGCGCCCGACCTCGCGCCTTCCGAGACATCGCAGCTGAACCCGGACACGGTGATGGCGATCCTGACCCAGCAGGGCGGCGCGACATCGCACACCGCCATCATCGCACGCGGCATGGGCATCCCGGCGGTCACCGGGCTGGGCGCGGGCTACGATGCGCTGCGCGATGGACAGCGCGTGATCGTTGACGGCGAACGCGGCTGGGTGTATCCCGCGCCGACGGTGGAGCAGATTGCGACATTCGAAGCCCGGGCGCACGAGGAGCTTGCAGCGCGCCAGCATCTGCTGGCGACCGCCCGCGCGGCGGCGCGCACGCGGGATGGCCGGCGTATCGAGGTGGCGGCGAACATCGGCGGGGTTCAGGACGCAGCGCGCCTGCTGGAACAGGGCGCAGAAGGCGTCGGCCTGTTTCGCACAGAGCTGCTGTTCATGGGGCGATCGTCTGCGCCGGGCGAAGAGGAACAGTACGCCGCCTACTGTGCTGTTGCGGAGGCACTGGCGGGTCGTCCGCTGATCATCCGCACGCTGGACGTGGGCGGCGACAAAGCCATCCCCTATATCAACATCCCGCCCGAGGACAATCCCTTTCTCGGATATCGCGGCATCCGATACTGGCTGGGCGATCGCGCGCTGGCCCGCGCACAGCTGCGCGCGATCCTGCGCGCAGCCGCCACGCACAACATCAAGGTGATGTTCCCGATGGTCAGCACGAGCGACGAAGTGGCGCAGATCCACGACTTCGTGCGTCAGACCAGCGCATCGCTGAGCGCCGACAGCATCGCACATCAGGTCGGCATCGACGTGGGCATCATGATCGAGGTGCCCTCGGCAGTGCTGTGCGCGGAAGCACTGGCGCAAGCGGTCGATTTCTTCTCGATCGGCACCAACGATCTCACGCAGTACCTGATGGCAGCCGATCGCGGGAATGCGCGCGTCACACCGCTGACTTCACCCTTCCAGCCCGCTGTGCTGGCAGCGATCCGGCAGGTGATCGACGCGGCGCACGCGCATGGCAAATGGGTGGGGATCTGTGGCGAGATGGCGGGAAACCCGCTGCTGACGCGCGTTCTGGTGGGGCTGGGCGTGGACAAACTGAGCATGAGCGCGCCCGCCATCGCGGAAGTCAAACGCATCGTGAGCGAGACAGATTACGCCGAGGCGCTGGCGCTGGCGCGCGAGGTGCTGGGGCTGGCCACCGCCGCCGAGGTCGAGGCGAAACTGCGCGCGGCGAGATAGCGGCGCGCCGGTGCAGGAGGAGATGGGAGGCAGCGCGGTATGCTGATCGCGTGTAACGTGCATTCCGAAGAGATGCGCTGTTGGGCCAGCCGGCATGATGGCCCCGCGTCCCCCTGCGGGCGCAGGCGTCGATTGGCTGGTGAATTACGCCGCCGTGGCCGGTGATGGCGACCCGGCGATGGCGTGCCGGGGCGATCATCGCGCCGTTGTGAGCGCACTTCAGAGTGCGACCCGACCCCCGTCCTGATGTGCGTAGGGGATGCGCAGCGGCGCGTCCGATGAGCATGGTCGATGCGCTCAACCGATTACCCCTATGATCATGAACGCACCGCCGAAGTATGGCGGGCATTCCGCGCGGGTGAGTTCCTCAGTCCATCCCCCGTCGATCCTCTGGTGGTCGACTCATGGCGGCGCTGCCAGACGGCGGCGGTGGCGGCGTCTTTGCCGGAAAGGCGCAGCGACACCGATGCCGCGCTGATTTCGACAGTGCTGCCCTATCTGGAAGACATTGCGCCGCACGTCCTCAGCATCCCCGGCGTGATGCTGATCGCGGCGCAGGATGGTGTGCTGCTGACGATGCAGGGGGATTGCGCGCTGAAGGCCCGGCTGCAATCGCTGGGCATGGACGCCGGCATGTGCTGGGCAGAGCCGTATCTCGGGACCAACGCCGTCAGCCTGTCGCTCGTGACGGCGATGCCGACGCAGGTTGTCGGCGCGGAACACTCGCTCGACCGGCTGCATGCGTTTGGCGGATCGGCAGCGCCGATCTACGACGACCAGGGCGCGATCATCGGCATCATCGCCATCATCGCCGCCGCACAGCATATTGACCAGACACAGCTCGCGCTGATGATGACGACGGCACAGGCGATCAGCGCGCAGTTGCAGTCTGGCCTGCTGCTGCATCAGGCGAACCAGCGCACGCGCATGCTCACCTCAATTCTGGAGTCAGTCACTGATGGCGTCATCACCTGGGACACCCATGGCAGCATCGAACACGCCAACAGCATGGCGATGCAGATCCTGGGGATCGAAAGCAAGGCGCTGCTCGGTCGTTCGCTTCAGTCGTTGATCGGCTTCACAGATCACATTCAGAAGGCGATCGATGAACGCCGCCAGCTGTCCGACGCAGAGGCCTCGCTGCGCCTGGGCGATCGTTTCGTCAAGTGCCTGCTCAACATTCGCGCCATCCGCGACGGGACGGGCGAAGTGGTGGGCGGCATCATGATGCTGCGTCCGGTGGCGCAGGTGCGCTCGCTGGTGCATCAGCACACCAGTACGCCCGCACTGCTCACGTTTGCCGACTTCGAGTTTACCTCCCCGCGCATGCACAGCCTGCTTCGCCACGCAAAGGTCGCCGCCAAAGGCTCATCGCCCGTGCTGGTCTCCGGTGAAGCGGGCAGTGGCAAGACGGTGCTGGCCCAGGCAATCCACAATGCCAGCCCACGCGGCAACCGCCCGCTGGTGGTGCTGCACTGCGGCATGATCCCGAACGAACTGATGGTCGAGGAACTGCTGGGGCGCGAGGCGCACGGCACAGAAACCGGCAGGCCGAGCAAGTTCGAGCTGGCGGACGGCGGCACGCTGGTGCTGGACCAGATCGATCAGCTCTCGCTCGAAGCGCAGCGCATCCTGCTCCAGGTGCTGAACAGCCGCAGCGTCACGCGGCTGCATGCCGACAGGATGACGCAGATCAACGTTCGCATCGTGGCGACGACCACCGTCGATCTTGAAGCGCGCGTCGGGATCGGCGCGTTCCGGCCTCAGCTGTACTACCAGCTCAACATCTTCCATCTGACGATCCCGCCGCTGCGCAAACGGCGTGAGGACATTCCCCGGCTGGCGCTGCGCTTTCTCGAGCGCCTGCGGGACGACACCGAGCCGCCGGCGCTGGACGACGAGGTGCTGAACATGCTGCGCAGCTACCCCTGGCCCGGCAATGTGCGCGAACTGGAAAGCGTGATCGAACGCGCGGTCATCAGCGCGGCCAATGGCATCATCGGCGCGGCAGATCTGCCGGAGAATGTGCGCACAGGCATCAGCCTGAACCCGCAGTCGGCGCTGGTGCAGCCGGTCCAATCGCTCGATGAAGCGGAGCGCGACGCCATCATCCGGGCGGGCTGGGCATGCGGTGGCTCCACTTCGGAGATGGCGCTGCTGCTGGGCATCGACCGCAGCACGCTGTGGCGCAAGCTCAGACGCTACGGAATCCCCGTCGGCAGCTTCAAGGAAGGCTGAGACGACGGCTGGGTGTAGCCGTTCGCGGACTGCGCTCGTCTGACCAATACCTGTTTGGCGCGTGTTTGCTTTCGCCGGGTCATACTTCCCGTCATATGGATATTCTCGCCCATCTGTCGATCGCGCGGCGCGTTCCAACTCGAACGCCGTCAGCAGGCGCACCAGCCACGCGTCGATGTTGTCCACCGCGTATCCGCCACCCAACCGCCACGACAACCACCGGCAAAACGCCATCGCATCAGACCAGCTCACCCGTTCACGGGGATGGTTCCTGTATCTGAACGCCTGGTCACCCTGCACTGCACGACGACCGTCCGGGATTGCCAGCGGTTCCCATCAGCGCGGATCATGGAACCCTTCGCTGTCATTGAGGCGGCTGCCTGTATCACACTTTCACAGCCTTCACACCCCAGACTCGCCGCTTTGAGACGCCACAAGCGGATCACATGGCCGTGCATGCTGCGCTGCACGATCAGGTTGCTCGCGCTCGGGATGAGCAGCGCCGTGGCTTGCCGCCTGATTGTTTGTTCAGCACAAATGTTCTAACAACATTCCTACCGAAGTTTTACACCACGCCCCCTCGACAGGCGGTATGCTCTTCAAGTAGAACATGTGTGCGTTTATTTCCTGTAATGTGAGGCGGCTTTCGGCGTATGATCTCTTCCAGGCAACTTCAGCTTGACCGCGCTGTGGCTGCGCTGCACCAGCGCTGGGGACCACACTCGCTCACCCCGCTGGCCCAGCTGGCGCAGCCTGCAAATGGCATCGCCACCGGCTTCGCGGCGCTCGATGCGCTGCTCGGCCCCGCCGCCATCCCTCTCGGCGCACTCACCGAGCTTTTCGGCCAGCCGACCTCTGGCACGACCACCTTCGCCTACCACCTCATTGGCCAGGCGCAGGCGGGCGGGCGCTACGCCGTCTATCTCGATCTTGACGGCACCTTCGACCCCGAAGCAGCGCAGCGCGCCGGGATGGCGCTGGATCGCGTGCTGCTGGCCCAGCCAGAAAGCGATGTGCGCGCGCTCGACCTGGCGCGCGATCTGCTGGCCAGTGGCGAAATCGGCATCATCACGCTCGATCTCGGCCAGATGCCCGCCGACGAGGACCGGCTGTATCGCCTGACCACGCTGCTGCTGCATGCGCAGGCGGCCCTGCTGCGCGTGGAGCTGCTTCCGCCGGGGTGGATGCGCGCACTCCCGCCCAGCCCGGCCCGGCTGCGCCTGCGGCTGGAGCGCCTGCGCTGGCATGAAGCCTACGGCGTGGTCATCGGCTGCCGCACGCGTGTCCACGTGGTCAAAGGCTACGGGGTGGGCCAGCATGCTGACATCGATCTGCGTTTTGAGTCTCTTCCGGAGGGACTGCCATGATCGCCTGCGTACACTTCCCCTGGTTTGGCGCAGCCATCGCGCGGGCGGGGCTGCCCGATACCGGGGATGCGCCGCTGATCGCAGCGGACTATCGCCACGGGCGTGGGCGGGTGGCGGTATGCGACGCCGCCGCTGCGGCGCTGGGTGCTGCGCCGGGGATGCCGCTCCCACGCGCACGTGCGCTCGTCCCGGAAGCACAGGTCGTGCTGTGGTCGCCGGGCGCGGCGCGGCGGGCCGGGGAGGCGCTGCTGGGCCGGCTGAGCACCTTCAGCCAGTATGTGGAGTGGACGGCGGGGGATGCGCAGCACGGCACGGCGCTGCTCGATCTCGGCCGGCTGCTGCCGGATGCCGGGCGGCGGATCGCCGCGCAGCTGCTGGAGGTGGGCGCTGCCGCCGGCCTGAACGCGCAGGTCGGGCTGGCTGCCGCGCCTTTCCCGGCGCTGGCCGCCGCCATCAGCGCACCGCCAGGCGGAGTGACGCTCATTCACGCGGCGCGCACTGCCGCCTTTCTGGCCGAACAGCCCGCCGCGCTGCTGCCCGCCTCTGCTGAAGTCGCACGCCGACTGGCGCTGTTCGGCCTGGTGCGGCTCGGCCAGATCGCCGCGCTGCCCCGCGCTGCGCTGCTGGAACAGTTCGGGCGTGAGGGCGTGCGCCTGCACCGGCTGGCCTGTGGCGACGATGGCCGCCGGCTGTGCTGCTGGCAACCGCCGCAGATCGTCCGGGCCGGGCGCGCTTTTGAGCCGCCGCTGGAGGATCGCCTGATCGCCGCCCAGGTGCTGGCGGGGCTGGCAGCGGAGCTCATGGGGCCGCTGCAGGCCGCCGGCCAGACCGTGGGCGAAATTCGCCTGTGCGCCCTGCAGGATGGCGCTGGTGAGCGCGAGGCGGCGCGGCGGCCGCGCCTGCCGCTGGAAAACACCGCCGGGCTGGCGCGCGCGCTCGACGGCCTGCTCGACCGGCTGGCGCTCAGCCGGCCTGTGACGGCGCTCACCGTCGAGATCGGGCGCTTCGCCGCGCTCATGCCGCGTCAGCTGGCATTGTTTGGCGACGATGCGCTGCGCCCTTCGCCACAGCAGGTGATTGCCGCGGGCGGGCGCTGGGACGATCTGCCGTTCTACACCGTCGCCATCGGCCAGCCATCCGCACCCATCCCGGAGATGCGCTACCGCCTCGATGTGGTGGAGGCCGCGTGACGCGCCTGTGGCGGACGGGCCTGCCGATCACCGTCATGCTGCTGGGTGGCCGGCCAGCGGAGATCGTGTGGGGGAAGCGGCGCTGGAAGGTGGCGCGCATCGCAGGCCACTGGCGCGTGGACACCGGCTGGTGGCGCTTTGCCATCCAGCGCGAGTATTTCCTGCTTGAACTGGCGGGCGGGCCGATGGTGACCATCTACGGTGACGCGCATGGGTGGCGGCTGAGCCGGCTGTATGACTGACGCGACGGGGGCTTCGCGCTGCCTGCGGGGGAAGGAGGATCGCCGCTGATGACCGCCTATGCTGAGCTGCACTGCCACTCGTGCTTCAGTCTGCTGGATGGTGCATCGACGCCAGAGGCGCTGGTCGCACAGGCGTCGGCGCTCGAACTGCCGGCGCTGGCGCTGACCGATCACGACGCCGTGTATGGCGCGCCCGCCTTCGTGCGCGCGGCCCGTGAGGCAGGCATCCAGCCCATCCTGGGCGCGGAGCTGACGCTGGAGGATGACACGCATCTCACGCTGCTGGTGGAGACGCCGGCGGGATGGGCCAATCTGTGCGCGCTCATCAGCGCCGCGCGCGCGGATGCGCCCAAGGGCGAAGCGCGGCTGCCGCCCGGCGTGCTGGCGCAGCATACCGCGGGCCTGATCGCGCTGACTGGCTGCCGGCGCGGGCGCATCCCGCGCGCACTGCTGGCGGGGGATCGGCCGCTGGCCGAGCGCGCAGCGGGCGTGCTGTGCGAGCAGTTTGGGCGCAGCAGCGTGTTCATCGAGCTGCAGCAGCATCTGCTGCCGGACGACGGCTGGATGGGCGGCGCGCTGGCGGCGCTGGCTGGCCGGCTGAAGCTGCCGCTTGTCGCCAGCAACAATGTGCATTACGCCTCCGCCGGGCACAAGCGCCTGCAGGATGTGCTGGTCGCCATCCGCGAGAAATGCGCGCTGGACGAGGCAGCCGGGCTGCGCGCCAACGCCGAATACCGGCTGAAGAGCGCCCGCGAGCTGGCGCCGCTCTTCAGCCGCTGGCCGGGCACACTGGAACGCACGCTGGAGATCGCCGGGCGCTGCCACTTCACGCTGGCGCACGGGCTGCAGGCGCTGCCGCCGATGCCCACCCCACCGGGCATGGATGCCGACGGCGCGCTGCGCCAGTGGTGCGCCGGGGCGCTGGCCGCGCGCGGCATGACGCAGGCCACCGCGCAGCTTGAGCACGAGCTGGCCGTGATCCACGCCGGGGGGCTGGCCAACTACTTTCTGGTGGTGGCGGATATCGTGCGCTTCGCCCGCAGCGAAGGCATCCTGTGTCAGGGGCGAGGCTCGGCGGCCAATTCGCTGGTGGCGTGGCTGCTGGATATCTCCCCGATCAACCCGCTGGAGCACGATCTGCTCTTCGAGCGCTTTCTCTCGGCGGAACGGCAGGCGGTGCCTGATATCGACATCGACTTTGATGCTGCGCGCCGCGAAGAAGTTATCCAGTATCTCTACCGGCGCTATGGGCATGACCAGGCGTCGATGGCCTGCACCTTCGTCACCTTTCAGGCGCGTTCCGCCCTGCGCGATGTGGGCAAGGCGCTGGGCCTGCCGCCGGATGTGGTCGCACACGCGGCATCGGCGCTGGATACGCGGCGTGCGCGCGATCTGGGCGGGCAGGCCGGGCTGGAGGAAGCGGTCGGCGCGGCGGCGCTTGAGAACCCGGTCTGGCAGCAGGCACTGCACCTGGCGGAGCAGATGGACGGGCTGCCGCGCCATCTCGGCATCCACAACGGCGGCATGGTGGTCTCCGGGCAGCCGCTGCAGCAGCGCGTGCCGGTCGAGCCAGCGACGATGCAGGCGCGCACGGTCGTGCAGTGGGACAAGGAAGGGCTGGAAGATGCCGGCATGGTCAAGATCGACATCCTCGGCCTGCGCATGCTGTCGGTGCTGGCGGAGTGCGCCGCGGCCATCCGCGCAGACGTGCCGGACTTCACATTCGATCGCCTGACGCCGGATGACGATGCGGTCTTCGCCATGATCCGCCGCGCCGATACCGTCGGCGTGTTCCAGGTGGAAAGCCACGCGCAGATGCAGGTGCTGCCCCGGCTGAAGCCAGCGCATTTCAACGATCTGATCATCAGCACGTCGCTCATCCGTCCCGGGCCGGTGCAGGGGAATATGGTGCATCCCTACCTGCGCCGGCGTGCGGGGACGGAGGCGGTGAGCTACCCGCATCCGCTGCTGGAATCGGCGCTGGCCGAGACACTGGGCGTGATCCTGTTTCAGGAGCAGGTGCTGAAGGTAGCGCGGGATGCCGCTGGATTCACGCCGGGCCAGGGCGAGCTGCTGCGGCGGGCGCTGGGCGCGAAGGATCCGCAGGCGGCGTTGACGCGCTTTCAGCAGCCGTTTGTGGATGGCGCCGCCGCGCGCGGCATCGATGCCGCCACCGCGCACGAGATTTTCGAGCGGCTGCGCGCCTTTGGCGGCTATTCCTTCCCGAAAAGTCATGCCGCCTCATTCGCGGTGATCGTGTATCGCAGCGCCTGGCTGAAGTGGTATCACCCGGCCATCTTCGCGGCGGCGCTGCTCAATCATCAGCCAATGGGCTTCTGGTCGCCTTCCGTCATCCTGAACGACGTCCGGCGGCACGGCATCGCGATCAGCGGCGTGGACATCGCGCAGAGCGAAGCGGAGACCTGCGGGCGCAGCGGGCGCATCCGGCTGGGCCTGCGCATGGTACACGGGCTGGATGCGGATGCCGCGCGCATCGTCGCGGTGCGGTGTGAGCGCCCCTTCGACGATCTGCACGACTTCATGATGCGCGTGCCGCTGCCACGGCGCGTGGTCGAGGCGCTGATCCTGGCGGGCGCGTTCGATGGCTGGAAGCGCGCACGGCGCGAGCTGCTGTGGGAGGCGGGCGCTTTTCGCGGCGGCGATGCACTGGGCCTGCCGGCTGCGCTCACCCCCGCCTCGCTGCCTGCCCTGCGGGAGCACGAGGCGCTGGCGCTGGAGGCCGCCGCCGCGGGAGTGCTGGTGGGCGCACACCCGCTGAAGAAGCATCGCCGCCGGCTGTCAGCGGCTGGCGCACAGACCAGCCAGGATATCCGCAGGGCGGCAGATGGCGCGCGCGTGGCGGTGGTCGGGCTGCTGGTGATGCATCAGGCCCCGCCAACAGCCAAAGGCTTTCGCTTCCTCACGCTGGAGGACGAGTACGGCATGATCCCGGTGGTGGTGCGGCCGCAGGTGTACGCGCACTGCCGCAGGGACATTCGCCGCGCGCCGCTGCTGCTGGTGCGGGGCCGGGTTCAGCACGAAGGAGATGTGATCAACATTCTGGCGGCGCAGATCAGGGCTTGGCCGGCTGCCGGTGCGCGCTAGGGCTCAGCTGTGCACACAGCCTGTCGGTTGCACGCGCCGTGATCATGCCGTCTTATCTGCACCCGCCTTGTCCTGCAGCGTGCGGGATCTGCCGCGATGGGCCCACCATACGCGCAGCTGGTGCGGCAGCCCAATCAGCCCGTTCTCAGCCGTCAGCGTGATGATCAGGGTCACTGCAGCGATGCCGATCATCCGATTGGGGCCAAGATCGATGAGAATCTGATCGACGAAGACCACCAGCGCCGTGCCCAGGATTACGCCGGACGGGCTGTTCATCCCGCCGATCACCATCATCGCCAGCAGCAGCAGCAGCGTGTCGAGCGAGAAGAGGTTGACGGAGACGCTGCGGAAGAGCGAGGCGTAAAACGCGCCGATCAGCCCGAGCGCCATCGACGACAGGATGAAGACGGTCATGCGCGTGCTGGCCACATTGATGCCGAACACCTGCGCGCTGGATTCGCTCTCGCGCGAGGTGCGCAGCAGCAGGCCCAGCCGCCCCTGATCGATCCACAGATGGTAGACCAGCGCCAGCGCCAGCAGCCCCAGGCCGACGAAGTGCCCGACCAGGAAGCCCTCACGCTGATTGACCATCGCTTCCGGGATGAAACTGCTCACGCCATACAGGCCGCCCTGCAGCGATCCCATCTCCTTGCTCTGGCTGACGTATACGCGCAGAAACTCATTGATGCCCATCGTCAGCAGTGAAAAATACACGCCCTTGATGCGCAGCGCAGGTAGCCCGAGCAGCAGCCCCATGACGAGCCCGGCCAGGATGCCAACGAACGGCAGCACAACCCACGAGACGCCATAGTTGATGGACACGAAGGCCGCCGCATAGCCACCCACGCCGACCACGGTCATCGTCGCCAGCGAGAACAGGCCGGCGGTGCCCCACACCAGCACCCACATCAGGTTGATGGCCGCCCACACGCTGAAGATCGAAGACGTCACCAGGATCGGCCCGCTGTTGGTGAGCGGCGGCAGGATCGCCAGCGCGGCAAAGACAGCCGCCCATCTCAGGGCGCGCTTCCTCATTCGCGCACCCCCTCAATGACCCCGGCGATGCCGCGCGGGCGGAAGACCAGCATCAGCACGACGAGAATGAGCTGCGCCATGATGACATACTGCGCCCCGAAGAACTCGACCGTGAGCGCCTCGGTGAAGCCGACCATTCCGGCGGCGATGACCGAGCCCGGCACACTGCCCAATCCGCCGAGCAGCGCCGCGATCAGGCCTTTGACCAGCGGCTGCACGCCCGAGTCGGGCGAGACGAAGAATGTCTGCCCGAGCAGCACACTCGCCAGCCCGACCATCATCCCGGACATCACGAGCACGCCGAGCGCCAGGGTCTCGCGGTTGATGCCCACCAGCGCCGCGCCTTCCGGATTCTGCATGATGGCGCGCGTCTGCAGGCCAAGGCGGGTGCGCTGCAGGATGAACACCACGACCGCGAGGAGCAGTGTCGCAGAAACGATAATGCCAACCTGACTCATCGGCAGCACCAGGCCGATCGACTCGATTTCAAGACGCTCACGCCCGAACAGCTTCGGGATGGCCTTGACGCGCGGGCCGAACAGCGACAGGAATGCCTGCGTCGCCAGCAGGCTGAGCGCCAGCGTGGCGATCAGGCTGCGATTGGAGAAGTTCGGCTTGTTGGCGAGTGGGCGATATGCCAGCAGATAGACGACCAGGCCGGTCAGGGCGCCGGTGACCAGCCCGGCGATCGCCACGACGACCGGCGCATCTGAGATGTTTTCGCTCACCCACCACGCACCGTAACCCGCAGCGACAAAGGCAGCGCCGTGCGAGAGATTGAGCATGCCCAGCGTGGACCACGTGACGGAGATGCCGATGGCGACCAGGCCATAGATCGCGGAGAGGACCAGGGCGCTGATGACGATTTCAAGCATAACGCACTCCTACAACTCGTGACCGCGGTTATGCGCTTCTTCCAGAGGTTGCAGCCGGCCGCCATGCATCAGCGTGATATGGTCGACGCGGTCCTGGATCAATGCGCGGTTCTGTTCGGCAATCAGCAGCGTGGTGTCGTCCAGGCGCTTCCCCAGCAGCGTTTCGATGACCATTCCGCTCACCAGCGGCGACAGGCCGAGCGAGGGCTCATCGATCAGCAGCACTTTCGCCCGGCTCATCAGCCCGCGCCCGATCGAGAGCATGCGCCGTTCGCCGCCGGAGAGCGTGCCCGCCGCCTGCCTGAGGCGTGAAGCCAGCGGGGGGAAAAGCTCAAGGATGACATCGCGGCGCTGACGGCGTGTGCGCCAGCTTTCTGACGTGAAGGCGCCGGTATCGAGGTTGTCCTGAACGCTCATGCCCGCAAAGAGCGCATCTCCCTGCGGCATCAGCACCAGCCCACGCTGGATGATCTGGTGGGTCGGCAACCCCATCACAGACGTGCCGATGAAGTTGACGCGCCCGCGCTGCCAGCCGGCCAGCCCGACCAACGCACGCAGGAATGTGGTCTTGCCATGCCCGTTCAGCCCAACCAGACCGACGCGCTGGCCGGAAAAGATCGACAGTTCGATATCGTGAATGACATGCAGCGGGCCATAGCCTGCGCTGAGCCCGGAGATTTCGAGCAGCGGGGAGGTGTTCATGCGTCAGCCCCCAGAAGCGCTTTGCGCACCGCAGAATCCCGGAAGGCGTCGTCTGGCGGGCCTTCGAAAAGCACGGAGCCGAGATCGAGAATGACGACACGCTGAGCGAGCTGGCGCAGTAGCTCCAGACGATGCTCGACGATGATGACGGCGATGTTGCGCTGCCTGACGATGTTCAGAATGAGCTGTGCCAGCGCGTCGATCTCGTTGGCCAGCAGGCCGCTGGCGGGCTCATCCAGCAGCAGCACACTGGGCTCGCGCAGCAGTAGTGCCGTCAGCAGCAGCTTGCGCCGGGCGAGCGTCTCCAGTTCGCCGCTGATCTGGTCGTCGCGCATGCCCAGCTCGACGAAACGGCGGACTTCTTCGATGCGCTCGGCGGATACACCGGGAAGATGCGCATGCGCGGCGGCATGGAGCGTCTGACCGACGGTCATACCAGTGGGCACGACTGGAGACTGAAATGTGCGGGCGATCCCGAGGCGGGCACGACGAAACGTCGGCAGCCGGGTGACATCACGCCCGTCCAGATGAATGCTGCCCTCTTCCGGACGCAGCCGCCCGGTCAGGATGTCCAGCAGGGTGGTCTTGCCGGCGCCATTCGCGCCCGCCAGGCCCAGCACTTCGCCGCGATCGACCCCCAGCCCAACGTTCATCAGGACCTGGCGGCCGCCATATGCGAAGGTGATTCCGGAGCATGAAAAATGTGTCATCGTGTTTCATTCGGAGCGCAGCGCTCCGCTCATCGACCGGGAAGAAGGAACATAGCGGCGCTCTGTCGTCCGCACCGTCACCGTGTCTGCCTGGCAGCGATCAGCAGGCAGCTTCAGGCCGAGCCACCTGTCCCCCGGTGGAGGACAGGTGGCTGAAGGCGGCACGGATGCCGCATCACTTTTCTGTGACGCCCGTGCGCGGCGTTACTCGCTGAACCAGGGGGCGGGCACAAACGCAGACTGCGCAAGTTCCCCTGGCCCGATGATCATGTGCTGCTCGTTCTGCACCTGGAAGTAGAGCTGTGCCATGCCCTTGTCCAGGTCATCGACTTCCGTCGGGTACTGCTTGTTGACATTGTTGTCCAGCATGTACCAGCCGTTGACCCCGCGATAGGGGGTTTCGCGGATGTAGTCGCTGACAGCGGCGAAGTCGTTCGGGTCCCCGACGGCTTCCCAGGCGTTCGCCAGAATGTGCACGATGTCATAGCCCATGCCGGTGTAGGCCAGGCCCATGATGCCGGGGAAACGCTCCATATAGGCTTCACGGAAGGCGGTGCCGATCTCATCAGCGTAGACGCCGGTCACCGTCGACCAGACGAAGCCTTCAGCATCCGGACCCGCCAGTTCGAGGAATTCCGGCTGCGAGGGGCCATACTGCAGGTAGACCAACGCATTTTCCAGCGGATCGGCCTGGAACTGCTGCGCGAAGGCGGCCAGCTCTGCTGCGATCCAGTGGCTGACGAAGACGACGCCCGCGTCCTGTTCGTGGATATCGCGGATCACGGCGCTCCAGTCATTGACGGGCGCCTGAATATCCGTGACACCAGCCAGTTCCCATGTGCCGTCGCCATCGGCGATCGCAGCCTGCAGTTCCTGCGAGATGACCTGCGTGTACTGGATCTGTTCCTGAATGATATGGATGCGATTGTTCTTCGGGGTCCACTCACCGCGCTCGACGAGGCCATTCAGGAAGGCCAGGAAGCCGCGACCGTACCACACTTCCGGCGGGTCGGCATGGAAGACGTTGCTGTACTTTTCGGGGTCGGCCAGGATGGCATTCACCAGCTCGACATTCGTGTCACCGGTGAGGTAGGGCGCGCCGTAGCTGGCGGCGACATCGGCGGCGGGAAGGCGGTTGTAGACGAATGCCTGCGAGATCGCCTGCACGCCTGCATCCACCAGCGCCTGATAACCGCGCTGAATACCTTCCGGCGCGATGATGTCTGTATCCACTACCAGGTAATCCAGCGGACGACCCAGCACGCCACCTGCCGCGTTGATCTCCTCAATCGCCATGATGGTGCCGTTCAGATGGTCGATGTGATCAGCAATCTGGGCCAGCGGCAGCCCGATCACGATCGGTTCGCCGGAAGGGGCGTCCTGCGCTGACAGCACACCGACCGCCATCAGGCTGAACAGCAGGAAAAGCACAACTCCCAATCGATACCTGCGCATGCTCATTCGTTTCATCCTCTCTGAAAGCGTTTCTGCCACACAACTAAACTCTGCGTCGTAACCGCGATGCGCGGTGAACAACCTGACTCAGGGCGCCGGCACGTTCGCCACAAGCGCCGCGGCCTGCGCGATGCGTTCCGCCTGGTGCGGCTGCAGCGCATGGCCGCCCATCTCGGAGATCCATCCCAGATAGGGATCATCGAATCGCGTCCGGATGCCGCTCAGCTCTTCCATGACCGCCAGGCCGCAGAACGGCACGTATACTGCGGAGTAGCCGCCTTCATGGCAGAAGGCGAGCCGATCGCTGCACAGATCCGCCGCCGCGCCCTTGAGCAGGCGCGTCATTTCGCGATAGGTTTCGCTGTAGGCCATCATGCGGCCAAGCGGATCGATGATGCTGGCATCAAAACCCGACGCGACTACGATCAGTTCCGGCTGAAAGCGGCGCAGCGCAGGGATGACGACCTGCTCGATCGTCGCGACATACGCGCTGTGGCCGCTGCCCGGAGGAAGCGGAATATTGAGGTTGGCGCCTGCGCCGGCGCCACTGCCGTTTTCGCTCAGCTTGCCGCTGTCGGTGGGATAGCAGGCATCCTGATGGATCGAGATCGTGAGGACGGACGGATCGTCGTAGAACGCGGCCTGCGTTCCGTTGCCGTGATGCACATCCCAGTCGATGATGGCAGCGCGTTTGAGGCCATGCACGGCTTTGGCGCGCAGGATGGCAAGGGGAATGTTGCCGAACAGGCAGTAGCCTCGCCCGCGGTCCGCTTCGGCGTGATGGCCGGGGGGACGATTGAGCGAATAGGCATAGCGCGTTTCGCCGAGCAGCACAGCATCGATCGCGCGGATGCAGCCGCCAACCGAGAGCAGCGCGATCTCGTAGCCGCCACTGCCGAATGGCGTCAGCTCGCCTGCATCACCGCCAGTGCCCGCGCTCAGCGCCTTGATCCGCGCGACGTACTCCGGCGTGTGCCAGCGCAGCAGATCGGCTTCGTCAGCGGGGGCGGGTTTGAGCAGCGCCAGTTCATCCCACAATCCGGATACCTCCAGCAGGTTGCGGAAGCGGCGCTTGGAGGCCGGGCTCTCGACGTGCAGATCCGGTTCCAGCGGCCCCTGTATGGGATACGAAAGCGCCGCCATCCCCGTGTTATGCCACATGTAAAGCTCAGCCCAGACAAAACCCGTCTTGAGAGTCATGGCACCATACTGCGCATCAGCAAGCCGCGAGACGATTGAGGTGAGAGAAGAATTAGTTTTTCATGATCGCTGGATCGAAGTGTAACGAGTCGCCTGTGACGACGCAAGACGGCAGATGCGACAGAAGACAGGCGGTGCCCGTTGTGCATCCCGACTAACGCACAGGCCGCTGGAGGACGGGCTGGGCAGCGTGCGCATGGTGGCAGGCGCGCCAACGCCGTGCTGGAGACGCGCTTTTCGGGAAGGACCCCGAAAGCCGATGAGTAGCCCATCCGGATCTCACTGCCACTCTTTTGTGGAAGAGGCCGATGATCCGGTGTTGTTCAGTGCTCTGGCTGCGCCAGCGCCAGCACCTGCCACAGCCGTGCGCCATGGGTATCGCTGTAGATCAGCTCGCCGGCGCGCAGCGTGGCGCGCACGCGCGGCGTCTCGCCGTCCTCAACCAGCACCAGGTCAGCCTGCGCGCCTTCCGCCAGCCGTCCGCGCTCGGTTAGCCCCACCGCCTGCGCCGGATTCAGCGTGATCAGCCGCACCGCCTCGTGCAGCGGCAGATCACCCTCACGAGCCATCTTCCACACCGCGTGCAGCATGGAAGCCGGGTAGTAATCCGTTGCCAGGATGTCCACCAGCCCGGCGCGCACCGCAGCGCGTGCGCTCAGGTTGCCCGTGTTGCTCTCGCCGCGATAGGCATTTGGCGCGCCCATCATCACGTGCATGCCGTGCGCGCGCGCCGTTTGCGCAGCCTCCACATTGATCGGGAATTCGCTGATGCCAATGCCCATCTCAGCCTGGGCCTGCACCTTCTCGGCGGTGTCGTCGTCGTGGGAAGCCACCACCACACCGTGCGCCCGCGCCGTCCCGACGATCGCCTGGGTCACCGTCCAGTCGCGTGGGCTGGCCTGGATTACCGCCACCTTCTCCTCGATGCGCGCATACACCGGCGCAAGCTGCTCCTCGGTGAAGCCCAGCCACTCCCGCAGGAACTGCGTATAGCGCGTGGTGTCATTGTACTGGCCCTGCCCAGGCGTGTGATCCATGATCGACACCAGATCGAGCATGTCACGGCGCAGCATGTTGTCCAGCACCGGCACGGTGTCGTGGTTGTTGACCTCGAAGCGCGCATGAACCCGACAGTCGGTCAGCAGCGTGTGGCGGATCTGATTGAGCGTCTCGATGATGAGGATGGCATTCTCCTGCGTGCGCAGGTCACCGGCGTTCCAGGCGAAGCCGATCGCCGCGTAGGCCGTGGTGATGCCGGTGGCGGCCAGCCGCTTGTCCAGCTCGTGCATCGCCATCTCGATCGGGAAGCGCGCGCGCGGCCTCGGCTCCAGCTCGCGTTCCAGCATGTCGCCATGCAGATCGATGATGCCGGGGATAGCCGTCAGCCCGTGCGCCGGCGCCACATCACGCACGCGGGGCGGCGCGCCCTCCACGATCTGGCCGATGCGCCCGCCGACGATCTCAATCGCCCCTTGCGCGATCACACGATCGGGCAGCACAAGGCGCACATCACTAATCCACATGGCTCCCAGCTCCGTTCAGAATGGCGACATTCAGGGGAATTTCGCGATCAATCAGATGCCAGATGTCTTCCGGGTGGTGGAAAACGCCCAGCATCGCCACGCCCTGCCTCTTGAGCGCCTCCAGCCGGGCGACGAGCTGGCGGCGGGCGTGCGCATCCAGCGAGGCAGTCGGCTCGTCCAGCAGCAGCAGCCGGCGCGGAGAGGCCAGCGCGCGCGCCAGATTCACTTTCTGCTGCTCTCCGCCGCTGAAGGTGGTGGGGTACGCCCCCCATACCTCTGCCTTCAGCCCGAACTCGTGCAGCAGGCCTTCGGCCTGCGCTTCGGCGGCCGCCTGCGCGACGCCCGTGCCCAGCAGCGGCTCCATCACCAGTTCCAGCGCAGAGACGCGGGGCCGCGCACGCAGAAACTGCGTGACAAAGCCGATCTCCTCGCGGCGCAGCAGCGCGATGTCGACATCTGCCGCGCTGGCCAGGTCCACCCGCCCGTGCAGCGACTGATACCACGCGTGGCCGGCGGTAGGGATGTACGTGCGATACAGGCAGCGCAGCAGCGAGGACTTGCCCGCGCCGTTCGCCCCCGTCACCAGCAGAAACTCGCCCGCATCCAGTGTGAAATCGAGCGCCTCGAACACCCCGATCTGGCGCTGCAGATGATCGATATGAAAATGCTTGGTCAGCTTGTCCACCGTGAGCAGCATCGCTTCTCCCTGTGCCCTTTACAGCCTGGCGTGCACGAGCTGCTGCGTGTACGGATGCTGCGGATCGTCGAGGATCTGATCGGTCAGGCCGCGCTCCACCACGCGCCCGTCGCGCATCACCATCACGCGGTCCGCCAGCGTGCGGATCACGCCGAGATCGTGCGACACCAGCACCATCGTCATGCGGCGTTCGCGCTGCAGCCGCTTGAGGGTATCGAGCACCGCCGCCTGAATGGAGACGTCAAGGCCGGTCGTCGGCTCATCCAGCAGCAGCAGCGCCGGCTTCATCGCCAGCGCCTTGGCCAGCTGCACACGCTGCTGCATCCCGCCTGAGAGCACGCGTGGCGGGTCGTCCATCCGGTCCAGCGGAAACTCCGAGGCCGCCAGCGACTCGCGCGCGGCCTGGCGCAGCGCGCCATAACTGCGCTCCCCCGCGATCAGCAGGCGCTCGGCCACGTTGCCGCTGCTGGTGAAGCGCATGCGCAGCCCCAGATGCGGGTTCTGGTACACCACGCCGATATGACGGATCTGCGCCGAGCGCCGGTCGAAGCGATCGAGCGCAAGCAGGTTCTGCCCGCGCAGCCCGTCGATCGACAGCGTGTACTCCCCGCCATCCGCCGGCTCCTCCAGATTGAGCATGCGCAGCAGGGTGGATTTGCCCGACCCGCTTTCGCCGACGATCCCCATCACCTCACCCGGATACACGTCCAGCGAAACGCGGTCCACCGCAATCCGCCGCCCATAGCGCCGCGTGAGCTGCGCGCCCACCAGCAGCGGTGGGCCAGAGATCAGACGCGGCGGCTCAAACGGGCCGGACGGGTGGCTTGAGGAAACCGGCATGATAGAACGCTCCCTGATCGTCATAGTAAGCTGGCCCGGCGGCGCCCGCCGTGGCGAGCTTCTCCGCGTAGCCACTGTCGCTCAGCTCATAGCTCGAGCTGCCGTCATCCTGCGGCAGCTCATTCATGAACTTGTTCTGCACGCCGGTCGTCCGGCACACCCAGCCGCGCTGATCCTCCACCTGAAACGGCACGTCGCTGAATTCGAGCGGGCGCACGTCGGTACACGGCGGCACGGCATACAGCCGTTTCTCACGGCCCGCCGAGAGCAGCGTGAGATGCGCCGCCTGGTGCAGCTTGGGCGTATCCCAGCGCGGAATTGGGCTGGGGCTGATGACGTAGCGGTTGTGCACCAGCGAGGGATAGCTTGCGCCCTGCACGTACTGGCGAAAGCGCACGAGCTGCTCATACAGCCCCAGCCACATGCCGCCGTAGTCCATATCGGCGTGCATCTGTGCCGATTTCGACATGTCGGGCTGCACGGCGCGCAGCGGTTCCGGATCGGGGACCTGCAGCACGAGCACCTGCCCTTCGCGCAGGATCTCCTCCGGGATGCGGTGGCGGCTCTGGATGAGCGTGGCGGCCAGCGCGTCGGTGGTGGTCTGCGCACCGCTCATGCGCGTGATGAAGCGGCGCAGGTTGGCGGCGTTCACGCTGTCATCCGCGCCCTGATCGATCACCTTGAGCACATCGTTCGGGCCGACCAGCGACAGCGTCACCTGCAGGCCGCCCGTGCCCCAGCCGCGTGCCACCGGCAGTTCCCGGCTGGCATACGGCACCTGATAGCCGGGAATGGCGATCGCTTTGAGCATACGCCGACGCAGCTCGCGCTTGGCATAGGCGTCCAGATAGCCGTAGCTGTAGTCCTGCTGCGGGGCGACGAGATCGGCCAGGCTCATGACTGCGGCTCCTGCGGCGCGGCGGCGGCGGTGATGATGGCGGTGGCGGCCATCTGTGAAGCCCCCGCGACCATGTTCTGCACCTTGCGTACGTTGTCCACGCTGCTGCTGAAGGTGACGTAATGCGGCAGCTTGAAGTGGATACAAAAGCCGGAAGACTCCACCGGCTCGGTGTGATACATCACGAACTCCTCCTCATGCGCGGGGTGCGCGCCGCCCTCGGTATGCGAATTCATGTCCAGGTCCAGCGTCGACGCTGCGATCAGCTTGACCTCGTTCCAGCCCAGCGTCGCGGCGAACCCCACGGCGAAGCCAGTCTCCGCCTGGTTGGGCGAGACCACCTCGCACTGGCTGACGCGCACGCGCCCGGCGCTGAACGCCTCGCCGGTGAGCGGGTGCGTCACCATCACCTTGGCATAGCCCAGCCGCAGCTCGTTGACGGTGGGGTGGATCAGGCCGTAGCCGCGCATGATGCTGTAACCCAGCGCCAGCGTGCCGCCGGTGTCGGCGCGTGCCATCGCCTGCAGCCGGTGCGCGCGCGGCGCCGGGAACATCACGGTATCCACGGTGACATCCGGGATCTCCGCCGCTGCCGTCGTGTCAGCGTCCCCGGCGGGAAGCAGGCCGTTCTCGCGCTGCCAGTCCGCCACCGCCGGATAGCTGCGCGGTGCGGCGTGCTCCGCCGGCGCGAACGGCTCAGCCTGCTGCGGCACATCGTCCAGCACATCCAGCCGCAGCAGGCGGTGGCTGTAGTCCAGCGATGGCCCCAGCACCTGCCCGCCCGGGATGTCCTTGAATGCGGCGGAGATGCGGCGCACCGTCAGCACATCGGCGGCCCGCACTGGCGCTGCGTAAGCGATGCGCGGCTGCGTGGCGCGGTAGGCGCGCAGCAGCAGCACCGCCTCGTACAGATCACCGCCGGTCTGCGCCAGCGCCAGCGCGGCCAGCTCCGGCGCGTACAGCGAGCCTTCGCCCATCACGCGGTCCACCAGGTACGGCAGGCGCTCGGCAATCATGGCGATGGTCTCGCGGCTGAGCGGGCCGTTGAACAGCCGGTAGAGCTGCTCAGCGTTCTGAATGGCCTCTTCGCCACCCTTGGCAGCAATGTACATGCTCGCCCCCTAGTCCAGACGCGTCGTCTGTGTGGTACGCGGCAGGCCGATCACGCGCGCGCCATCCACGAAGAAAATGTCCCAGCCCAGCGGATAGCGTGCCGAAGCGCGCAGCGGCCACAGCCCATTGTGCACGCCGCCCAGCCACACCTGCCGTTCGCCTGGGATCCCCGGTCCCGCCCAGCGGAAGCGCGCACCAGCCGCAAAAGCGCAGCCCACGATGATCGTCGCGCTCTCATCCGGTCGCAGTGCGCTGCCGATGCGCGCTGTGCGCATGGCCTCCAGCGCCGGTGTATCCAGGGTAGGGAAGAACAGGTAGTCGGCATGGCTGGCGGATCGCGCAGAAGCGCCAGTGCGCGCCAGTCGCTCGCCCAGCGCCGCATCCGGCGTGTGAAAGCTGGTCTCCAGGTCAAGCAGCGCTTCGCCGATGGCCGCGAGCGCGCCGCCGTCCGTTGCAGGCAGCGCCATGATCGTGCCCGGCCGGCTGAGTGCGTGCATCATCGCCAGAAAGGTCTCGCGTGCCTGTGCCTCGCTGGCTGTGTAGGGGGGAGGGGTCAACATGGGGGAACGCTCGCTTTCGCGCATGCTGCGCTCTCAGAAGGTTTCCAGCTCGATGCGAGTGGCCTCCACCTGGCGCAGCAGTGCATCGTCCGCTGCCTGCTGCGCGGCAGCCTGCGCCCCGGCGAACGCCTCGATCTTCTCGCGGTGCTGGCCGCCCCTCCAGGCGGCATCGAGGATCGCCACGGCCAGCGAGTGTTCCAGGTCGCGCCCGAGCACCACGCCGTAGCCTTCCGCGCCGCTGTCCAGGCGCACCTGCGACTCGCTCACCAGCACTTCGCCCAGGTGAAAGCGCGTGCCGTGCGCGCTGTCGGTGTAGGGCAGCATCACCAGCCCGGTGCGGTTGATCAGCACACGCACCTCGCCCAGCGTATCCAGCAGCCCTTCCGCCAGCGCCTTCACTGCGTGCGCCGGCGCATGGGTGAGCACCGTAAGCAGACTGGTTTCAGACATCACATCTCCGCAAAAGTCAGTTCCTGCAACAATGGCGCAGGGCCAAGTTTCAGGCCCTGCGCCGTCACACAGCGGGCGCGCAGCGTGCTGCGCCCTCAGGGAGTGTTCGTCTAGCGCGCGCGCAGGTCGATGTTCAGGTTCTCGGCGATCGCGCGCAGGCTGTCATACAGCGCATCAATGCCCTCGGGGCCCTGGCCCGTCGGATCGACGTAGAAGCGCTCGATGCCATCCACCAGATCCTGATTGTTGGCGACATCCAGCAGCGCCGCCGTCACCGCCGCCTTGAAGCTCTCCGGCAGGTTGCCGTTGACCGCGAACGGGGTCTCCGGGATGAGCGGTGACTGGTGGAAGACCACCAGGCTGCCATCCGGGCAGTCGTTGTAGATCGCGTCGATCTCTTCGCGCGACATGGCGTTCAGGTAAGGCCATTCCTCAGCGGTCGGCGGGCCGTCGATCTGCATGTCGGTGTAGCCGCACAGCGCGATGCCGGCTTCCGCCACCTGATTGGCGAGGTTGGTGTCGAAGGTTGCTCCCGCTTCCACGGCATCGTTCCACACCGCCAGCACCGACGATGGGTGATTGCCCGCGAACGAAACCTGCGCGAAGTCCTCAATCTGCGCCGGATCATCGAAGCCCTGTGCCAGCATGATGTCATTGGCGGGGACGAGGTAACCGCTGGTCGAGGCGGGATCAGTGAAGGTGAAGCTGCGGCCAGCCAGGTCAGCGATGCTGGCGATGCCGCTGCCCTTCTTGGTGAACATCACGCTGAAGTAGCCCGGGACTTCATCCAGATTGACGGTCGTCGCATAGTTGGCCACGGCGATCGCCTCGGCGTTCGCCACATCGTGCGCCAGCACATACGAGAACGGACCGACTTCGATCGCGTCCGCGCGGCCAGCCGCCATCGCCTCGATGACCGCATTGTAGCTCGTGCCGGTGATCAGCACTGTGCGCACACCCAGGGTCTCTTCCAGGTAGGCGCGCAGCGGCTCAACTGCAGCCAGGGCTTCTTCGATATTGTCGCCAGGGTACACACCGATGATGAACGTCTCCGGCCAGCCAGTGCGATCGACCGTGTCCTGCGCGCTCACCAGGCCGAAGCCCAGCGCACCCAAAGCCAGCAGAGCGATCATGACGAGAGCGAACTTCTTCATACCTGCCTCTTCTCCTTAACTTGTGCGTCTCACATTGTGTGCCGGCGGGGCGGGCGCTAGATGAAGCGCGCGCGCAGCCAGCTGCTAAAACGATCGATGATCGTCACAGCCACCACCAGGACCAACGCCGTACCCAGCACCTTGTCGTAATCGCTCGTGCCGGTGTACTTGAACAGCAGAAAGCCGACGCCGCCCGCGCCCACGTAACCGAGGATGGTGGCGTGGCGGACGTTGCTCTCGAAGTAGATGATCGAATACGAGATGAAGAGCGGCAGCGCCTGCGGCACCACGGCGTAGATGAACGACTGCAGGCCGCTGGCCCCCGTGGCGCGCACCGCATTGACCTGCGCCGGGTCGATCTGTTCGATCGCTTCGGCGAACACGCGCGAAAGCGAGCCGACCGAGCCGAATGCCAACGCCAGCACCCCGGTGAACGGACCCAGCCCGACTGCTGCCACAAACAGCAGCGCCCAGACCAGCTCCGGGATGGAGCGCATGAAGTTGAGCACCAGCCGGGTGACGGTGTACGTCGCAGGGAGTGGTGAGGTATTGCGCGCCGCCAGCAGCGACACCGGCAGCGCCATCAGCACCGCGCCCAGCGTGCCGACGATTGCCATCTGGATGGTCTCGAAGACTGCGCTGATGATCGGCGGCCAGCCGATCTCCACCGGTTGCCCGAACACATCGACCGTCGACCGCATGATGCTGAAGTTGGCGATCGACTGACCGAACAGCGACAAATCGACCTTGCGCTCACGCTCGATCTCAAACTCCGGCGGGATCATGCGGCCAATCAGATTGCCAGTCGCGATGAACGGGTCGAAGATCGAGGTCACGCGGTTCGTTGGGCCCGGGCCGACTCCAGCCAGGCTCCACGTCAGCACCAGCACGGCGATCACCATGAACAGCAGGCTGCGGTAGGTGAGGCGGGGCAGCGGCTGCAGCAGGCGCTGCCGCACCTGCTCCGGTGAAAGCACATCTTTTGGACGGTCCACCATGCTTGGCGTGGTCATCAGCGCACCCTCAGGCGACAGCGACTTCGGCAGCCGGGGGCAGCGCAACCGCCGTCGGCTTGTCGAAGCGGTAGATGCGGTCGAGCACGTGCCCGGTCATGCCGTCTGCCGTGCCGTCATACTCCACCCGGCCCTGAGCGATGCCGATCACGCGATCGGCGAACTGGCGCGCCAGCTCCACCTGATGAATGTTGATCAGCGTGAGCACGCCTACTTCACGGGCGACGCGGGCCAGATCGGCCATCACCTGTACTGAGAGTTCAGGATCGAGGCTGGCGACCGGCTCGTCGGCCAGCAGGATCTTCGGCCCCTGCGCGATCGCCCGGGCGATTGCCACGCGCTGCTTTTCGCCGCCGGACAGCTTGTCCGCGCGATTGCTGGCGCGGTGCAGCATGTGCACGCGCTCCAGGCTTTCCACAGCAACGCGCCGGTGGTCGCGATTGAAGTAGCCGAAGAAGCTGTTGAGCCCCTTTGTATAGCCCAGGCGACCCGTCAGCACGTTGGTCATCACCGGCAGGCGCTCTACCAGGTTGTATTCCTGCCAGATGAAGCCGATGTGGCGGCGGGCGTGACGTAGCTCGGATTCGCCCATCGAGCTGATCTCATCACCATCCAGCGTGATGCGCCCCTGCGTCGGGCGCTGCATGCCGTTGATCGCACGCAGCAGGGTGGACTTACCCGCGCCACTGCGGCCGATGATCGCGATGATCTCGCCTGCTTTCGCCGACAGGCTGATCGTTTTCAATGCTTCGTGCCCGTTGGGATACACAACCTGCAGACCACTGACCTCTAGCATGGCGCTTTTCCAGACCCCGCTGACTTGTCCTGACGGAGACGCGCCGCAGCGCGCAGACAGAATGCCGGGAAGATATCCATGCCGGAATAAAGAAGTGCGGTTGTCCGTTTAACGATCGTCAGGAAGTTTGTGTGTCGTGATTTAACAGCAGGCAAACGAATGCCTGCCTACCAGCCGCGGCCCCGGCGCGGAGCCGCGGGGTGAATACGCCTCACACGACGGAGAACACGTTGCCACAGGATTGTATTCTCACGTAGAATCAGCATGCAT
>CAZZJW010000042.1:0-36304 GCA_964654755.1 uncultured Pleurocapsa sp. | reverse complement strand
TGGGCAGTCCGGGATCTGCGCTTGTGTCAGGGGCAGGGGTGGGTATAATCCATGCCTACTCCGGGGACTGCACCATTGGCAGCCGTTATGACGCGGGCCCGACTGGTTCTGGTTCAACGACATCGTGCCGGGCACCAATCCTTTGCGGATGCGCTCAGGAAGCGCTTTGACGTTGCTATCGTCTCAAGCGGCCGGCAGGCTGTGCTCACCGCGCGCGAAACCACGGCTCATCTGGTGATCCTCGACGCAGTTTCGATGAAGACGACGGGCGAGCGCATCACCCGTCAGATCAAGAGCGGGCTGCCCAGCATTCCGCTGATCCACCTGCTGGAGGCGGCGGGGGAGTCTGCGGCAGATGTCGTGCTGGTGCTGCCCTTCACTGCGCGCAAGCTGATCAACGCCATCGACCGGGTTGTGCGGATGCCGGGGGCGGACGGCGCGGCAAAGGCGCCGGAGACGATGCTGCAGCGCGGGCCGTTCATCCTCAATGTGACCCGGCGCGTGCTGCTGGCGCACGGTCAGGAGACCCCGCTGACGCCGAAGCTGGCGCTGCTGATCGAGCAGTTCTTTCGCCGCCCGGGCGAGACGCTCGATCGTGGCATGCTGATGGAGCAGGTGTGGCAGACCAGCTATCTGGGGGACACGCGCACGCTGGACGTGCATGTGCGCTGGTTCCGCCGCGCGATTGAAACGGACCCCGCTCATCCGGTATACCTCAAGACGGTGCGCGGCATCGGCTACCGCTTCGATCCGCCGCAGTAGCGCGCTGGTCTCCCTGCAGGACATACACGTTCCATACAACAAAAAAAGCGCCGGCGCGGGCGCGCAGACGCTATGTGGCTGAAATTGGATGAAGCGGCTTACTTCTGCTGAAGCGCGTTCAGCTGCAGCATCAGGCGGCTCTTGCGGCGGGCAGCATTGCGCTTGTGAATGACGCCCTTGCTGGCGGCCTTGTCCAGCTCGATGATCGCCTGGCGCGTGGCCTCGACGGCAGCGTTCTGGTCGGCGCCGTCCTGCGCTGCGCGAGCACGCTTGACGAACGTGCGCGCACGGCTGCGCACGACGCGATTGTAGACGCGGCGCTTCTCCGTCTGGCGGATACGCTTGATTGCGGACTTGTGATTCGCCATGGTCGTGTCTGAACCTCACCGCCCGGACGGGCGAAAACGTGATCGTCTCATAGGAAAATGCAGTGTAGCAGACGAAAGCGGTCCTGTCCAGACGCGATCCCGGCGGGGCACGCGCTGCTCAGGCGGGGGTGACCAGCCGCGAGATGAGCAGCACCGCCGCTGTGATGTTGGCCACCAGCAGCAGACCGATGAACAGGATCAGCAGGATCGAGGCCCGCTCATACGTCCCCGGCAGCCGGGTCGGTTTGATCGACCTGGGGATGCTGGGAAACATATCGGAGGACATCTCGAATTCCTTGCTGCTGCTCGCCTTGGCGGGGGAAGCGGCAGGCGGATCGACGGCTGCGATGCGGCTGAGGAATCCACCACCAATGCGGTCATTGTCTTCCGTCTCCGGCGCCCAGCGCGAAGACACCATCACGTCGACCGGTGGTTCATCCGCGATGATCTTGCGGGCGGGCGGCAGCGCCGCCGCTGGTTCGCTCATCGGGGCAGGGGGCGGCCAGGATGTTGCACGGGCGGGCGGCAGGAACACCGGCGCCTCTTCTTCCGCTGGCTCTTCCTCGACAAACGGCTTGGCGGCGAACAGATCGTCCTCGAAGCCGACGAATGGAGACGACTTGCTGGTGGGCGGATCGGTATTCCGCAACTGCAGCCCGCTTACCCAGTCATCGTATTCCTGAGGGCTGGGCTCTGGCACCGGGCGGCTGGCAGCGCTGGCGCTGCTGGTGGCCGTGGGCGGGGTGAAGTCCCACTCCACGCTGGTGAAGGGCGAGTCGGACCTGGTGGCGCTGACGGGCGGTTCCGCACTGAATGCGGGTGTGGCGAATGGGTTAACGGGCGCTGGCACAGGCGGGGGCGGGGCTGGAGCAGCGGGTGGGGCAGTCGGCGGCGGGGCGGCTGCGGGCCTGGGCGGGCCGTTTACCAGATAGTCCAGTCCCTTGCGCGCTTTGTCATTGGCAGGATTGATCGCCAGCACATTTTCCAGGCAGGTGCGCTGATCTTCCGGGGCGTCGATCACCCCGCTCAGCCACAGCCAGCCTTCCTCGTTGTACGGGTCAAGCTCCACAGCCTTGGTGAGCATCATTCGCGCATCATCGCGCTTTCCCGCCTTGACTGCCGCAACTCCCTCGCGCACCATTGCTTCAACATTCACCGACATGCTCAATGGTCCTTCGCCTGCATGCTGAACTTATAGACGAGCTCTGGTACCTCGATACTATAACACATGTGCGCTTTTCATACTTGTTTTTGCGTTAAGATCGGAAAGAAGATTACGCTTCGGCCACGCAGCGGGCCGAATGAGCGCAAAGGCGGGCGATGGAGCGGCGCAGGACACGGGGTGAACAGGAAGCAGAGTTCACGCGGGCGATCATCCGGCTGGAGAAGGAGTACCTGGGGCGCGGCCCGCAGGACGTGCGCACGACCTTTCTGAGCGATCTGATCATCGTGCGCATTCGCGGCGTGCTGACGCCCGCGGAGCTCAAGCTGTGCGAGACGCCGGAAGGGCGCGCGCTGATCAAGGAGACGCGGCGCAAGCTGTTCGAGAGCGCCCGGCCGATGATCGAGGTGATCACCGAGGAGGTGACCGGCGCGCGCCTGGTGAGCCTGCACACCGACATGAGCACGCGCAACGGAGAGCGCATGCTGGTGATCACGCTGGATCGGTCGCTCGACGAGCTCTTTCGTCCATGAAATCTGAGCGCCGGCTGAGAGTACATCCCCCCTTTTGTGGGGGGCGAAATGCCCGGTGTATCAGGTAATCTATAGGCTGTCTTAGCGGTAGTCAGATGCGGCGGACTAGGCAAACGGTAGGTGGGTGGCCCCGCGGACCTGTTGCAGAGTAGGCCGGCGATTTTCGCAGCGGTAGCTGTGCGACTCGCCGGCCTTTTCATTGCCGCCAGCAGCGATTGAAGAGGGGAAGCCAAAGCATGGCAGTGCGAGAACGTGCAGTACAGAAGGCCGCAGAACGCAGCACTGATCCCGGCAGCGCCTGGCACACGATGCCAGACGAGGCTGTGCTCGGTGCGCTTGGTGTGCAATCTGGCGAAGGCCTGAGCGAAAGCGAAGTGGTTCGCCGGTTGGTGCAGTATGGCAAGAATGAACTGGTTGAGGCGCCGGGGAAGTCGGTGCTGGCGCTGGTGTGGGAACAGCTCACCAACCCGCTGGTGCTGCTGCTGATCTTCGCGGCGCTGATTTCGGCGCTGCTGGGCAAGGCGGACAACGTCATCGCTATCAGCGCGATCGTGGTGCTGAACGCCATCCTGGGCGTGACTCAGGAATATCGCGCTGAGAAGGCGATGGCCGCGCTGAAGAAGATGGCCGCGCCAGTCGTGCGCGTGCGGCGCGACGGCCGGCTGCAGGATATCGCCTCCACCGAACTGGCCCCCGGCGACATCGTGCTGCTGGAAGCCGGCAGCATCGTCCCGGCGGACGGGCGCCTGGTCGAAGCGGCCAATCTGCGCGTGCAGGAAGCCGCGCTCACCGGCGAGTCGCAGCCTGTTGACAAGGATACGTCGGTGGTCGAGGGCGTGGAAGCGCCGCTGGGCGACCGCCACAATATGGTGTACATGGGCACGGCGGTCACCTACGGGCGCGGCGCGGCGGTGATCGTCGAAACGGGCATGAAGACGCAGCTTGGCCGAATCGCCAATCTCATCCAGTCGGTGCAGCAGGAGAAGACCCCGCTGCAGCGCCGCATGGAAGAGCTGGGCAAGGTGCTGCTGATCGCCGCAGTGGTGGTGATGGTCATCGCCTTCATCATCGGCCTGATCACGCAGCAGCCGCTGGAGGAAGTGCTGCTGAATGCCGTCGCGATCGCGGTGGCGGTTGTGCCGGAAGGCCTGCCGGCAGTTGTGACGATCGCGCTGGCGCTGGGTGCCCAGCGTATGCTGCGCCGCAACGCGCTCATCCGCAAGCTGCCGGCGGTGGAAACGCTCGGCTCCGTCACGACGATTTGCTCAGACAAGACTGGCACGCTGACCGAGAACCGCATGACGGTGACGGTGGTGGATGTGGCCGGCCACAGCGCGCAGATCGACGAGGTGCTGCAGCACGGCGGCATGCCCATGCTGGTGCGCGAGAATGGCGGCGGCGCTACGACGAAGACGGCCTCGCAGGCCATTCTGCTGGCGGGCAGCGCGCTGTGCAACGACTCTGTGCTGGAGCGTTCGGCGGAACAGCCGGGACAGTACACCACGATCGGCGACCCGACGGAAGCGGCGCTGGTGGTGGCTGCGGCGCGCTTCGGCCTGATGAAGCCGGAGATGGAAGCCGCGTTTCCGCGGGTGGGCGAAGTGCCTTTCGAAAGCGATCGCAAGCGCATGACCACGGCGCATGACCTGCGCGTGCATGGCGCGGCGGGCGAGTACGAGCGCCAGCTCGGTGGACTGGTGTCCGCGGAGGGACATGATTACGTGGCCTTTTGCAAGGGCGCTGTCGACTCGCTGCTGACGGTGAGCACGCGCGTGTGGATCGATGGCGAAGTGCTGCCGCTGACGCCGGAGCTGATCGCGCGGATCGAGACGGCCAACAATCAGCTCGCACAGAACGGCTTGCGCGTGCTCGGGCTGGCCTACCGCCACATGAACGTGCTGCCGCTGTCGTGGACGGTGGAGCAGGTGGAGCGCGATCTGGTGTTCGTCGGCATGGTGGGAATCATTGATCCGCCGCGCCGCGAAGTGAAGGACGCCGTGGCGGTGTGTAAGAGCGCTGGCATCCGCCCGGTGATGATCACCGGCGATCACCCGCTGACGGCGTTCGCGATTGCGCGCGATCTGGGCATCGCGAAAGACGGCGATCGCGTGCTGACCGGGCATGACCTGGCCGCTCTGTCCCCCGAGGAACTGCGCAATACCGTGGAGAAGGTAGCGGTGTACGCACGTGTGTCGCCGGAGCACAAGCTCAACATCGTGCAGGCGCTGCAGGCGCGCGGCCATGTGACCGCGATGACGGGCGACGGGGTGAACGATGCGCCGGCGCTGAAGGCGGCGGACATCGGCGTGGCGATGGGCATCACCGGCACGGCGGTCTCCAAGGAAGCCTCGGACATGGTGATCCTGGACGATAACTTCGCCACGATCGTGAGCGCCGTGGAAGAAGGCCGCACGATTTACGACAACGTGCGCCGCTTCGTCAAGTACCTGCTGGCGAGCAACACCGGTGAACTGGTGGTGCTGCTGGTGACGCAGCTCATCGCCGGCATGTCGCTGCCGCTGACCACGCTGCAGATCCTGTGGATGAACCTGATCACGGATGGTATCCCGGCCCTGGCGCTGGGCGTGGAGAGGGCTGAGCGCGGCGTGATGCAGCGTGCGCCTTACCTGCCCAACGAAAGCCTGTTCGGGCGCGGCCTGGGCCGGCATATCCTGCTGGTCGGCAGCCTGCTGGGCATCACGGGCGTGGTGCTGGGCTACTGGGCGTGGTCGAACAATATCCTCGCAGCCAACGGGGACGTCGCCTGGAACACCATGGTGTTCATGTTCCTGACGATCGCGCAGATGGGGCATGCGCTGGCGCTGCGTTCGCATCGCGAGTCGATCTTCCGGGTGGGCCTGCGCGGCAACAAGCTGCTGCTGGGCGCGATCGGGGTCACCATCGCCCTGCAGCTTCTGGCGATCTACGCGCCGATCTTCAACACGCTGTTCAATACCGCGCCGCTTACGCTGGAGCAGCTCGCGATCTGCCTCGTGCTGAGTACCATCGTGTTCTGGGGCGTGGAAGCTGAGAAGTGGGCCATCCGCCGCGGCTGGCTGAAGAACTGATCCTGTGCAGGAACGGCGGGGTGGCGTGCGCTGCCCCGCCGGGGAATGAGATGTAACGGTAACGAACTGAGTGGAGGATGTACTGGAATGTGGAACACGATGAAGACGACGATACTGCTTGCTGGCCTCACCGGCCTGCTGGTCCTGGTGGGATCGGCGCTCGGCGGGACGGGCGGCATGGTGATCGCCTTCGTCCTGGCTGGCGCGCTCAATCTGGGTGCGTGGTGGTTCTCGGACTCGATCGCGCTGAAGTTCAGCGGGGCGAAGCCCGTCAGCCCTGAGGAGCAGCCGGAACTGCATGCGATTGTCGACAGGCTGTCGGCGCGCGCGGCGATCCCCCGCCCGCGGGTGTATGTGATCGACAGCCCGATGCCCAACGCGTTCGCGACTGGCCGTGATCCGCAGCATGGCGCGGTGGCCGTCACCACTGGGCTGATGGGGCTGATGAACCGCGATGAACTGGCTGGCGTCGTGGCGCACGAACTGGCGCACATCCGCCACCGCGACACGCTGATCTCGTCGGTGGTGGCGACGATCGCCGGCGCGATTGGCATGATCGCGGATATGGCGATGTGGGCGGCGCTGTTCGGCGGCTTCGGCGGTGGCGATGACGAAGAGGAAGGTGGCGGCGTGGTGGGCGGTCTGTTCATGATTTTCCTCGCGCCGATCATGGCGATGCTGATCCAGCTGGCGATCTCGCGCTCGCGCGAATTCACCGCGGATGAGGGCGGTGCGCGCATTCTGGGCAACCCGCTGCCGCTGGCCAGCGCGCTGGAGAAGCTGGAGGCGCATACCATCCGCCTGTTCCAGTCGCCCCCGCGCAATGTGCGTGGCACGCCCGCGCCGCAGCCCGCGCCTGCGCCCGTGCGCCCGGCGACGGCGCATATGTATATCGTCAATCCGCTGGCCGGCGGCGGCATGATCGGCCTGTTTCGCACGCACCCGGTCACGGAGGAGCGCGTGCGCCGTCTGCGCGCGATGGCTGCCAGCCCAATCGAAATGTCGGTGGCCTGAACCGGCCTGTTCAGAGGGATGATCGTGCCCGCTTCAGCCCTGACCTACCGCCCGGAACTGAAACGCCTGCTGGACGATGTGCTGGACATGCCCAGCGTTAGCGCTGGAACAGCCTTTGGCTACCCGTGCTACCGTGTGTTTGGCCGAGTATTCGCCTTCGTGGGCTGGGGCGGGCTGGCGTTCAAGCTGCCCCCCGAGCAGATCGAGATGCTGCTGCACGATGCGCGCTTTCGCCCGTTTGAGCCGCGCCCCGGCCTGGTCTGGCGCGAATGGCTGGCGTTTGAGCCGGTTTCACCAGAGGAGTGCCTGGCGATACTGCCACTGCTCAACGACGCGATCGCCTATGTGATAGAGAAGGAGCTGGTACGATGAACTGCCCGATTGATGGAGCCACGCTGCTGGTGACCGAGCGCAGCGGTATCGAGATCGACTACTGCCCGACCTGCCGCGGGGTGTGGCTGGATCGCGGAGAACTGGACAAGATCATCGAGCGCGTCGCGCAGCAGATGGACGATCGCGGCGATGACCGCCGCCGCCCGCCGATGGGCGGTGCTGATGCGCCGCCTGACCCGCGTTATCAGCAGGCGCGGCCATACGCGCCCGACCGCGAGCGCTACGACGATGACGATGATCGCTATCGCGGCGACTCGCGGTACTATCAGGGCAAGAAGAAGCGCGGGTTTCTGGGCGAGGTGTTCGACATCTTCGACTAGCGCAGCGCGCGTGGCAGGGCGGTGTGGCCCGGCCTGCGACATTCTGACAGGGAGTTTCAGGGCGCGGCATGGTCTGCGCCCTGCTGTGTGTCCAGAGCAGTTGGCATCTTCACAGTGTACGCACGAGGGAAGTGTACGATGGCAGCAAATGGGGTAACGCCGATCACCGTGGCCTATGGCGACGGAATCGGCCCGGAGATCATGCAGGCGGCGCTGTTCGTGCTGCAGCAGGCTGGCGCGCGGATTGCGCCGGAGACGATCGAGATCGGCGAACAGGTGTACAAGCGCGGCTTCAGCGCGGGCATTGAGCCGGCCTCGTGGGAATCGCTGCGCCGCACGCGCGTGTTCTACAAGTCACCGATCACCACGCCCCAGGGCGGCGGGTTCAAGAGCCTGAACGTGACCATCCGCAAGACGCTGGGCCTGTATGCCAATGTGCGGCCGTGCGTGAGCTATGCGCCCTACGTCGAGACACATCACCCGAAGATGGATCTGGTGGTCGTGCGCGAGAACGAAGAGGACCTGTACGCCGGCATCGAGCACCGCCAGTCGGATGAGGTCTACCAGTGTCTGAAGCTGATTTCGCGCCCGGGCTGCGAGAAGATCGTGCGCTACGCCTTCGAGTATGCGCGGCGGCACAACCGCCGGAAGGTGTCGTGCTTCAGCAAAGACAACATCATGAAAATGACGGACGGCCTGTTCCACAAGGTCTTTGACGAGATCGCTGCGGAGTATCCCGACATCGAGCATGATCACTGGATCGTCGATATCGGCATGGCGAAGGCGGCCACGCAGCCCGAGCGCTTTGACGTGATCGTCACGCCGAACCTGTACGGCGATATCCTGTCGGATGTCACGGCGGAACTGGCCGGCTCCGTGGGGCTGGCTGGCTCGGCCAACATCGGAGAACACGTGGCGATGTTCGAGGCGATTCACGGCACTGCGCCGGATATCGCGGGCAAGGACATCGCTAACCCCTCCGGGCTGCTGCTGGCAGGGGTGATGATGCTGGTGCACATCGGTCAGCCGGAGGTGGCGACGGCTGTGCACAACGCCTGGCTGCGTACGATCGAGGATGGCGTGCACACGGCGGACCTGTACAAGCAGGGCGTCAGCCGCGAACGCGCAGGCACACAGGCGTTTGCGCAGGCGGTGGTGGCGCGGCTGGGCCAGCAGCCGCAGACCTTCCGCCCGGTGCAGTATCAGGCGCAGGAAGATGATGTCGCGCTGCCGACGTTCGTCCCGCGCCCACCGGCCAAACGCGATCTGGTGGGCGTGGATGTGTTCCTCGACTATGAGGATCGCGCGCCGCAGCAGCTTGGCGACTCGCTGAGCGCGGTCGGCAACAGCGATGGGCTGAAACTGGTGATGGTGACCAATCGCGGTGTGAAGGTGTACCCGGGCGGCTTCCCGGAGACATTCTGCACCGATCACTGGCGCTGCCGCTTCATGGCGGAGCAGGATGGCCAGCCGGTGAGCACGCGGCAGGTGCTCGATCTGTTCCGGCGCGTTTCGGATGCCGGCTTCGAGATCATCAAGACCGAGAACCTGTTCAACTTTGACGGCCAGCCCGGCTATTCGCTGGGGCAGGGCCAGTAACTGGCTGCAGCGCGACAAGGGGCGCATCGAGCGCCCCTTGTCGCCGGCTCAGGGGGCGCTGGCGGGGCGGATGCGCCACACGCGGCCATCATCCTCCAGCAGCAGATCGGCCTCACGCGGGCCCCAACTCCCTGGCGTATAACCGGCCAGCGGCGGCGCGCCCGGCGCGTTCCACCCCTTCAGGATGGCGTCGATGAAGCGCCACGACAGCGCGATCTCGCGGTCGCTGATGAACAACGAGGTGTCCCCCAGCAGCGCATCAAGCAGCAGGCGTTCGTAGGCATCGGGCAGCGACACATCGCGGAACGATGACTTGTACTCGAACTCCATATCCACCGACTGGATGTCTGAGGCCGAATTGGGGACCTTGGTCTCGAAGCGCAGATGGATGCCCTCATCCGGCTGAATGCGCAGCGCCAGTACATTCGGTTTCAGTCGTTTGCCCTGCGGCAGGCTGAACAGCAGGCTGGGCGGGCGGCGGAACTGCACGGCGATCTCGCTCACCTTGCGCGCCATGGCCTTTCCGGAGCGCAGGTAGAACGGCACGTCCTGCCAGCGCCAGTTGTCGATGAACAGCTTGAGCGCCGCGTAAGTGGGTGTGCTCGAGCCGGGCGCGATGCCGGGCGCTTCGGTGTAGCCGTGATACTGCGCCCGCACGGTGTTGCCCATGCTGGCGGGCCGCAGGGCGCGCAGGATCTTGGTCTTCTCCAGCCGCAGCGCTTCCGCCGAGAACTGCAGCGGCGGTTCCATCGTCACCAGGCACAGCAGCTGCAGAATGTGGTTCTGGAACATGTCGCGCAGCACGCCCGCGCCGTCATAGTAGCCGCCGCGCGTGCCGACATCGACCGACTCGGCCACGGTGATCTGCACGTGATCGACGTAGTTGCGATTCCACAGCGGCTCAAAGATGGCATTGGCGAAGCGGAAGAACAGCACGTTCTGCACGGTTTCCTTGCCCAGGAAGTGATCGATGCGGAAGATCTGCGCTTCGCTGAAGGCGCGATGCAGGCGCTCGTCCAGCGCAGCAGCGCTTTGCTGATCGTGGCCGAACGGCTTCTCGACGACGATTCGTCGCCAGCCGCCCGTCTCCTGCTGCATGTGCTGCGCTTCGAGCGCTTCGGCCACGGGGCCGTAGTACTCCGGCGCGGTGGCCAGATAGTACAGCCGGTTGCCGACGCCGTTTTCCGCTTCGCTCAGCAGCGCTTCCAGCGGGGCCTGGTCTGCGGCGTTGCCCAGATCGCCGCGCACGTAGAACAGATGTGGCGCGAAGCGCTCCCAAACGGCATCGCTGAAGGCATCCTTCAACGTCTCTGCGGTGCCGGCGCGCATCTCGGCGCGAAAGCTTTCTGCATCCCACGGCCGCCGCGCAAAGCCAACCACCTGCCAGCGCTCCGGCAGCTTGCCCTGGGCGAACAGCGTGCAGAGCGCGGGCAGCAGCTTGTGACGGGTGAGATCGCCGCTGGCGCCGTAGATGATGATACTGGTTAGTGCCTGCGAATCAGTCATCGAACCGTCCTTGTGATGAATGCATGCTGACAGCGGACTATACCCCCGCGCGATCTGCCCCGGCAAGCGATTTGTTATGGTGGTGTGATTGCCGCCCGCGCCGGACTATGCAAGAATGATCGCGACTTTCGTTCACGTTCACAGAGTGAAGGACCAGCTCGTGCAGAACGCACAGATCCCATCTCTCGACTCGGAATCGACACGTCCCGGCGGCCTTGATGCGATCTTCGCGCCGCGCAGCGTCGCTGTGATCGGCGCGACAGAGCGCGCGGGCAGCGTCGGACGTACCATCCTGTGGAATCTGATCAGCAGCCCGTTTGGCGGCACGGTTTATCCCGTCAACCCGACGCGCTCCAGCATCCTCGGCATCCGCGCCTATCCCTCCATCCGCGCACTTCCGGAGCCGGTCGATCTGGCGGTGATCGTCACGCCGGCGGCGACGGTGCCGGACGTGGTGGACGAGTGTATCGCCGCCGGGACCCGCGGCGTGATCGTGATCTCCGCGGGGTTCAAGGAGGTCGGCCCGGAAGGGGTGGCGCTGGAGCGCCGCATTCTGCAGAGCGCGCGCGCTGCTGGCATCCGTGTGATCGGCCCGAACTGCCTGGGCGTGATGCGCCCGAACTACGGGCTGAACGCGACATTTGCGGCGGCCATCGCCCGGCCAGGGAATGTCGCCTTCATCAGCCAGAGCGGTGCGTTGTGCACGGCGGTGCTCGACTGGAGCTTTTCGGAAAACGTCGGCTTCAGCGCATTCGTCTCGATCGGCTCGATGCTCGATGTGGACTGGGGTGACCTGATCAACTACTTCGGCAACGATCCAAACACACACAGCATCGTGATCTACATGGAGTCGATCGGCGATGCGCGCGCGTTCCTGTCCGCCGCGCGGGAGGTGGCGCCGCGCAAGCCGATCATCGTCATCAAGGCGGGGCGCACGGAGGCCGCAGCGCATGCTGCCGCATCGCACACGGGCACGCTGGCCGGCAGCGATGATGTGCTGGATGCCGCCTTCCGGCGATCTGGCGTGCTGCGCGTGGATCATGTGGCGCACGTGTTTTACATGGCGGAGGTGCTGGCCAAGCAGCCGCTGCCCAGGGGCAACCGCCTGACGATCATCACCAACGCCGGTGGGCCGGGCGTTCTGGCGACGGATGCGTTGATTCAGGGGGGCGGCGAACTGGCGCAGATTTCCGAAGGCACGATGAACGAACTTAACGCCATCCTGCCGCCGGCCTGGAGCCATGGCAACCCGATCGATGTGCTGGGCGATGCCTCGCCGGAGCTGTACGCGCGGACGCTGGCCGCCGCCGGCAACGACCCAAGCAGCGATGGTCTGCTGGTCATCCTCACCCCGCAGGCGATGACCGATCCGACGGCGACGGCGGAGAAGCTGCGCGCCTTCGATACCATCGCAGACAAGCCGATTCTGGCGAGCTGGATGGGCGGGCCGGGCGTGGCGCCGGGCGAGGCGATCCTCAATCGCTCCAGCATCCCCACCTTCCAGTTTCCCGATACCGCCATCCGCGTGTTCAACTACATGTGGAGTTACAACGCCAACCTGAAGGCGCTGTACGAAACACCGATGCTGCCCGCCGACAGCGCGGAGCAGACGCCGGACCGCGCGCGCGTGGAGGCGATCATCCAGCATGCCCGGCAGAGCGGCCGCACCATCCTCACAGAGTACGAGTCCAAGCAGGTGCTGGCGGCCTACTACATCCCGACGGTGCCGACGGCTGTCGTTGCCAGCGAGGACGACGCGGTCGCGCGGGCGGAGGACTTCGGCTACCCGGTGGTGGTCAAGCTGAACTCCGAGACGATCACGCACAAGACCGATGTCGGCGGGGTGCAGCTCAACCTGAAGGACGCCGATGCGGTGCGCCGCGCCTGGCAGGCCATCCGTGACTCGGTCAGCGCGAAGGCCGGCGCCGAGCACTTCCACGGTGTGACTGTGCAGCCGATGGTGCGCCTGGAGGGCTATGAGCTCATCATCGGCAGCAGCATTGACCCGCAGTTCGGCCCGGTGCTGCTGTTCGGCAGCGGTGGTCAGCTTGTGGAGGTGTTCAAGGACAGCGCGCTGGCGCTGCCCCCGCTCAACGCCACGTATGCCCGCCAGCTGATGCAGCAGACGCGCATCTACAAGGCGCTGCAGGGGGTGCGCGGTCGCCCGCCTGTCGATCTGGCCGGCCTGGAACGCCTGATGGAGCGCTTCAGCCAGCTTGTGGTGGAGCAGCCGTGGATCCGCGAGCTCGACATCAATCCGGTTCTGGCCTCGCCCGACCAGCTGATCGCACTTGACGCACGCGTGGTGGTCTACGACGCCAGCACGCGCGCAGACGACCTGCCGCGCCCGGCGATCCGCCCATACCCGACGCAGTATGTCGGGACGTGGGAGACCCGGCAGGGCACGAAGACGGTCATCCGCCCGATCCGCCCGGAAGATGAGCCGCTGGTGGTGAAGTTCCACGAGGGGCTGTCAGAGCGCACGGTGTTCCTGCGCTATCTGCAGGCGATGCAGCTGAGCGAGCGTACGGCGCATGCCCGGCTGGCCCGGCTGTGCTTCATCGACTACGACCGCGAGATGGCCCTGGTGGCGACGCGCCGCAGTCCGTATGACGGCGCGACGGAGATCATGGCGATTGGCCGCATCACGCGTGTTGCGGGCACGGACCGCGCAGAGTATGCCGTGATCGTGAGCGACCGCTTTCAGCATCAGGGGCTGGGGCGCGAGATGCTGCGCCGCCTGATCGATGTGGCGCGCGCGGAAGGAGTGGGGCTGCTGTTTGGCAGCGTGTACAACGAGAACGCCGAGATGATCCGGCTGGTGAAGGAATTCGGCTTCAGCCTGCTGGAGACCGACAAGCCAGCTATCCTGCGCGCAGAGCTGGCGCTGATACCGCCGGGCTGACTGTACGGGCTTACTCCGGCAGGCCGAGCGTGCGCGCAACGATGCTGCGCAGCGCCTGGGTGCCGAAGGGCTTGTAGAGGAAGCCAGCGCAGCCCATCTGCTGGGCACGGCTGGTATCTGCAGGGTTGCTGCGCGCGGTCAGCACGATGACCGGCGTCGTCGCGGCATGCTCGTGCTCGCGCAGAAGCTCGATCAGCAGAAATCCGTCCATGCCCGGCAGGTTGAGATCCATCAGAATGAGCTGAAATGCCTGCTGCTGCACGGCGGCTTTGGCTTCTGTGGCGTTGGCTGCGTCGATCACGTCGACTTCGAGCGGCTTAAGGACAAAGTGGACCAGCCTGCGGGTGGTACTGTCGTCCTCCACAATCAGGACTTTCGACGACATGCTGCAACCTCCTGGTGGTTTGGCTCCGAAACTGCCCGGCGCCAGTGCAGGCCGCGCTCTGACGCTGCGCAGCAGACATCAGTAAACCTGATTATAGAGGCGCCAACGCAATACGCGAATTGTAAATGCTGGCGGATTGGCACGCTGCCCTGCAGCGCGGATGGATTGCACCTGCTGCTTGTCCCGTGCGCCGGGCAATACTGCGAGTCCATATGAACTGTTTTGAACCTATAAAATGCCTTTAAGACACCTTGTGTTCAGAATATATGTTCGTATATACTGTTGCGGCCTGGCAGAACGCGGGCCTGCCCATGGCCTGTGGTGGAGGGCGGCCTGAAGCGCGGGGAAGGGTGCGGAGAGGAGCTGGCATGAACCACGCGGTGGAGATGGACGGGATGATCTGCCGGCTGCTGCCGGCCAGCAATCCGGATGCGTGCGACCGGCGGCGCGCATGGGATGAGTGGCTGCTGCAGGGCGGGGCAGAGCCTGTGCTGCGCTTCATCCGTTTCAGCAACGGCACGCGTGAAGATGACGACGAGATCCTGCAGGAGACGCTGCAGACGGGCTTCGAGAAGGTGGAGGGCGGCCAGTACGAGGACCGCAGCCTGCCCTTCACCGCATTTCTCAAGGGGATTGCGCGCTACAAGATCCTGGAAGCGGCGCGCCGTGGACAGCGCGAACGGCCGCTTGAGCAGGCGGATGATTCGCCAGCAGGGGAGACGCAGAAGGCGCGCGAACGGGCGGATCTGTGGAAGGAGCGCGAGTGCCTGCGCGGGGCGCTGGCCGCACTGCCGGCGCGCCGGGCGCTGGTGCTGCTGCTGGGCGAATGGGGCTACGACACGCACGAGATCGCGGCGCTGCTGCGCATCCGGGCGGACCTGGTGCGCAAGGAGAAGAGCCTGGCGCTGCGCCATCTGCGCGTGCATCTGGCACACCTGCGGCCTGAACCGGCGCCTGAGACACGCCGGCTCTGCAGCGCCAGCCGGCGGCCTGCAGAAGTTCGCGCTTGACGGGAGAAATCCCCTTTGCTATCCTTCTTCGCGTTGGGGCCGTGGTGTAGCGGTTAACATACTGCCCTGTCAAGGCAGAGATCGCGGGTTCGAAACCCGTCGGCCCCGCACCCATAAGCAGCGCTCATCCTCGTGATGGGCGCTGCTTTTGTTTTGCGTGCCCGCGCTGCGCCTGGATTACTGCAGCACATCTGCCAGCGCGTACAGCGCCGGACTGATGCCCTTGGTGCGCCCGATCACGTCGGGATAGGGCGTGGTCGTGATGCGGTTTTCGATGCGCCCGACGACCACACCAGACTCGCCGTGGACGAGCTTGTCCGCCGCTGCAGAGCCGAGCATCGACGCCAGGATGCGGTCGTAGGCGGTGGGCGAACCGCCGCGCTGTACATGGCCGAGTGTGGTGGCGCGGATCTCGAAGCCCAGCCGTGCCTGGTTGGTCCTGCAGTAGGTGAGCAGGTCGTCCACCGTCAGCTTCGCGCCTTCTGCCACCACGATGATGCCGTTGGTCTTGCCGCGCGCATACGACTGCTCAAGCTGATCGGTAACTTCTTCCGCCGTGGTCTCGATCTCCGGGATCACCACCGCTTCGGCGCCCCCCGCGATGGCGGACATGAGCGCCAGATATCCGCAGTCGCGGCCCATGACCTCGACCAGAAAGGCGCGGCGGTGCGAGGATGCCGTCACCTTCAGCCGGTCGATCGCCTCCAGCGCGATGTTGAGCGCGGTATCGACGCCGATGGTCACGTCCGAGCCGATCAGATCGTTGTCGATGGTCGAGGCCACGCCGATGGTGGGGAAGCCGCGCTTCCACAGATGATAGGCGCCGGTCTGCGAGCCGTTGCCGCCGATCACCACCAACCCTTCGATGCCGGCGGCAGCCATACGTTCCAGCGCCTTCTCCTGGCCCTCATCCGTTCTGAATTCGGGGCTGCGCGCACTGCCCAGCACGGTGCCGCCCAACTGCAGGATCCCGCCGACCTCGCGATCGCCCAGCCGCCGGTAGCTGCCAGCGATCAGCCCGGCGTAACCCTGATTGACGCCAACGACCTCGGCGCCTCTGCGAATGGCGGTGCGCACGACGGCGCGGATGGCGGCGTTCATCCCGGGGGCGTCGCCGCCGCTGGTGAGGACTGCGATGCGTTTCAGCATGGGGGCTTTCTCCTGCGCTCATCTTCTGATTCTGCCCGAATTGTAATCCTGCGGGCATGCCGGGAACAACGGATAGCGTTAACAATTGCATAACGAGACTGGGCTACGCTAACGTTAATGCAGCCAACGGGGGAGAATCGATGAGCACAGTCCTGCCTTCCGCAGAAACGAACACGGACGAACGTACGTACCGGCAGCGCATTCGCGCATGGACGCTGTACGACTGGGCAAACTCAGCGTTTGCCACCACCATTCTGGCGGCGGTGCTGCCGGTGTACTACTCTGTCGTGGCCGGCGCGACGCTGCCCAGCGAAGCGCAGGCGACCGCCTACTGGAGCCTGGGGCTGAGCTTCTCGCTGCTGATCGGGGCGATCCTCGCGCCGATCCTGGGCACGATTTCCGACATTTCGCGCAGCAAGAAGCGGCTGCTGTTCACCTTCACGCTGATTGGCGTGGTGCCGACGGGCATGCTGGTGCTGGTGGAGCGTGGAGACTGGCTGCTGGCCTCGATCCTGTTCATCATCGCGCGCGTCGGTTTCCTCGGCTCGTACTCGTTCTACGACTCGCTGCTGCCACATGTGGCCAGGCCGAAGGATCAGGATCGCGTGTCTGCGCTGGGCTACGCGATGGGCTATCTCGGCGGCGGGCTGCTGCTGGCGATCAACGTGGTGATGATCCAGCTGCTGCCCGGCACGTGGGGTCCGCGCCTGTCGTTTCTGAGCGTGGCGGTGTGGTGGCTGCTGTTCTCGATCCCGATCTTCCGGCGGGTGCCAGAGCCGGAAGCCGCCGGCCACCTGCGCCCAGGCCAGCATGTGGTCGCCTCCAGCTTCAGGCAGCTGGTGGAGACGTTCCGCGATGCCCGCCGCTACCGCGAGCTGTTCAAGTTCCTGCTGGCTTTCCTGATCTACAATGATGCCATCGGCACGATCATCGGCATGGCCGCGATTTACGGCGCAGAGCTGGGTTTCGGATCGGTGGAGCTGATCCTGGCGCTGCTGCTGGTGCAGTTCGTGGGCATCCCGTTCAGCCTGATGTTCGGCAGCCTGCCTTCTTCGGCGGCGCGCCGTCGTCCGTTCTACCTGGCGTTCGTGTGTTTCAACCTGGTGATGCTGCCGCTGGCGGGTGTGGTGGCCAGCCGCGTGCTGCCGGGTGATGCGTCCGGCGCTCCGCCTGCGCCGTTCGTCAGCACGGAGAGCGCGGTGGGCGAGGGTAGTTACGCTGCAGATGCCCCGGCGCTCGTCTTCGAGGGGGGCTGGGACTCGGGCGTGATCAGCGCGGCGCAGAGCGGGCTGGAAGCGGACCGCCCGGTGCAGACCAGCGCTGCTGACGGCGATACGGTCAGCCTGCGTTTCAACGGGCTGAAAGCCGAAGTGCTCTACAGCAGCGGCCCCGGCCTGGCGCAGGCGGCCGTCGAGCTGGACGGCCGCCCGGTGATGGGCGAGGACGGGCCGGTCGTGATCGAAGGCAGCAGCGATGTGCAGCGCTACGGCCAGCGGCTGGTCGTCAGCGCGGATGCGGCGGGCGAGCACACGCTCACGCTGCGCGCCAGCGGCCCGTTCGCGCTGGAAGGAGTGCGCGTGCTGCCGCCGCCGCGCAGCAGCAGCCTGCCGACGATCATCGGTCTGCTGCTGGCTGTGCAGGCGGTGGGGCTGGCCTTCGCATGGCTGACGCAGCGCTGGTTCGTCCGGCTGGCGGACACGCTCAACACCAAACGCGCGATCGCGCTCTCGCTGCTGCTTTACACGGTGGTCGCCATCTGGGGATACTTCCTGAACTCGACGGCGGAATTCTGGTTTCTGGCGTGGATGGTGGCGATCGTGCAGGGCGGCAGCCAGGCGCTCAGCCGCAGCATGTTCGCCAGCCTCTCGCCGGCGCGCAAGAGTGGCGAGTTCTTCGGGCTGTACGGGGTGATGGAGAAGTTCTCGGCGGTGCTGGGACCGCTGATCTTCGCGCTGGCGGTGGCGTTGTTCGGCAGCAGCCGCCCGGCGATCATCAGCCTGGTGGTGTTCTTCGCGGTGGGCGGTTATCTGCTGCTGCGCGTGCGCGTGGAGGAGGGCCAGCGCGTGGCCCGCGAGGAGGACGCGAAGCTGGCGGCTTCTGGCGCAGACTGATGTTTGGCGGGATGGCCGGGGTGGCGCTCAGTCGCCGCCCTGGCGCCTGGCCCGCGCTGGTGGGGCGGTGGAGCTGCGCTGCACCAGTTCTGTGCTGATGCTCGTCGTCAGCGTCGGCCGCTGCGGATTCTCGGCGCGATCGACGAGATGGCGAACCGCCATCGTACCGAGCAGCTGCTTGTCGACGTGCAGGGTGGTCAGCGGCGGGGCGCACTGCGCCGCGAGATCGATATTGTCGAAGCCGACGACGGACAGATCGCGCGGGATCTGCCGGCCCAGCTCTGCGGCGGCGCGATACACGCCCATGGCGACGTCGTCGTTGCAGGCGAAGATCGCGCTGACCCTGGGCGAGCGGTGCAGCAGCTCCAGGGTGGCGCGGTAGCTCTCCTCACGATCGAGCAGCGAGTCGATGATGTAGTGCGCGCTGATGCCGTGCGCATGGAGCGCCGCCTGAAAGCCGCGCCTGCGTTCGCGAATGCTGGGGTAGGCATCCGGCGTGCTGCCGATCAGGCCGATGTGACGGTGGCCGAGCGCGACCAGATGATCGACCGCGCGCGCCGCACCAGCCTCGTTGTCGATCAGCACGCTGTCGAAGCGGTTGCCCGGCGAGTAGGCCTCCACCAGCGCGACCGGTTTGTCGAAGCGGTCGCCGATCATGTGGATGGTGTTCTCCAGAAACGTGCCCACGATGATGAATGCGTCCACCTGATCGTCCAGCAGCATGGGCGGCAGGCTGACGGGCCGGCTGTAGGCATCGGTGGCGATGTGCGCCAGCATCAGGCTGATGTGCTGGCGGCGGCACTCGCGCTCGATGCCGGTGAGGATGTGCGAGTAGAACGGATTGCTCGTCATGAATTCGGTGCCGCTGATCTTGCCGACGGCGCCGATGACCGCCAGGGGTCCGCTGGCTTGCGGGCGGTGGGCCGGGCGGGCGTGGCTTTTCCAGCGATAGCCCAGCTCCTCGACCGCGCGCAGCACGCGCTCACGCGTTTCCGGCGCGACGGCGACCTTCTGCGACAGCACATTGGAGGCCGTGCCGAGCGAGACCCCGGCGCGCTGCGCAACATCTCTCAGCCGGGGGCCTTTGTCTGGCATATGCGGATCTCCTCGACACCGGAACAGCGACAGATGGCGGATTATACCGAGGGGTGAACAAATTGAACAATTGGGAATGCTTCAGTGCATATTGTGAGAATTGCATAAACTGAAGCACTTGCGGCTGGTCTGACAAGCCGATAGACTGATTAAACGCAGGTAAAATCCTGGTCGAGAGTTTGAACAAGTGTGAAATTCTTGAACAGATGCGATGGAAGTGATGAACAGCAGCGGGCCGCCAGCGGCCTGTGCCGCGTCTGTGCTGCGCCGCCGGGTGAAGGCCTGGCAGGCGCCCAAGATCACTCGCAGTCCGCGTGACACGCGGTGCGAATTCCTTGTGACCGGCCTATCGGGAGGTGAGGAGCCGTCAGAGATACGCACGAGCTGCAGGTCTACTGAACGCTTGGTCCTATTCGCGTGAGGAAAATGTGATGCACAAGAAACTTCTCTCTCTTTGCGCCGCTGCAGGCGCTGCGCTCGCCATCGGCGCGGTGCTTCCGGTCGCAGCCCAGGCGCCGGTCACGGTGACCTGGTTCGTCGGTCTTGGCACGGGCACCAACTCCGAGCAGATCGAAATCCAGAATCAGGTCGTGCAGGAATTCAACGACAGCCACGACGACATCGAGCTGGTCATCAACATCGCGGCGAGCAATGAGACCGCGCGCGACACGCTGAGCACGCTGCTGGCCGCCGGCACGCCGCCGGACATCGTCGGCCCGGTGGGCGTGGCGGGTTCGAACGCCTTCGCCGATCAGTGGCTGGATCTGACCAGCCTGGTCGAGAGCTCCGGTTTCGACACCAGCGTGTTCGATCAGGCGCTGATCGACCTGTATCGCTCGGAAGATGGCGCGCTGCTCGGCCTGCCCTTCGCCGTGTATCCCGCGGTGACCTTCTACAGCACCGACCTGTTCGACGAAGCCGGCCTGAACTACCCGCCGGCGGAGTGGGGCGCGCCCTACGTCATGCCCGATGGCAGCGAAGTGCCGTGGAACTATGACACCGTCGCCGAACTCGCCAAGATCCTGACCGTCGATGCCAACGGCAACGACGCCACCAGCGCCGATTTCGACCCGGCTGCCATCGAGCAGTTCGGCTTCAACATGCAGTGGGCGCGTATCCGCCTGATCTGGACGAACCTGCAGCCGTCGACGTTCTACGATGCGGCCAGCAACAGCATCACCGTGCCGGATGAGTGGCGCCAGGCCACCCAGTGGTACTGGGACCGCCTCTGGACGGATCACACCGCCCCGAACGCCACGTATGCCGCTTCGGAACTGCTGCAGCCGAGCGCAATGGCCTCGGGCAACCTGGCCATGACGATCGCCCCGCTGTGGTACACCTGCTGCCTCGACAACAGCGTTGGCAACTTCACCTGGAACATCGCCCCGGTCCCGGCTTCGTTCGACGGCGTGCAGCATGTCGCCATCGACGCCGACACCTTCCGCCTGGTGAAGGACTCGCCGAATCCGGAAGCGGCGTTTGAAGTGCTGCAGTACCTGATCACCGATGCCGCCGCCAAGCTGGCCAGCGCCTACGGCGCCTTCCCGGCGCTGCCCGCTGCTCAGCCCGCCTGGGTCGAGACGATCAGCGCACGCTACCCGCTGGATGTGGACTGGTCGATCGCTCAGCAGAGCCTGGCCTACGCCAACCCCGGTTCGGTGCACCACGAGTCGAACGTGCCGAACTACGCTCAGGCGTATGACCGTGAATTCGCCCTGCTGTCGCTGATCGAAGGCGATACCGGCGCCACGATGGACGTGAATGCGGAGCTGGACTCCTTCCAGGCCGATATGAACGCGATCGTTCAGTCGGGTATGTAGCCACGATGCTGTCGATGGGGGAGGTTTCGGCCTCCCCCATCGCTGCATTCCGAAGGGTGACCTCCACGACTGTGCCCGATGCTGTTCGCGGCTGCCACACACCGCGCTGGCGGGCACAGGCAGGCAGACATGGAGATGTGGAATGTCTACAGCAGGCCAGGCCGTCTCAGCTTCGGCTGGTGACTCCGCCGCTGGCGCAGCGCCAAAGAACTTCAATCTTGCGCGGCAGCAGCGCATCTGGGGATGGATCTTCCTGTCTCCCTGGGTCATCGGCTTTATCGTCTTCACTGCTATTCCAATTATTGCCTCGCTGATCTTCACCTTTACCGAGTTTTCGCTCACCAGCGATCAGCCGATCCGTTTTGTCGGTCTGCAGAACTGGCAGCGCCTGTTCACCGATCCGATCGCGCTGCAGGCGCTGGGCGTGACGCTCCGCTTCGCGCTCATCGCGGTGCCGATCGGGATCGTGGTGCCGCTGGCGATGGCGGCGCTGCTCAATTCGAAGCATCTGTGGGGCAAGGCCGTCTGGCGCCCACTGTTCTATCTGCCCTACATGGTCCCGGCGGTCTCCGGCATCTTCATCTGGCAGAGCTTCCTCAACGGCCAGACGGGCTGGCTGAACCGCGTGCTGCGCCTGATTGGTGTGCAGGACCCGCCGAACTGGATTCAGGATGCCAACGTCATCCTGTTCGCCTTTGTGCTGGTGGGGCTGTGGGGCGTGGGCAACGCCATGCTCACCATGCTGGCGACGATGCAGGGCGTGCCGACCGAGCTGTATGAGGCGGCGGACGTCGATGGCGCGCGCGCGTGGAACAAATTCCTCAATATCACGCTGCCGATGATCTCTCCGGTGATCTTCTACAACCTCGTGCTGTCGGTGATCGGCGTGATGCAGTACTTCACCGTGCCCTACGTGATGACGCGCGGTACCGGCAATCCGGACAACGCGGCGTACTTCTTCAACATGCATCTGTACAAGACAGCGTTCACCTTCTTCGACATGGGCTATGGCGCGACGCAGGCGTGGTTCATCTTCATCATCGCGCTGGCGCTGACGATTGCGTTGTTCGCAACCTCCCGTCGCTGGGTGTACTACGCGAGTGGAGACTGACCATGGCAGCCGCTTCACAATCCCCGAGCGTCAACACGGCTCCTTTCTACAGCTACCAGCTGCGCAGGTTCGCGGTGTTCTCGCTGGTCACGCTGTTCGCGCTGATCGTCGCAATTGCGTATCTGCTGCCGTTCGTCAACATGGCGCTGATCTCAATCAAGAGCCAGGCGCAGCTTGTCGGCACGACCGAAAGCCCGATCCTGCCGATGTCGCCGTCCACGTTCAGCTGGGAAGGCGAGATCTACGAGGTCTACGAGGTCCCCGGCGCCGATGGCGTGATCCATCAGTGGGCGCTGGTGGACAAAACCCGCCGCTCCAGCACGTTCATCGACCCGGCCAATCCGGAAGGCGGCCTGATCGAGTGGGAGGGCAACTGGCGTCAGCTTCAGCCGGTGCAGACGTTTGACCCGCACTTCGACAACTTTGCTGCCGCCTGGGACCTGATCAACTTTCCGCAGCTGTTCCGCAATACGCTGGTGATCGCGATTGCCGGCATGATCGGCACGCTGCTGTCGAGCATCTGCGTGGCCTACGCGTTCGCGCGCTTCCCGATCCCGGGCAAGAACATCCTGTTCATCATCCTGATCGGGACGATCATCCTGCCCGGCCAGGTGACGCTGATCCCAACGTACGCCTTCTTCGCCAGCATCGGCTGGACGGGGACCTGGCTGCCGCTGATCGTGCCGCACTTCTTTGCCAACGCCTACAACGTGTTCCTGCTGCGCCAGTTCTTCATGACGCTGCCACGCGAGCTGGATGAGGCGGCGATGATCGATGGCGCTGGGCCGTTCCGCGTGCTGACGAACATCATCATTCCGCAGTCGTGGCCGGCGATCATCTCGGTGGGCCTGTTCCACTTCATCTTCGCCTGGAATGACTACTTCGGGCCGCTGATTTATCTGCTGGGCAAGCCTGATCTGCAGCCGATCTCCGTCGGCGTGCAGGTCTTCAACTTCCAGTATGGTCCGCATCCGGAATACATCCAGGCGACCTCGCTGATGGCGATGGTGCTGCCGCTGGTGATCTTCTTCTTCGCGCAGAAGATATTCATGCGCGGCGTGGTGATCACGGGCGTGGAGAAGTAGACAGCGGGGCGGCCCTCGGCCCGCTGCACGCGTTCTGGCAATTGCAGATGGTGCAGGTGAGAGGCGGCGGCGCTGCCTCTCCCTGGTTTACGTTTGACTGATTTCGGGAGAAGGACTGGCCTGAGATGAAGCGCGCGCTGTTTGTCCTGCTGGTCGCCCTGCTGATGGTGGCCGGCGCTGCGGCCCAGACGGATGATGTGCTGTCCGTCGATGCCTCTGCGCCGATGGGGCCGATCAGCCCGTATGTGTACGGCTCGAACATGAACCTGTACGCGCTGGTGCCGATGTCGCTGATGGACGAAGCCCAGGCGATGGGACTGCGCCTGATGCGCTTCGGCGGCGGCGATACCGACCGCATGGACCTGCGCACGAACATCATCGACCTGTTCGTCATGCAGTCGCGGCTGATGGGCGCGGAGCCGCTGCTCTCGGTGCGCCTGCTCGGCGGCACGCCGGAGGCGGCGGCGGAGTTCGTGCGCTATGCCAACATCGAGAAGCAGTACGGCATTCGCTACTGGAGCATCGGCAACGAGCCCAACCTGTTCGCCGCGCTGATGGGCGTGGAGCGCTACACCACGGAGGACCTCAATCGCGAATGGCGCGTCATCGCTGAAGCGATGCTGGCGGTGGACCCGACGATCCAGCTTGTCGGGCCCGATATCACGCAGGTGATGCCGCTGAGCGTGCAGGATGACCGCATCACCTATCTGCCGCCCGCGCGCGGCGGCTGGGCGCTGGACTCGGACGGGCGCGACTGGCTGGTGGAATTCCTGCGCGCCAATGGCGATCTGCTGGCGTATGTCGCGCTGCACCGCTATCCCTTCCCCGGAGAAGGTGGCGCGGCGGCCCCGGATACGCTGCCCGCCACCAGCGCGGAGTGGGACGTCGTCATCCCCAATCTGCGCCAGATCATCCGCGAGACGGCAGGCCGGGATATCCCGATCGCCATCACCGAGGTCAACTCGAATTCGGCCAACAGCGTGGGCGGCCCGGCCAGCCTGGACTCGCTGGCGAATGCGATCTGGCTGGGCGATGTGCTGGGGCGCATGATCCGCAATCGCGTCGAGGCAGTCGCGTATTGGGATGTGCAGGGCGGCAGCAACCGCGGCTGGGGGTTGATCGGCAGTTTCAATGTGCGGCCTGCCGCCTACACCTACATGCTGTATACGCACTTCGGCACGACGCTGGTCCCGACGCAGTTCGCCGACGGGCTGGTGACGATGTACGGCGCGCTGCGCGAGGATGGCGCGCTGACGCTGATGGTGGTCAACCAGGGGCAGGATGTGGCCACGCGCACGCTGGCGATCGCCGGTTTCGCGCCGGGTGGCGAAGCGGAAGTGTGGCGCGTGGATGCTGAGGCGCAGGCGGAGCAGGTGGGCAGCGCTGCGCTGGCCGATGGCGCGCAGATCACCGTGCCGGCGCAGTCGCTGACGCTGTACGTGCTCCCGCCGGCCTGACCCACGGATATCGGTTCGCAGCACAGCAAATCGGATGAGAGCACGCCCGCACGGGCGCAACCAAGGACGAGCAGAATGACACAACCATTTGTCCTCGGCGTCAATTACTGGCCGCGGCGCAAGGCGATGTACTGGTGGCCGAATTTCGATGCCGATGAGGTGGCGGAGGAATTCGATATCATCGCGAGCTTGGGCATGCGCGTGGTGCGCGTGTTCCTGCTGTGGGATGACTGGATGCCCACGCCGGATGCGGTCGTGCCAGAACGCCTGCGCGACTTCGGCAGGGTGTGCGATCTGGCGGCGGCGCGTGGGCTGGGGCTGGATGTGACGTTCTTCACCGGCCACATGAGCGGCCCGAACTGGGCGCCCCGCTGGATGCTCGATAAGCACGAGCCGGCGCATTCGGTGTACGTCAAGCAGGTGATGAGCGAAGGCCGGATCGTCGACAGCATGTACCGCAACATGTTTCACGATCCGCAGGCCATTCGCGCGTCGGAACTGCTGCTGGACACGGTGGTGGGCGAATACCGCGATCACCCCGCGATCTGGATGTGGAATCTCGGCAATGAGCCGGATCTGTTCGCGCAGCCGCGCACGGCAGAGGATGGCCGCCGCTGGGTGCGCGACATGCGCGCGCGCGTCCGGGCGATCGATCCGGCGCATCCGGTGACCTGCGGCCTGCATGCGGCCAGCCTGGTGTGGGACAACGGCCTGCGCGTGGACAAGGTGTTCGGCGAGACGGACGTGGCGGTGATGCACGGCTATCCGATGTACGCCGACTGGGCACGCGAGAATCTCGATCCTGACTTCGTGCCCTACCTGTGCGCGCTGGTGAGCGCCCTGGCGGGCAAGCCGTGCCTTGCGGAGGAGTGGGGCGGCTGCACCGCGCCGAACGGCCGCGACTCGGAGACGTGGAACTGGATCAGCTATCAGAACGAGCCGCGCACGCAGTTCATGGCCAGCGAAACTGCCCTGGCGGAGTACGTGGGCCGGGTGCTGCCGAAGCTGGTGGAGGTGGGTTCGCTCGGTGCGATGCTGTGGTGTTTCGCGGACTACCACGAGTCGCTGTGGGACCGGCCGCCGTGCGATCCGCATGGCGCGACACATGAGCGGCATTTCGGGCTGGTGCGCCCCGATGGCACGCTCAAGCCGCACGCTGAAGTCATCCGGCGCTTCGCGGAGACCCAGCCGCAGGTGCAGCCTGCGCAGCGCACCGTCGCGCTGGATGTGACGCCGGATGCCTACTACGAAGATGCGCTCGGCCATGCCCGCCGGCTGTATCAGGACTACATTCGCCGCTACGAGCGCTAGCCGGAGCGCCGGGGGGCGGGCGGATGGATGGTCTGCCCCCTGTACACCTTCGCATGCCGGCAGGATAGATGCCCATGAACATACGCTCCGTACGCACGATCGTGCTGCTCTGGCTGGCCTGGGCTGTCGTGATGACTGCCTACATGCAGCTTGTGCCGTATCGCTATGCGCCCTCCCGCCCGGACAACGCGCTGACGTGGACGGCCAACGAAACCCGGCGCAACAGCAACGACGGCAAGATCTACCTGCTGGAACCATTCCTGAACGCGCAGGTGGCCTGGGACAGCGAATACTATCTGTCGATCGCGACGGTGGGATATGAGGACCCCGCGCTACCGATCGTCAATGGGCATGGCGATGTGCCGGTTGTGCGCAGCTACGCCTTCTTCCCGCTGTACCCGATGGCGATGAAGGTTGTGCGCGTGCCATTCGAGCTGTTCGGCATGACGCCGATCGCGGCTTCGACGGCCGCCGGCCTGCTGATCTCGCTGGGCGGCACGCTGGCGGGCATGCTGGGGCTGTACAGTCTCAGCCGCAGCTATCTCGGCGAGGATGGCGGCGTGCGCACGGCGTGGATGCTGCTGATCTTTCCGACGTCGATGTTCTTCGCCGTCGTCTACACCGAGGGATTGTTCGTCGGCCTGGCGTTCTGCAGCCTGGCGCTGATGCAGCGGCAGCGGCTGGCGGCTGCCGCCGTGCTGGCCGCGCTGGCGACGCTGACGCGCTCCGTCGGCGGCGTGCTGGTTGTGCCGCTGGCGCTGGCGTGGCTGGGGATGCTGCGCAGCGCGCCGCTGGCGGAACGGCGGGCGATCTGGCTGCGGCTGCCGCTGCTGGCGCTGCCGCTGGCGGCGTACGGGCTGCACCGGCTGACGCTGGGCCCACAGTTCGATCTGGTGGAGAACGTGTACTTCGGCAACGGTCTGCTGCAGATCAGCCGGACGCTGGATGCCTGGGGCCAGCTGCTCGCGCATGCCAGCCAGCACCCGGAGACGGTAGTACACATCGTGCTGAGCGTGGCTGCGTTGGCGCTGGCGCTGCTGAGCTGTGTGCTCAATCTGCGGCGCTATCCGGGGCTGGCGCTGTTTGGCCTGCTGGCGATCGCCGTCCCGCTGGTCAGCGGCTGGACAGGCACGGCGAGCACGATTCGTTACACGATGGTCGCGCCGACGCTGTGGATCATGCTGGCGGGCTGGGGCCGCCGGCCCAGCTTCGAGCGCATCTGGACGCTGGTCAGCGTGCTGCTGCTGGCAATGATGGGCTTTCTGTTCGCCTGGGACTACTGGGTGTCCTGAGCGCAAGGAGAACAATGATGAGTTTTCCAGCGGATTTTGTGTGGGGCACCGCCACCTCGAGCTATCAGGTGGAGGGCGCGGCGCAGGAGGACGGGCGCGGGCCGTCGATCTGGGATGCGTTCAGCCGCACACCCGGCAAGGTGAAGAACGGCGATACCGGCGATGTGGCCTGTGACCACTATCACCGTTTTCCGCAGGACATCGTGCTGATGCGCGATCTGGGCGTGAACGGCTACCGCTTCAGCGTGGCGTGGCCGCGCGTGCTGCCGCAGGGCGTGGGGCGCATCAACGAGGCTGGGCTGGATTTCTACAAGCGGCTGGTGGATGCCCTGCGCGGTGCCGGGATCGAGCCCTACCTCACGTTGTACCACTGGGATCTGCCGCAGGCGCTGCAGGAGCGCGGTGGCTGGGAGAACCCGGACAGCGTCGCGTGGTTCAGTGAGTACAGCCACGTCGTGAGCAGTGCGCTCGGCGCTGACATCGGCCATTGGATCACGCTCAACGAGCCATTCGTGATCTCGATGGTGGCGAACCTGATGGGCGTGCATGCGCCGGGCAAGCGCGATCCGGTGGCCGCCTATACCATCGCGCATCATCTGATGCTGGCGCATGGCGCAAGCGTGCCGATCGTCCGCGCCAACGCCCCCGGCGCTGAAGTGGGCATCACGCTGGACCAGACCTACAGTGATCCGCTGACCTCATCCGATGCGGACCGGCGGGCGGCGCGGCGTTTCGCTGCCTTCCACAACGACTGGTTCCTCGAACCGGTGTTTCGCGGCGTGTATCCGGCGGACCTGCTGGCGCGGCTGGAGCCGCAGGGGGTGCTGGCCCGGGTGGACCTGAGCCAGATCGAGCGCGCGCGGGTCCCGATCGACTTCCTCGGCGTCAACTATTACACGCGCAGTCTCGTGCGGGACAACCCGGGTGAACCGCTGCTCGGCCTGGACTTTGGGCGCAATGAACACGGCCAGCACACCGCGCTCGACTGGGAAGTGTATCCCGACGGACTGCTGCACACGCTGCTGTACCTGCGCAACGCATACTACCCGGCGAAGATCTACATCACGGAGAACGGCTGCGCCTACGACGACCCCCAGCCGTCCAACGGCGTGGTGGAGGACCCGGAGCGCGCGCGCTACTATCAGCTGCATCTGGACGCGGTCGCCGAGGCGATCCGGTTGGGTGTGCCGGTGGCGGGCTACTTCGCATGGAGTATGTTCGATAACTTCGAGTGGGCCGAGGGCTACGACAAGCGCTTCGGTATCTATCACGTCGATTTCGCCACGCAGCAGCGCACGCCGAAGCGCAGCGCGCTGGCCTACCGGGATCGCATCGCGGCGGAGCGCACGCGCTGAGCGCTGCACAGGGAGGGCGCGTATGAAACAGCTGATGATCACCTTTCGCTCGCAGACCGCGCCAGATCATGTGCTGGCGGGGGTTCGCGCCGGCGAGATCACCGCATTCTGCATGTTCGCCGGGATCAACGTCACTTCGCCGGCGCAGGCGCGCGCGCTGAACGACACGCTGTACGCTGCTGCTGCCGCTGGTGGGCTGCCGCCGCCGATCATCGGGACGGATCAGGAAGGCGGGCAACTGATCGCGATTGCGTCGGGTGCGACGGAGCTTCCGGGCAACATGGCGCTGGGCGCGACGCGCTCCACCGCGCTGGCCGAGCAGGCGGGCATTGTGCTGGCGCGAGAACTGCTGGCGATGGGGTTCAACATGAACTTCGCGCCGTGTCTGGATGTCAACAACAATCCGGAAAACCCGGTGGTGGGAACACGTTCGTTCGGCGACGATCCGGCGCTGGTGGGTGAACTGGGCGCTGCGATGATCCGCGGGATGCAGCGCGAGGGGGTGCTGGCCGTGGCCAAGCACTTCCCCGGGCATGGTGATACGAGCGGCGATTCGCATTATCTGACGCCAGCGGTGCGCGAGCCGATCGAGCGCCTGCGCGCCGTCGAACTGCCGTCGTTCGAGGCGGCTGTGCGCGCGCGCGTGGCGGCGGTGCTGACGGCACATGTGGTGTACACGGCGCTCGACACTGAGCAGCCGGCCACGCTCTCCCGGCCGATCCTCACCGGGCTGCTGCGCGAGAAGATGGCGTATGACGGGCTGATCCTGACGGACGCGATGGACATGCACGCGGTGTCTGCGCGCGGCGCAGGGCTGGCGGTATCGCAGGCGCTGCAGGCGGGCGTCGATCTGGCGCTGCTGGGGCATCTGCCCGATCAGGAACAGCTGGCGCTGGCGATGCAGCCGCTGGAGAACGCCGACTCCGTCAGGCGGATTGCGCGCGCGCGTGCCGTGCTGCCGCGAACGCTGCCGCCGCTGAGCGTGGTGGGCTGCGCCGAGCATCAGGCGATCGCGCAGGAAATCGCCGATCGCTCGATCACGCTGGTGCGCGATCGGGCAGGGGCGCTGCCGCTGCAGCTGCCCGCGCAGGAGCGGCTGGGGCTGGTGTATGTGCGCCCGGCCAATCTCACGCCAGCAGACACCTCGTCTGCGGTGCAGCTCGCGCTGCCGGAAGCGCTGGCCCGCCGTCATGCCAATCTCATCAGCGCCAGCCTGCCGTTTCAGGGAAGCGATGCGGACGTGCGCGCCTGCCTGGAGGCGGTCGCTGGCTGCGGCACGGTGATTGTGGGCACGATGGCCACGGCACTGGACCCCAGGCAGGTGGCGCTGGTCGATGCGCTGCGCGCGCGTGGCCAGCACGTGATCGCGGTGGCGCTGCGCATCCCGTATGATGTGATGGCCTTCCCGGCGGTGGATACCTGCCTGTGTGCCTACAGCGTGCGCGCCGTGAGCATGGAAGCGCTGGCGCGCGTGCTGTTCGGCGAACGCGAGGCGCAGGGCCGGCTGCCCGTGCACGTGCCGGGCGTGTAGCGGCGGCGGGCGTCCTGACCAGAAAGAGGGCTGTGCAGACAGTCCTCTCTTCGTTTGTGTATACCGCGGACGCCTGCTTTATGGTAAAACCGGATCCGTGCAGCAAACGAGCTGGTTCCGGTCGTATCCTGTAATGACAGCGAACGCGGAAGGCGCTCTCCGGGAGATCCTCTTTTGTCTTTCAGGACCATCATAGACCGAACGAGTTATGTTCCGCTTTACGCGCAGGTGCTGGACTCGCTGCGCGCCGGCATCGAGAATGGCCATGTCAAGCCCGGTGAGCAGCTTCCCAGCGAAGGTGAGCTGTGCACGATGTTCGATGTCAGCCGGACGGTCATACGTCAGGCGCTGAGCGCGCTGGAGAAGGACGGGCTGATCGTCAAGGAACGGGGCCGAGGCTCGTTCGTCTCGCGGCCCAAGCTGCCGCAGACCTGGTTTCAGCACCTGCTGGGCTTTCATCGCGATCTCTCGGAACAGGGCTACAGCCCGCGCTCGCAGGTGCTCAACCGCGAGCTGGTGCCGGTCCCGGCGAAAATTGCGCAGCGGCTGAACCTTTCGCCCGGAGAGAAAGTTATTTTCATTCGGCGTCTTCGCTTCGTGGGCGATGAACCGATCCAGCTGGTGACATCCTACATGCCGTATCGTCTGTTTCCCAGGCTGCTGGAAGCTGATCTGGAGACCCAGTCCGTGCTGGGGTTTCTGGAACGCGAATACGGCATTGAAATGGCACGGGGGCACCGGTCGTTCGAGGCGGTCGCTGCCCGCCCGGCAGAAGCGGAACTGCTGCGCGTGCCGGTCGGCGCGCCGATGCTGCTGCTGGAGAGCGTGACGTATCTGGCGGATGGTACAGCGTTTGAATACTTCAAGGCGCTGCACAGCGGTAATCGCACGCGCTTCGAGATTGAGGTCAGCCGCACGCCGATCTCCGGTGTTGATGGAACAGGCGAGTGAACGCAGGCGGCGCTGCTGCCGGGCCAGCCAGACTGAGTTACCGAACGAGGAGGTTGCAGTGATGAGAATGATCCCGTATGGATTTGACATGAATGGCCCGGAGTTCATCCCGAGCCAGTACGACAATCACATTCAGCGCCGCCTGAGCAGCATGAAGGGGCAGTATCTGGACACGGCTGCCTACGATGCGCTGCTGGCACAGGAAGACCGCCTGCTATATGAGGTGTATGAGCTGCGTCGTCCGGAAGTGGCAGGTGAGCTGCTGCACGGGCTGTCCGTGGTGCACCCGGGCAAGGTAGGCGATGAGTACTGCATGACGAAGGGGCACTTTCACACGGTGCTCGATACCGGTGAGGTGTACTACTGCCTGAAGGGGCAGGGGTACATGGTGATGGAGACGCCCGAAGGTGAGTGGAGTGTTGAACCGTTCTATCCGGGGCGGGTGCTGTACGTGCTGCCGCGCTGGGCGCATCGCTCGGTGAATGTCAGCCTGACCGAGGACCTGGTGTTCTTTTTCGTCTATCCGGGCAATGCTGGCCACGACTACGGAACGATTGAGGCGCAGGGCTTCCGCAAGCTGGTGGTGGAGCGAGATGGTGCACCTGCCATCATCGACAATCCGCGCTGGCAGGCGCCGAAGCAGCCATGAAGCCGCTGCGCGAGTGCCATGTGCTGGTGACGCCGACCTCGTTCACGAAGGCGGACCCGGCGCTGCAGGCGCGGCTGAAACAGACCGTTGGCAGGGTGACGTACAACACGACGGGCAAGCCGCTGTCGTCCGAGGCGCTGGCGGCGATGCTGCCCGGTGTGGACGGTTACATCGCCGGGCTGGACGTCATCGACACGCATGCGCTGGCAGCGGCGGACTCTCTGCAGGTGATCGCGCGATACGGCGTCGGCGTGAGCAATGTCGATCTGGACGCGGCGCGGGCGCGTGGGATGATCGTGACCAACACGCCGGGCGCGAACAGCAAGTCGGTGGCAGAGCTGACGATCGCGCTGATGCTGGATGTGCTGCGCGGGGTGCTGATAGCGGCGCAGGACACGCGGCAGGGCGGGTGGATGCGCACCAGCGGGCTTTCGCTGGAGGGCAAGACGGTCGGGCTGATCGGCCTGGGCGCGATCGGGCGTGAAGTCGCGCGGCGGCTGCAGGGCTTCGACTGCACGATCATCGCCAGTGATGTCGCCTGGGATGCCGCCTTCGTCGAGCGGCACGGCATTCGCATGCTGCCGCTGGAGGAGCTGCTGCCGCTGGCCGATGTGGTCTCGCTGCACGTGCCGGTGCTGGCGAGCACGCAGGGCATGGTGAACGCATCCTTTCTGGCGCAGATGAAGCAGGGCAGCATCCTGATCAACACCGCGCGCGGAGAGCTGGTCGATGAGACGGCGCTGCTGCAGGCGCTGCAGTCCGGGCACGTGCGCGGCGCGGCGCTGGATGCGTTTCAGACGGAGCCGCCGGGCGCTGGAAACCCGCTGCTGGCGCTGCCGCAGGTCATCGCTACGCCGCACATGGGCGCGCACACGGACGGCGCGACGTACGCCATGGGCAGCATGGCGGTGGAGGAGTGCCTGGCAGTGCTGGCCGGCGCTGCGCCGCGCTGGCGCGTGGTGTAGGCGTGTTGAACCCTGGACATTGGCGGGGCGGCCCGCCCCTGCGACTGCTGAGGAAGTGATGTCTGATTTTCAGGTGATCCACAAAGACCGGCCAACGTTCTATTTCGTCGGCGTGACCACGGGCAAGTCCTCGATCAACAGCGTGTTTCCGCTGTGGATGCACGAGCTTGGCCGCCCGGAAGTGGTGCTGGAAGGCATCGACCACCCGATCCACGACCAGCCGGAGCGCTACCGGCAGACGGTCGCGCAGATCAAGGGCGATCCGAACTCGCTGGGCGGGCTGGTGACCACGCACAAGCTCGATCTGTACGCGGCGGCGCATGACATGTTCGACTATCTCGATCCGTACGCGCAGATCACGCATGAGATGTCGAGCATCTCCAAGCGCGGCAGCTTGCTGCGCGGCCACGCCAAGGACCCGATCAGCGCCGGGCTGAGCCTGGATGCGATCATCCCGCCGCGCTACTTTGGCGACACCGGCGCAGAAGTGCTGTGCCTGGGCGCGGGCGGCTCGGCGCTGGCGACGCTGCTGCACCTCATCAACAAACCCGATGCCGCAGATCGCCCGCGCCGCTTCATCACGGTCAACCGGTCCCCCGGGCGGCTGCAGCATATGCGCGAGATGGTGTCGCAGTTCCCGACCGATATTCAGGTGGACTACGTGCACAACGATGATCCGCGCGCCAACGATGCGATCATGGCGGGGCTGCCGGATCACAGTATCGTCATCAATGCGACGGGGATGGGCAAGGATATCCCCGGCTCCCCGCTGACGGACGATGGCGTGTTCCCGATGCACGGCATCGCCTGGGAGTTCAACTATCGCGGGGAGCTGGATTTCATGCACCAGGCCCTGCGCCAGGCGCAGGCGCGCCAGCTGAAAGTTGAGGATGGCTGGGTGTACTTCGTGCACGGCTGGACGCAGGTGGTGTTTGAAGTGCTGGATGTGCAGGCGACGCCGGAGTTGTTCCAGCGCCTGAACGATGCAGCCTCTTCCGTGCGCCGGTGACCGCGGCCCGCACCGCTGAGGCAGCACAGCTCGTGCCTGCTGCACAGGCTGCATCGACATCCGCTGTGAAAGGGCGTACAGTCAGAGCAGGAGAGGATGCATAGTCGAGGAGGCGTGGCATATGCCCAGGCCGACGACGAAGGCGGCGCTTCTGGCACAGGCGGAGACCGAGTACGACGCACTGATGGCGCAGATCAACCGGCTGACCGAGGCGCAGTTGTGCGCGCCCGGCTGCGTCGGTGAGTGGTCTGCGAAGGATGTACTGGCGCATCTGACGGCGTGGATCGAGATGTTCATCGGCTGGTACGCAGCAGGTCAGCGTGGGCAGCGCCCGGCAGTGCCCGCGGAGGGCTATTCATGGGGCGAACTGCCGAAGCTGAACCAGCGCATCTGCGAGGCGCACCGCGATCAGCCGCTGGAGGAGGTGCGCGCAGCACTGGCGGCAGCGCATCAGGCCGTGTGTGCGCTGCTGCGGCCGCTCAGCGAGGCTGAGCTGTTCCAGCCGAAGATGTTTGTCTGGACGGGACAGAGTACGCTGGGCTCGTATGCGGCTTCATGTACGAGCAGCCATTATCTGTGGGCGCGCACAGAAATCCGCAAGGGCCTCAGGACGAGGCAAACGGCATAGATGGCAGGCCCGCACGGATGCGACAGGGTGCGGGCCTGCGCTGAGCAATCAGACGGATGCACTGCCAGCCAGCGCGTCCTTGAGCACGCGCCCCAGCCGGGTGATCCCCTCGACAATACGCTCTTCGCGCGAGTTGCTGAAATTCAGCCGGAACATGTTGGCGCCGGCATCCCCGATGAAGAAGTCGTCGCAGGGGACGAAGGCTACATTGTGCGCCAGAGCGCGCTTCAGCACGTCGCGGGCATGCAGACGTTCGGGCATGGTCACCATCAGGAACAGGCCGCCTTCTGGCCGCGTCCAGGTGACCTCGTGCGGGAAGTGGGCGTCCATCGTGCTCAGCATCAGATCGCGCCGCTGGCGGTAGACCTCGCGCAGGCTGGCGATGTGCGCATCGAGGAAGGCCTCGTCGCGTGCGATCTCGTAGGTGATGAACTGATTGAGCGTGCTGGTGTGCAGATCTGTCGCCTGCTTGACCTGCACCAGCTTGTCGATCAGCGGGAACGCCGCGATCACGTAACCGATGCGCAGGCCCGGGGTGAGCGTTTTGGAGAACGTGCCGCAGTAGATGACGTTGCCGTCGATCTCCGTCTGGCCGCGTGCGTCTGCCTCAAAATGCAGCACGGGCGGGACGGGGTCGCCGCTGTAGCGCAGTTCGCCATAGGGATCGTCCTCGATAAACGGCAGATCGTGATCGACGATCAGCCGCGCCAGGTCGGCGCGACGCGGGGCGCTGAGCGTGGTCCCCTGCGGATTCTGGAAGGTGGGGATGGCGTACATCACTTTATGTGCTCGCGTGAGCAGGCCGGGCAGCGCATCCACGCGCATGCCGTCATGATCGGTGGGGACCGCCGTGAAGTCGAGGTCGTAGGGGCGCCATGAGGTGAGCATGCCGACGTAGGTCGGGTTTTCGACCAGCACGGGATCGCCATCGTCGAGCAGCACGCGCGCCAGCATGTCGACGCCCTGCTGCGACCCGCTGGTGATGAGCACGTTGTCCGGGTTGATGTGGTAGTGCCCGTGCGCGCTCATGCGCCGCGCGACGAGCTGGCGTAGCTCCGGCATGCCCTCGGACGTGCTGTACTGCATGACTTCGCGCCCGCGCTCTGCCAGCACCGTTTCGGTGGCCTGCCGGATGCGCTCCATCGGGAAGAGCTCCGGGGCAGGCAGGCCGCCCGCAAATGAGATGACCTCAGGTTTGGCGGTCAGCTTGAGGATTTCGCGCACGGTCGAGCGCTTCATCTGCTGAGTGCGTGCGGCGAAACGGGTGTTCCAGTCCATGTTGTGTGCCTGTTCAGTTGGCGGCGCTGAGCATACCGATCAAGACCGCAATCTTACGCGAATCGCAGGCAGGCGCGCAAGCATTCCGGTGCCGTCTTTGCCTGCGCACCTGTTAGAACCTGATGACTCACCCGCCGCCTTCCGTCGATTGCTCGGTGGGCGGCGGTGGGCTGGGCGTGTCGGTCGGCGTCAGCGAGGCTGTCGCGCTGGGCGAAGGCGTGGCAGATGGCTCGGTCGTCGCGGAGGCTGTTGGCTCGCTCGGCAAGGTGGCCGACGGCTCCGGGCTGCCATCAAGGGTAGCGGTCACGCCGGGCGGCAGCGGCAGCGGGACGAAGCCGTCGGGAATGCCGGGAAGCTGAACGGCCGTGCCGAGGAGCAGGCCCGCTGCATCAGCGTTCGAGGTACTGTCGAAGGTGCCGTTCCATGTGCAGTTGGTGCTGGCGACGGACTGGCCGGCGAGGTGGCGCACGGAGATGTCGTCG
>CAZZJW010000041.1:31982-36428 GCA_964654755.1 uncultured Pleurocapsa sp. | reverse complement strand
TTTTGTAAAGCATGTAGCGTACATACAAGTCTGCTTATTGTCAAATCACCCTGTATCGGGCGGCGGCGGCATGTTCAGTTTGCACAGGCGGGGGACGTGCGGCTGTGCCGGGCGGGTGGTACACTCCATCTCATGGACATGCCCCGCGCGCCTTACTGCAATGCGAACAGGCAGCGCGAACGAGTGTTGTTTCATAGAGATCCGCAGAAAGGAACGCATCGTGCTCAAGCTCAAGATTCTGCATCCGCAGATTCTGCATGCGCTCGGCCAGTCCGGGCATGGCAGCAAAATCCTGATCGCTGATGGCAATTACCCGTTCAACACAGGCAGCAATCCGGAGGCGGAACACGTCTACCTCAATCTGCGCCCCGGCCAGCTGGGCACGGTGGATATCCTGGAGACGATCGTCAGCGCGGTCCCGATTGAGGCGGCGCATGTGATGGGGCCGGATGATGGCAGCACGCCGCCGGTGTTTGCGGACTATCAGCGCACGCTGAACGGCATGGAGCTGCAGCGCATCGGGCGCCACGCCTTCTACGACGCCAGCCGCGGGCGCGATGTGTCGCTGGTGCTGGCTTCGGGCGACCAGCGGCTGTATGCCAATGTGCTGCTCACCATCGGCGTGGTGTTCCCCGCCTGATCTGCCCAGTCATCAGCCGGGCGACCGCACGGAGGAGCCACAATGCCGGAAGCAGTACTGAAGATGGAAGCCATCAGCAAGGAATTCCCGGGCGTGCGCGCGCTGGACAATGTGCATCTGGAAGTGATGCCGGGCGAAATTCATGCGCTGCTGGGCGAGAACGGCGCGGGCAAGTCCACGCTGATGAAGATCCTGTCTGGCGTCTACCGGCGGGACAGCGGGCAAATCCTGCTGGACGGCCAGCCGGTGGAAGTGCACAACCCGCACCACGCGCAAAGCATCGGAATCACGATCATCCATCAGGAACTGAACCTGATGCCGAATCTGAGCGTGGCCGAGAACGTCTTCATCGGCCGCGAGCCCAACCGCTACTCGCTGGTGCGCTGGGGTGAGCTGCACCGGCAGACGCGCGTGCTGACCGAGCGACTGGGCCTGCAGGTGGCCCCTTCGGCGCTGGTGCGCAACCTGAGCGTGGCCGAACAGCAGATGGTGGAGATCGCGCGGGCGCTGTCGGTGCGGTCGCGCGTGATCATCATGGATGAGCCGACCTCGGCGCTGACGGAGAATGAAGTCAGCCACCTGTTCGGCATCATGCGCGAACTGCGCGCGCAGGGCCTGGGCATCATCTTCATCTCGCATCGCATGGACGAGGTGTTCGAGATCTGCGACCGCATCACCGTGCTGCGCGACGGGCAGTATGTGGGCACGGTGGAGACCGCGCAGGCCAGCCACGACCAGATCGTGCGGATGATGGTGGGCCGCCCGGTGGAGGAGTTCTTCGGCGCGGCGGAAAGCCACCCCGGCGAGGTGATGCTGGAGGTGCGCGGCGTCAGCCGGAAGGGCAGCGCGGACGACCCGAACAAGACGGTGCTGCGCGATATCAGCCTGAGCGTGCGCGCCGGCGAGATCGTCGGGCTGGCGGGGCTGGTCGGCAGCGGACGCACGGAACTGGCGCGCTGCATCTTCGGCGTGGACCGGCGCAACAGCGGCGAGATCTACGTGGGCGGGGAGCATGTGCCCGTGCGCTCGCCGGGGGATGCCATTCGCGCCGGCATGGGGATGGTGCCGGAGGACCGCAAGCTGCAGGCGCTGTTTCTGGCGATGTCGGTGGAGGACAACGCCAGCATGGCGGCGATGGGCGATGTCGCCACACTCGGCATCGTCAGCGATGCGCGCCTGCGGCGGATGGTGCATGGCTACGTCGACATGCTCAGCATTCGCCTGGCGACCATCCGCCAGCGCGTGCTCGATCTGAGCGGCGGCAATCAGCAGAAAGTCGTGATCGCGCGGTGGCTGGCGCGCAAGCCGCGCATCCTGATCATGGACGAACCGACGCGCGGCATCGACGTAGGCGCGAAAGCCGAAGTGCACGCGCTGATGCACGCGCTGGCGCGCGAAGGCGTCGCCATCATCATGATCTCTTCAGAACTTCCCGAAGTGCTGGCGATGAGCGATCGCATCCTCGTCATGCACGAAGGTGAGCTGGTCGGTGAGCTGTCGCGCGCGGAGGCGACAGCAGAGCGCGTCGGCGCGCTGATGACCGGAAAAGCCGCCCGCAGCACCGCAGTGCCCGCCTGAACGCATCGAGGACAAGACTCCATGTCAGAGCAATCCAGTGTCACCGTCATCACCCCCGGCAGCGCGAAGCGCACGCGGGACGTGCGCACGCTGTTCGGGCGCTACGGCGCGCTGATCTTCCTGATCGCGCTGGTCGTGCTTTTCTCGATCCTCAAACCGAATTCCTTCCCCACGGCCTTCAATCTGTTCAACATCGCGCGGCAGGCGTCGATCGCCGGGCTGGTCGCGGTCGGCATGACGTTCGTCATCCTGACCGGCGGCATTGACCTGTCGGTGGGCTCGATCGTGGCGCTGGCGGGCATCATCGCGGCGGCAGCCTACAAGGGCGGCACCGGCCTGCTGGACACGGCGGCGGGCCAGACATCCGGCGTGGGCGTGGGCGGCGCGATCCTGATCGCGTGCGGCGTGGGCCTGCTGTGCGGGCTGGTGCAGGGCGGGCTGATCACCACGCTGGGGATACCGCCGTTCATCGTCACGCTGGGCGGCATGACTGCCTTTCGCGGGGTGACGCTGATCGTCGGCAACGGCGGCCCGGTGAGCGCCTTCGACGAGTCCTTCAACTTCATCGGTCAGGAGCGCCTGGGCGACCTGGTGCCCGTGCCCGTCCTGCTGTTTCTGGGGGTGGCGCTGATCGCGCATCTGGTGCTGCGCTACACGCAGTACGGGCGCTACGTGTACGCTGTAGGCGGCAACCGCGAGGCGGCGCGCCTGTCTGGCCTGAACACCGGCCTGATTATCCTGTCGGTGTACCTGATCGTCGGGCTGATGGCCGGGCTGGGCGGCTTCGTGCTGGCCTCGCGCCTGAACTCGGCGGAAGCGATCGCCGGGACGGGGCTGGAGCTGACCGTGATCGCAGCAGTGGTGATCGGCGGAACCAGCCTGAACGGCGGCGAGGGCCGCATCAGCGGCACGGTGCTGGGGGTGCTGCTGGTGAGCGTGCTCACCGCCGGGCTGACGCAGCTCAACGTCACGCCGTATGTGCAGCAGATCCTGATCGGGCTGGTAATCGTGTTCGCGGTGTTCTTCGACCGCTTCACGCGCGCGCGGCAGCGCTGATGCGCGCTGGTGAGCTGGACCTGAGACCAAAGGGGGTGATTCGCGGCGCATATCTGGTGTATCATCGGCTTTGCTCATCGTATTGATGGCTGTTCAGGAGACGAAAGTGATGTTTAGGAAGCTGACTCTCATTCTCGTGCTGCTCGCGCTGATGACCGGCGTGTTCGCAGCGTCGGCGCAGGACACGCTGCGCATCGCATTCTCGGTGCCCGGCCTGCAGTTCCCCTTCTTCGTGCACATGGAGCGCCAGATCCGCGACGAGGCCACGAGCATCGGCGGCATCGATCTGGTGACGTTCGACGGGCAGGACAACACGACCAAGCAGATCGCCGACCTGGAAGCGATCATCGCTGAAGGCTACGACGGCCTGATCATCTCGCCGCGCGCGGCAGATGCGCTGGCCCCGGCCATTCAGGAAGTGATCGACGCCGGGATCCCGGTGGTGACGATCGACCGCAATGTGGCGGGCGACACGGCCAGCAACACGCTGGCGCACGTCGGCGCGGACAACGTGCTGGGCGGCGAGGCGCAGGGCCAGCTGATCCTGTCGCTGTTCCCGGATGGCGCGCAGGTGTTCAACCTGCAGGGCACGCCGGGCGCATCGCCGGCGATTGACCGCAACGCTGGTCTGCACAACGTGCTGGACGGCGTGGCCGAGCAGTATCCGATCGTGTTCGAGCAGACGGCGAACTTCAACCGTGCAGACGGCCTGAGCGTGACCGAGAACGGTCTGTCGGCTGCGGACGCCCCGCCGGCGGTGATCAACGCGGCCAACGACGACATGGCGCTGGGCGCGGTTGAAGCGCTGAAGGCGCGCATGCTGGTCGGGCAGGTGGCGGTGATCGGCTTCGACGCGCTGCCCGAAGCGCTGCTGTCGATCCAGAATGGCGAGCTGACGGCGACGGTGGAGCAGTTCCCCGGCGGCCAGGCGCGCGCTGCGCTGCAGATCATGGTGGACTTCCTGCGGAACGGCACGGAGCCCGCGCAGCACGACAACTTCCTGACGCCGATCATCATCACGGCGGACAACCTCGATCAGGCCGAGCGCATCGGCGAGATCGCCGGCAGCGAGCCGACGGCTGCGCCGATCGCCGTGGGCGATCCGATCCGCATCGCGTTCTCGGTGCCCGGCCTGCAGTTCCCCTTCTTCGTGCACATGGAGCGCCAGATCC
>CAZZJW010000041.1:0-31882 GCA_964654755.1 uncultured Pleurocapsa sp. | reverse complement strand
TTCTCGGTGCCCGGCCTGCAGTTCCCCTTCTTCGTGCACATGGAGCGCCAGATCCGCGACGAGGCCACGAGCATCGGCGGCATCGATCTGGTGACGTTCGACGGGCAGGACAACACGACCAAGCAGATCGCCGACCTGGAAGCGATCATCGCTGAAGGCTACGACGGCCTGATCATCTCGCCGCGCGCGGCAGATGCGCTGGCCCCGGCCATTCAGGAAGTGATCGACGCCGGGATCCCGGTGGTGACGATCGACCGCAATGTGGCGGGCGACACGGCCAGCAACACGCTGGCGCACGTCGGCGCGGACAACGTGCTGGGCGGCGAGGCGCAGGGCCAGCTGATCCTGTCGCTGTTCCCGGATGGCGCGCAGGTGTTCAACCTGCAGGGCACGCCGGGCGCATCGCCGGCGATTGACCGCAACGCTGGTCTGCACAACGTGCTGGACGGCGTGGCCGAGCAGTATCCGATCGTGTTCGAGCAGACGGCGAACTTCAACCGTGCAGACGGCCTGAGCGTGACCGAGAACGGTCTGTCGGCTGCGGACGCCCCGCCGGCGGTGATCAACGCGGCCAACGACGACATGGCGCTGGGCGCGGTTGAAGCGCTGAAGGCGCGCATGCTGGTCGGGCAGGTGGCGGTGATCGGCTTCGACGCGCTGCCCGAAGCGCTGCTGTCGATCCAGAATGGCGAGCTGACGGCGACGGTGGAGCAGTTCCCCGGCGGCCAGGCGCGCGCTGCGCTGCAGATCATGGTGGACTTCCTGCGGAACGGCACGGAGCCCGCGCAGCACGACAACTTCCTGACGCCGATCATCATCACGGCGGACAACCTCGATCAGGCCGAGCGCATCGGCGAGATCTCGCAGTAGGATGTGGGCCACAGCACGGCGCAGCATGTGCGCGGTGCTGCACTCGCAGGCATAATCATGGGGCGCGGCGCAGGCTGCGCCCCACTTTTTCCCGTACTACCAACTGAGTGAGGCATTGAACGATGGCAGATGCACACGTAAGGCAGCGGACCACGCAGGCACTGGAGCAGGGCGCGGGGATCGTGCGCCTCACGCCGACGTGGGTTCCGCGTTCATTCTGCGTGCCGGGCCGGCGGCTGCGCCTGCATCCTGACGATCTGTACGCGCTGGGGGCGGCGCGCGGCGGCATTGACGAGCGCTGGTTCGCCTCGACCACCAAGGCGGACAACGGCCCGCTGACCGCGCCGGATGAAGGGCTGAGCTACATCTACGCCGACGGTCAGAAGGTGCTGCTGGTCGAAGCGATGGCCGAAATGGCCGTCGAGTTCCTGGGCCAGGAGCAGGTGGCGACGGTCGGCGGCTGGATGATGTACAGCAAGTTCTTCGACAACATGTACCCGCTGCCGCATCATCTGCATCACAGCGACGCGATGGCGGCGAAGGTGGGCCGCGTGGGCAAGCCGGAGGCGTACTACTATCCACCACAGTACAACTTCGCCAATGACACCTTCCCCTACACCTTCTTCGGTCTGGAGCCGGGCACGACGAAGGATCAGGTGATCGACTGCCTGAAGCGCTGGCATGAGGGCGACAATCACATCCTCGGCCTGTCGAAGGCCTACCGGCTGCAGGTGGGCACGGGCTGGGATGTGCCGCCGGGCATTCTGCATGCGCCGGGCACGTACTGCACGTATGAGCCGCAGCGCGCATCGGACGTGTTCTCGATGTGGCAGTCGCTGATCGCGGATTATCAGCTTGTGGACTGGTCGATGGTGGTGAAGGATGTGCCGCCGGAGCACCACCACGATTACGACTATCTGCTCACGCTGCTGGACTGGGAGGCGAATGTCGACCCGCACTTCAAGGACAACCACTTCCTGGCGCCGCGCCCGACCAGCGATGCGGCGGCACAGCGGGCGGAGGGGTATCAGGAGAAGTGGATCGTGTACGGCAGCGACGCCTTCAGCGCCAAGGAGCTGACGGTGCTGCCGGGCCGCACGGTCACCATCCGCGATGCTGCGGCCTACGGCCTGATCTGCGTGCAGGGCTACGGCCGCTTCGGCGGGTTTGCGGTGTCTTCACCGTCGATGATCCGCTACGGCGAGATGACGGAGGACGAATTCTTCGTCACGTTCGGCGCGGCGAAGCAGGGCGTGCAGATCACCAACCTGAGCAGCACCGAACCGCTGGTGATCCTCAAGCACTTCAACCCCGGCAACCCGGAGATGCCGCAGCGCGGCTGAGGCTGGCGCACGGCGCGAGAGAAGCAAACACCCCCCGGCAGTCGAGCGGCTGCCGGGGGGTGTTGTTTTTCATACGGACAGCGGCACGGGCTGCCGGGATCATGCGCCCAGTTCAGCGCGAACGATCTTCGTGCCCTCGACCATCGCGCGCAGTTTCTCGCGGCCCACCCAGCGCGCGGTCATGCTGAAGCCGCAGTCTGCGCTGATCCACACGCGCCGGGCGTCGTTGTGGCGCAGCACATCGCGGATGCGCTCGGCCACGACGGCGGGCGTCTCGATGGCGCGCGCCTTGACATCGATCACGCCGGCGGCGAGGAACTGATCGGGCCGGGCGTAGCGGCTGAAGAGATCGGTCTGCCACATGCCCCGGTTGGCGAATTCCAGGTGGACGATGTCGACGTTGAGGTCCGGGAAGATCGGCGCGATGTACTCGTAGGTGCGGTGCGCCACAGCGGGGCGGCCCATGAAGTTGCCGAAGCAGATGTGCAGGCCGATGGTGGCGTTGAGGCCCTCGACGCAGCGGTTGAACATGGCGACGAAGTCGGGGAGGGAGACGAAGTCGTCGATGGCGGACGGCTCATCGAGCTGGATGTGCGTCGCGCCGGCCTCGACCGCGCGGTGCAGCTCCTCGTTGATGAGGGGAGCCAGCGCCCAGGCGATCTCCTTCTTGTCGGCATAGGCCTTGCCGGGATTGATGCGGAAAGCGAAGGTGACCGGGCCGCCCAGCGGGGTGACCAGCGGCTTGCTGGTGCGCGTGCGGGCGTAGTGCAGCTCTTCCGGCAGGCCGAGGCCGGTGGGGGTGGTCAGTGGGCCGACAGCGCGGAAGGCATCGATCATGTCTGGCCCGGGATAGCCGAGCTGGCGCTCCCAGGGGACCTTCTCGAGGCCGGTGATACGGTCGTAGAAGCCGACGAGGAAGTTGAAGCGGCGCATCTCGCCATCGCTGATGACATCGACGCCGGCCTCCTCCTGCTCCATGATGGCGAGGTTGGTTGCGTCGTCAAAGGCTTCGCGGATATCGACGCTGCCCATTTCGCCGCGCTTCATCGCCTCGCGCACGACGAACAGCCAGCCGGGGGTTCCGTAGCTGCCGATGACCTGCGTGGGCAGCACGGGCAAATCCTTGTAGTGATACATCGTCTCTTATCCTAACCCGTAGTGGCGCGCGGTGTCGCCCAGCGCGCCGTCGATAATGGTGATGATGTCGTCCAGTTCGCTGAAGGGCATGTTGAGCGGCGGTGCGATCAGCATGACGTTGCCCGGGTGGATGGGCAGCAGGATCAGCCCGCGCTCGCGGCAGGCCAGGCGGAAGGTCTTGCCGATCGCGCCGGGCGGAGTGGTGGTCGCACCGGTGGCCTTGTCCAGCACGAGATCGAGGCCGATCAGCATACCCTTGCCGCGCACGCCGCCGAAGACGGTATGGTGGCCCAGCCCGGCCAGCCCACGAAGCAGGTAGTCGCCGGCGGCTGCAGCGCGCTCCGCCAGGCGCTCCTCGTCAATCAGGCGGATGTTCTCCAGGGCGATGGCGCAGCCGACGGGGTGGCCGCTGTAGGTGTGGCCGTGGCGGAACATGCGCTCGGCATCGCCGGTGAAGACGTCGGCGATCTCGTGCCGGACCACTGCCGCGCCAATCGGGAAGTAGCCGCTGGAGAGGCCTTTGGAGAGCGTCATCAGGTCGGGCACGACGCCGCTGTGCTCGACGGCGAACATGCGGCCCGTGCGCCCGAAGCCGGTGATGATCTCGTCAGCGATGAGCAGGATGCCGTAGCGGTCGCACATGGCGCGCAGGGCCGGCAGGAAGGAGGGATCGGGGATCGCCACCCAAAGCGCGGTATTCATCGGGTCGAGGTGGATGGCGGAGACGGTGGCCGGGTTCTCGCGCAGGATGAGGGCTTCGATTTCGGCGACGTGCTCCTCTCCGCAGCCCGGTTTGGGCGGCGGGGCGATGCGGCCGAAGGTTTCGGGCTGGAAGATGTAGTTGCGGGTGGCGTGATAGTTGCCGTCGACGGCCATCGCGCCGAAGGTGGTGCCGTGGTAGGCGCCCTGGCGGGTGATGACCTTGGTGCGGCTGGTCTCGCCGCGCAGCACGTGATACTGCCGCGCCACCTTGATGGCGACTTCGACAGCCTCGGCGCCGCCGGGCGTGAAGAACACGCGCGAGAGGCTGCCGGGCGCGATCTCGGCCAGCTTTGCGGCCAGCTCAATCTGCGAGGGCGTGGCATAGCGGAAGAGGTCGATGAAGGCCACCTGCTGATACTGGCGCACCGCCGCATCGAGCAGCGCCTGTCGCCCATGCCCGGCGACCATCGCCTCCAGCGCGGACACCCCGTCGAGATAGGCGCGGCCCTCGGTGTCATAAAGATAGCTGCCTTCAGCGCGGCAGATCACGCGCGGGCCGTCATCAGCGATCAGATCGCTGAGCTGGGTGAAGGGCATCCACAGGTGTTCGCGAGCGAGATGTGTCAGTCGCGTGGTCTCAGCGTTCATCGGCGGTCTTCCCGGCAGGTGCGGACGAGCGGACAGGGTTGACCTGGCCGGTGCGCGGGTAGTGATAGTCGCGGATCAGCCGGTCTTCCTTGTAGATGTACCACGGGCAGGGCGCGCCGTGATCGAGCGTGTGATCGAGCGGGCGCAGCAGGTAGCCGCGCTTCTGGGCGGGCAGCCACTCCATGGCGATGGCGCAGTGCGAGCAGTACCAGTGCACGCCGGTCTTGCCCCAGGCCCACAGGTGCGGCTCCTCGTTGACGCCATGCAGCGCAACGGAGACGGGGCCGCGTCCGGTTTCAGGGTCGCCACGGCGCAGCACACCGCCGCTGCCGCACGGATCGAAGGCCACCATGAAGCGATCGCCCTGATCCTCGACGATGACATCGCCGCGCCGGCGCATGCCGCTGAAATGCCCGCCGCGCATACCCTCGACGGTCAGCGCGACCTTCTCCCACGGCGTCATGCGGTCCCATGCGGCGTAGCGATCGCCCCAGATGTCCTGATGCGTGTGCAGGATGGTCTCCAGCACCGCGGGCTCGCGGTACTCGCTGGCGATGAAGGAGAGCATGTTCTGCATCCACGTGACGAGCACATCGTGCACGTTGAGGAAGGCCAGGCGCATGCGCTCCAGCCAGAAGCGCGCCTGGGCGGGATCGCCGCGTTCGAGGGCAGCCACCGCCTGATCGCGCTCGGCCTCGCCGAAGGGGTACTGGTCGAAGGTGCGCATGATGCCGGTGGCGGCCTGGGTGGCGGCAGCGCCGGATGCGCCGGACTTCTCGGTGATGAAGCGGATGGTGTCCTGGATCCACGTGCGCATGATGTTGTGCATGATGCGCATTTCGGTGTGGTAGTAGCGGATGAGGTTGAGCGCGAGCAGGGTATCTCCCGCGCCGATCGCCTCCTCCGCCAGCGTCTGGCTGCTCACGCCGATGGTCTCGATGTCGTCGAGGCGCAGCACGCGGCCGATGGTCTCAGAGCGGGCGATCTTCACATGCTGAAGTCTGTTCATCAGTTCATCTCCACGCCGCCATCGACATTGAGCGTTTGCCCGGTGATGTAATCGGCGTCTTCTGAAAGCAGGAAGGAGACCGCCGCGGCCAGATCGCCCGGGGTGGCGGCGCGCTTGAGCGGCACGCTCTCGATGGTCTTGCGGATCCAGCCGCCGCGTTCCAGCCCGAAGCGTTCGGCCTGCACGCGGTCGATCTCATCCCACATGGGGGTGGGGACGACGCCGGGGCAGACGGCGTTGACGTTAATATTGTAGGGCGCGAGGTAGCCGGCGGCGCTCTGCGTGATGCTGATGGCCGCCCACTTGGCCGCGGAGTAGTGCGCGGCATAGGGCCGGCCGCTGCGCCCGGCGATCGACGAGAAGTTGACGATCTTGCCGTAGCTGCGCTCGGCGCGGCCCGCGGCCTTCACCTCGTCGGGGATCTGCGCGACCATTTGCTTTGCGGCAGCCTGCAGGCAGAAGAACAGCCCGCGCTGGTTGACGCGCTGCAGCCAGTCCCACTTCTCCGGCGTGAGGTCGAACAGCGGCAGCGTCTCCAGCACGCCGGCGTTGTTGACGAGCTGATCGATGCGCCCGAACTCCGCGACGACATCGCGCATCATCTGCTCGATCTGGTCGGTATCGCCGATGTCGACGGGATAGGCGCGCGCACGCGTGTACTGGCTGCATGCTTCGGCGGCGCTGGCGGCGTTGGCGGCGTTGTACTCGGCGATGATGACGTGCGCACCCTCCTGCGCCAGCCGTGTGGCGACGCCCAGGCCGATGCCCTGGCCGGCGCCGGTGACGATGCTGACCTTGCCCTTGTGGCGATCCGGGATGAAGGCCATCAGCGCCCTCCGATTTCTGCCGGGCGCACCGAGCGATTTTCGGCTGCCGAGCGATAGGCGGCTTCGATGATGCGCAGGGTGTCGAGGTTGTCGAAGCTGCTGGTGGGCGGCACGCCGCCGGTGGCAATCGCGTCCATCAGCCCGGCCATCGGGCCGACGAAGGCATCGGGGATCCACATCTCGTCCAGCGGCAGTTCGATGGGGGCCTCGTCCTTGCGGCGGAAGACCAGCGTGTCGGGGCGGCCAGAGGGGTAGTTGTACATCAGGCCGATTGTGCCCTCGATGGCGCCTTCCGTGCCGATGAATTTGAAGATGGCGGAGGTTTCGCCGTGGATGTTGTAATGATTGACAGCGATCATCCCCTGCAGGCCGGCGGCGTAGTCGAAGATGGTGATGGTCTTGGTCTCGGCGCGCACGTCACCCTGAAGAGGGTACTTCGCGTGGCGACTGGTCACCCAGTCGGGCAGGCCGAAGAGGAAGCGCATCGAGTCGATATAGTGGATGCTGTGGTACTGCACCTCGAGGCGCGGGGCCTGCGCCAGCCACGGCCACATGTGCCAGGGCGTGGCGGTGGTGATCTGGATCTGCGCGTCGGTGGGCTGGCCGATCAGGCCGCGCTCGATCATGATCTTCGCGGCGGCGATGCCGGCGTCCCAGCGCATCTGCTGATTGACGGCCTGCTTGACGCCTGCGCGCTGCGCGATGTCAACGATCTCGACGGCCTGCGCGAACTGATCGCTGAGCGGCTTCTGGCAGAGCATGTGCTTGCCGGCGGCGGCGGCCTTCTCGACGACTTCCTTCTGCGCCCAGGGCATCACGGCGATATCGACGATGTCGACGGCCGGATCGGCCAGCAGCGCATCGAGAGAGTCGTACACGTTCGCCGTGCCCGACAGCCGGGCGACTTCTTCGGCGGCTTCGCGCCGGATGTCGTATGCGGCCACCATGCGGAAGCCGGCCTTCCTGTAGGCGGGGATATGCGCGTACTGCACGATGCCGCCGCAGCCGACGAAGCCGATGCCGTAGTCGGTCTTGCTGCCCAGCTTCGGGCGCCAGTCAATGCTGTTCAGGTCCATGCTCACAATCCCAGTTTGTAGAAGCGGTTGGCAGTGCCGCCCATGATCGCGGCCTGCTCGGCAGGCGAGAGATGCGCGATACAGGCGCGGGTGGCGGCGATCACGCCGGCATAGTCGCCAGCGAGAACAGCGACCGGCCAGTCTCCGCCGAACATCAGCCGGTCGGGGCCGAACAGGTGCAGCGCGTCATCGATGGCGGGCTGGAGATCGGCGGGCGTCCAGTCGGCCTTGCCGACGGCGGTGTTGAGCCCGCTGACCTTGGCGAAGACGTTCGGATTGCTGGCGGCGGCGGCCAGCTGCGCACGCCAGGCGGCCATGGCGCCCGCATCGGGATAGGGCGGCTTGGCGAGGTGATCGATGACGATGCGCAGATTCGGCAGCTTCTCGGACAGGGTGGGCACGTGCCGGAGGTGATTGGGGAAGACCGCGACCACGTCGAAGGTGTACCCCATCGCCTCTAACTGCCTGAGGCTTTCGATCACCACGTCCTGCACCACCCAGTCGGGATTGGCCTCGGTGTGGATGAGATGGCGCATGCCCCTGAAGAGCGGGGTGTGTGCGCGGTGGTGTTCGAGCTTGCGCGCGGTCTCGTCTGGCCGAAGCAGCGGCACCCAGCCAACGATGCCGGCGACCCAGCCGTAGTGGGCGGCGGTATCGAGCATGTAGTCGGTGTCCTCATAGGAGTCCATCGACTGCACGATGACGGTCTTGTCGACGCCGGCAGCGCGAAGCTGCGGCTCCAGCTCCGGCGCTTCGAAGTTGCGGTAGATCGGGCCGAACTCCGGCACCAGCCACGGGTAGGCGACCTTCTGCATATTCCAGAAATGCTGATGGCTGTCAACGATCATCAGAAGAACTCCTTTTGATTAAGTGGCTGCGCGCTGCGCTTCCAGCGCCAGCACACGATCGACAAAGACGGCGGCCATGCCGGTATAGGCGGCCGGGTCCAGCAGCGCAGCGATCTGCTGGCGGGAGAGATGCTGCGCGACGCGCGCGTCGTCACAGAGATGATCGATGAAGGGGGTGCGGTCCTCGAAAGCGCGCATGGCGCACTCGTAGACCACGTCGTGCGCGTGCTGGCGGCCGATGTGCTCACCGAGTGCGAACATCACGCGCTCGGCCAGCAGCAGGCCACCGGTGACATCGAGGTTGGCGCGCATGCGCTGGGGATAGACGATCAGCCCATCCAGCACACGCGCAGTCAGTTCGAGCGCGCCATGCGCCATGACGGAGAGCTCGGGGAGATAGGCCCACTCCATCTGAAAGGAAGACCAGTCGCGCTCGTGTTCGTTGTAGACGAGGGTGTCGATGGCGGTGGCAGCTTTTTCGCGGGTGAGGCGGGCAAGGGTGAGCACGGACTCGCACAGCATGGGGTTGCGCTTGTGGGGCATGGTGCTGCTGCCCACCTTGCCCATCTCGAACGGCTCCTCAAGCTCGCCAAACTCCTGCTTCTGCAGGTCGATGATCTCGTGGGCGATGCGGCCCATGAGGGCGGCCCAGGCGCAGAGCAGCAGGGCGTACTCGGCGATGGCATCCCGCGAGGTGTGCCAGGCGATGGGCGGCATGCCCAGCCCAAGCTGCTGCATAAGAGACTGCTGCACCGCCAGCGCGTCCACATCGCTCTCGCCCAGCCCGGCCAGCGTGCCGACCGCACCGCCAAACTGGCCGACGAGGATGCGTGGTTTGGCCTGCGCGAGGCGTTCGCGCCCGCGCTGCAGCTCCGCCAGCCACACGGCGACCTTGGCGCCGAAGGTGGTCGGAAGCGCCTGCTGGCCGTGGGTGCGCCCGGCGATGGGCGTATCGCGGTAGGTGCGCGCCAGACGGGCCATGGTCGTCATGAGCGCATCGAGCGTGGCCTCGAAGAGTGGCAGGGCATCGGCGATCTGCAGCACGATGGCGGTATCCATGACATCCTGCGTGGTCGCGCCCCAGTGCACATAACGACCGGCATCACCCTCGCAGCGCTGGGAGAGCTGCCAGATCATCGAGACGAGCGGATGCACGGTCTTGTCGATGCCGGCCTTGATGGCATCGGTGTCCATGTGGGCGGCCTGCGCCTGGCGGGTAATCTCCTCGGCGGCGGCCAGCGGGAACATGCCGAGGCGGGCCTGGGCGCGGGCGAGTGCTGCCTCGTAGTCGAGCCACTTCTGCAGCAGCGCGTGATCGTCGAAGACCCGGCGCATGGCTTGGGTGCCGAACAGATCGCGGAAGAAGATCGAATCAATGACGTGAACGGGCATGGATGCTGCACTTTCGGTTATGGCTGGTTGACAAGCTGCGGAAATTCACTGACCAGCTGCTGCAGGATGCCGCTGCGGGTGTGCCAGATGTGCTCGTGGATGAGATGGCGGGCGCGGTCGGCATCACCAGCGCGGCAGGCGGCGAAGATCTCGTTGTGTTCCTGATGCACGACGTCGGCATTGCGCAGCACGAACATGTAACGAAAGCGATAGAGCTCGCTGTGCTCCCACAGCTTCTCGATGGTCTGCAGCAGATAGCGATTGCCGGCGGCGGTGTAGATGCGCATGTGGAACTCGCGGTTGCCGAGCATGAAGGCGCGGATATCGGCAGCATCGGTGCTGGCGCGCATGGCCGTCATGAGCTCGGCCAGGGCGGCGAAGTCGGCCTCGGTCAGATGCGGGCAGGCGAGCGCGATCGCCTCACCTTCGAGCAGTTTGCGGGCGAAGTAGAGCTCGTCGAGGTCGCTGAGGGAGATCTCAGTGACGAACGCACCGCGGCGCGGGGTGATGCTGACCAGACCTTCGGATTCGAGCGCTTTGAGCGCCTCGCGCACGGGGACGAGGCTGACCTCGAGATCTTCCGCGAGCTTGTACTGATTGATGCGCGAGCCGGGCGGCAGAGACTGATCGAGGATGGCCTGCCGAATGCGCTCGACGACCTGCGCGGCCAGCGTGCGGCGGGTATCCTCAATCGGCGCAAGCGCTCTGCTCATGATGCCGATGCTCCTGTCCGGGGGAAAAACCGATATTTGCAGGATTATAGGCTATAAATTATAATTCTTGCCAGTCCCTGCAGATAGTTCAGTGGCAAAGACCTGATGGCGACTTTGAAGATTGTTTACCGCACGTTCGACGGTTTTGCGAGATCCTTCGCCCAGCAGGCGGAGTCCTTTCGCACGCTGCATCCGGATGTGGACTTCGAGATCACGCCGGTGGACCCCGAGGCGCTGTACGAGCGCATGATCGGGCAGCGCGGGCTGCTGGAGAGCGGATGCGATGTCGCACTGCTGCTGACGGACTGGCTGCCGGAGGCGATGCAACTGCAGGGGCTGACCCGGCTGAATGCGCTGATCGAGGCCACGCCGCCCGCCGACTGGCCGCACGGCTGGTCGCCCAGCCTGCTGGAGCTGCAGCGCGCCGCGGACGACGGCGTGTACGCGATGCCCTACCATGACGGCCCGGAGATGTTCATGTACCGGGCGGACCTGTTCGAAGACCCGGCGGAAGCGGCGGCCTTCCGGGCGCAGTACGGCTATGCGCTTGCCGTGCCACAGACGTGGTCGCAGTTCCGCGATGTGGCCCGCTTCTTCACGCGCCCGGAGCGCGGGTTGTACGGGGCGATGATCGCGGGGCTGAACGACGGCCACAACAACGTGTACGACTTCTTCCTGCATCTGTGGAGCCGCGGCGGGCGCCTGTTTGACGACGCGCTGCGCCCGGCCTTCAACGACGCGATCGGCCGTGAGGCGCTGCAGTACTACGCCGACCTGATCCTGAAAGACAGGGTGTGCCCGCCGCGCACGCTGGAATACGACAGCGTGGCCTCGGGCGTGGCATATGCGGCGGGTGAGGCGGCGATGATGTGGAACTGGTGCGGGTTCTCGGCGGTGGCCGAGCTGCCACCCTCGCGCATCATCGGCCAGAACCGCGTCGGGCTGGTCCCGCGTGGCGACGGGCCGGCGGGCCGCCACATGTCCCTCAACATCTACTGGGTGCTGGCGATCCCGGCGGGCAGCACGCAGGCGGCGCTGGCCTGGGAGTTTGTGCGCCACTGCGCCAGCCCGGAGATGGACCGCATCACCGCGCTGAGCGGCGGGACCGGCGTGCGCCTGTCGACGTGGCGCGATGCGGAGATTCAGCAGCAGTTCGGATACTACAGCGCGATCGAGCAGGTCCACCGGAACGTGGAGAGCCCGCCGCGCCTGCCGGAGTATCCGGCGATCAACGAGGTGTTCAACCGTATGCAGCACGCCGTGGTGACGGCGGCGCGCACGCCCGCGCAGGCGCTTGATGAGGCCGCGCACGAAGTCGAATCCATCATGCGCGCGGCAGGCTACTATGCCTGACGCACGACATGGGTATGGAGAGTTTGCCAACGGCAGTCAGATTGTTAGGAGAGGACCACATGCTTAGGAAAGTGTTGTTTGGGCTCGGCCTGACGAGCACGCTGGTGCTGGGCGCCGGCGCGGCAGTCGCGCAGGACGAAGCGCAGTACGCCGGAATTGGTGGTGACTACAGCGGCATCACGCTGCGCGTGGCGACCATCGGCGGCCAGCCGTACGAAGCGATGTACGAGTCGCTGGGTGTGTTCGAGCAGGAGACCGGCGCGGATGTCGAGATCGTCTTCCTCGGCGATGGCTTCGAGATCGACCGCTACCTGAAGACCAACTACGCGGCGGGGACCGTCGACTTCGATGTGGCGTGGAACCACACCAGCTTCATGACGCAGTACGTGGACTTCGTTGAGCCGCTGCAGAACTACTTCACCGCCGAAGAGCTGGCACCGTTCAGCTCGGCGATCCTGAGCTCGGCGACGATCAACGGCGACCTGCAGCTGCTGCCGCGCCATGCCGACATCAGCGGCATGCACTATCGCACCGATCTGTTCGGGAATGCGGACCTGCAGGCGGCGTTCGAAGCGGAATACGGCTATCCGCTGCTGCCCCCGGAAACCATCCAGCAGATGTACGACATGTCGGAATTCTTCGTCGGCCAGGGCGTGGTGCAGTACGGCACGCAGTTTGCCGGCAAGGAAGAGGCGCTGAGCGGCCGCTTCTACGAAATCCTGGTGGCCAACGGCGGCAATTACTTCGATGAGAACTTCGAGCCGATCTTCGGCAGCCAGGCGGGCATCGACTCGGCGCAGTGGATGCGCGATCTGTATGCCAACAACCTGATCCCGGCAGACACCCCCAACCTGCTGTGGCCGGAAGTGGCGCAGAACTTCTGCGATGGCAACGTCGCCTTCTACCTGGAGTGGTACGGCTGGTACAGCTACTTCCAGGATCCGGCGAGCTGCCCGGCGATCGCCGGCAACTTCGGCATCGTGCGCGGCCCGGTGGGCGAGTCTGGCAGCATTCACACGGGCTGGGCGGGCGCGCATGCCTTCTCCGTCACCCGCGCTTCAGAGCACAAGGAAGCCGCTGCGGATCTGGTGCGCTTCCTGACCAGCGAGCGCGTGCTGTACGAAGAGGCGCAGCTCGGCCTGCTGCCGGTGCGTGATGATGTGTGGTCACGCGTGATCGCCGATGCCGAAGCGTCGGATGTGGCGCTGGACGCCGGCCGCCTGGAAGTGGCGCAGCAGCAGATCAGCGACGACTTCTTCACGCCGCCGCTGTTCGCTGACTGGATCAGCTTCACCAACCTGTGGACGCCGATCCTGCAGGGCATCATCCTGGGCGATGTGAGCGTGGAAGACGGCGTCGCCAACGGCGTCGAGGAAGCGCGCGCGCTGATGCAGGATCTCGGCTACCTGCCGTAACCGGCCTGCACACGACGTATTGACTGTGGGTGCCCGCGGGGAGCCAGTGCGCTTCCTCGCGGGCATCTGGCCGCGCAGGCGGTCGTTGCACATCTGACCTGAACACGCGACTCCGGACAAACGCCTATGGCTGCACACACTTCCCCTTCGCCTGCCGGGCCCGTGCTTACTGCCCCGGCGAAGGGCAGGCGCATGCGCAGCGCGATGGATCGCCGCCGCGCGATCTTCCCGTGGCTGCTGATTCTGCCCACGCTCTTTGTGATCGGCATGGTGGTGATCTATCCCATGCTGTTCTCGCTGTACGTCAGCTTCACCCCATTCAACCTGATGCGCCCGGACACGTTCGCCTTCGCGATCGAGACGGCGCTGCGCAACTACGAGCGCCTGCTGACCGACGAGGTGTTCTGGCAGGCGCTGGGCAATACGGTGCTGTTCCTGGCGGTGACGGTCAACCTGGAGTACTTCATCGCGCTGGGGCTGTCGCAGCTGATCGCCCGGGTGACGTGGGGGCAGGGGCTGATCCGCACGCTGCTGATGATCCCGATGATGTTCGCGCCGGTGCTGGTCGGCTTTCAGTTCGCGTGGTTCTTCAACGCGACAGTCGGGCTGGTCAACAATGTGCTGATCGGGCTGGGGCTGATGACGGACCCGAAGGCCTGGCTGGTGGATGTGCCGACGGGGATGATGGTGCTGATGCTGGCGAGCATGTGGATGAACATTCCAGTGACGACGATCATCCTGCTGGCGGGCACGCTGTCGCTGCCGAGCGAGGTGTACGAGGCGGCGGAAGTGGACGGGGCGAGCGCGTGGCAGCAGTTCCGGCGCATCACCGTGCCGCTGCTGACGCCGTTCACGCTGATCGCGCTGACGGTGCGCTCGCTGGATGTGGGCCGCGCGTACGACATCGTGCGCATCATGACGGACGGCGGCCCGGCCAATCGCACGGAGATGATCTGGACGTACGTCGGCGAAATGGCGATTCAGAACTCGCGCTTCGGCCTGGCCAGCGCGATGTCGATGGTGAGCGTGGTGATCGGGGTGCTGTTCACGCTGTATCTGTTCCGACAGTTGATCAAGTCACGGGTGGTGCAGGTCTGATGGTTCATTCTGTCCGTCCCCATATGCGGCTGCGCCAGACGCTCTACAACGTTCTGGTGTTCGTGATCCTGACGCTGGGCGCGCTGCCGGCGGTATGGATCGTCCTGACGTCGATCCGGCCCAATTCCGAGATCAACGTCACCCCGCCGGTGTGGATTCCGCAGCAGGTCACGTTCGACGCATTCGGCTCGCTGTTCGGGCTGAACCCGGAGTACGCAGTGGGCGTGCCGGTGGAGGAATACCTGCGCAACTCGGCGCTGGTGTCGGTGCTGAGCACGGTGTTCTCCGTCACGCTGGGCACGATGGCTGGCTACGCGTTCTCGCGCTTTGAGGCGCGCGGGCTGCGGCTGACGTTCCTGATCATCATGCTGTCGCGCGCGGTGCCGGGCATCGCGCTCAGCCTGCCGCTGTTCCTGCTGATGCGCAATCTCGGCCTGGTGGACACAGTGCACGGGCTGGCGTTTGTGTATGTGGCAGTGAACACGCCGTTCACCGTGTGGCTGATGGACGGCTTCTTCCGGCAGATCCCAAGAGACCTGGACGAGGCGGCCTACATCGACGGCTGCGGCTACTGGTCGGCGTTCTGGCGCGTCGATCTGCCGCTGGCGCTGCCGGGGATGGCGGCGGCCAGCATCTTCGCCTTTCTGGCGGCGTGGAACGAGTACCAGATCGCCAGCCTGATGACGCGCACGCCCAACGCCAAGACCTTTCCGGTGGGCTTGTTCGATCTGACCAGCCAGTTCACCGTGGACTGGCGGGCGATGTGCGCGATGTCGGTGCTGATGATGATCCCGGCGATCATCTTCGTGATCAGCACGCAGCGCAGCATGGTGCGCGGGCTGACGTTCGGCGCGATCAAAGGCTGAAGCAGGACGCACAGACCGGTTATGTTCGTGTTTTGTCAGACAGGATTTCAGAGATGCCCACCGTGATCGTGTACTGGTCTCCGGGGCGCAGCGCCGAGCAGAAGCAGCGCGTTAGCCAGCGGATTTATGATGCGCTGGTGGAAGAAGGCGGCGCGCGCCCCGAGGATGTGCTGGTGATCTTTCAGAATATTGAAGCGGGCGACGCTGCACGCCCCGGCCTTTCGCAGCGGAAGACGATCGAGGAGCGGCATGGCGGTTGATGTACTGATGCCGAATCTGGGGTTCGACACCCAGAGCGGCCGTCTGCTGGAATGGCTGCGGCAGCCGGGCGATGCGGTCGCCAAAGGCGAGCCGATCGCGATCGTCGAGTCGGACAAGGCGAATGTGGAGCTGGAGGCGGTGGCCAGCGGTGTGCTGCTGGAGCAGCGCGCGCAGGCGGGCGAAGAAGTGGCTGTGGGTGCGGTGATCGGGCGGATTGGCGCGGCGAGCGAGCGCACCCCTGCCCCCGCTGCTGCCCCTGCCCCAGCGCCGGTTGCAGCCAGCACGCCGGCCCAGCAGCGCGTTTCGCCGCTGGCGCAGCGCGTGGCCCAGCAGCAGCGCGTGCCGCTGGAGCAGGTGGCGGGCACAGGCGAGCGCGGGCGGGTGCTGAGGCGCGATGTCGAGGCGTATCAGGCGGCGCGCAGCGTGGGCGACGGCCTGCGCGTGCTGGCCCTGCCGAGGGTGCGCCGGGCCGCGCGGCAGCTTGGCATTGACCTGGCGGCGGTGCTGGCCGCAGGCTATCCCAACCCGATCACGCTGGATGCGCTGCACGCCTATCAGGCGGCAGCGTCCGCTCCACCTGAGCCGGCGGCTGCAGCCACCACGACGGCGGCCCCGACTGCCCCGCCTGCACAGGACGGCGTGACGATCGTCCCGCTTTCGCGCATGCGCCAGACGATCGGCCGCCGGCTGAGCGAAAGCATGCGTGAAGCCCCGCACTTCTACGTGACCGGCGAGTTCGTGTTCGATGCGGCGCTGGAGCGGCTGAAGACGCTGCCGGGCAAGGTGCGCATCAACGATCTGATCGCGTGGCTGACGACGCAGGCGCTGCTGCGCGTGCCGCGCCTGAACGCGACGTACAGCGACGGCGCGATCCGGCAGTATGAGGGCGTGCACCTTGCGGTGGCGGTGGCGCGCGAGGATGGGCTGCTGACGCCGGTGCTGCGCGGGGCGGAGCGCTACTCGCCGGGCGGGCTGGCGGCGGAACTGCGCGCGCTGATCGAACGCACGCGCGCCGGGCGGCTGTCTCCGGACGAGCTGAGCGGCGGCAGTTTCACCATCAGCAACATGGGGATGATCGCACAGGTCGATCATTTCACCGCTGTGATCAACCCGCCGCAGGTCGGCATTCTGGCGGTGGGCGCGCTCAAGCCGCGGCCCGTGGTGGAGAATGGCGGGCTGTTCATCCGCCAGACCGCGCATCTGACGCTGAGCGGGGACCACCGCGCCGTGGATGGCATGGATCTGGCGCGCTTTATGACGGCATTTGGCGAAGCACTGGACCGTTTTGCACAGTAGAAGGTCGGCGTTGATGACACTGGCACTCGAAGTTCGCCAGCAGGCTCTGCGGCACATGCTGGAGATCCGCCTGGCGGAAGAGGCAATTCAGGAGCTGTTTCTGCTCAACCTGATTCGCGGCACGACGCATCTGGCGATCGGGCAGGAAGCCTGCGCGATCGGCACAGCGGCGGCGCTGCGCCCGGGCGACAAGGTAACGTGCACATATCGCGGGCATCATCACGCGATCGCGCTGGGGATGACGCTGCGGGCAATGATGGCCGAGATGATGGGCAAGCAGGGCGGGGCGTGCGGCGGCAAAGGCGGCAGCATGCACATGACGGACGCCTCGATCGGGCTGCTGGGGGCGAATGCGATCGTCGGGGCGCAGCTGCCGATCGCGCTGGGGGCGGCCTTCACCGCGCAGGTGAAGCAGACGGGCGGCATCGCGGTGGCGTTCTTCGGCGAAGGCGCGTCGAACATCGGCGCGTGGCACGAGGCGCTCAACATGGCGTCGGTGTGGAAGCTGCCGGTGCTGTTCATCTGCGAGAACAACCTGTACGGCGAGTACAGCGTGTGGAGCAAGACGACGCCGGTGCAGGACATCGCGCAGCGCGCCAGCGCCTACGCCATGCCAGGGCTGGTGGTGGACGGGCAGGATGCGGAGGCCGTGGCGGCGGTGGTGGGCGAGGCGGCGGCGCGCGCGCGGGCGGGCGATGGGCCGAGCCTGATCGAGTGCAAGACATATCGCTATCGCGGGCACTCGCGCACCGACGCGGCGCCCTACCGCCGGCCGGGCGAGCTCGATCAGTGGCTTCAGCGTGACCCGATCGACATTCTGCGCGTGCGGATGATCGCCGACGGCCAGCTGGACGATGTGGAGTTCGGCGAGATGAAGCAGGCGGCGCAGGCCGCCGTGGTCGACGCCGTGGAGTGGGCCAAGGCGCAGCCGTTCCCCGCGATTGAGACGCTGTACGCCGATGTCACTTACGTAAAGGGAGCGTGATGCCTGAGATTACCTATCGCGAGGCCGTGGTCAGGGCGCTGGCCGACGAACTCGCCAGCGATCCGGACGTGGTGTTCTTCGGCGAGGATGTGGCCGAGGCCGGCGGCGTGTTCAAGGTGACGCCCGGCCTGTACGAGCGCTTCGGCGGCACGCGTGTGCGCGATACGCCGATCAGCGAGCAGGCGATCATCGGCACGGCGCTGGGGGCGGCGATCACAGGCTTGCGCCCGGTGGCGGAGCTGATGTTCGCCGACTTCATCCCGGTGGCGCTCGATCAGATCGCCAATCAGGTGGCGAAGTACCGCTACATGTCTGGCGGGCAGTTCATCGTGCCGCTGACGATTCGTGCGGCACAGGGGGGCGGCAACGGCTTCGGCACGCAGCATTCGCAGTGCGCCGAAGGCTGGCTGATGAATTTCCCCGGCCTGCAGGTGGTCTCGCCATCGACGCCAGCGGACATGTACGGCCTGCTGCGCGCCGCCATCCGCGAGGACAACCCGGTGATCGTGCTGGAGCACAAGGGGCTGTACAACCTGAAGGGCGAAGTGCCGGACAACCCCGCGCCGATGCGGCTGGGCGAGGCGAAGGTGGTGCGGTCAGGGACGGATGTCACAGTGGTGGCGTCGCAGCTGATGATGCACCGCTCGCTGGAGGCCGCCGGGCAGCTGGCGGCAGAGGGCATCGCGTGCGAAGTGATCGACGTGCGCAGCTTCGCGCCGCTGGACAAGGCGACGATCCTGGCTTCGCTGGAGAAAACCAACCGGCTGGTAGTGGTGGAGGAAGCGCCGCACAGCGCCGGCTGGGGCGGCGACATCGCGTCGATGGCGGCGGATGAGGGCGTGTACGCGCTGGCCGCGCCGGTGCGCCGCGTCAACATGGGCAGCGCGCTGATCGCGTACAGCCCGCCGCTGGAGGACGAGGTGCTGCCCAACGTCGGCCGCATCGCGCGGGCCATCCGCGACGTGCTGGCGGAGTAGCGGCGATGCAGCGCTTCGGCCAGATCATCCGGCTGCGCCCGGAACAGTACGACACGTACAAGCGCCTGCATGCCGCCGTGCCGGAGCCGATCCTGGCGGCGCTGCGCGAGGCGAACATCACAAACTACTCGATCTTCCACCGGGGTGGGCTGCTGTTCGCCTACTTCGAGTACGTCGGCAGCGATCTGGATGCGGACATGGCGAAGGTGGCCGCCGACCCGGAGACGCATGCGTGGTGGGCGCTGACCGATCCGTGCCAGCAGCCGTTCGAGGGCAGCTCGTCCGGCAGCCGTGAGGGCAACTGGTGGCTGCCGATGGAATCGCTTTTTCACATGGACTGAGACACAGGACAAACCGCATGAAAATCGGGCTGCTCGGGCTGATCATGAGCGATCTGAGCGATGTGACGTACGATCGCATGCGCTGGGCGCTGGACCTGGGATTTCACGGGGTGGGCGCGCATCTGAACGTGCTGGCGCAGACGATTGCGCCGGAGACGGCGGCCAGCGCACGGGCGGCATTTGACGGCGTGGGCATGCCGTTTCTGCAGCTGTGGGGGCCCTATCCGTGCATCATCTCGCCAGACGAGGCGGTGCGGCGGGCGGGCGTGGAAGGCGCGCGCGCGCTGGTGCGGCTGGCCGCGCAGATGGGCGTGCCCGAATCTGGCGTGCGCCCGACCAGCCTGAGCCCGCGCGGGGACTGGTGGCCGCATGCCGACAACTACAAGCCGGAGACCGAGGACCGGCTGGTGCGCAGCCTGTGCGAAATATTGGAGACGGGCGAGGAGTACGGCATCGACATCGTGCTGGAAACGCACGTGACGACCACGCTCAACACGCCGGAGACCATCCGCCGGGTGATCGAGCGCACCGGCTCGAAACGGCTGAAGCTCAACCTGGACCCGTGCAATTTCATGGGCGATCTGCACACGGTGTTCAACCAGCCGGCGCTGTTTGACCGGCTGTTCGACCAGCTCGGCCCGTACATTGCGACGGTGCACCTGAAGGACTTCCTGCTGGAAGACCGCTTCGTGGTGCATATCACCGAGACGGTGATCGGGACCGGGCTGATGGAGTGGGATACGCTGCTGCCGATGATCGAGCGCTACCGGCCAGGGACGTATGGGGTGATCGAGCACCTGCCGATCAACATCATTCCGCTGGCGAAGCGCAACCTGACGGAGAAGATCCGCGGGCTGGGCCTGCCGCTGGGCTAGCAGCAGGCGGCAGCGGGGCGGGCTTCAGGCGGGCTGTTCCGGAAAGCACTCGCCGGCCTCCAGCGGGAAGGGCAGCACGTTGGCGCGCGGCGGCATCGGGCAGGTGGTGTAGTCGCAGAACGCGCACGGCGGCAGATAGAGCAGGTTGAAATCGAGCAGCACGCGGTCGCCATCGAGGCGCGGCGCCATGAGAAATCGGCCCGCGCCGTACGTGGTGCGCCCGTTGGTGCCATCGCGCAGCAGCAGCCACACGACGCTCTCGCCCTGTTCAGGCGTGGAGGCCTCGAAGACGAAGTCCTGCCCGCGCAGGCTGAAGGCAACGCGCCCGGGATTGGCGAGCACCTGCGTTTCGCCGCCGGTGTGCGTGACCACCATGGTAGAGCCGGGCGGGTGTGGGGTGAAGCGGCCGATGACGGCGTTTTCGCGCGCGATCGGGTACCACGCCCGGCCCGGAAACGACAGGCGTTTGGGGCTGTTGGCGTCCCAGACGCGCACGTTGTAGGGATCGCTGGCCCACTGCATGATACCAAAGCGCACATCACGCACACGCACGACCGACATGCCGCCGGGCGCATAGTGATTGCGCAGCACGGCGTGGCGTGTCTCGACTTCATCCACGAAGACCGGCTCATCCGTGGTGACGCGCAGCGTGCCCTGCGTGTCTGCGAAGTCGATCACGCCCAGTCGTTCGGGCGCAGCGCCGGCGGGCAGCAGCACGGTGCTGCCGGGCGCAGCGCCGACGGTGTTTTCGCCCTGTGCGAGCGGGTACATGCCGACGATCGCCAGCCAGCCGCCGGGGCCGGGGGCGCGGAGGGCGCGTTCCATCTCGTCGCGGCGCTGGCGGACATCGGCTTCGTAGTCGGCATCGGAGCGGTGGTCGTGCTGCATGGGGGATCATCCTCAGAGAGCGCAGGAGGCGCATTATGACAGGGCGCGGCACAGCGGGCAACACCGGGCAGCGCGTGTTCGCCGCCGCCCTGAGGCTGGCGTGACCGCGCGCCGTCCAGCGAAATCAGCACGGCGCTCGCGCCGCACAATGACGACGATGCGAAATCGCTGTGGTCAGCGCGGCAGCAGCTCGCCCGCCATCGGCTGATAGCGCACGTCCGGGTAGCCGAAGGCCGCCGGGCCGATCACCGCCAGCGCTGCCGGGGTGCGCAGCTCGCGCGGGGCGGGCAGCGCGATCACCGCCACCCGCAGCCCGTAGCGCAGCGCCTCCGTGCCCACCGGTTCGCCATCTTCCAGGCTCAGCACCGTGATCAGGTCCGGCACGGTGCACACGATGCGCCCCTCCTGCCACGCGATCAGGTTCTCGTTCTGAAAGACGATCTCCATCGCTGCCGCGCCCGGCCCGAAGCCCGTCAGGCGCATGCGCCCGCGCGCGAAGCCCTGCACCGTGCGCCGCTCGATGTCGCTGATCTTGCCGCGGAAGAGCACGCGCCCGTTGCCCAGCGCCGCCACGCGCTCCGCGGCATCCTCGCTGGCCGCGCGCGCATCCAGCACCGCCTGCCCCAGCCGCTGCGCCAGCGTCAGCGTGCCGCGGATCAGGTGCTGCTTCATCACCCGGCCCGTCACCACCGGCATCATCAGCGCTGCGCTGCCGCCCATCTCGATGGTGAGCGCGCGCGCGTACTGCTCCACCCGCAGCGGCGTGTCGATGTGATCGAGGATGACGACGTTGCCCCGGTCATCCACCAGCGCCAGCGGCGAGATCTTCACCCCGCCGATGGAGAAGGTGTCCATCTGCAGCTCAGGAAAGGCGCGCCCCATCGCGTCGCCATCCACCACCGGCAGGCCGAGCTGCAGGCCGGCGATCAGCGGCTTGAGCGCGTTCGAGCCGCCGATCTCGCCGATCAGCAGCGCACCCATGCGCACGCCGGCATGCGCCTCCAGCGCGCGCACGCCGATCACGAACTCCTCGCCGTTCATCAGCTTCTCGTTGCTCACGGTGGGCGCGCCCATCGTGCTCACGCTGCACAGCACCATCTCGTCCGGGATGTCGGCGGCATCGACCACCGTGCACGACGTCCCGCGCTGACGCAGTTCGCGCTCCAGCCAGGTCTGGCCGATGTAAGTGCTGCCGCCGCCGCCCGTCCCCAGCACGCCCGCGCCCAGCGCGATCGCCGGCACGTCGCCCAACGTGATCTGTCGTTCCATCTCGTCCCTGTCGTTCTGTGCAGAGGGCAGGCGCACGGGCCCGCCCCCTCGCCGTCATCGCGCGCCGTAGCGCTCCTCGACCGGCACGTAATCGACGTCGTAGCCGAAGTAGCGCGGCCCGACCAGCTCCAGCCCCTTCGGCGTGCGCCACTTCGGTGTGCACGGCATGGCGATCACCGCCACCCGGTAACCATAGCGCATGCTCTCGGTGGTGATCGGCTCGCCCGTGTCGATATCCAGCAGCGCGATCAGGTCGGGCACGGTCACGCGATACTCGCCATCGATCTTCAGCGCGAGATGCTCATTCTGGAAATACAGATTGAGCGTTTGCCCCGCGTAGGCGTCGATGCCGTGCAGCGTGGCATCGCCTTTGGCGAAGCCGCCTTCGGTGCGCCGGGCCACATCGCCGATCTTGCCCCGGAACACCAGGAAACCGCCCACCGCCTCGCGCACCGTCGAGACCGGGTCCTCTTCCTCGACGCGCGCCCGGCGGATGGTCTGGCCGATGCGCTCGGCCTGCGACATCGTGCCGTGCACCGCCGCCTCGCGAAGCTGCGCCACCGTCGCCGGATAGGCGGCGATCATCGCCATCGCGCCCATGTTGATGGCGATACTGCGCGCGAACGCCTCCGTCCAGCGGTTGTTGATCGTCTCCATGATCACGATGTTGCCGCGCTCGTCGGCCATCGAGAAGGGTGTGGAGGGCAGCCCATGAATGGTGTGCGTCACCATCTGGATCTCCGGGAAGGCGCGGCCCATGCCGTCGCAATCCACCATCGGCACGCGCAGCCGGGCGGCCACGTAGATCGGCACGACCGAGTTCAGCCCGCCTGCTTCGATCGACATGGTGGCGCGGATCGGCCGGTTGAGATATTTGCCGATCACGTGGAAGGCGTTGACGATATCGTCGCCGTTGGGCATCTTCTCGATCATCACCGTCGGCGCGCCCATCATGGCCGTCGGCACGACCAGATCGTCGGCGTTGAGCTCATCCAGCGAGTACAGCTCGACCGGCCCGTAGTCGCGGATCGCCTTTCGCGCCATCAGCATACCGATGTAGGGATCGCCGCCGCCGCCCGTGCCCAGCACCGCCGCGCCCAGCGCGATGTTCTCGACTGCCTGTTCGTCAATGATTCGCATGATCGCTTAGCTCCCCGCCAGATCGCCAATGGCCTTGACCATGATGCGCGTGGCGTTGCCCGGCAGGTACGCCAGCGGCACCTCTTCCACCTCGACAATCTCGATACTGCTGGCCGATGCGCCAGCCGCCACCGCGCGATCCGCCGCCTCCTGTTTGGCCTGCTGCAGCGCCTGCTCGCGGCTCATCTCCGCCAGCGAGAAGATGCGGTCGGTCTCGCCGCCGATCTGCGCGATGGCCGCGCCGATCGCGTTGGCGACGGCGAAGTGCGCCGGCTTGACGATCTCGCTGGCCCCGGCGATCGGCCGCTGGATGAGGATGCTGCCGCCGCCCACCACCACCACCGGCATGAGCGCCGCGCTGGTCTTCATGCGGTCGACCGCGACGTTCACCATCTCCTCGATGCGGTCTTCCACCGCGTGCGCCAGCGTCGGGTCCAGGTGCGCCACCTTCGCGGCGTCGCCCACCTCGGCCTTGCCCGCCGCCACCACCACATCGGTCGTGGTCAGCGTGTCGCCGCCGAACACCAGCGCCTTCGACGTGATCTCGTAGCCCACGCTCTGCGGGCCCACCTTCAGCGGATCGTGCTGCACGATCGAGCCGCCACCCAGCCCGATGGAGAGCGTGTCGGGCATGCGGAAGTTGGTGCGCACGCCGCCGATGTTCACCGCCAGCGCCGCCACGCGCGGGAAGCCGTGCTGCAGCACGCCGACGTCGGTGGTCGTGCCGCCCACGTCGATCACGATCGCGTCTTTCAGCCCGCTCAGGAAAGCTGCGCCGCGCATGCTGTTGGTCGGGCCGGAAGCGAACGTCAGCACCGGATGATCGGTGGCGAAGTCGGCGTTCATCAGCGTGCCGTCGTTCTGGCTGATGTAGAAGGGGGCGTTGATGTGCAGCTCGGCCAGCGCCTGCTTGAAGCCGCCCACCGTGCGGATCGCCAGATCGCGCAGGCAGGCGTTCATGATGGCGGCGTTCTCGCGCTCCAGCAGGCCGATGCGGCCGATCGTGCTGGAGAGCGTGATGTGCACATCGGGCAGCACCTCGCGCACGACAGCGGCGGCGCGCTCCTCAAAGTTGGTGTTGACCGGCGAGAACACCGACGAGATGGCGATGGCGTTGATGCCCTTGCGGCCAATGTCCTCGGCGATCGCGCGGATCTCCGCCGGGTCGAAGGCGGAAATCTCGCGCCCGTCGAATTCGTGGCCGCCATGCGCCAGATAGTAGTGCCCGCCCACCACTTCGCGCAGGTCATCCGGCCAGTCCACCATCGGCGGCAGGCACACGGTCGCCGGCAGGCCCAGGCGAATGCAGGCCGTCGGCTGCAGTCGGCGGCGCTCGACCACTGCGTTGGTGAAATGCGTCGTGCCGATCATCACGCCGTCCAGCGCCGCGACATCCACGCCGGACTGCGCCAGCAGGGTGCGCAGCGCCGTGACGATGCCATCGCTGACGTTGGCCGTGGTCGGCGTCTTGGTCGAAGCGAAGATGTCTCGCCCATTCATGAGTACCGCGTCGGTGTTCGTCCCGCCGACGTCAATTCCAATTCGCACTGTAGCTGTCCTTTCGTGCACTCATCCCAACAAGTCGTCGGCTGCCGGCAGCGCAGGCCCGCGCTATGGCCGCAGCCCGATGCGCCCGCCCGGCAGCGGATGAAACGCCGTGTCATAACCAAAGGCGCGCGGCCCCACCACCTCCAGCGCCCTTGGCGTTTTGAGCTGCGCGGCGGCGGGAACGCCCAGCACCGCCACCCGCATGCCATAGCGCAGCACTTCTGTGGAGATCGGCTCGCCTGTGTCGTCCGTCACCAGCGTGATCAGGTCCGGCACGGTGGCCACCAGCTCGCCATTCAGCCGCGCGATCAGGAACTCGTTCTGGAACTCGATCTCCATCCGGTCGCGCCCGCTGAACGACTCCACGACCAGCGCGCCGCGCGCAAAGCCGCGTGTGGTGCGCCGTTCCATGTCGGTGATCTTGCCGCGCAGCAGGATGCGCCCGTCCAGCGTGCGGGCGATCAGCGCCGGCACGTCGTCGTCCTGCGCCGCCAGCACGGCATGGCCCACGGCATGCGCCAGCGACAGCGTGTAGTGCACGCCGTACTGCTTCATCGCCCGGCCGCTGGCCCCCAGCCCCACCAGGCCGGCGGTCGCGCCCATGCTGGTCGCCAGCGTGCGCGCAAGCTGCTCTGCCCAGCGCGCGCTGACCGTGCTGGGGATGACGACCTGGTTGCCGCCGGCATCCACCAGCGCCATCGGCGTCACCGGCAGCCCAGCCTCGAACGAGAATACCGACATCTGCACTTCGGGAAAAGCGCGGCCCATCGCATCGGCGTCCACCACCGGCAGCCCGGACTGGATCGCCAGCACCAGCGGCGCAATCGAGTTGGCCCCGCCGATCTCCGCGATGCCGATGGCATCCACGCTGCGCCCGGTGTGGCGTTCCAGCAGGCGCAGCGCGCGCAGCAGCTCCTCGCCCTGCTCGATCTTCTCGATGCTGGCGGTGGGCGCGCCGATGTAGCCGCACATCGGCACGAACGCATCATCCGGCAGGTCCAGCGGGTCGATGATCCGCGCTTCCCCGCACTGGCGCATCACCTCGCGCAGGTGCAGGCTGCCCAGATACGGGTTGCCGCCGCCGCCCGTGCCCAGAATGCCCGCGCCCGTGGCGATGGCGGGAATATCTTCCAGCGTTACGGTACGCAGCATTATGCGGGCTCCCCGGGGTGCAGATGGCAGGCGACGCGATGCCCCCGCCCGACATGCGCCAGCGGCGGCAGGACGCTTTCGCAGGCGGAGACGCGCGCCGCCTGGCAGCGCGGGGCGAACGGGCAGCCCTTTTCGGGGCGGCGCAGGTCGAGATCGCCCTGCAGCATCACCTGCTGCCACGACTCGTCCGGGTCCGGCTCAGGGATCGCCGAGATCAGCGCCTGCGTGTACGGATGGCGCGGCTCATCGAAGATGGTCGCCGTATCGGCGATCTCCACGATCCTGCCCAGGTACATCAGCGCCACCTGATCGCACAGATAGCGCACCACGCCCAGATCGTGCGAGATGAACAGATAGGTGAGGTTGAACTCCTGCTGCAGATCGTGCAGCAGATTGAGCACCTGCGCCTGCACCGACACATCCAGCGCCGACGTGGGCTCGTCCAGCACCAGCAGCTTGGGCTTCACCGCCAGCGCCCGCGCAATCCCGACGCGCTGCTGCTGGCCGCCGCTGAACTCGTGGGGGAAGCGGTCGTAGTGCTCCGCCTTCAGCCCGACGATCTCCAGCAGTTCCATCACGCGCCGGCGCGCGCGCTCGCCATTCAGGCGCTCGTGCAGCCACAGCGCCTCGCCCACGATCTGGCCGATCGTCATACGGCCGTTGAGCGAGGCCGCCGGGGACTGGTAGATCATCTGCATATCCGTGCGCCGCCGCCGCAGCTCGCCGCCGGAGAGCGCGCGCAGGTCCTGCCCCTCGAACAGCACTTCGCCCGCTGTCGGTTCGATCAGGCGCAGGATGCACTTGCCCACCGTGGTCTTGCCAGAGCCGGACTCGCCGACGATGCCCAGCGTCTTGCCGCGCGGCACGCTGAAGCTGACATCGTCCACCGCCCGGAACGTGCCGATCTGGCGATTGAGCAGCCCGCCCCGGATGGGATAGTGCTTGCTCAGGCCGCGAACCTGCAGAATTGGCGAGTCGGTCATGACTGCTCCGCGTACAGAATGCACTCCGCGCTGTGCTGCTCGCCCACTTCGCACAGGGGCGGCAGGGCGGCGCGGCAGGCGTCCACGGCGTGCGCGCAGCGCGGATGAAACCGGCAGCCGCCGGGCGGGTGGATCAGGTTGGGGATGGAGCCGGGGATGCCGCTCAGCGCCCCGCGTTCGACATGCTTGGTCGGCACGGCATTGAGCAGGCCGCGCGTGTACGGATGCTTCGGATTGCCGAACAGCTCGCGCACCGGCGCCTGCTCGATCACACGCCCGGAGTACATCACCGCGACGCGCTGGCAGGCCTGTGCCACCACGCCGAGATTGTGCGTGATCAGCAGCACCGATACGCCGAGCTGCTGCACCAGCCGCGTCATCAGCCGCAGGATCTGCGCCTGGATCGTCACATCCAGCGCTGTCGTCGGCTCATCAGCGATCAGCAGATCCGGCTCGCCGGCCAGCGCCATGGCGATCAGCACGCGCTGGCGCATGCCGCCGCTGAACTGATGCGGATAGTCGCTCAGGCGCCGGTCGCCATCCGGGATGCCCACCAGCTGCATCAGTTCGAGTGCGCGCCGGTTGGCCTCGATGCGCATCTGACGCGCGGAGGGCAGAAACCCCTTCCAGCGCCCGGGAACCTGGCTGGCATCTGCCCGCTGGTACAGCACCGCGTCGATCAGCTGCTCGCGCACGGTGAACACCGGGTTGAGATTGGTCGTCGGGTCCTGGAAGATCATGCCGAGATGCCGCGCACGAAAGCGCTGCATTTCGCCGGGGGACTTCTCCAGCAGGTCCTCGCCGTTGAAGAGCACCCGCCCGCGTGTGATGCGGCCCGGCGGCATCGGGATCAGGCGCGGCACGGCCAGCGCGGTCATCGATTTGCCGCAGCCGGTCTCGCCGACGAGGCCGAGGATGTCGCCGCGCTGCATCGTCAGGTTGACGCCGGCCAGCACCTTGGCCACGCCATCGAATGTGCGGAATTCCAGGTGCAGGTCTTCGATCGTCAGCAGGGGTGTGGGCATCGTCATTACCGGCGCGCACGCGGATCGAGCAGATCGCGCAGCCCGTCGCCGAGCAGGTTCCAGCTGAACACCATCAGGAAGATGGCCATGCCGGGAAACGTCGCGATCCACCACTGTTCGGGGAAATAGTCCTGTCCGTCGTTGATCATCGCGCCCCACTCCGGCGTGGGGGGCTGCGCGCCCAGCCCGACGAAACCGAGCGCGGCAGCCGTGAGCACCGCGAAGCCGAAATCGGTGCTCATCTTCACCAGAATGGGCGAGGCGGCGTTGGGCAGCACATGCCGGAAGAGCACGCGCATCGGGCTGGCGCCCAGCCCACGCGCCGCTTCGACGAAGGCGTCCTCGCGAAGCTGCAGGATCAGGCTGCGCGTCAGCCGGGCGAAGCCGGGCCACCACACCAGCGCGATACCGATCATCACGTTCAGGATGCCTTTGCCCAGCGCTGCCGTCATCGCGATCGCCAGCATCAGCGCCGGCACGGTCAGGAAGATGTCCGTCAGCCGCATCAGCACGTCGTCCACCCAGCCCCCGAAGTAGCCGGCGATCGCGCCCACCGTCACGCCGATCGTCGTCGCCAGCAGCAGGATCACCACGCCGACCATCAGTGCCAGCCCGGTCCCCATCAGCGTGCGGCTGAAGATGTCGCGGCCCACCTGATCGGTGCCGAAGTAGAACGTGCCGTTCGGCGGCTGCAGGCGCTCCATCGGGCGCACCGTGCCGGCTGCATCCCCCGGAAACGGCACGATCACCGGCGCCAGCACTGCGATCAGCACCAGCAGCACCAGCAGCACCAGCCCGATCACCGACAGCGGATTGCGCCGGAAACGGTACAGGCCGCGGCGAATGCGCTCGCGGCGCAGCGCGGCGGCGTTTGGAACGAGGATACTAGCCATAGCGAATCCGTGGATCAATCAGGCTGTAGGCGATATCGGTGGCGATGTTGACCAGGCTGAACACGATGCCGTAGAGGATGGTGATTCCCATGATCGGCTGGAAGTCCAGGCGCAGGGAAGATTCGACCGCGTACAGCCCCAGGCCGGGCCAGTCGAAGATCGTCTCGACCAGCACCGCGCCCGCCATCAGCCAGCCGAACTCCAGTGCGACCACCGTGAGAATGGCGATCAGCGCATTGCGCAGCACGTACTTGCCGATGACGACGCGCTCCGGAATGCCGATCGAGCGCTCCATGCGTACGTAGTCGCGTTCGAGCACATCGAGCACTGCCGAGCGCGTGATGCGGGTGATGCTGGCCAGCGAGCCGAAGGCCAGCACGAGCGCGGGCACGAACAGATGGGACAGCGCAATGCCCAGGCTCTTCCAGTCCAGCGTGAGCAGGCTGTCGAGGACGTACAGCCCGGTGATCGCCGTCGGCGGCGTGGCCAGCACGTCGAAGCGCTTGCCCAGCGGGAACCAGTCGAGCGTGAGCCCGAACAGGCTCTGAAACACCAGCGCCAGCCAGAAGGCGGGGAAGCTGACGAAGAACAACGCCACCAGCCGCACGATCTGATCGGGCAGCCGGTCGCGGTAGAGCGCGGAGAACACGCCCGCGGGGATGCCCGCCACTGCTGCGATGAACACCGCCATCAGCGTCAGTTCAAGCGTGGCCGGGAAGTACGTGCGCAGGTCATCGGCGACAGCGCGGCGTGAGTAGAGCGAGGAACCCCAGTCCCCCTGCAGCAGACCGGCCATGTAGCGCACGTACTGCAGCGGCAGCGGCTGATCGAGACCGAAGTCCGCCCTCAGCCGGTCCTTGATCGCCTGCGTCGCCTGCGGGCCGGCCGCCAGCCCAACCGGATCGCCCGGCAGCACCCGCGAAATGCTGAACGTGAGCAGGCTGAGGCCGATCAGCAGGGGGATCAGCAGCAGCAGCCTGCGCAGCAGATAACGTCCGTTTTGCATCAGGTTGTCCTGGCGCCCCCTGCCGGCACAGGCACAGCAGGGGGCGCGTATTGCATAGGCTTCCGCCGATCGGGACTACGCCGGGCAGTTTTCCATGCCGATGTCACGGAAGAGCAGCGAAAGCGCCTCAAGCGGGCGATAGACATAGCCCGTCACGCACTCGTTCAGGCCGATGACGGTGTTCTCGGTGTACATCCACACCGAAGGCTGGTCAGCCGCGATCAGGCGCTGCGCCTCATTGTAGGCCTCAGTGCGGGCCGCCGGATCGCCCAGCACGCGCGCCTGGTCCAGCAGCGCATCGACTTCGGGGTTGCTGTAGAAGCTGCATGAGTTGTAGCTGCCCCACTGAGCGCTGTGGTACTGGTTGTACAGGTGCGCGTCCATGTCCAGATAGGCCGGCTGGGTGTAGATGTTGATGATGTCCGGGCCGGTCTCGGGCGAAGCGCACGAGGCCACCATGTCCGGCCACAGCATCGGCACCATGTTCAGGGTGATGTTGAGCTGGGCGAGGCCTTCCAGCAGCAGCAGGCCGGGGATTTCCTCACGCGTGAAGTCGGCCACGTACACATAGTCGAGGGTGAAGCCGCCATCCGGCCACGGGGACTGCGCCAGGAAGCTGCGCGCCATCTCCAGGTCGTAGCTCGGCACTTCCAGATCGGCCACCGCGCCGGCGAAATTCAGCGGCGTCGGGCCGGGCAGCACTTCCACCGGGATATCCTGCACTTCCGGCAGCGCGGCGTAGTTCATCGCGTAGGCGATGGCACGGCGCACGTTCAGGTCGCTGGTGTACTCGCCCTGATTGTTCATCTTGAGCGTGTTGATGAGGATGCTGGGGTTGTTCTCGATGCGCAGGCCGGAGTCCTCATCGATCTTGCCGAGGTCGGGGCCGGAGGGCGTGTCGGACACCAGCGTCTCGCGCGCCAGCAGCGAATTGACCTGGGTGCTGGAGTCGCGCTGGATCAGCCACAGCACGCTGTCGACATGCGACTCGGTCGGCCAGCCACCCCAGTAGTCGGGCGCAGCGATGAACTCATACAGGTTGCCGATTTCCCAGCGCCCCTGCACGAACGGGCCCGAGCCGGCGGCATTGGTGCGCAGATACGTCTGGCCGAAGTCGTCGCCACGGTTGGCTTCCACCACCGCCGGGTTGACGATGAAGAGCTGCGTCAGCGTGCCGATGAACGGCGCGAACGGCTGCGTGAGCGTGAACTGCACGGTCAGGTCGTCGATCGCCTGGGCGCTGCTGGCATCGGCAATGCCCTGCCAGCGATAGGTCGGCGGGCCGGCCAGTTCCAGCGCGCGGTTGAAGCTGTAGACGACCGCAGCAGCGTTGACCGGGCTGCCGTCGTGGAAGCGCGCATCCGCCTTGAGCGTGAAAGTGAACACGCTGGCATCGTCGTTCACCTCGTAGGTGTCGACGAGGTTGGGCTGCACCTCGCTGCCGCGAACGATGAACAGCGCATCGTACAGCGCCAGCAGCGCGGCATTGATCGAGTAGTTCTCCCCCGTGGCCGGGTCAATGTTGTCGATGTCCTGATTGCCGCCGTAGGTCAGCACGCGTGGGGCATCCTGGGCCGCCACCGGCGCCAGCGCGAGCGCCAGCAGCAGCGTCAGCGAGAATACAGCTAGCAGGGTTCTGATCTTCATTTTCTTTCCACTCTCTGCGATTCCACCAGTCCGGGGCTCATAGTGTAACAGGCGCGCACATAAGCGCAATAAAGAAGTCTGGCCGCGCCTGATTGTGCACAATGAACATATCTACGGGAGAACGAGACCCGCTGCATCCCGAATGCTACCCCCTGCATCCCACAATCGGGGGACGAGGGAGCAGAACCCGCTGATGTACTTCCCGCGGTCGCCAGTGGTGATCAACGACCGCTGGACGCCGTATGCGGCGCTCAGCCGCCCGGCGCGGCCGCCGTCGCTTCAGCGCGCTCGGCCCAGCG
>CAZZJW010000040.1:0-36715 GCA_964654755.1 uncultured Pleurocapsa sp. | reverse complement strand
GTACTTGTCCTCGTTGACGCCCATCACGACGGTGATGTCCTCGCCCTTGGCCGGCGCGCTGATGATGACCTTCTTCGCACCACCCAGCAGATGCTTGGCCGCGTTGTCGCGGTCGGTGAAGCGGCCGGTGCTTTCGATGACGATATCGGCGCCGACATCACCCCACGGGATGGCAGCCGGATCCTTCTGCGAGAACACGCGCAGTGCGTCGCCATCGATCACCAGGCCATCACCGCGCTTCTCGACGGTGCCGCTGTAGATTCCGTAGTTGGAATCGTACTTGAAGAGGTGCGCCATGGTATCGAGGTCGCCCAGATCGTTGAAAGCGACGACGTCGATCTGACCAGGGTAGCGCTGGCGCAGCGAACGCAGCACCAGGCGGCCGATGCGCCCAAAGCCGTTAATGCCGATGCGAATTGCCATGAGGCTGAACTCCTTCGTTTGAGAGTATGCTGTCGATTTTATACGACCGATGATGAAATACTATCCGTCGAAATCGTATCTCTCTCTTTAACGGCGGCGAACTCGCGCCCGGCCCCTTCGGGACGCAGTAGTGCCGCTGCCAGCTTGTGCGGGTCATGCCGCCACGGGCGCGCTTCATCGACCAGGTCGGTGTACCAGATCTGATAGCGCTGAGTCACTTCGTGATCGGGCGGGGCGGGCATGACATAACGCGTGTTTGCGCCAGCGTTCTCCACGGGGTAGCTGCTGTTGGCGAGCACGCCTTGAAGGACGCCGCGGCCCAGCGCAGACTCGAGCGCGACGATGTGCTCGGCGACGGTGAACCCCTCTGTTTCGCCGGGCTGGGTGGCGATGTTGCACACGTAAACCTTGAGCGCCGGGGTTGCCCTCAGCGCCTCGTGGATGCCCTCGACGAGCAGATTGGGCAGGATGCTGGTGTACAGGCTGCCCGGGCCCAGCACGACAATATCGGCGTTGAGGATGGCCTGCACGCTGCCGGCATAGGCCTCGACATGCGGCGGGCGCAGGCGCAGCGCTTCGATCACCCCGCCCGCAGCCGTGATGCGCGACTCGCCGCTGATGGTGACGCGCTTGCCTGCAAGGCGCACATCGGCCACGAGATCGACATCTTCCAGCGTGGCAGGGAACACCTGTCCCTGAATGTTGAGCACCCGGCCCGTCTCAATCAATGCGCTTTCGAGACTGCCGGTGACGCTGGCGAGCGCGGTGATGAACAGGTTGCCGAAGGCATGTCCGCCGAGGTTGCCGGACTCAAAGCGGTGCTGGAAAAGCTGCGTCATCAGGCTCTCGTCGTCGGCCAGCGCGGCGATGTTGTTGCGCAGATCGCCCGGCGGCAGGACGCCCAGCTCACGGCGCAGCCTGCCTGAGCTGCCTCCGTCATCGGCGACGGTGACGACGGCCGTGATGTTACTGGTGTATGGTTTGAGGGCGCGCAATGTGGCGGGCAGCCCGGTCCCACCGCCGATCGCGACCACCCGGATGCCTTTCTGACGGCGGCTGTACGAATACACCTGCTCGATCACGCTGCCGCTGTGCGGGGCGCGGTAGGGCGCGAGGATGGTGTTGGAATAACCGAGGAAAGCCGCAGTGAAGCACGCCGTGCCCCCGATCACCAGCGCCAGCGCGAGCAGCGGGTGATACGGAAGCGGTAGCGCGCTGCCCGCAGCCTGCAGGTCAAGGATGGTGAAGGCGATTCCTGATGCCAGGGCAATCAGCCCGGCGATCAGCAGTACTACCCAGCGCTTGAGTCCGATGCCGGGTGAGAACCACTTGCCAAGTGCTCGTGTGTCCTTCATCCGCACTCACTGGCTTCCCGTCGCAATGCACTAAGCGTAGCATCACGTCCTGAGGCTGTCAAAAGCCAACCCTGCATCCGACATCACCGCCTGCGCCGTGCTGACAGCATCTGAACGCCCAGCGTCAGCAGTGCCGTGCCTGCCGCGAACCCGCCGATGGCGAGCGCCGCGTCAAACCAGAACTGTTCCGGGAACAGTCGGATGAGCGTATCGGACCAGGCGAACTGCCAGGTGCCGTCTGCAAAAAACAATTCGTGGAACAGCGTGAAGAAGCCGTTCCAGTTGACCACCGCTCCGATGATGATGGCGGCGATCAGCGCAAGCGTGAGCCGTGCGCCATCGCGCAGGGCACTGCCGGCGAGCCCAGCGCGACGCAGCACAAGCAGCGCCACCCCCGCTGCGAGCGCCAGCGCCAGCCCGGCAGCGAAGGCGACCTGCGTGACGAGCTGCACATCGCGCATGTGGCGCAGCTCGCTGGCATTGTAGAGGGCACTTCCGTCATCAAACCGCAGGTCGGCGAGCATATCGAGGCTGGCGCCGCTGGTGAGGTAGTTCACAGCATAAGGCGCCCAGCGCAGGCGCTCCTCTGTAGTCATGCCGTAGCTGTCCTCCGGAAAGCCGGGGCGCGTGTACTCCAGCGTGAGAAATGCCGGCGTCATGAGCAGGCGAACGGCCAGCAGCACCGAGACGATGGGAAACGCCAGCGCGACCAGCACACGCGCCAGCCAGAGCACTGCGCGTGGGATACCGGCAGACGGTGTTTGTGTCGTGGTCATGTGCCCTCCTGATCGGCGCTGCGCAGGCTTTCGGCACCGCCGCCCAGCAGGAAGTTGAGCACGAGTGAGTCGACCAGCGGCTCGACCGGCGCGCGATCGTCGGTGAAGACCGGACTGCCTGCAACCGCCGGGACCAGCGAGCGCACGCCGAGGGCGAGCGTGTCGCGCAGCAGCGGGTCGGCACTGGCGGGCAGCGCGTCCAGATTGCGCTGCAGATTGCCGTCCACTGTTGGCTGAACTGTGGCGACAAGGATGGTGTTGAACGACTGCGGCACGTCCATCGCGTGCACACTGGGGAAGACCTGCAGCAGCGTCGCGGTGAGCGCATCGACCAGCCGGCGGTCGGCAGGCGTGCGACCGACGTTGATGATGAGCGCGCCCTGGTCGCTGAGCCGCGCGCGCGCCTCCTCAAAGAACTCGACGGTGGTCAGATGCCATGGGATGTAGGGCGGACGATAGGCATCGATGGCGATCACCGCATACCGCCGCGTGAGCTGATTGAGCGCATATCGCCCGTCTTCGACGTGCACGGTGAGGCCAGGCATGGCGCTGGCGTTCATGTCGAAGAAGCGCGCGCCCGCTTCGACGACTGCGCCGTCGATCTCGATGCCATCCATGACGATACCGGGGTAGATGTGCGCGTACTGCCGCGGGATGGTGCCGGCGGCCAGCCCGACGATGGCCAGTGAGTCCACTCGATCGGGCGTGAAGGGCGGCGTGTTGAAATAGGGGCCGATGAGGAAGAAGTCCCAGGTGCGGCCGGTGGCCAGCACATCGCGGTTCCACTGGCTGTGGACGCCCTGGCCCTCATTGAGGTACAGGTAGCGGTTGCCGGCGGCATCCTCCTGCACCTGGATGTAGTTGTAGGCACTTTCGCGGTCGTAGAGCAGGCGCGCATTGGCAGCGGGTTCGCGCAGCACGCCGCTGAGGACGACTGCCGAGAGCGCCGCGATGACGGTGGGCATCCAGAGATAGCGCAGCGCGCGCCGACCACGCTCTCTCAGCAGTCCGATGAGTGCAACGACATACAGCAGTCCCGAGAACAGCAGAAACGTGGCGAATGTGCCCAGCGCGGGGACGATCAGCACCACGGGGAGAAACGTGCCCAGCAGGCTGCCGAGTGTGCTGATGGCGTAGATGCGGCCGCTGGCGCTGCCGGCATCGCGGACATCGCGCACGGCCAGGCGAATGGCGAAGGGAGAGGCTGTGCCGAGCAGCGTGATGGGGATGGAGAACAGCACCAGCACCGCGATCAGCGAGCCGATCGCCACGCCGGCATCCGCCCCGGCGACGGCAGTGGCGGCGGCGCGCAGCACGGGCCGCGAGGCGAGCGGGATGAGCGCGCACAGAAAAGCGCCCCAGATCAGGATGCGATAGAAGGTGGCTGCAAACGGCGAGCGATCCGCCCAGCGACCGCCGATGAAGTAGCCCACCGTGAGGTAAAGCAGGATCAGGCCGATGACGTTGGCCCACACCAGATTACTGGTGCCGAATACGCTGCCGAGCAGGCGCGATGCGGTCATCTCGACGGCTAGCGTCGTCAGCCCGCTGACGAAGACGGTGAGGTAGAGATAGCGCGGATGGCGCGCGGGTTGTGATGTGCTGGCTTCATTCATGGTGGGTCACCGGGGGCTCGTGCTGAGCACCGCGCTGATGTCGTCACCGCGGCGCAGGGACAGGATGGGGATCTTTGCCAGATGCAGCATCGACCGGAGTGACGAGGCGTCACCCGGGGCGCCGAAGGTGCCGGGGTCGATGAACAGCGCCATTGGGCGCATACCCTTGCGGGCGAGGATCTGCGCTTCAAGCACCCAGGCTGGGTCGAGAGAGGCGGTCACCAGCAGCACGGTCGTCCCTCGTGAGAGATATGGCGCTTCGAGTGAGAGCATCTGTGCCAGCGAGAATGGCGCCTCGGACCGGGCGATCGCCAGCGCCTCCAGCACGCGGAAGAGCTGGCGATGCCCGCGCTCGGCCTGGTGTGCCTCACGCTTGGGCACATAGGCGGCAAAGCCGAGCGCGCGCTTGTGTTCGATGAAGTAGGTGGCCAGCGAAGCGGCGACGACGACGGCATACTCCTCGGTGGAGGGTGGTACTTCACCGGGCGTGCGGGGCAGCACAGCACCGCTGCCATTGACTCGCAGCAGGCCGGGCACTTCGGCCAGTGCAGCTGGCGAAAAGTCAACAAACAGCCAGACATCCGCCAGCGGGTCGATCTCGAATTCCTTGACCATCATACGCTCTTTGCGAGCGGTGCTGGCCCAGTGGATGCGATTGAAGGCGTCTCCCGTCACGTATTCGCGCACGCCAGAGGCATTCGTGGTGATCGTCTGTGACCGCCGCCGGCGCGGTTCGCCGCCGGAGAGCACGCCCGCCGGGCTTTCGAAACGCGGCACGGGGACGGTGCGCGGATAGACGATGATGGGCAGCCCGCCGGCGGTGCGGCGCTCGCGTTGGAACAGGCCGAACGGATCGCCTGCAGTGATGCCGATTGGTCCCAGCTCGAACTGGCCGCGGACGATGCACTCCGTCTCGACGGACCAGCGGTAGCTGGCGCGAGGACCGAGCAGCGGGATAACCTGCGAGGCGCGATGGCCGGGCAGCCCGGAGTAATCGTCGATCTCAAGCATCAGCTTGGGCAGCAGTGATGTGTTGCGCACGGTGAATGTCTCGCTGAGCGGGTGGCCGACCTGTGCGCGTCGCGTGCGCGTGCGCCGCTGAATTTGCAGCCAGTGGATGGCGAGCCATGACCAGATGAATGCCAGCAGCAGCAGCCCGGCCAGCACGAAGCTGAGGTTGAAGAAGAACGCACGACCGGTGAACAGCGCCGCCAGCAGGCATCCGATCAGGAAGAGATACAGGATATTGCGGCGGTTGTGGGGCATCAGCAGGACGCTATCGCGCACTGGCCCCGGGAACGGGCGTTGTGGTGAGCGCGTCCTGAACGACCATGCGCGACGAAACCTGTTCCTGAATGCGCGCTGCCGGATCGATGATGATGCGGTGCGCCAGCACCACTTCGGCCAGCACCTTGACATCGTCGGGGATGACATACTCGCGGCCAGCCATGGCGGCGCGCGCCTGCGAGGTGCGCATCAGTGCGAGCGAGCCACGCGGGCTTGCGCCGATCGCCGCAGCGGGGTGGTTGCGCGTGGCCGTGACCAGATCGACGATATAGCGCTTGACCTCTTCAGCCACGTAGACTTCGCGCACGCCGGCCTGCGCTGCAAGCAGCTCCTGCACGCTCACCACCTGGTAGGTGTTGTTGAGCGGGTGGCTGTGCTGCTGAGCCGTGAGCACGCTGATCTCCTCGGCGGGGGCGGGATAGCCGAGCTGGATGCGCAGCATGAAACGGTCGAGCTGGGCTTCGGGCAGGGGGAAGGTGCCTTCGTATTCGATCGGGTTCTGGGTCGCCAGCAGCAGAAACGGCTCGTTAAGCGCATAAGTCACGCCGTCGACGGTCACCTGGCGTTCCTCCATCGCTTCGAGGAGGGCGGCCTGCGTCTTCGGTGTGGCGCGGTTGATCTCATCGGCCAGCACAATCTGGGCCATGATCGGGCCGGGGCGGAACTCGAACTCGCGCGTCTTCTGGTTGAACAGCGAGACGCCGGTGACATCCGAGGGCAGCATGTCTGGCGTGAACTGAATGCGGCTGAACGTGCAGCCGATGGAACGCGCCAGCGCCTTGGCCAGCATGGTCTTGCCGACGCCGGGGATGTCCTCGATCAGGATGTGCCCCTGGCTGAGCAGGCCGAGCACCGTCAGGCGGATTTCGTTGCGCTTGCCGACGATCACCTGGCTGACGCTGTGGGTGATGCGCTCGGCCGCCTGCTGAACCGCCTCGACGTGGCGCTGGCGGGTATTGTTTGTGGAACGCGGCTCCTGAGCGGAGTTCATCTCTGGGCCCTGCCTGCGAACGGTAGGGTCAGTATATCGAAGTTTGGAGTGAAGTACACCCGTGCTTGCCGCCGGGGGACCTACGCTGTCTTGTCGTTTTGGGTGCGCTGGTTATAATGGAGCCCCGGTCGAGGAGCATAACCGATGGCGAAATCCCGCACCGAACTCATGGTGGAGAGACTGCGCAGTCTGCAGTTGTCGACCCCGGAGATCGAAGCTTCGGCTGTTGTGAGCGTGGATGGCCTGACGATTGCCTCAGCGATGCCGGCCTCCATCGAGGAAGATCGCGTTTCGGCGATGGCAGCGGCCATGCTCTCGCTCGGTGAGCGCATTGCAGGGGAACTGGGCAGAGGCTCGCTCGATCAGGTCTACATTCGCGGACGCAACGGGCATGTGCTGCTCATGTCCGTGGGCGACGAGGCGGTGCTGACCGCGCTGGTGCGCGAAGGCGCGAAGCTCGGGCTGATCCTGCTGGATATGCGCCGCGCGGCGGATGATCTCAGACGGTTGGTGTAGCGCAGGGTTTGCATAGCGATTGCCAGCGGGGAAGCCGGCGCGCCGCTCCCCGCTCCTTTTTTGTTGGCATCCAGGAAGGTTCGCCATGGCAGGTCCCAAATACATCTTCATCACCGGTGGTGTGGTCAGTTCCGTGGGCAAGGGCGTGACGGCAGCGGCGATCGGCCGCATCCTCAAGTCGCGCGGGTACAAGGTCGCCATTCAGAAGCTGGATCCCTATCTGAACGTGGACCCTGGCACGATGAGTCCGTATCAGCATGGCGAAGTGTACGTCACCAGCGACGGCGCAGAGACCGATCTGGACGTCGGGCATTACGAGCGATTTGTAGACGCAAACCTCAGCCGCTCCAGCAATGTCACCGCCGGTCAGGTGTACAGCAGCGTGATCGACAAGGAACGCCGGGGCGACTTCCTCGGCGGGACGATTCAGGTGATCCCGCACATCACCAACGAGATCAAGCGGCGCGTGGCGTTGGTGGGCAAGGATACGGGCGCCGACATCGTGATCGTGGAAGTGGGCGGCACGGTAGGTGATATCGAAGGCCTGCCGTTCTTTGAGGCGATCCGCCAGATGCGCATGAGCCTGGGGCGCAACGACGCAGTGTACGTGCATGTCACGTTCCTGCCGCACATCGGTGCGACGGGCGAGCTGAAGACCAAACCGACGCAGCACAGCGTGATGGAGCTGCGCCGCCTGGGCATACAGCCGCAGGTGATCATCGCGCGTACCGATCATCCGGTGAGCCGGGATGTTGTGGACAAGATCGCGCTGTTCACCGACGTGGAGGCACGGGCGGTGATCGCGCTGGAGACGGTGGATCTGATCTACTCGGTTCCGCTGGTACTGGAAGACGCGGGCCTGGGGAGTTATCTGGCCGAACAACTTCGGCTGAGTGGGCCTCCGCCAGCGCTGAATGACTGGCGCCGCATGGTGGAGCGCATGCGCGAAAGCAAGGACGCTGCGCAGCCGGTGCAGATTGCGATGGTCGGCAAGTATGTCGAGCTGCGCGATGCCTACATGAGCGTCAAGGAGGCGCTGTTCCACGCGGCCAGCGCCGCAGGCCGCCGACTGGATGTGCTGTGGGTGAACTCGGAAGAGCTTGAGAAGGGCAAAGGCTGGGAGATGCTGCAGCGTGCCGACGGGGTGGTCGTCCCTGGCGGTTTCGGTTATCGCGGCATCGAGGGCAAGATCATGGCAGCGCGCTTTGCCCGCGAGAACCGCGTGCCGTATCTCGGGCTGTGCCTGGGGATGCAGACAATGTGCATCGAATTTGCGCGCAATGTGCTGGGAATCGAGGACGCCAACAGCTCTGAGTTCGAGGTGACCAGCGAGCACTTTGTGATCGACATGATGCTGGAACAGCGCGGCATCACGGATCTGGGCGGGACGATGCGCCTGGGGGTGTATCCGTGTCAGCTTCAGCCGGGTACGCGGGCAGCCGAGGCCTATGGGCAGGCGGAAGTTGAGGAGCGTCACCGCCACCGCTACGAGTTCAACAATGCCTATCGGGTGCAGTTTGAGGAACGCGGGATGCGCTTCAGCGGCCTGAGCCCGGATGGCCGACTGGTCGAGATTGCCGAAATTGCCGATCACCCGTTCATGGTTGGCAGCCAGTTTCACCCGGAGTTCCTCAGCCGGCCCAATCGTCCGCATCCGCTGTTTGCGGCCCTCATCGCCAGGGCAGCCGAGCATCAGGATCACGCCGCCACCACTGGCGGCCCCGCGCCAGCCACTTCCTCGTGAGCCGGCAGACAGGAACACACATGACGATCGAGAGCTTCGTTCGCGCACTGCCCAAAGTCGAGCTCAGTTTGCAGCTTGACGGCGCGTTGCCGCTGAATACGCTGCTGATGATTGCCGATCATAACGATATCGCGGGCACGCTGAAGGGCTACCGCACGTGGCTGGCTTCGGTGAAAAGCCCGGAACCGAAGCGCGCCTTTGAGATCGCGCGGATGGCGGCGAGCTGGCTGCGGCATCCCGATGACCTGCGCCGGATTGTGTATGACGTCGGGCTGGGCCTGGCGAAGCAGAATGTGGTCTATGCCGAAATTGGGATCGCGCCGAGCCTGTTTGAGGGTGTGAGCGCCAGCCTGGAAGAGCTGTTTGCAGCCGCCAATGATGGTGCAGACCGCGTGCGGCGGGCCTGGGGACTGGAGATGGCCTGGGTGGTGATGATTCCACGGGATGAGCCGCGCCGGTCCGACGAGCTTTCGCGCTGGGCGACGACAGCGGCTGCCCGCAAGGCGAATGTGGTCGGGCTGGGGGTGTCTGGCAAGGAGAGCACTCAACCTGCCGGGCAGTTTGAGCGCGCATTTCGCGCTGTCGAGAAGAAGGAGCTGCCGCGGATCGTGCGCGCTGGGGATAGCGACGGGGCAGAGGGTATTCTCGATGCAATCGGTGCGCTCTCACCCACGCGGCTGATCGATGCGCGCGGCCTGCTCGACTCTCCGGAGGCACTGCAGCTCGTGATCGAACGCGGGATCACCGTAGTCATGGGCGGTGCGCGCAGCCTGAAAGCGGGCTTCGTGCGCGATCTGGCTGACCTTCCGCTGCATGCGCTGATAGACGCCGGGGTGCGTGTGACGGTGGGCGCGGATATGCCCTCAATCTACGGGACGACACTGACGGATGACTACCTCGCGCTTGTGCGCAGCGGCGCGCTGACGACCGACAGCCTGGAAGATGTTGTGCTGAACGCAGCGCGCGGCACAGCACTGGCGCCAGAAGCGCGCGAGGCGCTGGTTGAGCGACTGCGGGGTGAGATCGCCAGCCTGCGCGAAACGCATCTGGTACCTGGCGGTGCGTGAAACACGCGTCAGAATGTGAGTGAAAAAACAGCGGGCGCTCCTGTTTCAGGAACGCCCGCTGTTTTTTTGGTGTGCGCGTGGCAGCGGCCTGCGGTTCAGGGGGCCTGTCGCCTGAAGTCGACGAAGCGGTAGCCGACGCCGCGTTCGGTCAGAATGTAGCGCGGGTTGGAGGGATCTTCCTCGATCTTCTCGCGCAGATAGTTGACGTACAGCCGCACGTAGTGCGTTTCATCGCGGTACTCGTAGCCCCACACCTTCGCCAGCAGCTGATCGTGCGGCACCGTCCAGCCGGCGTTTTCGATCAGATGATAAAGCAGCAGGTATTCCGTCGGACGCAGCTTGATGTGTTCGCCATTGACGATGACCTCATGGCGGTTGAAATCCACGCTCAGGTGTTCGTCGATGCGCAGCACTGCCTGCCCGGGCGATGCGGAAGGCCGGTCGGTGCGGCGCAGCACGGCCTTGATGCGGGAGGACAGCTCGCGTGGGCCGAACGGCTTGACGACATAATCATCCGCGCCCAGTTCCAGCCCGTATACGCGATCGTTTTCTTCGCTCTTGGCTGTGAGGATGATGACGGGGATGGAAGAGAATTCGCGCAGCAGGCGCAGAGTCTCGAATCCGTCAAGTTCTGGCATCATCACATCGAGGATCATGATGTCCGGAAGGCGGGTGCGTACGGCCTCCAGCGCTTCCATGCCGTTGTGCGCCTCGATCACCTGATGGCCTTCGAGTTCCAGATTCATGCGGATGAAGTTGATCATGCGCGGTTCGTCATCGACGACAAGCACGCGCTTGCCGTCGCGCGGAGGTGTGCGCTGAGGGCGGCTGATCGACATCGTGCAAAACCTCAGGTGTTACGGAACGGCAGCGGGAACTCGGATTCCTCCGCCGCCGAAGGCAGGACTTCGATGAAGGTGATGCGCCACCACGGGATGATGATCGTGGTCACGCCATCTTCCAGCCACCTGGGCTCCTTCTCGGTCTTGTCACGCGGGTTGCGTCCGACAATCGCGTTGTCTGTGGGACGCGGCATTTCCTCGACATCGAGCTTGACGGACTCTTCATTGCTGACGTGCACCAGAAGCGTGATCATGACAGCTCCGCAAGCAGACGATCAGTCCTTGAAGTAGATGTGCGTGACGAGCTTGCCCAGGCGGATCTCATCGCCATCGCGCAGCACGCGTGGCTGGTCCGGCCCGAGGCGCTGGCCGTTGAGATGTGTGCCATTGGAACTGCCCATGTCCACGAGCGTGAGGGTGTCGGTGTCCTCATTGCGATAGATGGCTGCGTGAATACGGGAGACGCCTTTCTCAAGCGCGCCAAATGGGGTGAGATCAAGATCGGGGCGCTGTGTGCTGACGGTGTCATGGCGCCCCAGTACGGTACAGCGCGCTGGCGTGATGGTGATGACATCCGAGAAATCGCGAATATGCATGACGATCTGCGACGAGTCGGAGAAGCGCGCCGTGCCCCATGAGGAGTGAAATGGCACATCATCACCGCTGGGCTTGAGCTGCTGGGTGGGAAGCGTCGGCTCTGTCGCGCTGCCGGCAACGCGGCGGCCACACTCCATACAGAAGAGCGTGCCTTCCTTGTTCTGATGTGCGCAGTAGCCGCAGATGATCATACAGCCTGTTCCCCGGGGCCAGAATCGAGCAGCAGGTGACGCGTCTGATATTTTAGTGCCTTTCGCCCCTTGTCGGACAGGCTCTTTGTATACGCAACCTGCTCCGCTTCGGCGCGCGCCTGATTGGCGAGCTCGGTTTCGCCCATCTCCAGCAGGCGGGTGGCGAGGTTTTCGAACAGGCGGGTGGCTTCGCGCACGTTGCCGCCTTCGAGTGCATCCTGCGCCCGCTCCTGCATACGGTAAAGCGTGAGCTTGGCGAGTGCGTTCAGAATCGCCTGGGGCGGCTCTTCAGCGGGTGCGTTCATCATGCTCTCGAACGAGACTTCGGAGACGCTCTGCTGGCGGCGCAGATTATTGGCGAAAATATCACCGGAAGCAACCAGACGCGCCATTGATCGGAAGCCTGCGGTTTCCAGCTTGGGGATCTCGAATTGCAGCAGCACAGACACCACGCGGTTGTTCTGCAAGCTGCCCAGGGGGATGTTGCCTGCTTCGATGGAGAGCGGTTGGGGATTGGGGGAGAGCTTGAAGGCAGACTCCAGGCGGATGTCAGGGTCAGGCGCAACGGAGAGCTGGACGCGCTCGGCAAAGACATCCGCCAGGCTGCGCACATGATCGTTTAGGAAGCGGACCACGGCGCTTGATGTCTGGATGTAACCAGAGCTACCGCCGGTCATCGCCGCCAGTTCGTCAAGAAAGCGGTCATTCCACTCCTGGCCCAGGCCCATCGCGGAGATGCTGATGCCCTGCCGGGAGGCGTCCCGCGCGAGTTCGGTGCACTGCGCTTCGTCGCCATACGTGCGGCCGTCGGTGAGCAGGATAATGTGGTTGACCAGGCGCGGCGCGAGGAACTGCTGATTTTGCGCCAGCCCCAGAGAAAGCCCCTTGAAGATCTCGGTGCTGCCCTGCGCGTTCATCATACTCACGCGGGCTTTCATGGCGGCTTTGTCCGTGACGGTGGTCGCAGGCACCACCACTTCGGCGAAGTCATTGAACGAGACGACGGAGAGGATATCTTCCGGGCCGAGCTGGTCGATGATCTGGTGTGTGGCGATCTTGACGCGGTCAAGGCGCGTACCATTCATCGAGTTGCTGTGATCGAGCACAAGCGTAAGGTTGAGCCGCGACTCACGCCGTGTGCTGGACTCGCCGGCGCGCATATCCGGCAGGATCTCCGCGAGCATGTAGTACACCTGTGGCTCGGGCAGGAGGCTGACGATGCGCCTGCTGGAGGTGACACGGAAGGAGAAGCTCAGCCCGTCGCCGGAATCCTCGCGCTGCAGGCGGTCAAATTCACGACGGCGCTCGACATCAGAGAGGATCTCGTTAGCCGTGTTGATGTCGGCGAATTGTGAGGCTGCGCCGGGACTGCGATTGACGTCTGGATGCAGTCGCCTGGCGGCACGCCGATAGGCGACCTTGACATCGTCGTTGCTTGCATCCGGGCCGACACCGAGGATATTGTAAGCGTCGAGTTCGATATTTCTCGCCATGGCGCCCCCTGTGCCATTCAGCCTGGAAGGTGAAGCAGGATCGCGGTCACGTTGTCGATGCCGCCGCGTGAATTGGCCAGCGCGATCAGCTTCTGACAGGCTTCCTGAGGGTTGCGATGTCTTGACATGACTTCCATCATCTCCTCATCGGAGACTTCGTTCCACAGCCCATCGCTGCACAGCAGCAGCGAAGCGCCTGGTGGCAGGCGCCTGGTCATCGTATCCACTTCAATTGCCTCGTGCTTTCCGAGTGCGCGATACAACACATTCTTTTGCGGATGCCCGGCGGCTTCCTCAGTGCTGATCTGATCCAGTTCAATCAGGCGCTGTACCAGGGAATGATCGCGTGTGAGTTGATCGAGCTTGCCATGATGAAAGAGGTAAATGCGGCTGTCGCCCACATGCGCGATATAGGCGCGATCTCCGATGACGACGCAGGCGCTGGCAGTGGTACCGCCATCGGGGACCTGTGCCATGATCTGCAGATTCGCTTGCTGGATGGCATCCGCCAGGATTTCAGTGAGCGGTTGCTCCGTGGACAAGCCTCGTGCATCCAGCAGCGGGAAATACAGATTGGTCAAGACTTCGGTGGAAACGGTGCGGACGGTCACTGCAGATGCTTTTTCGCCGTCCACATGTCCGCCCATGCCATCGGCGACGATGAACAAGCCGAAGTCGGGCAGGTTGTCTGTGCTTCTGCCTGTGGCGAAGAAGGAGTACACGGCGTCCTGATTGTTGGCGCGTACCCGTCCGATATCGGTGGCCTGGCCGAAGACCAGATGCGTCAACGGGGTGAGCTCGAGAAAGGCGTCCTGGGGCAGCGGGCGCGTGGCGCCGTCTACCACAACTTCGAGCAGCTCTCCGGTGGCCGATAGCGGGGCAGTAGCGATAACGAGCGGCAAATCGCGGTCGGAAAACTGCACAGGCGTGCGATCCACCAGCGGGGCAGTCGTCAACTCTCTGCGCTCGGTGATGGGCGGGCTATCCTCACCCGTCTCCTGCAGGGACACAGAGTCTGCATCTGCAGTCTGCTGCGTATCGTCTGCGGACGGATGCTCAGGAGGGGCATCGCTCATGAGCGCATCTTCCTTCACGTCATTGGAATTCATGGCTTCCCCAGCAGGATCCGCAGGTGGTTGTTTCCGCTTCGCCTTCACTAGCTTTCCCAGGTTGCGCTCTCCCGGACGATTATCAGTTCACCAGTGGCAGCGCGTACAGGTTTCTGTCCATCGAACCAACCAGCAGAATGTCTCCGGTGACGGATGGCGCTGATGTGATGGCACCACCCGTGGTGAAGCGCCAGCGCTCCTTGCCGGTATCCACATCGAGGCAGTACAGATTTCTGTCTGTGCTGCCGACGAACAGTGCATCCTTGTGGATCAGGCACCCGCCGACGAAAGGCTTGTCGCTGCTGAAGCGCCACTTCTCACGCGCGTTCTGCGCATTCAGGCAGTATACATTCCCATCGGCTGAACTGAAGTAAAGGAAGCCTTTGCGCTCGACGGGAGACGCACAGATTGGGCCGTTGGTTCGGAAGCGCCAAGAGTTGAAACCGTTGTTCACGTCCAGGGCGTACATGAAACCGTCGGTAGAGCCGATGAAACAGTTGCCTTCGTCATCGACGATCGGGCCGGCAAGAACGCTCTTCTTGGTTCGGTAGCTCCATTTGCGTTGCCCGGAGAGGGTGAGGCCAACGACATCGCCAGACTCACAGCCGGCAATAACCAGTTCATTGCTGACGAAGGGACGGCAGCGAACAGGGGCTGCGATGTCATAAGTCCACATCAGTCGTCCATTGGACAGACTGACTGCATAGATCGTGCCGTCATCGCTCCCGATGAAGCAGACGTTGTGAGCAATGCGCGGTGAACTGCGGATACGGTCCTTGGTGGCGAAGGTCCAGCTGATGCGGCCAGTGCGGTAGTCGACCGCGTACAGGGAGTAGTCTTCTGAGCCAAACAACACCAGACGGGATGGCTCATCCACGGCGGGGCTGGAGGCAATGCCGCCACGCGTAGGGTACTTCCATGCCAGTTCACCGCTATCGAGTTTCAGCGCCCAGAGGTTGCTGTCATACGAGCACACCAGCGCCAGATCCTTCGTGAAGGCTGGGCTTACACGTACTTCGTCTTCGGTTTTGAAACGCCAGCGCGGCTGGATAGTGCCGCGGTCAGGGGTGTCAAAGAAGCCGGTGCTGGTCGATTCGGCGGTGACTTGCCCTGGCGCCGGCGGCTGCATGGGCGCCTGCTGCACACTGGGGCTCACCGTTCCGGCCGGCACGATCATCATGCCGGACATGCGCATCTTGACCTTCTCAAGCTCCGCGCGCATCTCGGCACAGCTGTTGTAGCGATCGGCAGCGTTGAAAGCCAGCGCTCTTTCGACGATTCTGACGAGATCGGCTGGCGCCTTGGGGTTGAAATCCGGGATAGGCCGCTCATGGAAGGTGAACGGCAGAGACTCCATGCGCGGGTCCTTGCGCGTGAGGACGTGATGCAGGGTGGCGCCGAGGGCGTAGATATCGCTTTGCGGGTTGGCGTCGCCCTTGTACTGCTCTGGCGCGGAATAACCCTCGGTGCCGATCATCGTCCCCTTCACGCCCTGTGTGAAGGTGCGCGCGATGCCGAAGTCGATCAGGCGCACCTTGCCGAGGCTGTCGATCATGACGTTCGACGGCTTCATGTCGCGGAAGATGATCGCTTCCGGTTTCTGGTTGTGCAGATAGCTCAGCACTTCACACAGATCGATCGCCCATTCGACGATCTTGTCGATGGGCAGTTCCTTGGTCTTGGACATCAGCAGTTCGAGGTCACTGCCGTTGATGTACTCCATGACCAGATAGGCGCGATCGTTGATCTCGAAGATGTCGAAGATGCGCGGGATGGCTGGGTGGTTGAGCTGCGCGAGGATATTGGCTTCTCTGCGGAACGTCTTGAGCATAGAGGCGCGCATGCTGGCGTCGGTCGCCGTCGTCAGCATTTCCTTGATCGCGACCAACCGCTTGACATCGGTGAAGTTCAGGTCACGCGCCTGATAGACCGTGCCCATACCGCCGCCGCCGACGATGCCGAGGATTTTCCAGCGATTCGCCAATACGTAATTTGTTTTGAGCGCGGAGTCCGGCGAAGCTTCCTTCCCCGGGTTGAACTGAGTTGTATCTGGCATGAGAGCAGACTTTGCACCGTTGAGTTGGCCGAACTCAATAAATTTTGTGTAAAGGACCCTTGAAACATTATAGGAGAGGGCAGAGAATCCTGCAAACCCCAGCCGTTTATCCAGCATTAAGCTGCTATGAAATACGTGAGTGATTTTCCGGTTTCGCTCTACCTGCACATACCGTTCTGCTCGACGAAGTGCACGTACTGCGCGTTCAACACCTACACGCAGCTCGAACATCTGATCCCAGCATTTGTCGCGGCGCTGGCAGCGGAAGTGCGCTGGGCAGGCCTCAGTGCCGGGCGTCCGGTGCTGCATACCGTGTTTTTCGGCGGGGGAACGCCTTCGCTGCTGAATGGCGCGCAGTTTGCTCAGCTCTTCGGCGCCATCCGCGAGAGCTTTGCCCTGGCTGATGATGCGGAGATCACGCTGGAGGCCAACCCAAACGATATCACGCTGCCGTACGCGCAGACGCTGCGCGAGGTGGGTTTCAATCGCGTCAGCCTGGGCATGCAGACGGCGCACGCGAGTGAGCTGGCGCTGTTTCGCCGCCGGCACGACAACGACGCGGTGGCGCTGGCTGTGCGTGCATTCCGGCGGGCGGGGTTCGAGAATCTCAACCTCGACCTGATGTACGGGTTTCCACATCAGACGCTGGAAGGCTGGCAGTCGACGCTGGAACAGGCGCTGGCGCTGCAGCCGGATCATCTGTCGCTCTACGCGCTGTCACTGGAGCCGGGCACGCCGCTGGCCGCCTGGGTGCAGAATGGCAGGCTGCCCGCGCCGGATGATGACCTTGCTGCAGATATGTATGAGCTGGCGGATGGCACGCTGGCCGCGGCGGGGCTGGCACAGTATGAGATCAGCAACTGGGCGCGGCCCGGGCACGCCTGCCGGCACAACCTGCAGTACTGGCGCAATCTGGAATACATCGGCGCAGGGCCGGGCGCACATGGCTTCGCGGGGGGACATCGCACGGCGACGGTGCTGCCGGTGGGGCGCTACATCACCTGCATGGGCGATGCTTCCTTGAACGAGCGGGTGTTTCCGCACAGCCCGGCACTGGAGAGCGCAGTCCCGGTCACCCGCGAGTCGGAGATCGTCGACACGCTGCTGATGGGACTGCGCCTGACACAAGAGGGGATCGTGCGCGAGCAATTTCGCGAACGTTTCGGCGTGGATGTGCTGACGCTGCATCCACAGGTGTTCGAGCGATACGCGGGGTACGGCGTGATTGACATTCAGCCAGAGCGCGTTTCCCTGACTCCGCGCGGACGACTGCTGTCGAACAGCCTGTTCCGCGAGCTGGTCTAGCGTCAGGCGCTGCGGCCAAACAGCGCAGCGGCCAGCCGGCGCAGATCCTGCAGCGCGGCGTTCTCCATGCCTGAGCCAGCAAGCGCGGACAGCGCCTGTTGAAAGGCGGCTGCCTCGCGCGCTTCGACCTCGGCACGCGCGCCGGTTTGATCCAGCAGCTCGAGCGCTGCATCTACCTCGCGTTTGCCAAAATGTTTGCGCGCATACAGCCGCCGAAGCGCCGGACTGCGCTCGAGGGCAAACAGCACAGGCAGCGATTTCTTGCGCGAGAGCAGGTCGGTGGCGGCGGACTTGCCGGTGACGGCCGGGTCTCCCCAGATGCCGAGGATGTCGTCGCGGATCTGGAAGGCGATGCCCAGATGCAGGCCAAAGCTGGCGAAGTGGCCGGCGGTCTCCATGCTCCGCGAGCCGGCGAGGGCGCCGAGCTGAGCGCTGGCGGCCAGCAGTGCTGCCGACTTGCCCTCGATCATGGACAGATATTCCTCAACCGTCACATCCATGCGATGCTCAAAGCCCATGTCCAGGTGCTGGCCGCGGGTCAGTTCGAGATTGGTGTGATTGAGGATGCGCCAGGCGGCGATGGTCAGTTCGGGTGGCAGACCGGTCTGCGAGAGACCCTCCAGCGCGCGATAGGCCAGAGCGAACAGGGCATCACCGATGTTGATGGCAGATGGCGCGCCCCACACCGTCCATACGGTAGGGCGGTTGTGGCGCAGCGGGCTGGCATCCTGAATATCGTCGTGCACCAGCGAGAAGTTGTGCAGGATCTCGACAGCGGCGGCGGCAGGCAGCGCGTCCTGCCAGCGGCCGCCAGCAGCCTCAGCGCACAGCAGCACGAGCAGCGGGCGAATGCGCTTGCCCGTGCCGCCGGCATATGGCTGCCCATCCGCATTCACCCAGCCCAGCGGATAGCGCAGCAGCGTGAGGAAATCGCGCGAGTCTGGCGCGGAATCCACCACGGTGCGCATGGTCTGATCGAGAGAAGCGGCGTAGCGCGCGGCGAGATCGGCGATCACGATGGGCGGCTGTCCCTGAGCAGGGGTGTGCCGCGCAGATCAGCGAGGGTGGCCGCGCCGCTGCACAGCATGGCGATGCGGAACTGCGCGATGAGCTCGCGGGCGAACTGATCCGCGTCTTCGGCAGAGCGGTCCGCCGCCTTGAGGAACTGGCCAGCGAGGCCGCCCAGGGTCGCGCCCAGCGCGACGCACTTGGCGACATCGATGCCATCACGCAGGCCGCCGCTGGCGATCACAGGCAGGTTCGGCGCGCCGGCGCGGGCGTAGGCGATGGCATCTGCTGTAGGGATGCCCCAGTCGGCAAATGCAGCGGCAACGCGCGCGTGGAAGGCAGTTGGGGCGCGGTGATATTCGACTTCACTCCACGAGGTGCCGCCGGCCCCGGCCACATCGATGGCCGAGACACCGGCGCTGGCAAGATCGCGGCAGTTCTGCTCGGAGAAGCCCCAGCCGACCTCCTTGGCGATCACCGGCACGGACAGGGCGCGGCATACCGCCTCGACCTTCGCCAGCAGGCCGGCGAAATTGGTGTCTCCCTCCGGCTGAACGGCCTCCTGCAGCACGTTGAAGTGCAGGATGAGCGCATCCGCCTCGATCATCTCCACGGCCTGCTGGCACTCACTGGCACCGTAACCGTAGTTGAACTGCACGGCGCCGACATTGGCGAACAACAGAATATCAGGCGCGATATCACGCACGCGGTAGGTATAGGCGACTTCCGGGTTGCGGATGCCAGCACGCTGCGACCCCACGCCGAGCGCGATGTGCTGCGCCTGTGCGGCCACGGCGAGATTACGGTTGATGCGCATCGCCATCTCGGTGCCGCCGGTCATCGAGGAGATGAGGATGGGGGCCGCGAGCGTCCTGCCGAAGAGGGTGGTGCGGCTGTCGATGCTGGCCAGATCGAGCTCCGGCAGGGCATTGTGCAGAAAGCGATACTGTTCCAGCCCGCTGCGCAGCCGGGGGAACTGCACGTTCTGTTCCAGATTGATTCGAATATGGTCTGCCTTGCGGTCCTCAATCGACGGATTGCCCGTGACTTTGCTCATTGCGTGGTGTTCCTTCTGCTGACAGACGCGAATCGTACCCGTGCAGCGCGGGAGAGTCAACGCTGCCGGGCCATTCGACACTGGCAGGTGGCCGGATTGTCGTTATAATGTTTGCGCTGTGCTCGCTTACGAAGAACACTGACTCGCGACCCAGGAGAGAGGCGAATGGCGTCTACAAAGGAACGTATTTCCAATATCGTGGTCGATCTGCTTGGCGTTGAGGCTGAGCGTGTGGTTGATGAGGCGCGTTTCCGTGAGGATCTCGAAGCCGACTCGCTCGATCTGGTCGAGCTGATCATGGCTTTTGAAGAAGAATTCGGCGGTGAGATCAGCGACGAAGACGCGCAGAAGATCACCACCGTCGGCGAGGCTGTGTCGTACATCGACACCCACATGACCAACAAGTAACGGATACGTCCGTTTCAGATGGCAGCACGGGCAGGGCGGCGTGTAACACGCTGCCCTGTTTTGTTTACCAGCGTCGATGCGGCTAGCACAGCCATGCTGATGACGAACAGCAGCGCGCCGGGGCCGGGCAGCGTGGGCAGGCGCAGTTCGCGCATCAGGCGAAGCGCTTCGGCCAGGCCGGCCAGCGCAGCCAGCAGGGCGAGCACGCTGACGGCGATAATGAGCACCGGGCGAACGCGCTGCGGCGCCGCGACAGCCGCCAGCCCTGCGCCGAGCGTCACAGCCGCGGTGAGCGCCTGCTGGCGGTAGTTGGGATCTCCTGAGGACGCGAGAAACTCGAAGGGGGGCAGCAGCCCGGCAGCGATCAAGGCGACGGCCAGCCCTGCGGCGAAGCGCCCACGCCCTGTGCTGAACAGCGCCAGCAGCAGCGCCAGCGCCACCCAGGGCAGGCGCAGCAGCAGCGACGTGAGCATGGGCGGCTGCTGGGCATGGACGGCGGGGTGCAGGCTGGACCATTCGGCCAGGTCGAGCAGGTTGAACGTCAGCCCGGCGCCGGGATTGAGCGACCACGGCAGCACGCAGCCGACGAATGCCAGCACGCAGACGGTCAGCAGTACTCGCAGGCTCATCGTCGCGCCTCCAGGTTGGCATGCAGCACGGCGCCCAGCTCGCGGATGCGCGAGTCCTCCGCCGACTGTTCCTCAAAATACGAGACCATGTACTGACTGCGGCGCTGACGCAATGCAAGCGGCGCGACCTGCAGCAGGTCGTTCACGCTGGCCAGCGTGCGTCCATCGGCAGCGGCATGGGCGCGCGCTGCTTCGAACATCGCGTACTCCGCCCGATGCGAGTCGATGTCGAGGGCTTGTACCAGGGTGATACCCAGGGCCACTGCGCGTTCGTCGAGCGTGGTTTCGCTGAGCAGTTCGCGCGCCAGCATCACCTCATCGCGGGCGGCGGCCGTGACGTGCTCCCAGGCGTGCACGAACGACGGCGGGCTGCGCCGGTAGGTTTGCACACGCATGTAGACCTCGCGCCGCTCTTCCTCGCTCATCAGCCCGCGCACGTTGACGCGCAGCCCGAAACGGTCGAGCATCTGCGGGCGTAGGCGGCCTTCTTCCGGGTTCATCGAGCCGATCAGCACGAAGCGTGCGCGATAGGTGCCGGACATGGCGCCACGGCGGACGGTGTACGCGCCCTGCGCCGCCGCGTCCAGGATGGCGTCGGCCACGTCATTCGCCAGCAGGTTGATCTCGTCGATGTACAGCAGATGACCATCCGCACGCGATAGGATGCCGCGTTCCAGACGCAGGCGGCCCTGTGCTGCCGCGCGTTCGCTCACCCCGCCGACGACATCATCCAGTCGCGCGTTCAGCGGCAGCTCGAACAGGCGCACCGGCTCGTAATGCGAGATCGGGTTTCCTGACTGGTAGCGCTCGAAAGACTCCGGGAAGAGCACCGGCGCATCGGGGTGCTGCATGTCGGCGGTGAGCGCACCATCGTCGCCATCGCTGACTTCGACATCAGGCAGGATGCCGGACAGGCTGCGCACAGCGGTGGTCTTGCCGGTGCCGCGGGGGCCGATCAGCAGCACGCCGCCGATCTGCGGGTTGACGACGGCCAGCAGCAGCGCCAGCCGCATTTCGTACTGGCCCACCAGCGCCATAAAGGGGAACGGCTGGTGCTCCGCCAGACCCGAGTCCGCAACCGGCGCTGTGAGAATGCTGCGCGCGCCAGACTCGCTGAGGATCCTGAGCAGCGACGACTGATCTGCAGCGCCGTATTCGGGCAGGGGGCTGGTGGTCATCGGGCGTCAGTCCACATCCGGCGTGAGATCTGACAGGCGCTTGAAGACGTCCGGGTCTTCTTCCAGCACATCGATGCGATCATAGCCCAGATCTGCGGTCTGGCCGGGCAGGGGTGCGCGCGCGGGCAGGTTGCCCGGCTTTGCGGGCCGAGGCGGCAGGTCCTTGAGCAGCGGCTGGCGGGGCGCGCTGCGACGGCGTACGATGCGGCCATCGTGCAGGATGTTGCCGATCCATTCACCTGAGGCGGTGTAGACATCGTGCTGTTCGCCCCGGATGAAGCCGACGTACTCACCACGGCTGTCAAAGATTGTGCCGTTGAGGATCGTCGCCATCCAGTCACCGTAACTGTCGTAGATGAAGAACGGTTTGGCGGGATCAATGCGAAGGCTGCGCGCCGACATAGGGGAGTCCTGTCTGTGTTTGCTGTGCAGTTCATTATACGCAGGTTGCAGAGAGAGTCTGTGTTAAGGCGACTCTCCGAGCAGGCGGCGATAGATTGCGGCCAGCTGGCGCGCGCTGCTGTCCCATGAGAACTGCGCAGCCTGCCGAACTCCTGCCTGTTGCATGGAGCGGCGGCGATCGTCATTTGTGAGCACGATTTCCAGCGCATTCGCCAGCGCGCGAATATCCTGCGGTGGAATGAGAATCGCGGCGTCCCCGGCCACCTCCGGCAGCGATGACAGATTGGAAGTGATGACTGGCGTGCCGCAGGCCATCGCTTCCAGCACGGGCAGGCCGAAGCCTTCATACAGCGAGGGCAGGGCGAAACAGGATGCCATGCTGTACAGGGCTGGCAGATCCTCGTCGCGGGCAAAACCGATGAAATGCACGTGATCGCGCATGTTCAGCGCATCGATCGCTGCGTAGATCGGGTCTTCCATCCAGCCGCGTCCGCCAGCGATGACGACGGACAGCGCATGCCCGCGGGCGCGCAGGGCCGCGACGGCTTCCACCAGCGCCGGGTAGTTCTTGCGCGGCTGCACCGTGCCTACTGACAGCACAAAGGGCTCGGCAGGCAGGTGGTAGTGAGCGCGCACGCGCTGGAGCACCGCCGCATCCTCGATTCGCTGAAAGGCAGGATCGACGCCGCTGTAGAGCACGGTGATCTTGTCGGCGGGCGTTCCGTACAGCGCCATCAGATCGTCGCGCGTGGCGGCGCTGTCTGCCAGCACATGATCCGCACGAGCGACCGAACGCGGCACGACGCGGTCAAGATAGGCTTTCAGGCGCGGGCTGGCGGCCTGTGGCACGCGCACGTAGGACAAGTCGTGTACGGTGAGCAGGGTGCGCGTGCCGGGGAGCGTGGGCGGCAGCACGAAGTCGGTGGCATGCAGCAGGCTGACGGGGCCGACGATCGCCTCAATCGGCAGCGGCAGATGGGCGCGGTGCCACACGCGCGCCCACCACTCCGGGGGGACAGGCGTGGGCTTCCAGGTGAATTGTGGTCCAGGCAGCGGCGGCAGCGGATTGCGGCGCGCGCCCGCCACGAACAGTCGGAATTGCATGTCCTCTGGCGCCTGCCGTGCCAGCGCGGCGGTCAGCTCGCGCACATAGCGGCCGATGCCGCCGCCCTGTTCATATGCAGGCGTGTAGTCGAGCGCGATCGTGTGCATGCGGCGCATGCGCGACTCAGTCGACGTCGCCGTATGTCCAGTAGCGATTGGCGAAGAAGTTCCACACCAGCACGATGATCACGCCGACAAACCAGGCGGCCATCGTGCCAAGCTTGGCTTCAGCAGATGGAGAGGGGATATAGCCGGGGCGCAGCACCTGGATCTCGGGAAGCAGCACGACGGCCAGCATCGCGCCCAGCCAGGCGTAGGACAGGTTGATCCAGATGGTGCGGCCCACCCATCCGACTGCGCTGATGAAGGCGAACTGCGCAAGCTGACGGCGCATAGGCCGGGTACGCGAGTCTGGATACGTCCAGTAGCGGTTCCAGATGAAGTTGCTGGTGACAGCGGCGAGGAAGGCGATGGTGCTGGCGAGCGTGACCTTGAGCGCCTTGTTCGGCTCAAGCGGGGCGAGGACAGTGGCCTGCAGCACGAACAGTGTGCCGGCGTCGATGATGGCGCCGAAGCCGCCTACGACGGCGAACTTGAGGAAGCGTTCTACCTCGCGGGACCGTTCGCCGAAGCGGCCCGCCACCGCCTGGATGGGCACATCCAGCGGATTGCGGACGGATACGCGACGGATCTTGATGCTTTCGCTCTGGCTCATCGGGCCCTCGCAACGCGAACGCCGGGTCTGGACTGCCTGTGCAGCACGGCCAGCAGGCCGAGCATGACGCCCAGGTGCAGGAACAGGTTGTTGACGTACAGGTTGTCGGTCAGGCTGTGAACGGACAGATAACACCACACGCCAAACAAGCCGGCTGCTGTCAGCCTGGCAACAGGATCTGCATGCCGCCGGGTACGCCATGTCAGCACGAATACAGCCAGCCACAGCACGAGGTAAGCACACAGCCCAATCATGCCAGTCTCAGCGAGAACATTCAAGTAGAAGTTGTGAGCGTGGCCGAGCGGGAACTTCCAGTTGAGCAGGCGAACATCGGGGTAGCGCGTCTCGTAATTGCCGAGGCCGACGCCAATCCACGGGTGCTGGCGCGCCATCTCCAGCGCCGCCTGCCAATGCGCCAGCCGCTCAATCACCGCGTAGTTTTCGGTGGTGATGTCGACACCGCGCACATCGCTGACGGCGAACGTGTCGCTGAAGGCGCTGGAGAGGCGCTCGATGATCGAGCCGGGCAGCAGGCCAGCGGCTGCCGCGAAAAACACCAGCGCGGCGGCGGCGCCCAGCAGTGCGAGGCTGACGTGCAGGCGGCGGGGCAGCGCGAACAGCAGGCCCGCCAGTGCAACAATGAGCCCCAGCCACGCGCCGCGGCTCCACGACATGATGACACCGGCGGCGAACAGGCCCGCACAGGCGGCGAAGCCCACTGTTGCGGCCAGCGCGCGCCAGTCTCTTGCACCTGCGCGGAACGCCTGCCATGCGCGCAGGCCATAGCCCAGCGCTGCGCCTGCCATGAGCGGGGTGAGCAGGCCCATGAAGCCGCCGAACGGATTGGGCTGGCCGAACGTGCCGAAAGCGCGAAAGAAGCGGTCATTGATGAGCAGGTGCAGTGCGCCGCTGCCGCCGAAGAACTCATAGGCGCCGATGATGAGGTTGGCGATGCCGGCTGCCGCAAGGCCCGCAAGCAGTAGTTCCCAGTCGCGCCCGCGCACCACATCGACGCACAGCACGATCAGTACGCTGATCTGCAGCCACTTGATCCATTCCGCAGCCCAGGCGGCTGCATCCTGCGCCGCGAACAGGCTGAGCGCACCTGCGACGATGAACGGCAGCGGCAGCAGTGCGATGGGAGAGCTTGACCAGTGGAGCAGGGTGCGCCGCACGACCAGTCGATGCACCAGCCATGCGCCGACGAACAGCCCGAAGGCCAGCTGGCCGGCATCGACCGGAAGCAGCCCCGGACGTTCTGTCGCGATGAGTGCGCGCAGCGGGCTGACGATCAGCATCAGCATCAGCGGGGCGAGCGGGGTGATGCCTGCGGCTGTCAGCAGGGCGACCGCTGCGATCAGGGCAGCGGACAGCGCAGCCGGCAGCATGCCCGCCAGGATGCCGGCAGCGAGCGCCAGCGCAGCCCAGATCGCGACAGGGGCGCGCTGGAGGCGGCGGGGCGCAGCCCACGCGGTCAACGCTCGACGACCTCCCGGAAGTAGCTGATGGTCTCGCGCAGGCCGTCGCTCAGATCCTTGCGCGGCTCCCAGTCAAGCACAGCGCGTGCGCGGCTGGAGTCTGGGCGGCGCGTCTGCGGATCGCCCTTGATGCGCTCGGTGCTGCGGAAGGTGATGCCGGCGGGGTTGCCGGTGAGCTGGTTGATCAGCCGGGCGAACTCGACGATCGAGAGCTCGTCCTGCGTGCCGATGTTGACCGGCTCGTGGAAGTCGGAAAGCAGCAGGCGGTACACGCCCTCGACCAGATCGCTGACATACTGGAAGCTGCGCGTCTGCGAGCCATCCCCGTACACAGTGAGCGGTTCGCCGCGCAGCGCCTGGCCGATGAAGTTCGGCACGACGCGGCCATCATCCAGCCGCATTCGCGGACCGTAGGTGTTGAAGATACGCACGATGTGCGTGGACAGGCCGTGTGCGCGGTGATAGGCCATGGTGATGGCCTCCGCGAAGCGCTTGGCCTCGTCGTACACGCCGCGCGGCCCAATGGGGTCGACATTGCCCGCGTAATCTTCGCGCTGCGGGTGCTGCAGCGGGTCTCCGTAGACTTCGGAGGTGGAGGCCAGCAGATAGCGCGCGTTTTTCGCCTTGGCCAGGCCGAGCGTGTTGTGCGTGCCCAGCGCGCCGACCTTGAGCGTCTGGATCGGCAGCTTGAGATAATCGATCGGGCTGGCGGGAGAGGCAAAGTGCAGCACAGCATCGAGCTCGCCGGCAATGTAGATGAAGTTGGTGACGTCGTGGCGGATGAAGTGGAAGCGCGGATTGCCGGCCAGATGCGCGATGTTGCGCGGATTGCCGGTGATGAAGTTGTCCATGCCGATGACGTCGTGGCCCTCCGCCACGAAGCGGTCGCACAGGTGGGAGCCGAGAAAGCCGCTTGCGCCAGTGATCAGTACACGCACGGTGTCTCCGAATGCTGCTTGTGACGGTAAACTTCCCGTGAGTTTAGCACAGCGCGCAGTCAGGGGCTATCCTGCGCATCCGCCGCCTCGTCCTCCAGCGCCTGAAGCTGCTCGGCCAGTTCGCGCTCGAAGGCGGCCAGTGTGCGCGCATCGTCCACGCACAGGCGGATGCTTCGCAGGGCGCGCAGCGGCTCGAAGCAATAGTCGATGATCGTACCGATCAGCACGCTGGCGCTGGTCTCGATGGGGAAGCCGAGCGCGCCGGTCGAAAGCGCTGGAAAGGCCAGGCTGCGGATGCGCTGCTCCTCTGCCAGGCGCAGCGCGTGGAAGACCGCGCTGGAGAGGCGGCCGCGCGAGCTGGGATCTCCCCAGCGGGGAACGACGGCGTGGATGATATGCGCGGCTTTCAGGCTGCCTGCGCTGGTGATGACGGCTTCACCCGGCGGGCATGAGCCGATCAGCGCGATCTCCCGCCCGATGCTGAGGCCGGCCCGGGAAAGCAGGAGTGGACTGAGATGCAGCTCGGTATCTGTGCCGTACACCACGGCGCCGACGTCCTGATCGAGCACGTCGGCCTGCATCACGCTCAGGCTGAGCTTGCGTACCTTCGCCTTCATGGCGGCATCTCCACCGTACACGGATGTCGAGACTATCGCATCGACCGCTGTCCTGTTTCATGGGAATGCCGGTCGAGCGCGGCGATGCTGCCCAGCGCCAGTGCGAAGACCAGCGCCAGATCGTTGACGAACACGCTGTTATCGACCAGGCCATGCGCCACCAGCCCGGCCATCATACCGAGCGCCCCGGCGGCCATCGCGGCGGTCAGCGCGTCGTGCTGGCGTGCGCGCTGGTGCAGCTGCAAGGCTGCGCGGGTGAAGAGGATCAGCAGCACGATCAGCAGCAGCAGCCCGGGCAGGCCGAGGCGCAGCCAGAAGTCGAGGGCGATCTGGTGCGGATGCGAGAGGTTCGGCTCCTGCCAGGCGTCGGGCCGGACATAGCGCCCGCGATAGAGATAGAGGAACTGATCCAACCCGATGCCGGTGAGCGGATGATCGCGCAGCATCTCCAGCGCGCTTTCCCACACGCGCAGGCGCACAAATGCCGTTCCCTCTCCAGTGAGGATGCGTGAGAAGCGCTCGCTCGACATGAGCAGTGCGAAGAGCCCTGCACCCGCGGCGGCGGCGGCGGCGATGGGCCGCAGCGCGCGCCGGCCATAGGCGAGCAGCAGCAGCGTGAGCGCCGCCGCCGGGATGCCGATGAATAACGCTCCTGCGCTTTGCGTGAGGACGATGACCCCGGCCAGCAGTCCACTCAGCGCGATGGCGGCCACCCGCCGCCGCTTGTCCAGTGGATACAGCGCGAAGGCCAGCGCGAAGGCCAACGCGCGTTCGAGAAAGAGCGCAGCGTTGTTGGGCGATCCGTACACGCTGGCCAGCCGCCGTGCGCCCCCTTCCGCCTGTATGATCCCCTGCCCGAGCGCCGCCTGCACCAGTCCGATTGCGCACACCAGCAGGGCGGCGGTCAGCAGCGCGTCGATCAGCATCAGCACGTCGACGCGGGTGCGGGCGGTCCGGCGCAGGATGAGATAGAACAGTGCGGGCTCGATGAACAGCACGCGCAATTCTGTGAGTGCCGGTGCCCGCTGCTGCGCGACGGTCAGCCCAAACGCGCCGAGCAGAACGTAGCACAGCATCGCGATGTCCAGCGTGTGGAGCGACAGCAGGCGTTCGCGCAGCGCCGGGCCGGAGTAGCCGCTGATCGCGCTCTGGCGGGCGCGCGCCCAGGATACTGCCTCGCGCAGCAGCCACGCCGCAGCAGTGATGCCGAGCGTGAGCTCCGCCATCGGAAAGGCGAAGCGAAACAGCTCGACGGGGAACAGGAAGAATGGTGCGAAGCCAATGGTGAGCATCAGGCCGTGCAGCGGACGATGGTAGACCAGCACGAACAGCACGGCTCCTGCGGCCAGCGTGAGCAGCAGGCCGGGCGAAAGATAGATCAGGCCGGCGGTGAGTACGACGGCCAGCAGCGGCGCCGGCTCGCGGCGGAAGAACTCAGGCGCAGCAGCGGACCATGTCAGCAGCATGCCGGTCATCAGCACGAGCGCGCTGATGAAAGATGCAACCAGATTCGCGGCGGCGCTGATGCCATCCACGATCGGGCGGGCGCTCGCCAGCCAGCGCCTCCATGGCACTGCAGCGCCGCTGATGCAGGCGGCCACAGCGGCGCACAGCACCGCGATGAAGACGGCGGTTTGTGCGCGGTTGTGCGACGCCGCCGGGTCGCCATCGCTGACGGCGTAGCCCTGCAGCGCCCAGCGGTCCCAACCACTGTCCGCGCTGAGTTCCAGCACATGTTCGCCACCGCCCAGGTTGGAGGCCAACAGAACGAGCCCGTCCTCCGGCTGCAGTGTGTCACTGGTGAGCAGCACGAAGGCATTGCCGGCGCTGTCGCGGGGGAGCGCGTTGGCGGGCGCGCCGTCGATGGTGGCGTACAGCCGCGCGACGTAATCGCCCTGACGCAGGCGCAGCGCGATGTCGCTGCCGCTGAAGGTGAAGCGCACCCTGCTGTCGCCCACCCAGCCGATGTCGGCGCCGAGCGGGCCGAAGGTCCACACGCCGCTGTAGCGCGCGCTGTCGGTGGTGGCAGGGTACAGGCCGTTGCTGGCACTGGGCGGCTGTGCGCGTGCGCTGAGCGCGCTCATCACGGGCCGATCTTCGCCATCCGGGCTGATGAGGGCGAAACCGGCTCGCGGATCATCCGGTGCGGTGGATTGCCACTGTTCGAGGATCATGCCGCCCAGCCACGGCCATTCACGTTCGGCGCGGTCCAGGGCAGCGAGGGTGTAGTCCGCCTGCTGCGTGGGCGTGACTGAGCCCCAGATCGACGCAGGCGCGCTTTCCCGCTGTGCATACCAGCCCCACTGGCTGGCCCAGAGGGGCAGGCGGCCCGCGCCGTGTCGCTCGAGCACCTCGCGCAGTGCGATCAGCCGGGAGAAGTTGAGCATGAGCGGGCTGACGGTGCGGTCGTCGGGCGGCAGACTGAACCCGTATGGTTTGCCGGCGGCTCCGTCCATGACTTCCAGCCCGCCCAGGCTGAGGAGCGCATCGAGGAAGATCACGTCCTGCAGGTTGTGCGGACCGGTCTCGACCGTCGGCGCGAGCGCTGCGGCCAGCACCTGCGCGTCGGCATCGGCGGCATGGATGGCGGGATAAGCGGCGCTGAGCAGCGCGAGATAGCCGCTGGGCGAAGGATCGAGCCCACCCCAGGCGTCGTCCAGATTGGGCTCGTCCCAGATCTGGTAGATGTTGATGACATCCCCGTAACGCGCGGCAAAGGCCGCTGCGAAATTCGCGAAATCCGCGGGATCTGCGGGCGGGCCGCTGGCGCTGTTTGCTGCTGGCAGACGTGCCCACGCCGGGCTGTTGACGAGCACCGCGACAAGCTGCAGGCTGGGCCGCGCGCGGAAGGCATCGGCGATGACGTCCCAGGCTCCCCAGTCGATGGTGTGCGCTTCCGGCGCGAGGGCGTCCCAGCGCACCATCTGCCGTACCCATGTCACGCCGATGGACTGCATGCGATCGAGCTGCGCGTGTAATCCTGGGACGTCATAGTGCTCAAGCGCCGCGTTCACGCCCAGACGCGGCAGCCGATAGGGGAGCGCATCCTCACGCACGGCGTCGCGCACGCCGCGCAGCGCCCATTCCTGCTGCGTCCGCAGCGATCCCGCCGCCGCTGCGCTGGCGGCCAGCGTGAGCAGGGCGATCGCGAAGATGACGAAGCTGCGTCTCATCGCGTCCATACGGGCTGTGAGGCGCTGCCATCCAGGGTGAGCTGGTGTGCGGCAGCGGAGGCGATATCGATCAGCCACAGGTCTCCCTGATAGATGAAGGCGAGCTGCGTGCCGTCGGGGCTCCAGGTGATGCTGGCGCTGCCGTTGAGGCCGGTGCGTCCTGCTTCGGGGAAGAGCACGCGGGCGTTGCTGCCATCGCGATCCGCCAGCACGAGATCGTATTCTGCACTCTGGCTGATGCTGTTGGAGAGGTCACGCGCGCGCAGGTAGGCGATGTAGCCAGTGGTCGCGCCAGTCTCCGGATCGGCGATGACTGGGGAGTACGCCGGCATGGACCAGATGCCGGTGTTCTGCGCCACTTCTGCGCTGAAGGATCCATCCGCTGCCGCCACCGTCACGTGGAAAGCCGGGCTGGTCTCCGGCGGTTCGTTGCCGATCGGTGCGCCGTGAATAGTGGTGAGGATGAGGCTTTCATCGGAAGAGAACGACACCGTGGCACGCCATGACCACGACTGGCGGGTTTCGAAGACCGGATAGCTCAGCAGCGTCCGGAACTCCCCGGTCTGCAGATCCACCAGACCCATGGAGTCGGCGCGCACCCAGGCGAGATCGCTGCCGCCCGGCGACCAGCGGAAGGTCGTGCCCCACCAGTTATACAGCCCGAACGCTGAGGCAGGCACGATCGGTTCGACGCCGAGCGCAGTGCCGCTGGCGGGATCAATCGTCATGACGAACAGATCGTTGTTGGCCCGCCAGCCGGGTGCGACATCGCTCACTTCGCCGGTGGAGTACGACACGGTGTTGACCTGGTTGGGCACCCAGTCGGCGGCGAGCACGTTTTCCGGCAGCAGCGCGACGGGCGCGCCCTCGATGGTGGTATCCGGCATCAGCCACAGACGGTTGAAGAGCGTGTTGTCTGCGTTGGACTCGCTGCGGGTGTACAGCAGGCTGCGGCCATCCGGTGACCACGCGAAGACGCGACCGTCGGCGTCGTTGCTCTGCGTGAGCATGCGCTTGCTGGTGCTGCTGCCGCGCATCACCCAGGCGTTGTTGTTGCTCAGATAGGCGAGGGTGCCACTGACCGGGACGGGATCGAGCTCACCGGACGGGCCGAGATAGATGATCTCGTCCTGCGGCTCAGCAAGTTGTACCCTGCTGACCGGGACCGGATCCTGCGCCACGCCATCGCGAATGGTGACGCGATAGCACACCTGCTCGACGCCGCTTTGGCCGGGCTGGGCGAGCCGGGACTCGCCGGGCGCGAGCGCCTCGTTGAGGATGGTGCGGCTCTGGTAGGGGACCTCACTCTCGTCGCACTGTCGGTCCTCGCGCACGCGGGCGACAGTGATGCGCATCCCGTCGACGATCTGCGTAAATTGGGGCGGGTTGACTTCGTCCAGCGAGCCCAGCTCCACCTCCTCGCGACGCAGCACCTCAGCGACAGTCAGCGGCAGAGTCTCGGTGATGACGCGCTCGCGCCCATCGACCACCAGAGTGACGATCATGGCGCTGTCTGCTGGCTGCTGCTGGCAGGCGGCAAGCGCCAGCAGCACAGCCATGCACAGCAGGAAGAGGGCCTGATTTCTGCGTGGCGCCGCCGGCATGGATGTACTGCTCCTGCGAACTCTGCGGATGGAACAACCCGCATCGATTATGCCCTATTTTCCCGTTGAAGCGCATTGCGGAGAAGGGCGAGCGTGTGCAGGGCATGGAAGAGCGGCGGGAAGCCGCCTATCTGGCGCTGGCGACGCGCCGGCTGGTGCGGCTGTGATAGGCGTTCACTGCCTCATCGGCGGCGGCCAGACCATAGCGCCATTCGCTTGCGCGGGTCACGCCCAATGCTGCGAGGATATCGCGCGTGGCCAGGCCGTGCGCGTGCCAGGCCTCAAAGAAGCGGGTGACGATGTCGCGATCCTGGAATTCCTCTGCCAGTGCGGCGCTCTCAACGGCATCGTCCTCGCTCTGCACGCGGATGGTTTCGCCCTGGCTGCAGGCCAGCGCCATTTCTTCGAACACCTGCCAGTGCACGACGCTCAGCCGCTGCTGTTCGCCGAGGGCTGCGCCGCGGCTCTTGATGACGGTGGCGGTATGATCGGGGCTGAAGCGCAGCACAAAGTCGAAGACGTAAGACAGCGCCTTGTCGGCATCGGCCTTGACGCCGGTTCTGCGCAGCTCACCGTTGACCGTCTCATACTCCGTCGCCTCGCGGGCGATCACGACGACGTGTACCGGAAGCTGATACAGCTCGGCATAGACCGCCTTCATGGCGCCGTTGACGCGGGTCCATTCGCGCACTGTCATGTCGCCCGTGCGCGAGGCGCGGGAGAGCGCTTCCTTCTGCACATCGTAGAACACGGTGATCGGGTCGATCACCAGCGTGTCGAAGCTTCTGCCGTTGTCGGTGCGAATGTAGCTGATGGCCTCGCGCAGTTCCTGAATACTCTTGGTGCGCAGGATGGAAAACGGCGCGATGCCGGGCCGTCCCGCGTACATGTCACTGCCGCCCTCGGCATCGATCAGCGCCACCCGTGGGAAAGTGAGTGCCGAGACGGTTTTGCCACTGCCGCTGGGGCCGAAAAAGCAGATCTTGAGCTTCTTGGAGACGGGCTGTGCGGTCGAAAATGGGTTCTTCACGAGACGCATCCTGTTCACACCGATCGGACGATGCCGGCGCCGGGCAGCTGCTATTTGCGCCGTTGATTAGAACAAATATTCTATCACGGATTTTGTGCGCGTGCATCCTCCGCATGTGGCCTGCAGTTTGTGCAGTTTCATTGACAGTGGCGATGAACGTTATTTCCTGCGCGCAGGGGTGTGTGTTATGCTGCAGAAAAGCGAGCCAGAGCACAGGCAGACCGGCATGAAGGTGATGATTGTCGACGACGAGGCGGCCATTCGCGAAGCGCTGGGCCGCAAGCTCACCCGCGATGGCTACGACGTGGTGCTGTGCCGCGACGGCCTGGAAGCGGTGCGCAGCTTTCACGCGGAGCGACCGGACCTGGTGGTGCTGGATATCGTCATGCCGGAGGGGATGGACGGGTTGACGGTGTGCCGGCGGATCCGCGAGGTGGCCGATACGCCCATCATGATGCTGTCTGCCAACGCCATCACAGAGAAGGACATCATCGACGGGCTGAACGCCGGCGCTGATGAGTATCTGATCAAGCCGGTGCGGCTGAACGAATTCATCGCGCGGGTGCAGGCGCTGCTGCGCCGTGTGCAGATGGCTTCTGCGGAGGCGGAGCAGCAGTACGACGATGGCTATCTGAGCGTGGACATGCACCGCAGGCATGTGTACGTGTGCGGACGGCGCATTCATCTGACGCCGACGGAGTACAAGCTACTGGCGGTGCTGATGGAGAATGCGGGCCGTGTGGTGCACCAGCGCGAGCTGCTGGAGCAGGTGTGGGGCCGCGAGTACATCAACGACATCTATTATCCCCGCGTGTACATCAGCCAGCTTCGGCGCAAGATCGAGCGGGATGCCTCATCGCCAGTGTACATTCAGACAGAGCATCGTGTCGGTTATCGCTTCGAACGGCAGAACGCCAACCCTGCCGAACCTGCCTGACCCCAGATGCTTCCTGAGAGCGCCCTCACGCTGCTGATCAACGGCCTGACGCTGGCGTTGGCGCTCAGCTTCGCCATAGTCATGCTGTGGTACGACCCATCCCGCGAGTTGTCGCAATTCTTTGCCGTGTTTCTTGGGCTGGTGTTCCTGTGGAATATCGGTTCATTTCTGACCCAGATCAGCGCCTTCGCGGTGATGCCCGGTGAGGTGCCGGCCCTGCCGATGCTGCTGCTGGAGTTTGGCTTCACCGGGTCGAGCGTCGCGCTCTACGCGCTGGTGGCGGCGCTGGTGAAGGTGTACACGCGGCGGTTCAGGCTGCTGGTGCTGCTGGCGCTGGCAGTGCTGCTGGCGTACCGGCTGCTGCTGGCTGCGGCGGGCGCACCGCTGCCATTTGCAGTGGAGGCGCAGGGGGCGCTGCGTCTTGAGGAGCGCGGCGCGCTGCTGTTCTTCTATCTGATCTTTAACGGGGTGGCACTATTTCTGCTTTGGCGCAACCGGCGTAAGATCCGGCTGCGCAGCCTGAAGCTCGGGTTGCTGGCCTTCATCATCGGGCAGAGCTTCGGCTTTCTGAACCCGGAGCTGGAGACATTTGCGCTGGCGACGATGGTCAGCTCGCTTTCAGCACTGGGGATCGGCCTTGGGATTCTGCAGCAGGAAATCATCCGGCCGCTGGCGGAACGCAACACAGAGGTTGATGCCATTCGCCAGGTAGTGCTTTCGATCGCTGGCCAGACTGCGCTCGATGAGGTGTTGGCGCGGCTGGCGGCGGATGCAGCGCGTCTGGTCGATGCGGATGGCGCGGCCATCTTCCTGAAGGATGGGGACGCGCTGCGGCTGAGGACCACGTACGAGCTGGCTGTGCCCGGCCCGGAAGAGGCATGTGGCGAAGGAATGGCGCAGGAGGCCGCGCGTACCGGGCAGTTTCTGCAGGTGGATGATTACGCGCGCGGGTGGAAGGGGCCGCCGGACTTCGCGTATGCGCCGCGGTACTTCGGCGCGGTGATGTGTGCTCCACTGGTGGCTGGAGATGCACCTGTCGGTGCGCTGATGGTGGTGGCATCGCGGCAGGGCCGGCTGTTCGATCGTGAGGACGCCTATTTGCTGCAGCTACTGGCGGCACAGGCGGTGGTTGCGATCACGCAGAGCATGCTGATTGGTGAGCAGACGGCGCTTACCCTGCGTGTGGAGCAGAGCCGCGGTCAACTGGAGGCGGTGCTTTCCAGTACGGAGAGCCCGGTGATCGCGGTCGACCGAGGCTTCCGGCTGGTTTTCGCGAATCCGGCGGCGCGCGAGCTGTTTCACGGGCAGATCCCTGCCGAGCGCACTCCAATTGGCGAACTGCTGCCTGCTGGCGCATTCCCGAGCGACCCGCGCGCGGCGCTGCGCACACTGCGACGTGATCGTACGCTGCAGTACGAGGCGCAGATTGGCGATCGGATTTACAGTTGTCATGCGGCTGCGCTCGGAGGGCAGCGCATGGTGGATGGCTGGGTGGCCGTGCTCAGCGATATCACGCAGCTCAAGGAGCTGGACCGGCTGAAGAGTGAAATGGTGCGCATGACGAGCCATGATCTGAAGAACCCGCTTCAGGGGGCGATGGTCAATCTGGACCTGCTGCGCGATGATGTCTACGATACGGGCAGCAGTGAAGTGCAGATGTCGATCGATACGATCGATCGCCAGCTGCAGCGCATGCATCGCATCATCCGCGGCATTCTGGACCTGGAGCGCCTTAGGGACGGGGTGATGGTCCTTGAATTCGCTTCGCCTGCGCGTATCATCAGTGAAGCGGCTGCCGAGATGGGCCAGTTTGCCGCAGACAACGGGATCGTACTGACGGCCTGTGCGGATGAGTCTCTGCCGCACGTCGCGTGCGACGTGGATCAGTTTGGGCGTGCGCTGGTCAACCTGGTAGAGAACGCGGTCAAGTTCACCCCGCGGGGCGGCCAGGTGCGCGTCGAGGCGCAGGCTGCTGGCGGAGAGGTGGTCTTCTCGGTGAGCGATACGGGGATCGGCATCTCTGCGGAACAGCAGCAGCGCATCTTCGAGCGCTTCTACCGCGCCAATCAGCGCGGCGCAGAGCACATTTCCGGGACGGGGTTGGGCCTGAATCTGGTCAAAACCATCGTGGCCAGCCATCGTGGTCGGGTGTGGGTGGAAAGTGAAGTGGGGCAGGGGACGCGGTTTTCGATTGCGCTGCCTCGTGCTCAGCCCGGAGACAGAGGATGAGGTATCGTATGAAGGGGTGGAAACCTTGTGCCAGCGTCCTGCTGGCGAGTATGCTCGCGCTGACGGTACAAGCGCAGGATTCTGCGCAATCACCGACGCCTGCGCCGAGCAAAACGCCGACGCCTTTGGCGCAGGTTCCGGTTGGGGCAGGCGAGGCGGCTTTCGAGCCGCTGACCCAGGCCGATTTGCAGGTGCTGACGGGCAACGTGCAGCGACCGAACGGGATCGCCTTCTTCAACGAGTTTCTTTACATCGCCTGCACCGGCGACCAGACGATCTACGAAACGCACAGCCAGACCGGCCAGACGCGAACGTACATCTGGGGGCTGGAGAACGCGCATATGCTGTACGTGGAGGGGGACGCGGCCAGCCCGGTGGTATGGGCGCCGGACTATCTCGACAACTCGCTCAAGCGGGTGGTGCGCGGTGTGGGCGCCGAGGTGATGGCGCAGGGCCTGCAGGGCCCGTGGGGGCTGGCGGCGCTGGACGATGACCGCTTCCTGGTGAGCAATATGCTGGGCGACAACATCGCGCTGGTGACACGCGAGGGCGAGGTGACTCCGTTTGTGGGCGATATGGCGGACCCGACGGGGCTGGCAATCGGTGACGGCGTGGTATACGTGGCCAACAGCGGCAGCACGCGCCGGTCGATTGAGTGGTATGACCTGGCAGCCCCGGGCGGGCGTGACGGTGCGCTGCTGCTGAGCGGCCTGCAGAACGTCACAGGTTTGCAGCTGGCAGCGGATGGCAAGCTGTACTTCGCTTATGCGCTGGGAACGCGCGGCATGGTGGGCCGGGTGCAGCCTGAGGCATGCATGGCCAAAGGCGGCTGCAGCAACA
>CAZZJW010000039.1:0-37669 GCA_964654755.1 uncultured Pleurocapsa sp. | reverse complement strand
TGCTGCTGGAGGATCGCCTGACACTCCCTGAGATCGCGGAGGCGCTGCATGCACGAGGCTATAGCTATCGGCGTGGACGTCCATTCGTCGAAATCACGGCAACCGGCAAACGCAAGCAGAACGTCAACACTCTGTCCACCATCTTCCATAATTGGGCATATGCGGGTTGGGTGGTCAGCAAGCGGAACGAGATCGCGCCGAAAACGCTGCGTGGAACATGGGAACCGCTGATATCGACGGAGGAGTTTGAACGCGGGTTGGCAATACTGGAACGGCGGAACAACCATCGAACGGTGCGCCGCAATCAGGACTACCTGCTCTCAGGGTTGATCTACTACAGGAATAGGGAGGGCAAAGCGACACGGCTAACGGGTTCCACATCGAATGCTGGGCGTGCTGGCGGAGGAACACCCTACTACCGGATCGCCAGGGCTGGCGGAGTCAGTTTCCTGTGCAGGGAGATCGATGAACATGTCGGAAGGGAACTTGCACGCATCCAAGTTGATCCTGACCTTCTGCCACTGATGCGGGCAGCCTACACCAATGACCTGAACACCAAGATCAGCGGCGCACGCCCCGATGAGCGTGCCCGTCTCGAAGCGGTGCTGAAATGGACCGATGAGGAGGAAAGCCGCACTGCACGGCTATATGCGGCAGGCAAGATCAGCGAGGAGGTCTGGGACTCGCTCTGGGTGGAGTGGCAAGACCGTCGCAATCAGGTGCGGCGAACGCTTGAAACATTGACGGTCAGTCATCAAGTACATATTGATAATCTGGAAATGGCGCTCCAAATCATCGCGCGAATCGGAACGCTGTATAATGGCTTGGAGCGCAAGGATCAGAAAGAACTGCTGCGCCAGGTTGTCGATCGGGTTGTTGTGAGTGATGCAGGGAATGTGTCGCTGGAATTGAGAACGCCGTTTGCTTACATGCGCGATCTGACCGACGAGATTCGGACGGTCAAGAAGCAGAGTAAGCGGGGACAAGGGCAAAACAAAACCGCCAGTATCACTACTGGCGGTTCACCCGGAGCCTGTTCGAGTCAGCTCCAATCGTGCGGGGAGGAAAGGATTCGAACCTTCGATACGGGGTTACCCCCATATACCCACTTAGCAGGCGGGCCCATTCGACCACTCTGGCACCTCCCCAGAGTTGATGGTGTGAAGCGGAGGGAGTGGGATTCGAACCCACGGTGCCGCCAAGCGACACGGTGGTTTTCAAGACCACTGCCTTAAACCACTCGGCCATCCCTCCATCGCGTGGAGTGGCCGAAATATAGCACAGCCGCTCCCGCCGGTCAATCCCTCGCTCAGTCGCTGTGACGCGCGCCTTCGCGCGGCCAGCCCGCTGCCGCGCTCAATCGCCCTCGTGCTTCATGAACCCCACCACCACGCGGGCCGGCGTATCGGCGTCATTGACCAGGCGGAAATGCGCCGCTGCTGCTGGGACGACGAACGTCTCGGCGAAACTGAAACGCTGGCGCGTCTCGTGCGCGGTCTCAAGCACGATGGTGCTGCCTTCGACCAGATTCATCACCTGGGGCGATCCATCCGTCACCACGTCCACCACAGCGCCGGGGTCGATGTCATATCGGCGGACGTCGTAAAAGTGCTCGGGGTGCGTCGGCAGATGGATCATGCGCCAGCCGCTGCCCTGGGCGGCCAGACGCGGCGCCGAGATCAGTTCGCGCTCAACGCGTGCGCCCTGTCGCTCGAAGCGCAGATTGTGAAAAGCCCGCTCGATGTTGAGCGGGCGAGGGCTGCCATCCAGATCAAGCCGCTGCCAGTCGTACATCTTGAACGTGAAGATGTACGGGGTGGCGCTGATCTCCAGTACCAGCGTGTTCGCGCCAGAACAGTGGATGGTCCCGCTTGGGATGAGGAACAGATCGTGCCTGTGCGCCGGGAATGAGCACACAAAGGCATCAACATCCAGCTCTGCAGCCTGCTGATAACTGTGCTCCAGCGCTGCGCGGAAAGCCACAGGATCGACGCCATCCTGGAACCCGAGATAGACCCGCGCGTCTTCGCGGCAGTCGAGGATGTAGTAGGTCTCGTCCTGCGTGAAGGGCTCCCCGAAGTGCTGCAGGGCGTACTCAGGGCGGGGGTGGCACTGCACCGACAGATTGCCGCCGTCGAAGGTGTCGAGCAGGTCGAACCGGATCGGGAAGTCGCGGCCAAAGCGCGCCGCTGAGCGCCCCAGCACCGCCTCATGTGCATGCGCCATCAGGAAGTCGAACGAGAATTCCAGCAGCACCCCGCCGCTCTCCAGCATCAGGCCGTTTTCGGGCACGATCAGCTCGAAGGACCAGGCGTAGTTGGGCGCGTCCTGCGGCAGGGTGGGGATGTGCTTGCGGATCCACTGTCCCCCCCATGCGCCCGGCTCGAACCACGGACGCACGCGGAAGCACGTCGTGCTCATCGTCGTGAGCGCCGCGCGCATGGACGCGCCGCTGGTGAACACCGGCGTATCCGGGCGCTGTGCATCGACGATCAGGTCGATGCGCGGGGTCAGCGCCGCCTTGTGCGCATTGAGCGCGATCCAGTCGACGAAGGCGAAGCGCTTGTACATCCCCTTCGGATCGGCGGCAGTGCTTGCGCCGAGGTTCGCGATGCTTCCGGCGCGCGCGCGAAACTGGATCTCGTTCTTCGGCACGTCGACGTAGACCAGCAGCGCATCATCCCAGCCGGCCAGCGCGGCCCCACAGCCGTAGATGATGCAGAGCGCTGCGTCATCGTCAGGCCGAAGCGCAGACAGACGGTCCGGGGCGAAGAAGTCGGCCAGGCTTCCTGTGAAGCGCGTGCCGAAAAGGGGGTCGGTGCCGCCCAGAAACGGCGCAATCAGGCGGTCGATCTCCGGCTCGGGCAGCAGCGCGGCGCGCACATCCGTCCACACGGCGCGGATGCCCTGTGCGCGCAGGGCGGCATCGAGCAGGTCGCGCAGGGCGTCCCAGAACACGCCGACATAGCCATCGATGATGACACGGCGATGCTGTGCCAGCGCCTGCGCCAGCGCCGCCGCACCACTGTGGATGCTGTCCGGGCCGATATTGAACGCCGGATACAGATCGTACTGTCCGGCTGGAACGGACGGGCGCTGCAGCGGGGCCAGCGCCTGTGTGGTCCTGCGAATACTCATGTCGCTCGTTCTCCGCGTTTCGGGTGCTGATGCGCAGGCGAGTCGTGCACTGGCTGCGATAGTCCGCAAAACCTGCCCGTGCGCAACTCGCTCTGCGGGGTGGGGTGAGGGAAGCGGCGCGCGTGATCAGCCTTCACGGCGGTATGGCTTGAGCAGCGCGGCGGGCACCGAGACATTGCGCCCGACCAGCGCGATCGCCACGATCACGAGCACGTACGGCAGCGCCAGCAGCAGTTCGTAGGGCAGCGCCACGCCGGCCGCCTGCAGGCGAAGCTGCAGCGCCTGCACACCACCAAAGAGCAGCGCGCCGGCCAGCACCCGGCTGGGCTTCCAGTTGCCGAAGATCACGATGGCGATCGCCACCCAGCCGCGGCCATTGATGATGCCGTGGGTGAACGCACCGAGCTGTGCCAGCGACAGAAAGGCGCCCCCCAGTCCCATCAGCGCGCCGCCCAGCGCCAGCGCCAGGTAACGCATCTGCGGCACGCTGATGCCTGCGGTATCGGCAGCTTCCGGGCTTTCGCCGACGGCCCGCAGGCGCAGGCCGAATGTGGTGCGGCTGAGCAGCCAACTCACCAGCGGCACGCACAGCAGCGCGAGGTACGTCAGCCAATGCTGCTCAAACACCGGCCCGATGCTGGTGTCCGGAAACGGGTTGAACGTCTCGAAGGACTGTTCCAGCGCCGGCGGGGTGGTCGAACCGCCGTAGAGCAGGCGAAAGGCGAACAGTGCGACGGCGCTGGCCAGCAGGGTGATGCCCAGCCCGCTGACGTGCTGATTGAGCCCGAGCGTGACCGACAGCAGCCCCATCAGCAGGCAGAGCACCACGCCGGTCAGCACGCCGACGAGCAGCCCGATCCACAGCGAGCCGGAAAGCTGCGCGGCGACGAAGCCGGTGAAGGCCGACAGCAGCATTGTGCCCTCAATGCCGAGGTTGAGCACGCCGGCCCGTTCGATCACCGTTTCGCCGAGCGCGCCGAACAGGATCGGCGTGGCGATGCGCAGCATCGCACCGAACAGCACGAAGATCGAGTCCATCAGCGCCCCCAGCGGATACGATAGCGGTTGAGCAGCAGCACGGCCAGCGTGACCAGGAGCAGCGCTGCCTGGATGATGTCGCTCAGATAAACCGGTACGCTCAGTTCGCGGCTGGCGGAGATTGCCCCGCGACTGATGAGCGCCAGAAAGAGCGCCGACAGCATCACGCCGGGCATGGAGAGCGTGCCCAGTGTGGCGACGATGATGCCGGTGTAGCCGAATCCCGGCGAGAGCGTGCCGATCAGGTAGTAGTGGATGCCACCCACCTCGCTCACGCCCGCCAGCCCGGCGATGCCTCCGCTGATGAGCGCAGCCGCCAGCACACGCCGGCGCACGGGGATGCCGAGGAACTGCGCCGCCTCACGATTCTTGCCGATGGCACGCAGCTCCAGCCCGAAGCGCGTGCGCATGAGCATCCACCACACCGCAAGCAGCGTGACGACGGCCACAATGAACCCGAAGTGCACGCGGGATCGAGGGATGAGCACGGGAAACTGCGCGTTCAGCGCGATCGTAGGCGACTGTGGCCAGCCGCTGACGGGATCGCGCCAGGGTCCGTTGAGCAGCGCGCTGATGAGAAAAAGCATCACCGAGTTGAGCAGCAGTGTTGTCACCACCTCGTCAACAGACAGCCGGGTCTTGAGCAGTGCCGGCAGCAGCGCCCAGAGCATGCCGGCGGCAAAACCAGCGGCCAGCATCAGCCCAATGGCGACCGCCGGATGCAGGCCCTCCGCATTCGCGCCGATCCATGCGGCGAAGATGGCTCCGGCATAGAGCTGGCCCTCCGCGCCAATGTTGTAGTAGCCGGCCAGAAAGGCGACAGCCACCGACGTCCCCGTCAGCAGGATGGGCGTCGCCAGCATGAGGATGTCGGCACGAGCGCCGGCGCGCGTGAGCGGGTTGATCAGCAGCTCGACCACCGCGGCAAACGGGTTGGCGCCCGCCCACAGGATGAGCACGCTCACCAGGGCGAAAGTGATCACGACGGCGATGACCGGGATCAGTGGGCGCATCCACAGCGGCGCGGGGGCACGCTCAATTCTCAGTCTATGCATGATGTGCTCCTGTCATGAGCGCGCCGATGTGCTCGATGCTGGCGTCTTCTGCTGCCTGCTCACCGACAATCTCCCCCTCGTAGATCACCAGGATTCTGTCGCTGAGCAGCAGCACTTCCTCCAGATCCTCCGAGATCAGCAGGATGGCGGCGCCGCGTTCCTTCTGTTCCAGCAGCTTCTGATGCACATACTCGGTCGCGCCGATATCGAGGCCACGTGTGGGCTGTGCGGCGATGACGACCTCAGGAGCATGGCCGAGTGAGCGCGCAAGGATGATCTTCTGAATGTTGCCGCCGGAAAGCGTGCGCGCCATGTCCGTCGGCGCGGCCTTGATCTGGAAGTCGCGGATGAGCTGCTCGGCATTCTGGCGGATGTGCGAGCGGCTGAGATGTCCGCGCCGGGTGAAGTGTTCGACGTTCTCCAGCATGAGATTGTCTTCCACAGACAGATCGCCGATCACGCCCTTGAGTCGGTCTTCCGGGATGCGGGCGATCTTCAGCCGCGAGAGCGCCTTGGGGTCGCGCAGGGGCAGCGGTGTGTCGCCCGCCAGCACCGTGCCGGAGTCTGGCGCGGCCATGCCGGTGAGCACGGACACCAGCTCACTTTGTCCGTTGCCAGCCACGCCGGCGATGCCGACCACCTCACCGGCGTGCACCTCCAGGCTGAGGCCGCGCAGGCGCAGCCCGCCGCTCTTGTCGGTCAGGCGCAGATCGCGCACAGACAGGCCCACTTTCGGCTGGCGGCGGTGATCGAGATTGCGAGCGACGGCGACGGTCTGCCGGCCAACCATCATCTGCGCCAGCGCCGCCGGCGTGGTCGAGCGTGTGTCCGCCTGGCCGACCACCCGTCCATGCCGCAGCACCGTCACGCGTTGGCTGATTTCGAACACCTCATCGAGTTTGTGCGTGATGATGATGACGGACATGCCGCGCTCGCGCAGGGAGCGCAGGATCTCGAACAGCGCGGCGATATCTCCGGGGGCCAGTACAGCCGTTGGCTCGTCCATGATGAGCACACGGCATTCACGGTAGAGCGCCTTGAGGATCTCCACGCGCTGCTGTTCGCCCACCGACAGCCGGCCAACGACGGCGCTGAGATCGAGCGACATGCGCAGTGAGTCTGCCGTCCTGCGCACCCGCTCTGTCATCGCGGCAGGATCGAGCACGGCGGCGCGCTCCTGGCCGAGCACGACATTCTCCGCGACGGTGAAGCGAGGCACGAGCGCGAAGTGCTGCGAGACGAAGCCGATGCCGCTGCGGATGGCCTGAGCCGGTGAAGCCAGCCGCGCGGGCTGGCCGGCGATGCGGATTTCGCCAGAGTCCGGCTGGTAGAGGCCGTAGAGGATCTTCATCAGCGTGGATTTGCCGGCGCCATTCTCGCCCAGCAGCGCGTGAATCTCGCCGGGTTCGATGCTGAAGTTGATGGCGTCGTTGGCGGTCACCCCGCCGAAGCGTTTGGTGATGCCGTGCATTTCGATGATCGGTGGCATATGAGGGGCCGTGGCGGTGTCGAGGCGAAGTGCTGCGGGTCCGCTGCCATCTTCCTTCCCCGAGACTCGTCCCGGAGGAAGGAAGACGGACAGCGAAAAGCGGAACTAGCCGCCGATGGTGGCATCACCGGGGACGATGGCGCCTGCCGGGATGGCCTCGTCGATGTTGACGCGGAACAGGCCGTCGATGATCTCCTGCTCACGCGCGCTCACCAGCTCGATCAGATCGGCATCGAGCACATCTTCGAAGCCATGCAGCGGGGCCAGGCTGGCGCCACCGTAGGCCATCATCGAGAAGTCCTTGAGATCGAGGCCGGTGTAGCTGCCCGCCGCCACCTGATTGATGACGAAGTCGACCGTCGGACCCATGTCCCACACCGGGCCCGTGACGACGGTGTCGGGCGCGAGCGCATTCTGATCGCTCATGCTGCCGAAGGCCAGCAGGCCGGCTTCCGCCGCCACATCGATCGGGCCGAAGCGCTCCGCGAAGAGCACGTCCGCGCCGGCATCGACCTGCGCCAGCGCCGCTTCCTGCGCCGCCGCCGGGTCAAACCAGCTGTTGATGAAGGTGACGAGCACGGTGGCATCGGCGTTGCTCTCGGACACGCCCTGAACGAAGGCGTTGACGATGCGGTTGACCTCCGGGACCGGATAGCCGCCGACCACGCCGATCACGCCGCTTTCCGTCAGCGCGCCGGCATACAGGCCGCTGAGATAAGCCGGCTCGTGGATCCAGTTGTCGAACACCGAAAGATTGGGCTGTGCCGGCCCCAGTCCAGAGCCGAACACGAAGGCGATTTCCGGATAGTCGCGGGCCACGCGGCGCACGGCCTCCTCATTGCCGAAGGCGTCACCGAAGATGATGTCCGGGGCCTCGGCATCGGCCACTTCGCGCAGAATAATCTCCATGTCACCAGAGTAGCCGATCTCATCCTGATAGCTGTACTCGATGCGTCCATCATCCGCCGCGGCCTGCAGCGCCGTGTGAATGACGCCATCCCACGGTTCCTCGATGGGCGTGGCAAAGGCGCCGAACACCTTGAGCGGCTCGTCCTGCGCGGTGGCCAGTGAGCCAAGCGCGAGGCTGCCAAGCAGCACAAATCCAGCCAACACGGACCGAAGTTTCATCATTTCCTCCAGGAGGGTGAGGGTAAGGATGGATGCATCTTAAAATGCAACCAATGGAATTTAGCATAATTCGCGAGGATTCGACAAACTTTGCTCGCGTTCTCTGTGCCAACCTTCCAGGAGTCGTCATGAGCACTCTTCTTCTTCAGAACTGCCGTCTGCGCGCCCATGCCGAGGAAGTCGATATTCTGATCGACGCGGGACGGATCGTCCGGATCGCGCCGGCGATCGATGCCCCGGCGATCAGCGAGCGCATCGACTGCCGCGGCGGGCTGGTGACGCCGCCCTTCGTCGAGTCGCACATCCATCTGGACTCGGTGCTGGCAGCCGGGCAGCCGCGCTTCAACTCCAGCGGCACGCTGTTTGAGGGCATTCAGATCTGGGGCGAGCGCAAGCCATCGCTGACGAAGGCGGATGTGCAGGCGCGGGCGCTGGAAGCGCTGCAGCTGATGGCGACGCACGGGGTGCTGTACGTGCGCACGCATGTCGATGTGACGGAACCGCGCCTGATCGCGCTGGACGCACTGCTGGAGCTGCGCGAGCAGGTGCGCGACTGGACGACACTGCAGGTGGTCGCATTTCCGCAGGACGGGGTGTATTCGCGGCCTGAGAACGAGCGGCTGCTGGAGGAAGCGCTGCGCCGCGGTGCAGATGCGGTTGGCGGCATCCCCCATTACGAGCTCACCCGGGAGGACGGCGTGCGCTCGATCCATCGCGTGTTCGATCTGGCGGAACAGTACGATCGGCTGATTGACGTGCACTGCGACGAAGTGGATGATGACCAATCACGCTTTCTGGAAGTGATCGTGGCGGAGGCGATCAAGCGCGGCGGTGGCGAGCGCGTCTCGGCCAGCCACACCACAGCCTTCGGCTCGTACAACGACAGCTATGCCTTCAAGCTGATGGGCTTTCTGCGGCGGACCAACATCAATTTCATCGCCAATCCGCTGATCAACATCACGCTGCAGGGCCGGCAGGACAGCTATCCGAAGCGGCGCGGGCTGACGCGCATCAAGGAACTGGTCAGGAACGGCGTCAACGTCAGCGTGGGGCAGGACTGCATCTATGACCCGTGGTACATCTTCGGCACCGGCAGCATGATCGGCGTGGCGCATATGACCGTGCACGTGTCGCAGATGACCGGGCTGGATGAGATCGACGCGTGCTTCGGCATGATCACAGAAGGCGGCGCGCGTTCGCTGAATGTGGCCAATTACGGCATCCGCGAGGGTGGCTCTGCAGACCTGGTGGTGCTGCCGGTCTCGACCGCCTTCGATGCGCTGCGCTTTCAGGTGATCCCGTCGGCAGTGCTGTCACGCGGGCGGGTGATCGCCCGCAATACGCAGCCGGCGCTGTCGTTCGTCGGATGAGGATGCCTATCGCCCTCAGAATAAGCGGGAGACCTTGAGCACCTCAAAGCACTCGCAGTACTCCCCGCTTTCGGTCATTGCGCCGCGAAAGCGGTTCAGGCTGCGCACGGCCTCGTCGTAGCGAATGTTGGCGAGCTGCGAGCGGTGTTCGCGCAGCGCGTTCAGCTTGGCCTCGATGGCGTCGCTGATGTCGCACACGTACTGCAGACGGGTCAGCGGCGTCCACACCTCGTAGCCGAGGATCGTCGTGATCGGCCACGCCGCGCCGCCCAGTTCCGGGAAGCTGTAGCCCTGCGCGCGCCCGGCGGCCTCCATCACCACGGCGAACGCCTGGCGGTGATCGCTGTGGCCGTCGGCGGAATGGGGCAGGTAGAGCACCTCCGGACGTTCGGTGCGGAACAGCGCGACAAAACGATTGACGAGGTCGATGCTGTAGCTGACATTGCCATCCGGCTGGCGCAGGAAAGTGGTGTTCGTCACGCCGAGCAGTGCCGCGCCCTGGGCCGCTTCCTGCTCGCGGATGCGCGCCAGTTCCTGCGGGGCGTGCACCGGGCTGCCATGTTCGCCGGAGGTCACGTACACGACGTGCACGCTGTCTCCGCGCCGGACGTGCTGAATGATGCTGCCGCCACAGCCGATGACGTCGTCGTCAGGATGGGGGGCGATCACCATGATGCGCATTCAGACCACACTCCCGTCGTTGAAATCCAGCACCTCGACCGCATTGTCATCATGGATGACGAGCATCTGCCCGGTTTGCACGTAGTCGGTTTCGTGCCGGCGCTCGAAGCTGCCATCCAGCAGATAGTGCCGAAGCGCGGCGATCACGGCGCCATGCGTGCAGACCAGCGGATTACTGGCGCGGCGCTGCGCCAGCTCGTCAGCGAATGTGCGTGTGCGCTCTGCGAGTTCCTCGAAGCGCTCCTGATGATACTCGCGCAGGCGTGGATCGATTACAAATGGCTTCCCGGTGATCTCAGTGACGATGCCGGCGGTCTGGCGGCAGCGCAGTACCTCCGAGCAGGCCTGATAGTCAGAGGGAACGCCGCGCAGGTAGTGTGCCAGCCGCCGGATCGGCGGGATGCCCTCCGGCAGCAGTTCTGCCGTGAGCACGCGGCTGCCGTAGCCCTCATGCGGATGCACCGCCATGCCGTGCCGGAAAATGTAGACGGACATGCGTCTCCTATGCGTGTGGATGGACGGGGATGAGCCGCCCGTATAAGTCAATCAGCGCGTCTGCGGTTGTGTCCCAGGTCAGTCGTTCGACGTTGTCGCGCAGGGCCTCGCGCAGGGCCTCGCGCACGTCCGGCTGAAACAGCAGCTGCTCGATCTTCTCCGCAAGCAGCAGCGGGTTGTTGACGGAGGTGATGAGCGCATCACGCTGATCGTCCATCAGCATCGACACGCCGGCGACATTGGTGGTGATGACCGGCACGCCGCATGCCATTGCCTCGGCGGCGGTCATGCTGAAGGATTCGTAGTGCGAGTTCATCACGACGAGATCTGATGCGTTGTAGTAGTTTGGCAGCTCATGCTGAGGCCGCTGGCCGACGAAGCGCACCAGCGAATGCAGCTTGAGCATGCGGCGCAGGTGTTCCAGCTTCTGCAGCTCTTTCGACCACTGCGCCACCGGCTGGGAGATATCCCCGCCGACGATCCACAGGCAGACTCGCAACCTGGGGTTGCGGCCGTTCAGGATCTTGAGCGCGTAGAGCAGGCCATCGATGCCTTTGAGCGGCTCGATGCGGCCAACGAACAGGATGATCGGGTCATCGGGGGCGGCGTTGACGGCGGCTTTGGCCTGCGCCTGGGGCAGTGGCCGAAACAGCGCAAGATCGACGCCGGGATGCACGACGTGAATACGCGCGGGATCGGTCTCATAAAGATACTGCAGATACTCCTTCTCGTTGCGGCTGGGGGCGATGACGGCATCTGCACGCTGCACCAGCAGCATCTCGGACTCGATGCGCTCGCGGGATTCCTTCTCAAGCTCATCCCGGGCGACGAGGTTCTTCATCAGCGCCAGGGTGTGGAAGGTCATGATGAGCGGCAGATTGTGCACGCGCTGGATCTCCAGCCCGATCAGGCCGGAGAGGTAGTAGTGGCAGTCGAGCAGGGCGTACTGCAGCGCATGTTCGCGGGTGAAGTCGAGAAAGCGCTCGACGAACTCCGGGATGTAGCGGTGCAGTTCCTTCTTGGGGACCGTGGCCTCGGGGCCGGCGGGCAGATGAATGACGCGAAAGCCGGGGACCACCGGCACGATCTTCTGATTGGCCGGGTCCTGGCTGCGGGTGAACGCATCCACGATCCAGCCGCGCTGCGCCAGGCGTTTTCCCAGCTCCAGCACGTAGACATTCATGCCGCCCGTCTCTTTGCCTTCTTCAGAAGCGAGCGGGCAGGTGTGGTAAGAGATCAGCGCGATCCGCTGGTTGAACATCGATATCCCTGAAGCGCGTGCATACTGCGCGAATGCGAGGATTATAGGCGATTTGCAGCACAGAACAGACGCTGCAGTTGCGCCGGATCTTTCGCCGAACGAGCAGTGGATTGTGCGCGGCGGGCGCTGCCTGGGGGGCGGAGTGGCTGAGCGACACGTCGGCAGCCACTCCGCGCATAGGTGACGGCTGTTACACGCTGCCGACGTACGGCAGCAGCGCCTCTTTCGTGATCCAGGTTTCATTCAGCGTGTCGCACTCGTTGAGGTCAAACCACGACGAATGGACGTATTCCAGCGACAGCATGCCCCGGTAGTTGACGGCGCGCAGCCGGTCGATGATCTCCACCCACGGGATGGTGTTCTCGGCATAGCGCGTCTGCAGCTTGCCATCGCGCGAAGGGCGCACATGCACATGACCGGTATAGGGGATCATGGCGTGGATGCGCTCCAGCGGGATGTACTGCAGCGTGAAGTGCGAGTAGTCCAGCGCGAAGCGTGCGGCGGGCGCAAACTCCTCGACCAGCCGGATCGCCAGCTCAGGCGTCTGTGCGACGGACCCCATGTGCGCTTCGAAGCGCACCTCGACGCCATATTCGCCGGCGATTTCGGTGGCCAGGCGCAGTTCTTCGCCCGATCGGCGCAGGTTGTCCTCGTGCGAATAACCGAGGTGATCCACGCCGGGCAGGATGGTCATGCCGGGGATGTGCGCCAGCTTGCAGAACTGCGCGATGGCGCGGATGTATGCGCGGTTCTTCTCCCGGATGGCGGGGTCGGGGTCGTTCAGTCCATGCTCTGCGGGAGATGAGCCGAACTGCGGGAAGAAGTCGCCGCAGTGCAGCTCGTGCCGGTCCAGCAGCGCGCGCACGTGATCTGCGCTGCCCTGCGGATCGTTGAGGATCGCTTCCGGCTCGATGCTGGCCCGTCCGCGATTGTGGAAGCCGGAGAGATCGGCGCTGGTGAATCCCATGCTCCGCACGATGGTCAGGCAGGCGTCCAGCGGCAGCACCTCGAAAGAATACGCGCTTGCGGTCAGTCGCATGATCTGGCAAACCCCTTTCGTGAACAAAAGTCGATGGTGTTCAGACTCTATTCCGCCAGCAGGTCGCGCACGGCCTGGGCGATGCGGGCGGGCTTTGGCACAACCTCGTCTTCCAGCACCGAGCTGTAGGCGACCAGCGCGCCGCCCATATTGACGCGCCGGACCGGGGCTTCCAGCCAGTAGATGCCCTTGTCGGCCACGAGCGAGACGATGTCGCCGCCCCAGCCACCTGCGTGTGGCGCTTCCTCGACGACCAGCAGCCGGTGCGTGCGGGCGACCGAGCTGAGGATGGCCTCCTCGTCCAGCGGCGCCATCGAGCGCAGATCGATGATCTCCGCTTCGATCCCCTCCTGTGCGAGCGTGGCGGCTGCTTCCAGCGCACGATGCATGACGAGCTGTGTCGCGACGATGGTGACATCGCGGCCCGGGCGGCGCACGACCGCCTTACCCAGCGGCACAGGCTGGAGCACGTCCGGCACCTCCTCAGCGAGGTTGTAAAGCACCTTGTGCTCGAGCACGATCACCGGATTGTTGTCGATGATGGCGCTGTAGAGCAGGCCGTACATGTCGGCGACGGTGCCTGGCACGACGATCTTCAGCCCCGGAATGTTCATCAGCCAGGACTCGGCGCACTGCGAGTGCTGCGTCCCGAAACCGGCGCCAGCGCCCTGCGCCGCGCGGATGGTGACCGGCACGATGAACTGTCCGCCGCTCATGTAGCGGTACTTCGCGATCTGGTTGACGATCTGATCCATCGCCACCGGGATGAAGTCGGCGAACATCAGCTCGGCGATTGGCCTCAGCCCGGTGATGGCCGCGCCCAGCGCCGCGCCGATGAACGCCTGCTCGGAGATGGGGGTGTCGCGCACGCGCAGCGGACCAAACTCCTCGTACAGCCCAGGCGACACCTTGAACACACCGCCAGCGACGGCGACATCCTCGCCAAAGAGCACCACCTTCTCATCGGCGCGCATGGCATCGGCCATCGCCCGGGTCGCCGCCTCGCGGTAAGTCATTTTCGGCATGAGCAGCATCACCCTTCGTAGTAGATATCGCGAGTCAGCGCGTCAAGTGCGGGGTAGGGTTCGGCTTTCGCCCATTCCACGGCGTCGTGCACCGTGCGTTCAATCGCGCCGTGCAGTTCGTCAAACTCGGTCTCATCAAGCTGGCCGTCCGCGATCATCTTATTCTTGAGGATGACGATCGGATCGCGTTTGAGCCAGCGGTCAAGCTCGCCTGCCGGGCGATAGGGGGCCTGATCGGTGCGCGAGTGCCCGCGGAAGCGGTAGGTCTTGAGCTCGATCAGGGCGGGGCCGCCCCCGGCGCGCGCGCGCTCGGCGACTTCCCGCACCTGGTGGTAGACCGTCTCGACATCCTGGCCGTCGATGATGATGCCGGGCATGCCGTAGGCCGCTGCGCGGTCTGCGATGTTGGCGACTGGCGTGGTGAGGTGCATGGCGCTGTATTCGCCATACAGGTTGTTCTCGCAGATGAACAGCACGGGTAGTTTCCAGACCGAGGCCAGATTGAGTGCCTCGTGAAACGCACCGATGTTGGCCGCGCCTTCGCCGAAGAAGGTGATGGCGATGTTGCGCTTGCCTGTGACCTGCGCTGTCAGCGCCGCGCCAACAGCGATCGGGAGCTGCGCGCCGACGATGGCGTTGGCCCCCAGCAGGCCGAGCGAAGCGTCGGTCATGTGCATGCTGCCGCCCTTGCCCTGGCATGCGCCGCTGGCCTTGCCCATCATCTCGGCGAGCATTGCCTTCATCGACATGCCCATCGCCATGGCATGACCATGCCCGCGATAGGTGCAGGTGACGGTGTCGCCCGGCTGCAGCACGGCGGCGACGCCGACGCTGCATGCTTCCTGCCCGATGCACAGGTGTGTGGTGCCGCGAATGAGGTTTTCCAGAAACAATCCCTGGATGCGCTCCTCTGAAGCGCGGATTTCCATCATTTGCTGCAGCAGTCGCTGACGGGTGTCCCCTGCCAGCGAGGTGACCGAACCTTCCTCTTCCATTGCCATCCCCTAGATGCTCAACTGATCAAGCTGCTGCTGAAAGGCGGCCAGGAAGCGCGCCAGGTGCATGCCGTCCACGGCGCGGTGATCGCCGCTGAGGGTGAGAAACACGGTGTGGCGAACATGCAGGCCGCCGCCGATCACCACGGGGCGCTGCCGCACGGACCCGATGGCGAGAATGGCGACCTGCGGCGGGTTGATCACGGCGGTGAAGTGCTCCACCTGCCGGATGACGCCCAGGTTGCTGACGGTGAACGTCCCGCCCTGCAGATCCTCCGGTCGCAGTCGGCCGCTGCGCGCGCGCTCGATCAGCGCCCGGCTTTCTGTGGCCAGCCCGCGCAGGGAGTAGCGTTCGGCGCCGCGCAGCACCGGCGTCAGCAGCGTGTCTTCCAGCGCGACGGCGATGCCGAGGTGGACATGTTCATGCTGGAGGAGCTGCCCGTCCTCGAAGGTGGCATTCAGCGCTGGTGTGCCCAGCAGCGCCTGCACGGCGAGATACTGCAGCACGTCATTGATGCGGATGCCATCCGGCAGGCTTCGCACAGCGGCATCGACGTCGAACTCACCGGAGACGTAGAAGTGCGGCGCCTCGCGCATGCTCTTGCTCAGTCGTTCGCCGATGGTGCGGCGCGCGCGGCTGAGCGTGACCTGACGCACGCCCTCGGCAGGCGGCGCGGCGGGTGGCGGCGTCTCCACTGCCTGAGGGGCGGCGGCTGCACTGGCGGCGGCCAGATGGCGCTGCAGATCCTCCATCGTGATCTGGCCGTGCGCACCCGTCGCCGGGATGCTGGTGAGCTGCACGCCTGCTTCACGCGCGGCCTTGCGCACACGGGGCAGGGCGAGCGGGCCGGCTGCCGGCGGTGCTGCGGGGCGCGGCGGGATAGCCGCTTCGATATCTCCGCGCATGATACGCCCGCCCGGCCCGGAGCCGGTGATCTTCGCCAGATCGATGCCGTGTTCCTCGGCCAGGCGTCGTGCAACCGGCGAAACTTCTGCAGCGGGCGCGACCACCGGCGTGGCTGATGCTGCGGGCGCCTGCGCCGCGCTGCGCTCGCTGGCGCTGCCCACGCGCGCGATGATGGCGCCGATCGGGATGTCGCTGCCCGGCGCCGCCAGCACTTCCAGCAGCGTGCCCGCCGCGACGCTCTCCAGCTCGACATTCGCCTTGTCCGACTCGATGATGGCGATCGCTTCTCCGGCACGCACGTTTTCGCCGGGCTGCTTCAGCCATTCGATCAGCCGGCCGGACTGAGTATCGAAGCCCAGATTGGGCATGACGATGTCAACTGCCATAACGCTCCTCAATCCACGCCGGTGGCGCATCCGTGCCAGGGCGATTGTCAGCGGTGCCTGTCGATGTAGTCCGCCAGGGCCGCAGCTGCATACTCAATGTGTTCCTGCACGCGCTGCCCGGCCAGGCGCACATTCTCTTCGGCAATCGCCTCGAGAATGCGCTCATGTTCTTCCAGCGACTTCGGCACGCGCCCCGGCAGCACGTACAGCGCGTCCCACGGGCACATGGCCCACAGACTCTTGATGATTTTGAGGGTATACGGCATGTTTGCCGCCTCGTAGATCATCAGGTGGAATTCGTAGTTCGCCTTGCGCAGACGCGCTGCTTCACCGTTCGCCTCGTAGGTGCGCATTTCCGCCTGGAGTGCGCGCAACTGCTCCAGATTCGCGCCGCTGATGTAGGGGACGGCCAGGCGCGTGGCGAAGGGTTCCATCACCGCCCGCACCATGTAGATCTCGCGAACGTCCTCCATCCGCACTTCGGCGACCTGTACGCCGCGGTACGGGCTGTGTTCGAGGATTCCCTCCGCCTGAAGCTGGCGCAGCGCTTCGCGGATGGGCGTGGAACTGGTGTTGAAGCGTTCAGCCAGTTCTTCCTGCAGCAGGCGCGTTCCGCTCTCGAATTCGCCCATCAGGACCGCTTCGCGCAGGGTCTCCACGATCTGATCCATCTTGGTCTTCTGATTTGCGCGCTTCGTCACGACCGCACCTCTAGCTCTCCAGCGCGTGCTCCAGCGGCGGGAATCGCCAGGTCGAACGCACCTCTCGCCTTATCTTACTTTTCAGCCGGTTTTTGACAAGCGACACACGACCCGCTATATTATGTATAATCTTTGCGAAAATATACAAGATCTGATCTGAGAGAGTCCATCGCCATGACGATTTCCATCCGCAGGATCGACGTGTACCCCCTCGGCTATCCTGAGCCGAACGACAACAACGTCACGCGTTACATCACGCTCGCGCGCATCGAGGCCAGCGATGGCACAGTGGGCTGGGGCGAGGCGATCACGCAGTTTCGCGAGTCGACCCACGCGACGGTGGCGCTGCTGGAAAACGGGCTGACGGATCTGCTGATCGGTCAGAACCCCCTGGACAACGAAGCGTTGTGGAACATGCTGCGCGGGCAGGTGTGGTGGTACGGTGATGTGGGCGGCATCGCAGCCTTCGCCATCAGCGCGCTGGATATGGCGCTGTGGGATCTGAAGGGCAAGCTGCTGGGCGTGCCGCTGGTCCAGCTGCTGGGCGGAAAGCAGCAGGAAAAGCTGCCGACCTGCGCCAGCACGCATCCCAAGGCGTCTGAGATCGACGCGATGGCTGCCGAGCTGGCGGTGCACATTCAGAACGGCTACAAGCTGGTGAAGGTTGGCTTCGGCAAGAAGGGGCATGCCAATCTGGGCGTGAGCGCCAGCCGCGACATTGAGTTCGTCCGCACAGTGCGCAGTGCGATCGGCGATGCCGGTTTCATCGTCGACATCGGCGCCAAGGTGCACTGGAACGTGCCCTACGCGATCCGCATGGCGGAGGCGTTTGCACCGTACAACCTGACATGGCTGGAGGACGTGTTTCCCCCGGAGCATATGGAGGGGTACACCCACCTGCGCCAGGCCGTGCCCGGCATGATGATCGGTTTCGGCGAGCGTTTCTGGAACCGAACCGATTACCTTCGGCTGCTGCAGGCGGATGTGTGCGATGTCATCCTGGTGGATCCGGGCCGCACCGAGGGCATCACCGGCATGCAGCAGATCACGCAGCTTGCCGCTCGCTACCACGTGGGGATGGACCCGCACTGCTGGAGCAGCGCCATCATCACCGCGGCCAGCCTGCATGTCGCGTTTGCCTCCACCAACGCGACGATCTTCGAGATGAAGCCGTTCGAGAACCCGATGCAGCATGAACTGGTGACCGAGCCGTTCCACCCGGTGGATGGCTACATGTTTGTGCCAGACAAGCCCGGTCTGGGCGTAGAAGTGATCGAGAAGACGGTCGAAAAGTACAATCTCAAGCGAGCGTGATGCCGATGGGTGTGTTCATTCAGGTCGAGATCGTCGATACCGCGCTGCCCGAAGCGCTGGGGCAGCGCATCGCATCGGTGTGCCCGGTCGATATCTTCGCCATGCGCGATGGCCGGCTGGCGATACAGGCTGAGGAAGAGGATGAGTGTACGCTGTGCGGGCTGTGCCTGAAGGCGGCGCCGGCTGGCGCGATCCGAATCCATAAGCGCTACAGCGGCGAGGTGCTGACCTCCACGGGGAGCAGCGATGCCTGATGTGCGGCACATCAGCACGCCCCTGACGGACGCGCTGGTGCGTGAGCTGCGCGCCGGGGAGCGCGTGCTGCTGTCGGGCGTGGTCTACACGGCGCGGGATGCAGCGCACAAGCGGATGGTGGAGGCGCTGGCGGCTGGAGAGGCGCTGCCTTTCGACCCGCAGGGGCAGGTGGTGTACTACGTCGGGCCATCGCCGGCGCGGCCCGGTGCGGTGATCGGCTCTGCCGGGCCGACGACGGCCGGGCGTGTCGATCTGTACACGATTCCGCTGCTGGAACGCGGGCTGAAGGGCATGATCGGCAAGGGCAGCCGCAGCGCACCCGTGCGCGAGGCGATGGTGCGGTGTGGCGCGGTCTATCTGGTGGCCGTGGGCGGGGCAGCGGCGCTGATCGCCGAGCGCATCCGTTCGGTGGAGCTGATCGCCTACGAGGACCTGGGGACGGAGGCGATCCGGCGATATGTGGTCGAGGATTTTCCGCTGATGGTCGCCAATGATGCACATGGCGGCGATCTGTACGAACAGGGCAGGGAAGCGTATCGGCGGGTGATGCCATGAGAGAGATCGAGGTCAGCCGCATCTGCGATGCCATTCGGCAGGCGGTGAAGACGATCAACTTCGACACGCCGCAGGCGGCGATGATCCAGCTTGAGACGATCGCCATCAGCGAGCCTTCGCCTGCCGGGCGCATGGCGATGGACGACATCCTGGAAAACCGGCGTGTGGCGTCGGCGCGGCAGATGCCGATGTGCCAGGACACCGGCATGGCAGTGATCTTCCTCGACATCGGGCAGGATGTGCATCTGGTCGGTGGAGACCTGCGCGAAGCGGTCACGCGCGGGGTGCGCGAGGGCTACGAGCAGGGCTACCTGCGCAAGTCGATTGTGGCGGAGCCGCTGTTTGCGCGTGAGAACACCCGCGACAACACCCCGCCGGTGATCCACTACAACATCGTGCCGGGGGACGGGCTGGGCATCACTGTGGCGGCCAAGGGCTTCGGCGCTGAGAACATGAGCTGGGCGCGCGTGCTCACGCCGGCGGAAGGCCTGGAAGGTGTGAAGCGCGAGGTGGTGCGCTGCGTGGAGGAGGCTGGGCCGAACGCCTGCCCACCGGTGACCGTCGGCGTGGGCGTCGGCGGAACGCTGGAGATGGCGGCGCTGCTGGCGAAGAAGGCGCTCATGCGCGAGATCGGCCAGCGCCATCCGGATCCGCGTTACGCGGCGCTGGAGCGTGAGCTGCTGGAGCGGATCAATGCCACGGGGATCGGGCCGCAGGGGTACGGTGGCGTGAACACGGCGGCTGACGTGCGGATTGAATACTACCCCACGCATATCGCAGGGCTGCCGCTGGCGATCAATCTGGATTGCCACCTGCAGCGGCATACACGAATCGAGTTGTAGCGATGATCATCGTTGAATACGAGGCGAAAGCGTGGCTGCGCGCGCGCGGTCTGCCGGTGCCCGACGGGCGCATCGCGGACAGCGCGCAGGACGCACGGGCGGCAGCCGAGGCGATCGGCGCGCCGATCGTCATCAAGGCGCAGGTGCCGACAGGCGGGCGCATGAAAGCGGGCGGCATCCGTTTCGCGGACACGCCGGAGCAGGCCGAGGCCGCTGCGCGCGATCTGCTGGCGATGGAGGTGCGCGGCTATCCGGTCGAGCGCGTGCTGGTCGAGCGCCGGCTGCAGATCGCGCGGGAGTTTTTCGTCGGCGCCACCTATGACAGTGCGTCGCGCTCTGCTGTGGTGCTGACGTCTGGTGATGGCGGCATCGAGATCGAGTCTGTGCGCGGGGTGGGCCGCGTGCCCTTCGCGACGAATGCGCTTTCGGATTACATCGGGCGGGAGGCGGCCAGCGGGCTGGGCCTGCAGGGCAAGGCGTTCGCGCAGTTGAGCGGGCTGATCCGGCAGGTGGCAGAGGCCTTCTCGCAGTCGGATGCGCTGCTGCTGGAATGCAACCCGGTGGTGCTGGACGAGAGCGGGCGGTGGTGGGTGGCCGATGTGCATTTCGAGCTGGACGATGACGCGGCCTACCGGCAGAAGGCGTTGATCGAAGCGGCACCGTTCAGCGCCAGCCTCGCCAGCCGCCGCAGCGCGTTCGAGCAGCGCGCGCTGGAGATCGATCAGGCCGATCATCGTGGCGTGGCAGGCCGGCTGATCCCGTTTGAGGGCAACATCGGCCTGCTGATCGGCGGGGGCGGCGCCAGCCTGACGACGATGGATGCGCTGCTGGATGCTGGGCTGAAGCCGGCCAACTACTGCGAAATCGGCGGCAACCCCAGCGTGTGGAAGATCTGCGAGCTGACCAAGCTCATCCTCAGCCAGCCGCAGGTGGACCGCCTAGTGGTGATCATGAACGTGGTCAGCAATACGCGCGTCGATTTGGTGGCGCGTGGTGTCATCAAGGGGATTCTGGAGCTGGGGCGCGAGCCGAAGTCGGTGATCGCGGCCTTCCGGATTCCCGGTTCGTGGGAAGACGAGGGATACCGCCTGCTCGACCACTACGGCGTGCGCTACTTCGGGCGGGAGACCTCGATTGAACAGGTGATCGAGAAGATCGTATGACGATACTGGCGGACGTTCACACGCGCATTCTGGTACAGGGCATCACCGGGCGCGAGGCGGCCACCTTCACCGCCGAGTCCATCGCCTATGGCGCGCGCATCGTCGCGGGGGTCACGCCGGGCAAGGGCGGCATGACGGTGCATGGCGTGCCGGTGTTCGACACCGTGCGCGAGGCGACGACCGCCCACGCGATCGATGCCAGCGTGATCTCGGTGCCGCCGGCCTTCGCGCTGGATGCTGCGCTGGAGGCGCTGGCCAGCGGCATCCGCCTGCTGGTGGTCGTCACAGAGCGCATTCCCCGGCGCGATGTGGTGGCGATGATCGAGCATGCGGCGCAGCGCAACGCGCGCATCGTCGGGCCGAACACGCTGGGCATCATCTCGCCCGGGCAAACGCGCGTCGGCATGGCGGGGGGATCGGCGGCGGCGGTGCTGCGCGCCTACACGCCGGGCAGAGTGGGGGTGGTCTCGCGCAGTGGCGGCATGATGACCGAGATCGCCAATCTGCTCACGCAGTCCGGGATCGGGCAGAGCACGTGCGTGAGCATCGGAGGCGATCCGATCATCGGCTCGACGATCCTCGATCTGATGCCGCTGTATGAGGCTGATCCGGACACGGATGCAGTGGTGATGTTCTCGGAGCCGGGCGGGACGATGGAAGAACGCTTGGCCGAGTATGTCGAGCGCAACCGCCCGGCGCTGCCCGTGATCGCGTTCGTCGCCGGGCGCTTCGCCGATCGGATGCAGGGCGTGCGCTTCGGGCATGCGGGGGCGATCGTGCAGGGCGCGCAGGGCAGCCCGGCGGCCAAGATCGCGCGGATGCGCGAGGCCGGCATTCACGTCGCCAGCAAGCTGTACGAGATTCCGGACGTGGTGCGCCGTGCGCTGAGCGCCGCGCGCTGACGTGAGGTGACAGGCACGCGCGGCCTCTGCTCTGTATGGGCAGAAGCCGCGCGCTGCACGTCGCGTGCAACTAGTCGACGCGGTAGCGATCGATCACTTCCTGATTGAGCGTAATGCCATAGCCGGGCGCGTCTGGCACGTGCATGTAGCCATCGGCGATGCGCGGCAGCTCGACCGGCAGATCCACCCACATCGGATCGCGCTCGTAGTTGGGGAAGATCTCGACGTACAGGCCGTTGGGCACAGCGGCCAGCAGATGCAGCGCGATCTGCGGCTCTTCGTGATGGGCCATCTGCACGTGATGCATGCCGGCCATCGCGGCGATGCGCCGCCATTCGGTGACCCCGCCGGCAATGGTGGCGTCGACGTTGAGCACATCGACGCAGCGGTTGACCACCAGATCGCGACAGCCGAACGCAGTGATCTCGCCCTGGCCGGCATTGACCGGGATGTTGGACTGTTCGCGCACCATGCGCAGCCCTTCGAGCTGATCGTGCCAGCGCACCGGCTCTTCGATCCAGCGCAGGTTGAGCGGCGCGGCCTGGCGGCAGAACTCGACCGCTTCGCGCGGGTGCCACGCCTGATTGGCATCGCACACGATGATGAAGTCATCCCCCACGAGCTCGCGCACGCGGGTGACTCGCTCGATGTCCTCGCGCACGCTCACGCGGCCCACCTTGAACTTCACGCCGGCCATGCCCAGCGCCTTGTAGTGCAGCATCTCGTCGTTGAGCTGATCCTGCCCCTTCTTCGCCTGATAGTAGCCGCCGATGGCGATCACCGGGACCTTGTCGGTGTAGCCGCCCAGCAGCGTGCACACCGAGACGCCGTGAATGCGCCCGAGCAGGTCCCAGAGCGCGTTGTCCACAGCGGCGATGGCCTGCATGAACATGGCGTGGTTGTACAGGTCGAGGATGTGGATCGAGCGATTGCCGAGATCGATGCGCATGCGCCACATCAGCGCCCACAGATGCTCGATGCGCCGGGGGTCCTGCCCGATGAGGGCGGGCGCGAAGTACTCGCGAATGCAGCGCACGACCTTGTCCTGCGCGCCGTCCTCGTCTCCGCCGAAGGTCTCGCCGATCAGGCCTTCGTCCGTGTAGATGCGCGTGACGATGGTGTAGCGGTTAGCGATGCGATACGTGCCGCCCTCAAAGACCTGCTGCAGTTTTCGCTGCAGGGGAATGACTTCAACTTTCGTGATCTTCATCTGGTTTTCCTTCGATCAGTCTGCGGATTCGCTGGCAAATTCGGCCACGCTGAAGGGCGTGCCATCCTGTGCTGCAGAGCGGTAGGCGGCGTCGAGCAGCTCGACCACGCGCACGCCGACTTCGGCGGGAGAGCCGTTTTCGGCGCGGCCAAGGATCACGTCGATCAGGTTCTGGCCGGTGGCGAACATCGGGTAACGGTCAGACTCCGGCACCGGTTCGTAGCGCCGTTCGCTGCCATCGTGCAGGCGCACGTACAGGCTGCCGCTGATGTGCTCCAGCGTGAGGCGGCCACGCTCGCAGCACACCTGCAATTCGCATGCGCCGCCATCGCCGATGCCGAGATCGCCGGTGCTGCCCAGCACGCCGACGGGTGGCGCCTTGCCCTGCGGCTGAAAGCGCACCGAGATCGCGTTGGCGACATCGACTGCAAGACCGACGTTGTTCATGAATGAGGAGACGCGATCCGCCTGCAGGCCGGTGACGAAAAACAGCGTGCCTGCCGAGTGCGTGATCTGCAGGTGGCCCTGGCCGCCGCCGGAGATCGCCGGATCGCTGTAGGCTTTTCCGGGCCCGGTGACGGGGAAGTTGAACACGGGGCGGTACTTCTCCTGATCGCCGCGATAGTACTCGATCACCATCGAGGTGAAGAGCGACGAGACGTATTCGATCGCGCCGAGTTCCCCGGAGTGGATGATGTCTCGTGCGATGCGTGTGTTGCGCGTGTAGTGCCAGGGATAGCCGATCATCAGCTCCACGCCCCTGCGCACGGCGGCATCGCGCAGGGCGTAGGCGTGCGCGGCGCGCAGCACCATCGGCTTCTCCAGCATGACGTGCAGGCCAGCTTCGAGGCAGTCCCTCGCCGGCTGATAGTGTGCGTTGTGATTGGTGGCGACGATCACGCCATCCAGCTTCTCACTGGCGAGCATCTCCCGGTGATCGGTGTAGGTGCGCACCGGCAGCCCGTAGGTCTCGACGGCCTTCGCCATCACCTCAGGACGCCGGTCGACCAGGGCCACCAGCTCCGCATCGGGGTGCTGGCGCACACACGGGATGTGGGCGGTGGTGGTCCACCAGCCGGTGCCGATGATGCCGATGCGCGCTTTGTGCTGTGCCATGCGATTTCCTTTCTCGAATCGGGCGGGATTCGACAGCGGTCAGGGTTGTTCTGCAATCACTCGGCGCAGATAGGTCATGCTTTCGCCGACGACGGCGTCCTCGTCCGTCCAGTCGGTGTGCAGCGGCGCCAGCTCGACCAGCAGGCTGCCGCGGTAACCCGCAGCACCGAGGCAGGCGATGATCGCCGGGAGATCGAAGTCCCCCTGGCCGAGCGGGGCGCACGGCCACCACTTTGTCGGGTCGCCAATGGAGGTGGTCTGCACGCGCATATCCTTGAGATGCACCATGCGCACCAGCGGAGCGGCCAGCCGCGCTGCTTCGAGCGGATCATCGCCCACGCGGATGGCGTTGCCGGTGTCGAGACAGATGCCGACGTTGGGCGCGTCCACCTGCTCGATCAGGCGCAGCAGATCGCGCATGACGAAATCTGCGTGGTTCTCGACCGCCAGAGTCAGACCGTGCCTGGCGGCCAGCGCGGCGGCCTGGCGTACGATCGGCGCGAGCCGGCGGATGCGTTCGTCGACATCCTGCGTGAACGTGAAGTGGTTGCCCGCGACGAAGCGCACGATCTCGCAGCCCAGCGCCCGCGCAACGGGCAGCAGCGCGAGCAGATCGGCAGCGGCCTGCGCGTTTGTCCCGCCCTGCAGGCCATCGGGATGGCCCCAGGCGAGGATCGGCTGCATCCCATCCAGCGCTTCACGCAGTTCGGCGAGGCGGGCTGTGGTGAGCGCGCCCAGATAGCACGTCTGCAGCGAGACCACTTCGGCACGGTGATGGCGCGCGCGCGCCAGGAAGTCCGCTGTCGTCCAGTGGGCCTCGACTGGGGTTTCCCAGCGCGTGACCTCGCCGAAATGGCGGTGATAGGCGAAGCTGTCGATGCCGGGCGTGAACGCGTTCATCGGCACTACCGCGCCAGCCAGCCGCCGTCCACGGGCAGCACGATGCCATGCACGTAGTCGGATGCCGCGGACGATAGAAAGACGACCGCGCCCTTCAGATCATCCGGCTGGCCCCAGCGGCCTGAGGGCAGGCGAGCGAGCACCTGTTCGCTGCGGACGGGGTCCTTCCAGATGTGCTGGTTGATGCGGGTCTGAATGTAGCCGGGTGCGATGGCATTGACGTTCACGCCGCGCCCGGACCACTCGTTGGCGAGGGCCTTGGTGAGCTGGGCCACGCCCCCCTTCGAGGCTGCGTAGGCGGCTGCGCGCAACCCGCCGCCGAACGACAGCATGGAGGCGATGGTGATGATCTTGCCGTAGCCCTGCGCCAGCATGCGCTCTCCGGCAAGCTGTGCCAGCCGGAAGACCGAGTTGAGGTTGGACTCAAGCGTCTCGTCCCAGTCGTCCGCGGGGTAGGTGAGCGAGTCCCCAGCCTTCACCATGCCGTGGCAAGCGACGAGGATATCGATGCCGCCGAGCAGCGAGACTGCAGCGTCGAAGCCGGCGGGCAGGGCGGAGCGGTCGCTCAGATCGCACTGCACCGCGTGCGCTGGCTGCTCCGGTGTGCCGATGGCAGCGGCGACGTGCTCAGCGCTTTCCGAGCGCCCGATGATGGCGATATCGGCGCCGGCCTGATGGAGCGCTTCGGCCAGCGCGCTGCCGATGGCGCCGCCGCCGCCGGTGATGATTGCCCTGCGTCCGTGCAGGCTGAACATGTCGGTCATGGCTGCGCGCTCCTTCAGCGGGTGGGAGGACTGTGCATCGCGAAGATCTCCAGCGGTACGGCGCCTGTATTGCGGACCGCATGGCGCAGGCCGGGCGGGATGGTGACGATGATACCAGCCTCGAAGCGGTATTCAGCCGCATCGGTGATGAGCAGACCGCTGCCGCTGAGGACGTAGGCGGTCTCGGTTTCGCTTTCGTGCGTGTGCGGCTGGATGTGCCCGCCCGGCGCGATCTGCGCGATGATGACGCTGGTGCTGGGGTGGGTCTGCTTCGACTCGAGCAGCTTGATGCCGATCTCGGGGAAGCGAGCATCGACGGCGAATGGCACGGTGCGGGTATCGGTGATGCGCGGCGTGAGCATAGGTTTCTCCGGCCGGAATACAAACTGCTTGACATTCGTGCACAGGCACTCAATACTATATATAATGCGTGGCATTATGCAAACTCTGGCTGGTGCGGCGCAGTTCTTGCGATGAAGCATTTGTGGAGGCTCGAAATGCGCGTCAGGTTCCTTTCCATGATCGTCGTGCTGTCGCTGGTGCTGGGGGCGGTCGTGCCTTCCGTGCTGGCGCAGGACGACAGCATCACCATCGGGTTCGTCACGCACGTGGTCGGCAACCCGTTCATTCAGCAGATCATCGAGGGCGCGCAGGCGGCCGCCGATGACCTGGGCGTTGAGCTGGTGGTCGGTGGGCCGCAGGGCGGCGATCCGGATGCACAGCTGATCGCCGTGCAGAACTTCGTCGCTGCTGGTGCCGACGGCATCGCGGCATCGGTCCCCGGCGAGTCGATGGCGAACGGTCTGAACGAGATCATCGACAGCGGCATCCCGGTGGTGCAGTTCAACCTGCTCAGCACGGATGTCAACGGACCGTACGTCGGTGAGCGCTCGATGGAGAGCGGTCGCATCCTCGGCCGGTATGTGGTCGATCAGCTCGGCGGCGCTTCGGCGACGGGCAAGGTCATCATCGGCAACTGCTTCCCCGGCTTCCCCGTGCTCGAGAACCGCGCACGCGGCGTGGAAGAGTCGCTGGCGGCGGCCCCCGGCCTGACGGTGCTTGGCCCGTTTGATGTGGCCGTCGATGCGGTCGAGAACTACTCGCGCTGGGAGCAGCAGCTGGCTGCCAACCCGGATGTGGCCGCGATGATCGGCCTGTGCGCGCCGGATATCGCCAGCCTGGGCCAGCTCAACCGCAACAGCGGCACGAGCTTCATCGCCGGCGGTTATGACCTGACGGCGGACAACCTGCGCGAAATTCAGGATGGCTTCGCCACCGTCACCATCGGCCAGAGCGCGTTCGTGCAGGGCTACATGCCGGTGCTGATGCTGGTGGACAACCTGCGCAAGGGCACGCCGCTGCCGGCTGGCTTCGTCGATGCGGGCACGCAGATCGTGACTGGCGACAGCGTCGACATGGGCAACGGCCTGCCGAGCGTGAGCTTCGACGAGCTGATGACGCTGGCTTCTGACCCGGCGGCCACCCGCGAGTTCTACCGCCCGTGGTCGGACTGCGCCCGCGGCGTGACGCCGGCCTGGGCCTGCATCCTCGAGCCGATCGCGAATGAAAGCGCGTAAGCGCGACTGATGGTACGATCAGAGGGGCGTGCGCGATGTGCGCCCCTCTGCCTTGTGGCAGCCTGCACGCGTATTCAGAAAAACAGCCTTCATGACGACTTCTCTGGTTACGGTTCGCAATCTGGTCAAACGCTACGGCGGCGTGGTCGCGCTTGACGGCATGTCGCTTGAAGTCTCGCGCGGGACGATCCACGCGGTCGTGGGCGAGAATGGCGCGGGCAAGTCCACGCTGATGAAGATTCTCGCTGGGGTGGTACGGCAGGACAGCGGCAGCATCGCCTTCGACGGCCGTGAGGTCGCGTTCGACTCACCGAATGCCGCGCGCGACGCGGGCATCGGCATCGTCTTTCAGGAACTCAGTTTGTTTCCGGAGCGCTCGGTGCTGGCGAATCTCTTCGTCAACCGCGAGCCGACGCGTTACGGGCTGATCTCGACGCGCCGCATGCGCGAGCTGAGCGCACCGATGCTGGAGCAGCTTGGGCTGGACGTCGATGTCGATCAGCCGGTGGGCCGGCTGACGATCGGTGAGCGCCAGCTTGTCGAGCTGTGCCGCGTGCTGCTGGAAGAACCGCGCCTGCTGATCCTGGATGAGCCGAATTCTGCGCTGAACGAGCGCGAGACACAGCGCCTGTTCTCGGTGCTGCGCCGGCTGCGCGAGCGCGGCATGACGATGCTGTACGTGTCGCACCGTCTGGACGAGGTGTTCTCGATTTCCGACCACGTGACGGTGACGCGCGGCGGGCGCGAGGTGCTGACCAGGCCGATCGGCGAGCTGACCATCCCTGAGGTGATCGAGGGCATGATCGGTGGACGGCAGGAAGCGCTGTTTCCGCCGCCGCTGGCGGATGCGGCGTCTGCGCCGGACAAGCGCCTGATCGTGCGCGGGCTGAGCGCGCCCGGCCTGCAGGAGATCAGCTTCGAAGCGAAGGCGGGCGAGATCGTCGGGCTGGCGGGGCTGGAAGGATCGGGCGTCTCGGCGATCCTCAACCTGCTGTTCGGCATCCATCGCGCCAGCGCGGGCGAAGTCACTTTCCCCGATGGCGCCGGCCTTCCGCGCAACCCGACTCAGGCGGCGCGGCGCGGTGTGTGCCTGGTCCCGGCAGACCGGCGGCGCAACGGGCTGATGCTGGAGAAATCGCTGGTCGACAACATCGCCCAGGTCACGGTCGGGGCACTGCCGGCATCGCAGCCGTGGCTGCGTCGTGGGGAGATGGTCTCGCGGGCGCAGGCGCAGATCGCCAGCCTGCGCATCAAGGCGCGTTCCCCCTTCAGCCTGGCGAACCAGCTATCCGGGGGCAACCAGCAGAAGGTGGTCGTCGCCAAGTGGCTGGAGATCGCCCCGAATGTCGTGCTGCTCGATGACCCGACGCGCGGCGTGGACGTCGGCGCGAAGCGCGAGATCTACCTGCTCATCCGCCAGCTGTCGGCAGAGGGGCGGATTGTGCTGTTCAGCTCGACGGAACTGCCGGAGCTGATCGGGCTGTGCGACCGCATCCTGGTGATCTATCGCGGCAGGCTGGCCGGCGTGCTCAGCCGTGGCGAAGGCGCGCAGGAGATCAGCGAACACGACCTGCTGCACATGATCAATACGGGAGAGCCGGCGCAAGCAGCACCCGCGTGATATGGCGCGGGGGCGCTGTGTCAGAATGATGGACGTGAGTCATTATCGAGGAGGAAGATCATGAAACGAGTGGCTTTTGTCATGCGCCTGAAGGAAGGCGGCCTGAAGGATTACGTCTACCACCACGACCGCATCTGGCCGGAACTGGTGGCGGAGATTGAGAAGAGCGGCATCGCGCAGATCACCATCTTCGAGAACGATCCGATGCTGGTGCTGTACTCCGAAATCTATGATGAGGATGCGTGGAACAAGCTGTGGAGCTCGGAAGTGCATGACCGCTGGGGGGAGATCATGAACCCGCTGATGCACTTCAATGAGGAGGGCAAGGTCGATTCGACGGCGGTGCGCGAGGTCTTCCACCTCGAGACCGGCGCGGGCAAGTCGGGATCATGAGCGCGGCGCTCTCCGGCAGGATTGCCGTCGTCACCGGCGCGAGCCGTGGCGTGGGCCAGCGCATCGCGGTGCGGCTGGCGCGTGAGGGCGCGGCCTGCGCGCTGGTGGCGCGGGGGGCCGCCGGGCTGAACGCGACGGCCGCCGAGATCCGCGCGGCGGGCGGGCGGGCGGAAGTATTCCCCGCCGATCTCAGCCAGACCAGCCCGGCGGTGGTCGCGGCGCTGAAGCACGCGATCGAATCTGCGTTGGGCACGCCCTCGATTGTGATCAACGGTGCAGGGGTGTTCGGGCCGATCGCGCTGATCCGCGATGTCGATCCGGCGGAATGGCTGGAGACGATCGCGATCAACGCCCTGACGCCCTTCCTGATCTGCCAGGCCTTCGTCGGCGGGATGATCGCGCAGGGCTGGGGCCGCATCGTCAATGTGACCTCGGCGGCGGCGTTGCATCACCCGGGGCCGACCAACAGCGCATATGCCACCAGCAAGGTGGCGCTCAATCACTTCACGCGGCATCTCGCGGCGGAGCTGGCTGGCACGGGCGTGACCGCCAACGTCATCCACCCGGGCGATGTGAAGACCGAGATGTGGGCCGACATCCGCGAGAAGATTCGTACGCTGGGGCCGGAAGCCGATGGCTACCATACCTGGGTGAACTGGGTGGAGGACACCGGCGGAGACGACCCGGAGAAGGCCGCCGATCTGGTGGCCGGCCTGATGTCGGATGGAGCGGCTGAGGTGAACGGGCAGTTCCTGTGGATTGAAAACGGCCTGCAGGCGCCGATCCCAAGCTGGGGAGAACCGGCGGACGAACAGCCGTGGCGCAAGCACCAGCGTGACTGATCGGGGCAATCACGAATTGACGGAAACACATGACTGAGACCGCAACGACGCAACGGACAGGCGCACGCCGGCGGCTGCGCCTGCCAGATGAGATCGGCGTGATCGGCGCGCTGGTGGTGATGATCGTCTTCATCGGCATCGCGCGTCCGGAGTTTCTCAACCCGGTGAACCTGCTGCGCATCTTCAGCAGCTCCGCCTTCTACGGCATGATCGCGCTGTCGATGGTGTTCCTGCTGGCGATCCGCGACATCGACCTGTCGGTCGGCTGGATGTTCAACTTCTCGGCGGTGATCGCGGCGACGTTGATGGTCAACGGGGTGGAGCCGTGGATCGCGGCGGCCGGGGGGATCGTCTTCGGCGCGCTGCTGGGCGCGTTCAACGGCCTGCTGGCTGTCGGCCTCAACCTGCCGACGATCATCGTCACGCTGGGCACGTTCTCGATGTTCAAGGGCCTGTCGCTGGTGGTGAACCAATCGCGGGCGATCGTCCCGCCGGATGACACCAGCTCGTTCTTCGTCTTCGCGACCACACGCGTGTTCGGCGTGATCCCGATGGTGGCGATCGTCTTCCTGGCGATGGCGATCGCGCTGCATCTGGTGCTGCATCGTACGCGCTTCGGCTATCGTGCGCAGGCCATCGGCAGCAATCCGGAGGCGGCGCGGCTGGCGGGCATCCCGACCGCCCGCGTGCGGTTGATGGCGCTGATCCTGGTGGGGGCGGTCTGCGGTCTGTCCGGATCGCTGTTCGTCGGTTTCCGCGGCGCGATCGACCCGACATCCGGGCAGGACTTCGCGCTCACGGTCGTCGCGGCGGCCATCATCGGTGGAACGCCGCTCTCGGGCGGCTGGGGCACGGTGATCGGCGCGGTGATCGGCGTGCTCATCATCTCGGTGATCAGCAGCGGCATCATCTTCTTCGGCATCGATCAGACATGGAGCACGTTTGTGACCGGCGGTGTGACAGTGCTGGCCGTCATCCTCGATCAGATCATCCGGCGCCAGCGCAGCAAACGGCTGCAGCGCGGCGATGACTAGGCGCGGCACAAGGGAGCACAGGCGATGCTGCTGAAAGACAGGATTGCGATCGTGACCGGGGCGGCGCGCGGCATCGGCGCTGCCACCGCCGAGCGGATGGCGCAGGAAGGCGCGCGGGTCGCCGTGGTGGATATCGATGCCGATGAGGCGCAGGCGACGGCGCAGGCCATCGCGGGGGCGGGCGGCCAGGCCGCGGCGTTCCGCTGCGACGTCAGCGATACCGCGCAGATAGAGGCGCTGGTGCGCGATGTGCAGGCGCACTTCGGCGGGATCGACATTCTGGTCAACAACGCCGGCATCTGCCCGCGGGTGTCGATCGACGACATGACCGACTCGTTGTTCGATCGCATGATCGCGATCAATCTCAAGTCGGTGTTTTTCCTCTCGCGCGCTGCGGGCAACGCCATGAAGCCGCGCGGGTGGGGGCGCATCATCAACCTGAGCTCGACGGGCGGGCGTATCGGCGGCGTGTTCAACGCCACAGTGTACGGCTCGACCAAGGCGGGCATCCTGGCGATGACCAAATCGTTCGCCCGTCATTACGCGCCGTACAACATTCTGGTGAATGCGGTCGCGCCGGGCGCGGTCGAAACGCGCATGATGCGTGCGCTTTCGGACGACACGCTGCGCGGCGTCGTCGAGGCTGCGCCGCTGAAGCGGCTGGCTGAACCGGTAGAGATCGCCAACACGATCGTCTTCCTCAGCTCTGATCAGGCGTCCTGGGTGACCGGCGCCACGCTGGATGTGAACGGCGGCACGCTCATGCTTTGAGGCAGGCGTGCCGCCGCGCCTCCTCGCACAACCCTGACTGTCCCAAGTCCTGCACAGGAGATGCTGCCATGCGCCCCAGACGCGCGCTGCTGTTCATGCCCGGCGATGATGCGCACAAGATCGGCAAGGCGATCGCGCTGCAGCCTGACGCGATCATCATGGACCTGGAGGATGGGGTGGCGCTGGGGCGCAAGGCGGAGGCGCGCGCCGTCATCTGCGCCGCGCTGGCTGATCGCGACTTCGGGCGCAGCGAACGCCTGGTGCGCATCAACCCGCTTTCCAGCCCATTCGCGGCAGACGACCTGGAGGCGATCCTGCCGGCGCGACCGGATGGGCTGATGCTGCCCAAAGTCGAGAGCGCAGATGAGGTGCTGCACGTGGCGGCGCGGCTGGATGAAGCGCAGCTTACCGATGCCGTGCTGGTAGTGATCGTCGAGTCGGCGCGCGGCGTGGTGATGCTGCGTGAGATCGCGGCGAGCAGCAGGCGGATCGCCGCGCTGTGCTTCGGCGCGGAGGACCTGGCCGGGGATATCGGCGCGGAGCGACAGCCGGATCTCTCGGAGGCTGCCTATGCGCGCGGGGCGGTGGTCGTGCATGCGCACGCCTATGGGCTGCAGGCGATCGATACGCCGTTCATCACGCTGAACGATGAAGAGGCGCTGCGGGGCGAGGCTGCCCGTGCGCGGGCGCTGGGCTACACCGGCAAACTGGCCATCCACCCCCGGCAGATTGGCCCGATCACCGAGGTGTTCACGCCCGATGCCGAAGCCGTGGCGCAGGCGCAGCGGCTGATCGCGCTGTTTGAGCACATGCAGGCGCAGGGGACCGGCGCGTTCTCGGTTGATGGGCGGATGGTGGACATGCCCATGATCCGCGCGGCGCAGGCGCTGCTGGCACGTGCCGCGCTGGCCGGCCTGCTGCCCCCTGCCGCCGCCCCCTGACAGCCGCCTGTGCGCTGAACGCGCGCGGACGCATTGCGGTATCATCCTGCGCATCTGCCGGGACCGGAGGTGACGAGGATGACCGCTTCCGAACAACCTGCTGCATTTGAGCGTGAACTGCGCTTCCCGTGGCTGGCGCTGGTGCTGGCCCTTGCAGTGGCGCTGGCCGGGCGTGTGCTGCTGCTGGTCAGCGGCCGCCTGTCGTTTCACTCCGACGAGGCCGTGATCGGGCTGATGGCCCGGCACATCCTGGAGGGCGCGCGGCCAACGTTCTTCTACGGGCAGGCCTACATGGGCAGCCTGGATGCGTGGCTGGTCGCGCTCGGCTTCAGCGCGCTGGGCGAAAGCGTGCTCAGCATTCGCGTGGTGCAGGCGGCGCTGTTTCTGGCGGTGGTCGCGGCAGGATTTGGCGCTGCCTGGCGGCTTTCTCGCCGGACAGTGGTGGCGCTGGTGTGCGGGCTGACGCTGGCGGTGCCGCCGGTGCTGGCAGCGGTCTACACCAGCGCGACACTGGGCGGCTACAACGAGACGCTGCTGTTCGGGGCGTTGCTGATCTGGCTGGGCCACAGCCTCGCACGCGAGCACATGCGCTCTGCCTGGCGCTGGGCGCTGGCCGGGCTGATCGGCGGGCTGGCGTGGTGGACCAACGGGCTGATCGTGGTGGCGGCGCTGCCCGTTGCGGGGCTGCTGCTTTTCCGGCTGCTGCGCCCCGCCGCAGCGGATGTTCCGGCGGGCATGCGCGTGCGATTGCTCATGCTGGCGCTCGTGGCGTTTCTCGTGGGCAGTGCGCCATGGTGGGCCTACAACCTCAGCAACGACTGGGCGGCGCTGGCGTTTTTCACCGCTCGGAGCGGGGACGGGGCGCTGGCGGGCAATGCGGTGCCGGAGCTGCCGCTGGCGCAGCGCGTGCTCGGGCTGTTCGTGCTGGGGCTTCCGACCGTGATCGGCATGCGCTTTCCGTGGGAGGCGGCCTACTTCGCCCCGGCGGCGGGTGCGCTGGTGCTGTGCCTGATGGCCGCGGCGCTGGTTCATCTGGCGTGGCGGCGGCCCTCACCACTGCTGCCGGATGCGCGCGCGCTGGTGCTGGGGATGCTGGCACTGTTCTGCGGGGTGTTCGTGTTCTCGAAGTTCAGCATCGACCCGAGCGGGCGCTACTTTCTGCCGCTCACGCTGCCGCTGGGCATCGCGCTGGGCGCGCTGGTCGACGGCGTGGTGCCGTCACGCGTGCCGCGCGCGCTGGTGCAGGCCGGGATTCTGGCGCTGGTGCTGGGTTATTACGCTGCCGGGCAGTGGGTGGTCGCGCGCGATCCGAACCAGCCGGGATTCACCACGCAGTTCAGCCTGGCCTCGCATATTCCGAACGAGGATGATGCTGCGCTGATCGCGTGGTTGGATCAGCACGGCATCGACCGGGGCTACGCGAGCTACTGGGTGGCGTTTCGGATCGCCTTTCTCACGGACGAGCGCATCCTGCTGGGCGCTTCGCTGCTCGAAGCGCCGCGCCTGTTCGAGGTGGCGCATGACCTGCGTTATCCGCCGTACAACGCGGCAGCAGACGCCAGCGAGACCGGCGCCTACATCGTGGCGGACCGACCGGAGATGCGCCTGCGCCTGGAAGCGGCCTTCGCGGCGCGCGGGGTGCGCTACGAGGTGGCTGAGGTGGGCGTGTACCGCATCTACTACAACTTCTCGCCAGCGATCCCACGCCCACCGTTCAGCCTGCCTGCCGTCAGCGGCTAAGCCGCCCGGCGGTTATCGTCACTCCAGCCCGGCGAGCTGATCGTAGATCGGCAGCAGCGCGTGATAGGCCGCGTCGAAGATTGGATAGGCCTTCTCGTACACGGCCTGCGCGGTGGGGTCTGGCTGGATGGTCTCGGCGATCTGGTTCATCTGCGCGATGATGTCCCAATCGCGGTACAGACCGACGCCGATTCCGCCGGCCACTGCTGCGCCCATCGAGGTGGCCTCCTCCAGTACGCTCAGACGGGCGATGGGCATGCCGAAGATCGATGCCATCACCTGGTTCCAGAAGCGGCCGCGCGCGCCGCCGCCGATCACGCGCATGCTGTCGATGCGCGCGCCCTGGGCGCGGAAGGCATCGAGGATGACGCGCAGGTTGTAGGTGATGCCCTCCAGGCTGGCGCGGATCATGTCGGCGCGGGTGTGGCGGATGGTGAGGCCGATGAAGGCGCCGCGCGCGCGCGGGTTCCAGCGCGGGCTGCGTTCGCCGAGCAGGTAGGGCAGGAAGAGCAGGCCGTTTGCCCCGGCGGGGGAGCGCTCTGCGGTGAAGTTCATCAGCTCATACGGGCTGATGCCGAGATCGCGCGCGGAGCGCACCTCCATCGGGCTGAGCTGATCGCGCATCCACTGATACGAAGCGCCGGCTGCCTGCATCGTCCCTGTGGGCATGAAGCGGCCCTGCATGAGATGGGCGAAGGTGAAGGTGCGCTCGGTCGGGTCGAGGATGGGATGCGCCGTGCACAGCGCGATCCATGAGGACGAGCCGATGTAGTTGTAGGCTGAACCTTCGGCGATCACCCCGGCGCCGACGCCAGCGCACGAACCATCGCCGCCGCCCACCACGATGGGGACGCCGGGCGGCAGGCCGAGCTCTGCGGCGGGCGCGGGCAGCAGCTCACCAGCCACGGCGGTGGAGGGGATGATCTCCGGCAGCTTGCCCGCATCCACGCCCGCTGCGTCCAGGATCGGCGCCGACCAGCCGCCGCTGGCGAGGTCATACATGTTGGTGCTGCTGGCGTCGCTGGGATCGGTGACGAAACGCCCGGTCATGCGCGCGATCATCGCATCCTTGGCCAGCACGAACCGATGCGTGCGCGCGTAGATCTCCGGCTGATGCTGACGCACCCAGCAGATCTTGCTGAGCGAATACGAGGCGCTGAGGCGGTGGCCTGTGATCTGATAGACCTGCGACGGATCGATGCGCCCGGCGATGGCCTGCTGCTGCTCGACTGCGCGCGTGTCGGCCCAGATGATGGCGGTGCGCAGCGGGCGCGCATGTTCGTCCAGCGGGACGCAGCCCATCATCTGACCGCTGAAGACGATGCAGGCGATCTCGGCGCCGCGAATACTGGCCGCCGCCAGCAGCTTCTGCGTGGAGAGGCACACGGCCTGCCACCAGTCCTCGACGTTCTGTTCGGCCCAGCCTGTGGACGGGAAGCTGACGCCGTATTCCTGCAGGACGCTGCTGACCAGGCGGCCATCCGCGTCGTAGAGCGAGGCCTTGCTGCCCGTCGTGCCGAGATCCTGCGCGAGTACATATCTGCCTGTCGTCATGAAGCCACCTCAGTGAAGCACGGATTGCGAAGGAAGTGATGCCCGTAGTCTGACGCGATTGCATGCATTTGCAAGCGGCGGCGGTCAGTGCTGTCGCCGGAGTATAGCGCTGCGGATGGCATCCCCGTCATTCCAGATTGGCGTGACGGGTCATCATGTCTGCTGTGGTCATGCCTCGCGCCTGCGCCATCCGCATGACGAGGATATCCAGCACCAGCAGCAGCGACTGCTCGAACAGATTTGCCATGGGCTGGATGGAGGGTGCGCTGCCCGCCACCCGGGGCGTCGCGGCGTCCAGCACCAGCACATGCTGCGCCAGCGTGCCGATCGGTGAGGCGGGCGCAGCGGTGATCAGCGCCACTCTGGCGCCCAGCGCATTGGCCCGCTCGGCATAGCGTACCAGAGTCGCGGTCATGCCGGAGCCGGAACCGATGACGAGAAGGTCGCTGGCCAGCAGCGCGGGGGTCGTCACGTCGTCGACCACATGCACCGCCAGTCCGAGATGGATCAGGCGCATGGCAAAAGCGCGCATCATCAGGCCTGATCGCCCTTTGCCAGCGACGAAGACGCGCGGCGCACTGCTCAATGCTTCGCTCAGCGCATCCAGCGCCGCCGGCTCGACGGAACGCAGCGCGCGCGCCAGCTCCGCCGTGACCGCCTCCGCCTGTGAGAGGTAATCGCTCATGCGCGAATCCTTTCGCTGATCGCCTGCGCCGCCGCCGCCGGATCGGACGCGCGGGTGATCGCCCCGCCGACGATGACGATGCGCGGTTCGAGCGCCAGCACCGGGTTGAGCGTCGCGAGTGAAATGCCGCCTGCGGCCGCCAGCGGGCCATCCGGCAGTGCTGAGCGCAGCGCGCCCAGTGCTGCCAACGGCGTTGCGCCGCTTGCCTGCAGATCATATGCGGTGTGAACGCACAGGATGTCCACGCCCAGCGCCAGCAGTTCGCGCCCGCGCGACACCACATCCCGCACCTGCATCATGTCTGCCATGACGCGCCCGCTGTGCCGCTGCGCTGCAGCCACTGCGCCGCGAACGGTGGCATCTGCGGCCACGCCCAACACGGTGACGATGTGCGCGCCCGCAGCGAAGCCGATGCTCGCTTCTTCATCGCCAGCATCCATGATCTTGAGATCGGCGAGCAGGGTGGCGGCGGGGAACTCTGCGCGGATGTGCTGCAGCGCATGGACGCCTTCGCGATAGATGAGGGGCGTGCCAACTTCGATGATGTCGATCCAGCGATGCACCTGCGCGAGCACCGCGAGGCTGCTGGCAAGGTCGCCGTCGAGCGCGAGCTGAAGCTGTGGGGGCATACGATGATCACTTCTCAGACTGACCAGGCTGGCGAACAGAAATACCGCCGGCGCGCCACACGGCAACCTTCGGAGCGGGTGAGATCGCGTGACCGACGACCCCGCCAGTGTAGCGCAGGAAGTGCATGCGTAACACATTTGTCCTGTGCCATG
>CAZZJW010000038.1:0-38170 GCA_964654755.1 uncultured Pleurocapsa sp. | reverse complement strand
TGCCTGCGCTTTCGGCGCTTCAGCAGGGGACAATTTCGGCGGTTCGACCACCGGCCCGTCGCTGAGGGGTAGCGACGGGCTGGCTGAGGCAAGCCTGGCTCCGCACATCAGCAGCGCGGTCACCGCAAACAGGGTGCGTATCGCTCGTCGTGCGGTCATGTCACGATCTCCATCAGCCGATCACAGAACATCGATGCAGCGATAATACGCCGCTGTCCGTGATCGTGCATGACGGACGATCGTACGCCTGCACTGCGTTTCACCGGCGGCCCGGCTACTCCTCCGCGTCGTCTTCACTCTCGAGCGGGACGAGCGACGACAGGATGACCGCGATGGTCTCGCGCTCGGGAATCACCCATACGTATGACAGATAGCCTGTCACCGCGCCGCTGTGCCCCCAGCTCGGCTCGCCGTCCGCATCCTGCCATTCCTCCAGCGCGAGACTGTAGCGGCCGCCATCCCCCGTGGGCTGAAAGTCGAGCAGCTGCGCCAGGCTGTCCTCGCTGAGGACGCGCTGCTCCAGAAACACCGCGCGGTAGAACGTGGTCAGGTCCGACGTGTTCGAGATCAGCGCGCCATCGCCCAGCCCGGCGCCGTCATTCACATCCGTCACGTCGTCCAGGCGGCCATCGCCGTCGACGTCCTCATATCCGCGCACGATCCGGCACTGCGAAGGCTCGAAGACCTGCGTGCTGGTGCTCGTCAGCGCCAGCGGGGTGAGCAGGCGCTCGCGCACGATCTGGTGCAGCGGCATGCCGGCTGCGCGTTCCATCGCCAGCTGCATCAGCAGGTAATTGCTGTTGGAGTAGCTGAAGGCCGTGCCCGGCGGAAACAGCGCGGGCAGGCCGTAGCCATAGGTAAGCGCCTCAGCTGCCGTCCAGATGTGCGTCGGGTCTTCGCTGATGGCTTCCCAGAACGCGTCGGTTCCCAGGTAGTCGTCGATGCCGCTGCGCATCTGCAGAAGCTGCCTCAGGGTGACGCGCCCGGCGTTCGGGATGTTGTCGATGATCTCGCGCGGCAGCCAGCGGGTCGCAGGATCATCCAGCGCGAACAGCCCATCCTCGGCCATGAGCAGCGCCGAGACCGCGACGAACAGCTTGGAGACGCTGGCGATGCGGACGCAGTCCTCCGGCGCGGCGGGCACACCCGGCGCGGCCTCGCCCGCGGCGGCGGCCCAGATGCCGTCCGGCGTGGTCACGCGCACGAGCAGCGCGGGCTCGTCGGGGCTGGCACAGGACTGCGCCAGCGCCCGCACGTCAGGAGGAGTCTGTGCGGCCTCCAGCGCCAGGGTATCGAGCGCCTCGATGCACTCCGACAGCGTCAGGGAGTCCTGCGCCTGTGCGCCGAACGACGCCAGCATGACGAGCGCTATCAGCAGCGCCGGGAGTATCGTCCGCTTCATCTCGTGTCCTTTCCGGAACAGTCCGAATGCGTGCAATCGTCGGGTGAAATCCGCTGGCTTCATCCCGGCTGCCGCCCCCGGCCGTCAGCCGCCGGTGCGCTTCAGCCGCGCTTGCACGCGCACTGCTGCTGCGAAGGGGAGGCTCAGCCGGCGGCCTGCATCAGGCGATGCAGCACGCCCGTTGACCGTCACATCCCAGGCATCCTCCGGCAGCAGCAGCACGCAGCCTTCGGGATGGCGCGCCCATTCCGGCGCAAATGCCACCGCGATCTCCACCTGATCGCCCGCGTCGCAGCGCACATCGATCGACACCGGGCCGAAGCGCGTCGGCGTGCGCTCGACTGCGGTGTGCGCACCCGGCGCGAACCATGCTGCGGGCATACCCGGCAGCAGCTCCAGCGTTTCCCCGCGTTCGAAAACCAGCAGATGGCGCACCAGGCGGATGAACTCGACCGATGCCCAGTTGTGCGGCATATCGCCGAAGATCTGCCCGTTGCCAGTCGAGTCGATCGACTGCTCCTCGCGCCAGACGCGGGTGGGCGCGGCATGATTGGCGAACGCGTACAGGTAATCCACCGCCTTGTCCGGGCGACCGGAATACAGCCACACATGCGCGGCGAACGAGGCGTGGTAGGTCCACAGCGAGCGGTACGGCAGCCAGCCCGTGGACGACGGAATACCCTGCTCGTCGTCCAGCAGATCATGCAGATAATTCAGGTTCTCGACGATCGGCTCGTCCGGAGCGAAGACCTCGCCCGGCCAGATCGCCTGGCACAGCGCCCATGTCGCAGACTCCGGGCGCAGGCGGTCCCACTCCGGAACCTCGCCCCGGAAGTCCGGAATCCAGTGATGCGCAACGCTGCTGGGAAACCACATCGGCAGGTAGGGATGCCCGTCGGGCAGCGTACGCATGTTGCGCGCCGCGTGCTCGCGGAAGTCGTGCAGCAGCGCGTCGTAATCGGCGCGGAAGCGCGCTTCGTCGTCGGCAAACCCCAGCCGTTTCGCCGCCTGCGCAGCGGCCTTCAGGCCGAACAGCAGCCAGACCGCGGTGGTGTATTCGCCGCGATTGCCGCCCACGCCGCCATCGCCGTAGGCGGGGGGCAGCAGGGGATAGCACGGATGATCGCTGGGCAGCGCCCTGGCCTCGACGCGCAGGCGCTCGATATAGGCCACGCCATTGCGGATGGTCGGCCACAGCTCGCGCAGCAGATCGTCGTCGCCCAGCAGCTCTGCCTGGCGGATCAGCGTGGCGATCGAGATGCCCGTCTCCTTGGTGTGAAACTCCATCTCCGCGATGGCGCCATTGGCGCGCACCCGGCGCAGCAGCGTGCGGATCGCCGCGCGCGCCTCGTGCGGATAGCCGAGGTACTGCGCGGTCTCCAGCATGAAGTGACCATCGACCACGAACAGATTGCGATAGACCGTCGGCCCCACCTTGAACACCGGCAGCCCGTGCTCGATCTCACGCGCCTGCAGGATGTTGCGCGAACTGGCGATCAGCATGTCCATGACCGACTCGTCCGGCACCACCATCGGCAGCGGCGCGACGGGCAGGGCGTTCCAGAACGCGCGCTCGTCGTGCAGCGCCTGCTGCGCCCAGGCCTCATCCAGCGCGGCGGTATCGGCATGATTGAGCGGCAGCATCACCGCGCCGTGGATCGCCTGGCCGCCCCGCAGGATCGCCAGCTCGGTGCACAGGCCCGAACCCGGCAGGAAGCCGCGCGTGTGGCTCTGGAACAGGCGCTGCGGTGACACGACGAAGGCGGGCTCGCCCGGGCCGGGCTGCGACTCGTCCTCCACCATCTGCTTCATGGCCGATGCCCACGCTTCCGGCGGCGGCAGCGTCACCGCATCTGCGGCGAAGATCGTGCGCGCTGGCGCGTCCGAGCGCCCGACGAAGCGCCGGTTGAGCTCGAAGGCGTCGATGTGCAGCCCGGTCAGGATCTCGTCGACATCGTCGTGCGCCTGCAGGCGCCACAGCACGACATCGGTGCGCAGGCCGTCTCCGTGCTGGTGGCCGAAGGCGCGCAGTTCCAGCGTGGCGTGGCGGTACTCCAGCGTGGTGACCACCACCGCGACCCTTGCGCTCTCGGTGTACTGGGTGACGCGCGGCGTCTCTGGCGCACCCTGCATGCTGAACTCGATCACGCGCCGGAACTGCCAGCTCTGATAGGTGCTGGCGAAAAAGCCGTACAGCAGCGCGCCATCTTCCCGCACGATCGACTTGTACGGATCGTCGGGACGGCAGATGCTGGTCCACCGGTTGGGCGGCGCATGGCGAAAGTCGATGATGCGTGCAGAAGTCATGGCTCGATCGTGTCCTTTGCAGCCAGCACAGTCAGATCAGGAGCGCGGGTCCGGGTCGCTCGCGCCGAAGCGTTTTCTGCGGATGTGGCGCTGTGTCGATCCGGGCATGGCTGCCCCGGCGTCCGTCAGCCCTGCGCCGCGTGATGATCGACAGGGAACATGACCACCAGCTTGACCAGGTAAAGCAGCCCCAGGATCATCAGCACGGGCGGGACCGTCGACAGGCCGACGAACAGCACGACGCCGATGCCCAGCAGCGCGGCAGCCAGCGGCCGCTGCACATCGTGTTCGCGCAGGCGGATGAGCACGCACCCGGCGGCGAGCTGATAGCCGTACAGCAGCGCGAAAACCGGCCAGGGCAGCCCCAGCACCAGCGCCATCAGCGCAGGCTGAAGCGCATGCACAGCGAGAAAGACGATGCTCACCCACGCCGGCTGGCGGCGATACCAGCCGCTCGTGGAACGGGTGGCGTTCGCCACCACCCCGCCTGCTTCGTCCAGCGCCAGCACCACGATCACGCCGGCCGCTGCCAGCGAGAAGGGCGCGGCGGACTGCGCGTACAGCAGCAGCAGCAAGCCAGCCGCAATCACCGCCGTGAGGTGAATGAGCACGAGATCCCGCGCAGTGGGAGAGTCCCCGTACAGCAGTCTCAACATCAGCTCCTCCCTGATCAACTACTACCCCGCCGAGAATGCAGAGGATATGCGATCACTGCATGGTCGTCAACATTTCGCGGATCGCAATGCTCGCAGGCGAGCATATGTCCGCTGCTTTGTTGACCACCGGTGTGCTGAACTCTATACTTCGGTCGCATTCCTCGTGAACGCAGATGCGAAAGAGACTTCCGTGGTTGACAATTATCAGGCGCTGCCGCCCAACCTGCCGGTTCCGGTGGATGATGGCGCGTGTGCGCATCTGGCCGGTCTGGCGCTGCCGCCGATCGCGCTGCCCGCGACGCATGGTGGGGCGGTCGATCTCTCGCAGCGCCCCGGACGGACGGTGATCTACATCTATCCGATGACCGGCCGCCCCGGGCTGCCGCTGCCGGAGGGCTGGAACGACATTCCGGGCGCGCGCGGCTGCACGCCGCAGTCCTGCGCATTCCGCGATCATCATCACGAGCTGCAGGCGCTCGGCGCTGAGGTGTTTGGCCTGAGCACACAGTCCACCGCCTATCAGCACGAGGCAGCGGAGCGCCTGCATCTGCCTTTTCCGCTGCTCAGCGATGAAGCGCTGCGGTTTGGGGCGGCGCTGCGCCTGCCTACGTTCGTGGTGGATGACAAGACGCTGCTCAGGCGCGTGACGCTGATCGCCAGCCAGGGGCGGATCGAGCACGTGTTCTACCCCGTCTTTCCGCCCGATCGCAACGCCGAAGCGGTGATCGACTGGCTGAAGTCTCGCTGAACAGCGGCCCTACGAACGAATGCGCGGGTCGACCACGGTGTACAGCAGGTCCACGGCCAGGTTCATCACGACATAGGCCAGCGCCACCACGATCACAGCCGCCTGTACGACGGAGTAATCGCGCTCGAGGATCGCTTCCAGCAGCAGGCGCCCCATGCCCGGATAGGCGAAGATCGACTCGGTGATCACCGCGCCGCCCAGCAGCGCGCCGAACTGCAGCCCCTGCAGCGTGATCACCGGCAGGATCGCGTTGCGCAGCGCATGCCGCACGACCACCATGCGATCTGGCAGGCCCTTCGCCCGCGCCGTCCGCACATAGTCCAGGCCGATCTCCTCCAGCATTGCGGAGCGCGTCAGCCGCGACACGAAGCCGGTTGAGGTGATGCCGATCGCGGTGGCCGGCAGGATGAGATGCTGCAGGAAACTGCCCAGCGCCGGCCAGTTGCCAGTGATGACGTGATCGATCAGCATGAAGTTGGTGATCACCTCATAGTCCAGGCGCGAGTTGATGCGTCCGCTGGTCGGCAGCCAGCCCAGATTGACTGCGAACACGATGATCAGCAGGATCGCCACCCAGTAGTAGGGCATCGACATGCCGAGGATGGCCAGCGTGCGCACGGTGTTCGACAGCAGGCGATTGCGCGACACTGCCGAGATCACGCCGGCGATCACCCCCAGCAGCGTGCTGATCACCATCGCCAGCAGCGTCACCTCGATCGTCGGCGGAATGCGCTCGAAGAGCAGGCGGTTGATCGACACGCCAGAGCTCATCGAAATCCCCAGATCACCGCGCAGCAGATCACCCATGAAGCGCAGATACTGCACGTGCAGCGGCTGATCCAGCCCCCACTGTGCCTCAATCCGCTCGATCTGCCGCTGATCGCTGATCTGGCTTTGCGCCGACTGGATGGCGCTGCCGGGCACGATCCGCAGCACGAGGAAGGTCAGACTTGTCACTGCCCAGAGCACGACGGGCAGCCAGATCATCCTGCGCAGAAGATAGGTCAGCATCGTATCACACCCTGAGCCGCAGCCGCGGGTCGAGGTGATCGCGAAGCCCATCGCCAATCAGGTTCACACTCATCACCGTCAGCGTCAGGATCAGCCCGGGGAAAATCGGCACATGCGGCGCGTCAAACAGTAGTTTCTGCCCGTCGGCAACCATCATCCCCCAGTCCGGCGTGCCGGTTTCGACCCCCAGCCCGAGGTAGTTGAGCGCGGTCAGCGTGGCGATGGTCACCGCCAGCATCGACGTGGTCTGCACCAGCACCGGCGGGATCATGTTGGGGAAGATGTGGCGGCGGATGATGCCCAGGCTGCCCGCCCCCAGCGACTGCGCCGCTTCGACGTAGTCCTGATGCACCAGCACCAGCACGATCGAGCGCACAAGCCGAGCGAACACGGGGATCTGCGCCACCGCGATCGCCAGCACGACATTCTGGATGCCCACGCCCAGCGACGTGACGATCAGGATCGCCAGCAGCACCGACGGGAAGCTGAGCATGATGTCCATCACGCGCATCAGGGCGCTGTCCACCCAGCCGCCCCAGTAGGCGCTGACGACGCCGATCACCAACCCGATCGCCAGCGAAACCGCCAGGGCGGCGAAACCGGTGACCAGCACCGAACGGCCGCCGTAGATCGTGCGGCTGAGCACATCGCGCCCCATTTCGTCGAGGCCGAAGGGGTGCTCCCATGAAGGCCCCTGCAGGCGCAGGCGGATGTTGCGTTCGGCGGGATCATAAGGCGAGAACACCGGCGCCAGCAGGCTGACGACCAGCACGATCAGGAAGAACGTGCCGCCGATCAGCGCCATGTCGTACTTGCGCCAGAGCCGCGCCATGCCCCGCAAGCGCGACGGGCGGCGAGGCGCGAGCGTTGCGGGCTGTGCGCCCGCGCTGAGACCCTGTTCCAGAGTCGGCACTTCCATCGGATTGCTTGCCTTCGCGCCGCTTCCCGGTTCAGCGGGTTGCACTGAACCGGGAAGCAGCAGTGTGTCACACGATGAAATAATGCAGTGATGGCGCGGCTACTGTGACAGCCACACACCCCGGAAGTTCACGCGGCCAGCTGCCGTGCCCTGCGTGTCGACATTCTGCACGCGATCGCTGACGAAGATCGGCGGCGTCAGATAGCCCAGGAACACCAGCTGATGCGTCTGCAGCACCAGCGCCTGCAGCTCCTGATAGATCTCGATGCGCCGGTCGCGGTTGACCTCAGTGGCGCCCGCTTCGATCAGCGCATCCATCTGCGGCGCGGTCTCGGTGTAGGCGGCGGGCCGGCCCGCATCCGTCGACGAGATCACGCTGTGCAGGATGAGCGCCTTGTCGTGCGGGTCCGGCAGGAAGGTCGAGCGCTGGTTGACGGCCAGCTGCTGCAGCCCTTCGCCGACCTTGCCGAAGAAGGTGCCGGTGTCCAGGCGGTCGAGCGTGACATCGAAGCCGACCGCTTCCAGATCGGCGGCCATCAGTTCCGATACCTGCGGCCAGAAGCGGTTGTTCTCGAACGACAGCTCGAGCGAGATCGGCAGCGACACGCCGGCTTCCGCCAGCAGCGCCGCGGCGCGCTCCGGATCATACGTGCTGATCGCTTCGCCAGCCGGGTCGTAGCCGAGGTCGTTCGGCGCGAGGATGCTTGCCGGCGGCATCGCCAGCCCATTGAGCGCCACTGCGATCAGCGTCTCGCGGTCGATCGCATAGTTGATCGCTTCGCGCACCTTTGGATTCTGCAGCTCCGGCGTGATCGGGTTGATACCGAAATACAGATTCACCAGCGGAGCGCCCACCGCGATATTGATGCCGTCGTTCTCGTCGGCCTGGATGCGCGGGACGGAGGTGAACGGCGCATACAGCGTCAGGTCGATCTCACCCGCTTCGAGCGCGGCCAGGATGGAGGCTTCATCCGGGTAAGCGCGGATGATGATCTGGTCAAGGTACGGACGCCCCGCCCAGTAGTCTTCGTTGGCGACCAGCACCGCTTCCTGACCGGGCACGAAGCGCTCGACCTTGAAGGGGCCCGCCATCGACATGTTCAGGCCAACTTCCGTGCCGTACTCATCCATCGCCTTCGGGCTGATGATGTAGCCATCGGGGCGGGTGAAGACCAGAAGCTGCGTCGCGTTCGGCTGCTTCAGCGTCAGCGTGACGGTGTACTCATCGGTGGCCACGAGCGACTCCCAGTTGTCGGTGCCCTGGTTGCCGTACATGTACATGCCTTCGATGTAGCTGGGATCATCGGGATTGAGCGGGCGGCTCATGCTGCGCACCACCGCCGCCGCCGTGATCGGTTCGCCATCGTGGAAGACCATGCCCTGGCGAATGTTGAAGGTGTAGACCAGGCCGTCTTCCGAAATCTCCCAGCTTTCCGCCAGGCCTGGCAGCGCTTCGCCCGTCTCGTAATCTGCGCGCACCAGCCCCTCGCCGATCGAGTCGATCACGTGCAGCCCGCCGAAGCCGTTCCAGAAGCCGATATCGAGCGCGTCACCCATCGACTCGGCGGCCACGACCAGCGTGCCCCCGGTCTGCGGCTGCGCATCCTGCGCCGATACCGAGAAACCCATCAGCGCGATGACCAGGACCCATGCGAAAACCAGCAACCGTCTATTCATCTTTCCTCTCCAAATCAACACCCGGGCTTGTTCAAAAGATGCCCTGAGTTACGGAGTGTAACAAAAGAGCAGGCATCCCCAGTCTGTACAAAACGTACAAGATTTTGACAGATTATCTATCAGAGATGCTGCGCTCGCTGCGGCTCGTCCCATGCGGCGTAATGCTGGCGTACAAAACGGTCCAGCTCGCCCCGTTCCGGCGGTGGCTGCGCGGCATAGGCCTCGCACACAGCCCGGCTGATCTCCGCCTCGTCAAGGCGGGTATGCCGGCCTTCGCGCACGAACCACTCTCCGTGCACCATCACATCGCGCACATGCGCACGCGCCGCACGCCGCAGAAGGAATTCCGGCACGTGCGCCTCCGCCGGGAAGCCGGGCGGGCACCAGGCACCCTTCACCGCATTCCAGTCGAGCAGCACCACATCCGCCAGCCGGCCTGCCGCCAGCACGCCGAGCGCCGTGTGCGCGCCGAAGGTGATCTCCGCGCCCAGGCGCGTGCCCATCTCCAGCACGGTGAGCGGGGAGACATCGGCGGACCGCGCGCCAGGGCGGTTGGCCAGCGTGAACGCCAGGCGCATCTCGCGCAGGTAATCCTGATCGTCGTCCAGCCCGTGTCCGTCCAGGCCGATGCCGACGCGCACGCCAGCGTTCAGCAGGGCGGCCACCGGCGCGATGCCGCTGCGCAGGCGCAGATTGCTGCTGGCATTGTGCGCGACGCCCACGCCACGCGCGGCCAGCAGCGCCGCATCCGAGTCTTCGACCCACACCATGTGCGCCAGCGTCAGCCGGTCGCTCAGCGCGCCGATCTCGTCCAGATGCGCGATGAAGCCCTTGTTCCACCGGCGAAAGGCGTACTGCCGCTGATAGGGCGTCTCCAGCATGTGCATCTGGATGCGCGTGTCGTGTTCCCGCGCCCAGTCCGCGCAGCGCAGGATCAGCGCATCACTCGCCCACGGCGCGACGACCGGGCTGATCTGGATGTGCGCCCAGTGGTGCTGCGCGTCGTGATGCTGCGCATACAGGTCGTCCATCCCGCGAAAGTAATCATCGGTGCTGGTCGAAGGAATCTGCATCGCCTGCTGCGCCGCAGCCTGCAGATGTGGCGGGACGCCGCCGAGGAAGCGCTCGCGCTCGTCGTAGATCAGGCGATTCTGATCCATCACGGGCGGGTGCATCGCCACACGCACGCCCGCGTCGCGGTAACCCGCGAGCGTCTCGCGCGCTTCGTCGAACATCCCCTCGAACGACGCGGGATTGTGGCTGTGCGCGGCGGCGGTCACGCCGGAACGGATGAGCTGCAGTCCCTCGTAGGCAGCCGCCAGCCGGGGCGGGAGCTGCGGGACCATCGCCAGATAGGTCAGCCACACTTCCAGAAAGCTGTCCGGCACGCCCAGCGACACCGTGCCCAGCGCGCGCCCGTGATCGTGGCTGTTGATCAGGCCGGGCAGCACGAAGCAGCCTTCGCCGCCGACGACCGCCGCATCGGGATAGCGGCGCACCAGATCGGCGTACGCGCCCGTCGCGCTGATGGCGGTGCCTTCGACGTACACGCCCGCGTCGCGCCGCAGCGCGCCGTCAAGCCAGGCCCATGCTCCCCAGAGGATCTGTCCTGCCATCGGGCGTCATTCCGTCCTGATCCACACCGATTTCAGCTCGGTGTACATCTCCAGCACCTGCGTGCCCAGCTCGCGCCCGATGCCGCTCTGACCCATGCCGCCGAAGGGCACGGACGGATCGAACCAGTCGTAGGTGTTCACCCACACCACGCCGGCGCGAAGCTGCGCCGCCACGCGATGCGCGCGCGCCAGGTGGTTCGTCCAGACGCCCGCCGCCAGCCCGAAACGGGTGGCATTGGCGCGTGCGAGGACCTCCTCTTCCGTGTCAAAGGCGAACACGGAGAGCACCGGGCCGAAGATCTCCTCGCTGGCGATCGGGCTGTCGTCGCTCACCTGCCCGAACACTGTGGGCTGCAGGAAGTAGCCGGAGGCCAGCCTGCCCGCGACGCGCTCGCCGCCCGCCACCAGCTCTGCCGAGCCGCGGCTGCCCTCGACGTAGTGCAGCACGCGCTCGAGCTGCTGGCTGGAGATGAGCGGCCCGATCTGCGTATCGCGCTCCAGCCCGGCGCCCACCTTCAGATCGGCAGACCGCCGCGCCAGGCGCTGAAGCACATCCTGATAGAGGCTGCGCTGCACGAACAGGCGCGAACCGGCCACGCAGTTCTGGCCGCTGTTGGAGAAGATCGCCCACAGCGCGGCCTCAGCCGCCGCTTCGGGGTCCGCATCCTCGAAGATGATCAGCGGCGACTTGCCGCCCAGTTCCAGCGACAGGCGCTTGAGGCTGCCCGCTGCTGCGCGCATGATCGCCTGGCCGACTTCCGTCGAGCCGGTGAAGGCGACCTTCGCCACGCCCGGGTGCTGCGTCAGCGCCGCGCCCGCCGAGTGCCCAAACCCGGTGATGAGGTTGAACACGCCCGCCGGGATGCCCGCCTCCAGCGCCAGCTCTGCCAGCCGGACGGCGGCCAGCGGCGTTTGCTCTGCCGGCTTGAGGATGAGCGTATTGCCGGCGGCCAGCGCCGGCCCGATCTTCTGCATGGCCATCACGATGGAGTAGTTCCACGGCGTGATCGCGGCGCACACGCCGAGCGGCTCGCGGCGGGAGTACACGTGGTAGCCCGGCGAGGACACGGGATACGTCTCGCCCTTCAGCTTGGTGGGAAGCCCGGCGTAGAAGCGCAGCTGGCCAATCGCCACGTTGACTTCGACGTTGTAGGCGATGTTGAACGGCTTGCCGTTGTCGAGAGTCTCGAGCTGCGCCAGTTCCTCGCGATGCTGCTCGATCAGATCCGCATACCGGTGCAGCAGCCGCTCGCGCTGTGCGGGCATGAGCGCCGCCCATGCCGGAAAAGCGGCCTGCGCCGCCTGCACCGCGCGGTCGACATCCGCCGCGCTGGCGCTCGCCACCCGTGAGAGTACCGTTCCATCGGCGGGGTTGAGCGTCTCGAAGGTTTCGCCGGAAATGGCCGGCGCCCACGCCCCGCCGATCAGCAGTTTCTGTTCACGCCTCAGGAAGGCCTCTACCGAAGGGAGTATCGCAATCGTGTCTGTCATCAGCCGCTACTCAAGCATCCATCCGCCGTCGACGAAGATCATATCGCCCGTGAGGTACCGGGACTCGTCCGATGCCAGGAAGAGCGCCAGATCGGCGACATCCTCCGGCGCGCCCAGCCGCCGCAGCGGGATCTTCGTGTTCACCCACACAGCGGCCTGGTCGGCATTCGGCATGCCCGTGTTGATGATGCCCGGGGCCATGGCGTTGGCGCGTATGCCCAGCGGGCCGTATTCCAGGGCGACGCAGCGCGTGAACGCCGCCACGCCCGCCTTGGACGTGCAGTAGGCGGACGAATTGGTGAAGGCGATCGCCCCGCTGATGGAGGAGAGATTGACGATCGCCCCCTTGATCTCACGCGCCATCCAGTGCCGGATCACGATCTGGGAGAGCATGAAGATCGACTTGAGGTTGATATCGAGCATCTTGTCCCACTGCGCGTCGGTCATCTCGTGCACCGAGGCGTTGAAGAAGATGCCGGCGTTGTTCACCAGAATGTCGATCGCGCCGAATGCCGCGATCCCGGCATCGACCATCGCCTGAAGCTGCTCGCGCGAGGTGACATCGGTCTGGCTCGTCACGACGCCCACGCCCAGCGCGCGCGCCTCCACCGCCACCGCGTCCACTCCGTCAAGGTTGACATCGCTCAGGACGAGGTTGCTGCCCTCCGCCGCGAAGCGCAGCGCGATCGACCGTCCGATGCCGCGCGCTGCGCCCGTCACCACTGCTGTTTTGCCTGTCAGTCGTCCCACTGGCGCTATCCTTGTTCGACGTATGCGATGATCTTGCCGACTTCCACTTCGGTGTCTGCGGCGACGCTGATCTCCGCGATCACGCCGCTGGCCGGCGCCTCCAGCTCGGTCTGCACCTTCTCCGTTTCGATGACGACGATGCTGTCGCCTTCCTGCACCGTATCGCCCTCCTGCACCAGCCACTCGACGATCAGGCCGGTCTCCATGGTCATGCCGTACTTGGGCATATAGACAGGGATAAGACTCACCGCACACCCTCCTTCACGCCATTGTTCGCTTCACTGCGGCCACAATTTCGTCTGCCGACGGGATGACGGCACGCTCCAGCCTGGGGCTGAACGGCATTGGCACCGGCTTGTTGGTGACGCGCTGTACCGGCGCTTTCAGGTCGCTGAAGGCCTTCTCGGCCACCGTCGCCGCCCATTCACTCGCGGCGCTGCACGTCGGATAGGCTTCATCGACGGCCACGAAGCGCCCGGTCCTGGCGACGCTTTCCAGCACGCGCGCTTCATCCCACGGCTTGAGCGTGCGCAGGTCGATCACTTCGCACTCGATGCCCTCGCCGGCCAGCGTCTGCGCCGCTTCAAGCGACTTGTAGACCATCGCCCCGGCGGTGCAGATCGTCACATGATCGCCTGCGCGCTTGACATCGGCGACGCCCAGCGGAATGGTGTATTCCTCATCGGGCACCTCGCTGCGCTTGCCGCCCAACGCCAGCGAGTTGAGGAAGATCACCGGATTGTCGTCCCGGATGGCCGATTTCAGCAGACCCTTCACATCATAGGGCGTGCTGGGCAGCACCACCTTCACCAGCGGAATATTCATGAAGAACTGGTGGACCGACTGGCTGTGGTGATGGCCGGCGCTGCTGCCCGCGCCATTCTGCGTCATGAACACCACGGGCAGCGTGGTCTGGCCGCCGAACATATAGCGCATCGCTCCCGCCTGATTGGCGATCTGGTCGAAGGCCAGATACAGGAACGTGCCAAACATCAGATCCACGACCGGGCGCAGGCCGGTGGCCGCAGCGCCAACGCCCGCGCCAGCCACGCCGAGCTCTGAGATCGGCGTGTCGATCACCCGTTCGTCGCCAAACTCCTGATGCAGGTTGCGCGTCCCGGCGAACACGCCGAGGCGGACATCTTCCCCGATCAGCATCACCGATTGATCACGCCGCATTTCTTCGCGAAGTGCTTCCTGAATTGCAGCGATATAGGTCTTCTTAGACACGGCTTGACAGCTCCTCCGCATAAGGGATTGGTTCCAGCGATTGAGCAGCGGCGCTCACGCCTGCTGCACTTGTCGGGGACATCGTGCGCCGGCCCAGGCGGCCAGCACGCCCCGCAGGGTCCGCCGACAGCGGCGGTGAAAGCGACACACCTAGACCCATGTGTCCTCGTAAATCGACTCCACAACGGGCTCCGGGCTGCTGCGCGCGAACTCCACGGCCTCGACGATCGAGCGCGTGATGCTGTCGTCCAGGGTCTCCAGGTCGTGCGCGCTGGCGATTCCGCGTTCAAGCACGTAGGTGTGCAGGATCGTGAGCGGGTCTTTCTTCTGCCCCTCGGCCACTTCCTCCGGCAGGCGATACTGCTGGCCGGCCAGGAAGGCCTCCTCGCCCTCGGCGTGCCCGCCGCGACGATGAGTCTTCGCCTCGATCAGCGTCGGCCCCTGACCGCTGCGCGCGCGGCGGACGGCCTCCGTCGCCACCTCGTACATCTCCAGCGCATTGGTGCCGTCGGCGATCACGCCCGGGATGCCGTAGCCCGCAGCGCGCACCGCGATATCGCTGATGTTCATGGCGCGGATGGACGGGGTGAACTCGCCGTACTGGTTATTCTCGCACACGAAAATCACGGGCAGCCTGAGGGCAGAGGCCAGATTGAGCGCTTCGTGGAAGCTGCCCTCGTTGGAGGCGCCATCGCCGAAGAAGCACACCGACACCTGGTCGGACTTGCGATACTTCGCGCTCAGGCCCGCGCCGACCGCGATCGGGATGCCGCCGCCCACCGTGCCGCACGCGCCCAGCATGCCGATGCTGAAGTCGGCGATGTGCATGCTGCCGCCCTTGCCCTTGCAGTAACCCGTCGCTTTGCCGAACAGCTCCGCCATCATGCGGCGCGGATCGCCACCCTTGGCGATCACATGGCCGTGCCCGCGATGCGTGCTGATGATGTAGTCATCATTGCGCAGCGCCGCACACACCCCCGCGCCGATCGCCTCCTCGCCGATGTACAGATGGACGAAGCCGGGAAGCTGCCCCTGCTTGAACAGCCTGCCGACCTCCTCCTCGAAGCGCCGGATGCGCAGGATGCGCTGATAGATATCGTTTACGATTGCGTCTGGAACGTCGTATGTCATCATCTGTCTTTTCCTCAAGTTATGCGCAGATTGCAGCGGCCGTCAGTGCAAGCACCTGTGTCGCCTGTGCAATCTGTTCCACGTCGATGCATTCGTCCACCATGGGCCAGATTGGAATATACCCGGGACCGTACTCCAGCGAAACTATTCCCACCCCCTTGAAGTGGCAGGCGTCGGTCGTCGCGCCGTTGCGATGGCCCGCCCCGATGACCGGCTGCGCGCCCGTGACCTGGCGGTGCGCCCCGACCAGCGCCGTCACGAGCGGCGAGGTGATGGGCGTCTCGGCTCTGGCGGGCATGTTCGGCTGATAGGCCGTCTGCGGGATGATCAGCTCGTACCGGAAGTCAGGATCTTCGGCCCGGATGCTTTCCAGCAGGCCGGTCATATCCGCCCGCACGCTCTCCTCGTCCATGCCGGGGACGATGCGCAGGTCGAAGGTGAGCGTGGTGGCATTCTGGTAGTGCTCGATGTTGCGCACGGCCACCGCCGGAAAGCCGGCGATCAGCGGATGCGGCGTGAACGACAGCCATCCGCCCTGCGCCTTCGGTCGCAGCGGCTGATAGCTGGGGCCGAGCGCGTGGATGACGCGGGTGATCTTCTCGATCGGGTTGATGTAGGGCACGCGATGCTTGAACTCGCCGGTGACGCGCACCTTGCCCTGCACGTAGCCGACCGAGATGGTGCCCACGTCCAGATTGCTCGCCTCCGTCACGATGCAGTAGTCCGGGCGCAGCCCGCTGTCGATCAGGTGCAGCGCCCCGACGCCGCCGCCCGTCTCAGCGACCACGCACGCGACGATCAGATCGCCCTTCAGCTTCACGCCGGACCGGCGAATGACATCCGCCGCGGCCAGGCATGAGGCGACGCCAGCCTTCATGTTGATCGCGCCCAGGCCGTACAGCTTGCCATCGACGATATCGGCAGCGAACGGATCGTGCGTCCATTCCGCCGGGCGGAAGACATCACCGTTCCAGTCGCTGGTATCGGTGTGCCCGCACAGCATCAGGCTGGGCCCCGTGCCGTCGCCGCGCAGCCTGCCGATCGCCTGATGCGTCACGCCGCCGTTGTGCAGGCGAATCTCCTGCACCTCGACCTCAAACCCACGCTGCCGCATCCAGTCGGCGATCCACATGCCGATCGTCGACTCCTGCCACAGGAAGGACCGGATGCGAATGAGCTCCTGGGTGAGCCGAACCGGCGCTTCAGGGTCAAAGTGCGCCAGCACTGCCTGCTGATCCGCGCTCATGTGTCGCCATCCGGCGCGATCGCCCACACATCGAACGCCACCTGCGCGCCCCCGAACAACTGCGCCACGCCGATCGTGTTACGCGTGGGGTAGGGCGGAGAGAAGAACTCGCGGCAGATGGCATCCATGTCGGCAAAGCGGTTGATGTCCGTCAGGGACGCGTTGATACGAATGACGTTGGCGAGGGGAACGCCGGCCGCCTCCAGCACCACCCTGATGTTGTTCAGCGCCTGGCGGGCTTCGGCTTCAAACCCGCCCTTGACCACCCCTGAGCCATCCGGGTGTGAGCCGAGATAGCCGGAGGTCACCACGATATTGCCCATCCGCAGCGCCTGGCTGTAGGCACTGGTGGGGACGGGGGCCTTGTCGGTTAGGATCACCTGTTGCCTGGTCATGTGTCCGTCCTGAATCTCCCGAAGCAGCCTGCTGATGAAATGAGTGCGTGGATTATGGCGAAGCATAATCATCATCGCATATGGACAAAATATCCAAGATATTTACAAAATGTATATCGGCCCGTTGCGAATTCGCGCAACTGACGGCAGAATCGGGCACGATTTTTTCCCAGCCTGCGGTGGCAGGAGGAGAGGGTGGTATGGCCGACGACGCGCTCTACGTGCAGAAGGGCCCCGCAACGCTGCCAGAGATGACCAGCGCGGAAGTCGCGGCCTTCCTGAAGACCTCCGACGTGCTGATGCTGCCGTTCGGCGCGACCGAAGCGCACGGCGCGCACCTGCCGCTGGGCACCGACACTTTCGAGGCGCGCGAGAACTGCCGGCGCGCGCTGCTGCGGCTGAATGAGCTGGGCTGCCCGACGCTGATCGGCCCGACCATCCCCTTCGGCACCTCCAGCTTCCATATGGGCTTCGCCGGCACGGTCACCCTTAGCGCGCGCACGCTGATCGAGCTGACAAAGGAGATCTGCCTCAGCCTGTACGCCAGCGGCTTCCGCAAGTTCGCCTTCGTGCACGGGCATGATGGCAGCCTGCCGAGCATGATGGTCGCCGCGCAGGATGTGGTGGACGCCACGCCGGACGCGCAGGTGATGGTGCTCAACTGGCTGACGCCGCTGAGCAAGGTCTATCACACCATCCAGACCTCCAAACAGCAGGAGGGGCACGGCGGGGAGGGCGAGACCGCGCGCATTCTGGTGACGCATCCCGAGCTGGTGGACCTGGATCAGGCCGTCCGGCATCACGTCCCGCCGGAGCACATGCGCAAGATCCAGGGCAAGGAGCACATCAAGACCGGCGGCGGCATCTTCTACGCCACGCGCAGCTACAAGGCCCACACGCCCTACGGACACATCGGTGACCCGGCGCTGGCCACTGCCGACACGGGAAATCGCGGCTATCAGGTGATCGCCGAATGGATCGCTCGGGTGATCGCCCGCGACTACTTCGGCAAGGACATCGATCCGACCGAAGTCTATCAGCCCCGCTGACGCGCTACCCGCCACGGATGAGATCCGCCGCCTTCTCTGCGATCATCAGCACGGCGGCGTTGGTGTTGCCACCGATGGTCGTCGGCATGATCGACGCATCGACCACGCGCAGCGCATCGACGCCGTGCACGCGCAGCTGTGGATCGACCACCGCCAGCGGGTCCACGCCCATCTTGCACGTACTCGAGCAGTGCCACGTCGATTCGAGCGCGCGGCGCACCCAGGCTGCGATGGCCTCATCGCTGTCGTGAGATGGGCCGGGGTGGATCTCCGCCTCCGTGAAGCTGGCGAGCGCGGGTGTGCGCACCAACCGGCGGATCAGGCGCACGCTGTCGATGAACGTGCGCAGATCATCGGCATCCGCCAGAAAGTTCGGCTGGATGGCGGGCGGGACGAACGGATCGCCCGAGCGCAGCGTCACCCGCCCGATGCTGCGTGGGCGCAGCAGGCTGGCGACGATGGCGAAGTCGAACGGGTCTGCGCTGCCGGCCACCGCCGCGTAAAGCTGCACATCGGGGATCGCCAGCCCGTCGCGCGTTCTGACAAACGCCCCCACCTGCGAGCGAATGACGCTGAGGATGCCTTCGCGCCGCTGCAGATAGGCGTCGTACTGCGCGCCGCTGAGCGAGAAGTCGCGCCGCGTGTGCGGCGTGCTGGTGAAATGCAGATCGACCTTGGGATGATCCTGCAGGTTTTCGCCGACGCCGGGCACATCCGCCACCACCGGAATGCCGAGCGCCTCAAGCTGGCTGGCCGCGCCGATGCCCGAACACATCAGCACCTGCGGGGAGTTGATCGCACCGCCGCACAGGATCACCTCGCGGTCGGCGAAGGCGCGCTGCAGCCGGTTATCGTGCACGTATTCCACGCCCACGGCGCGCCGCCCGTCGAACAGGATGCGCGTGATGTGGGCGCGGGTGCGCACGGTCAGATTGGGGCGTTCCAGCGCAGGCCGCAGGAAGGCATCGAAGGCGCTGTGGCGCTCGCCGTCCTTCTGCGTCGCCTGATACCAGCCCACCCCCTCCTGCTCCGCGCCGTTGAAATCGGCGTTCAGCGGCAGCCCGAATTCCTGCCCGGCCTGAAGGAACACGTCGGAGAGGGGATGGACGACGTGATGATCGCTGATGTGCAGCGGGCCGTCTGCGCCGTGGTATTCCGACGCGCCGCGCGCCTGATGCTCGGACCTGCGAAAGTACGGCAGCACATCGGCATAGGCCCAGCCCGTGTTGCCCAGCTCGCGCCAGTGATCGTAGTCGTGGCGATGGCCCCGGATGTAGAGCAGCGCGTTGATCGTGCTCGATCCGCCCAGCGCCTTGCCCCGGTTCCACACCAGCCGCCGGTCGTCCACATGCGCCTGTGGTTCGGCGGCATAGCCCCAGTCCAGCGCCGTCCCCAGCAGCTCGAACCAGCGCGCCGGGATGCGGATCTCCGGATGATCCGGCCAGCCGCCCGCCTCCAGAAGCAGCACGTGCGCGTGCGCGTCTTCGGTCAGCCGGTGCGCCAGCACGCATCCCGCCGTCCCGGCCCCCACAATGATGGTGTTCACCACGGCCAGCTCCTTGTGCGCACTGCGCCCGTCAGCGCGCCTTGTGCCGGCGGACCCGCAGCACGACTCGCGCAGGTTCGTTCTGTTTACACAATGACATCCGGCGCAGAACATTCTAAAACATTGACGAATCGTAAATCAATTAGACAACGTGATGATGGCTGACCTCCCCAGCAGCGCATTTGAAGATAAGATGGGTGTGCTGCGGCAAATCGCCACGGCACTCGAACGACTGTTCAGCCCGCTGTGCGAAGTCGTCATCCACGATTTCACCGATCTGGATCACTCGATCATCTGCATCGCGGGCAATCTCTCCAACCGCTCGATCGGCGGGGCGGCGACCGATCTGCTGCTGCACAAGCTGCAGCAGGGAGAGACCGACGAGGATCTGTACAGCTATCTGACCACGCTGCCCGGTGGCAAGGTGCTGAAATCGAGCACGGTGTTCCTGCGGGACGACGCCGGCAGGGTGATGGGCGCGTTCTGCGTCAACTTCGACATCAGCGCGTTCACGGTATTCCACAAGCAGCTGGGCGAGATCATGCACACCGAGGAAACCGGCGAGGTGAGCGAGAATCTGTCCGATGACCTGCGCGTGACGATCCAGGCGCTGCTGGCGGAGGCGCTGCACGAGATGGGCAGTCGGCCGATCCTCTCGCGCGAGGACAAGATCAGCCTGATGGGGCGGCTGTCGGAAAAAGGCGTGTTTCAGGTGAAGAAGGCCGTGCCGATCATCGCGGATCTGCTCGGCCTCAGCCGCGCCACCGTCTACAACTATCTGCGGGAAGCCGGTGAGGATCGCGAGCTGTCGAACGGCGCCGGCTGAACCACGGCAGACCGTCCGCCGGCTGCGACGGCGTTCAGCCGGGTGATTTGGGAGTGCGCAGCGCAGGGATGGGACAAAGCATGCGTTTTGAACACAAAGTGGCACTGGTCACCGGGGCGGGCGGCGATATCGGGCGGGGGATCGCGCTGCGCCTGGCGGCGGAGGGCGCGCGCGTGGTCGTCGCCAATTTCAGCCAGGCCAACGCCGACGTGACCGTCAGCCAGATCCGCGCCGCAGGGGGCGAGGCGGTCGCTGTGCTGGGCGATGTCTCGCAGCCCGCCGACGCCGAACGGATGGTCGCGGCGGCCGTCGAGCACTTCGGTGGGCTGGACGTGCTGGTCAACAACGCCGGGATCAGCCCGATGGGCTCGGTCACGGACACCAGCTTCGAGCTGTGGGAGCGCACGCTGCGCATCGATCTGACCGGCGTGTTCCTGGGCTGCAAGTACGCGATCCCGGCGATCATCGCGCGCGGCGGCGGCAGCATCGTCAACGTGGCCGGCACGCTGGGCCTGTACGCCATGCCGGCGAAGTCGGCGTATTGCGCGGCCAAGGCCGGCGTGGTCAATCTGACGCGCCAGATGGCGATTGACTACAGCCCGCACGGTATTCGCGTCAATGTCATCTGCCCGGGATACATTGAGACGCGCCTGAACAGCGCCATCCCCGACGACGTCAAATCGATGTTTCTGGCGAAGCTGCCGCTGCCGTTTGCGGGCACGCCTGCGGATATCGCCGATGCCGTGGCGTTTCTGGCGAGCGCGGAGGCGCGCTACGTCACCGGGGCGATTCTGACGGTAGACGGAGGGCAGAGCACGGGGCTGTTCGGCTGACCGGGCGCCCGCGCGTCGTTTTGTGCGGAGCAGTACGGAACGGGCGCCGCTTCAGCGCGAAGCGGCGCCCGCGTGTGTGCTATTTCGCTGCCGTTGCCTGCAGGCTCTGCCACAGCGCGTCTTCCAGCTCGATCACGCCGGACTGCAGTACGCGCTCGGCCTGCTGATCGCCACGCTCGCCGGGGATGAGGATGTTGTCCACGCCCGGAAGCCGCTTCGATCCCTTGACCAGCTTCAGCGTCTCCTGCACGCGCTCGATGAAGCTGTCGCCATCGGTGAACAGCGCCGGATCCAGCGCCAGGATCAGATTGCCCCAGTCGATCTTGCGGCCGGTCGCATCGCGCTCCGCGCCGACCAGCGCGCCGGTCAGCAGCTCGACCATCAGCGACAGACCGCCGCCCTTGTGCCCGCCGAACGTGCGGATGGCGCCGGAAAGCGCTGCGCCCGGATCGGTGGTCGAACGGCCCTCGGCATCGTAAGCGACATCCGCCGGGATGGCGCGCCCGGCCGTCTTCGCCTCGATCACCCCGTAGCGGGCGATGGCTGAGGTCGCCATGTCCAGCACGATCGGCCGGCCAGCCGTGGGGATGCCGATGGCCAGCGGATTGGTGCCGAACAGCGCCTCGTACGCCCCGTACGGCGCGACGTACTCGCCGGAGCCGGCGAAGACGAATGTGACCAGCCCCGCCCGGGCGATCTCCCCGGCGTAGTAACCGATCGCGCCGGAGGACGAGCACGTGTTGAAGGTGCCGACCAGCGCGATCCCCTGCGCGCGCGCCTTCTCCACCGCCACGCGGGTGGCGCACACCACGGCGTACATGGCCGACGAATGACCGCCGTCGATGCGGGCCGAGATGGGCGTTTCGCGCACGATGCGCGGTTCGTAGCAGTTGGGATCACGAGGCAGCCCCGCACCGATCAGCTTGACGATGCCCTGGTTGTTGCCACGCATCTGCGCGTAGAGCATGACCTCCAGCATCGCGGACGCCTCTGCTTCTGAATAGCCGCAGTTATGCAGAATGCGCAGCGCCGTTCCCCGCACTTCTTCCAACGAAACTCGTGCCATGATCCGCCATATTCCTTATGCTAGGGCGAGCCGCCTTGCACAGCGCCCGCCGAAGAGTCGCCAGACTGCATTTTCAACAAATGGATTGCCATGCCAGCGATGGCCGTGCCGCTGCCTGTGCGCCGGGTGTCCGTTGGGATACAGGGTGATGACAGCCAGCATGCTGGCGCCAGCTGCACTGCCCGTAATTCCCCGTGGGCGCACTGCGCGTGACGGCACGGTTAACGCCGAGAGTATAGCATAACACGCGCACGGCAAGATGCGCACAGGCGGCCCCTGCCGGGCACGCGTGCGCCGGGCCAGCCGCAATAAGCGCATGCGAATCTCAGATACAAACCTGTTCCTGTAATCACAAGAGTCCTGCGGATGGTTGCCCCAGTGAATTGACCGGCGTTAAAGTCAATACAGTGGCGGGTCAGGATCAGGGAGGATTATCGAATCGATCAGGATTTCCGCAAAGGCAATTTGGCTTGACCATGTGTTTTTCCGACATAGAACATATTGGAGAATGACGACCATGAGTTTCCGGAAAGCCAGACTTTGTACGCTATTGGCTATTCTCGTCCTGGTGGCGGGTGTTTTTGCCCCGATTGCCGCGCAGGACGACCTGGACGGCCCCGGCTGGTGCAGCGGCGTGAACCTGCGCTTCTTCGCGGGCGGCACCGAAGGCGATGCCTTTGCCACGATCGTGTACCGTGGCGCGCTGGCGGCTGCACGCGATACCGGTGCGAACGTCGAGTATGTGTTCAGCGGCTGGGACTCCCCGACGATGGTGCAGCAGCTTCGTGAAGCCATCGCCGCGCAGCCCGATGGCATCGCCATGATGGGCCACCCCGGCGACGATGCGATTATGCCGCTGGCGGCTGATGCGGCCGCTGCCGGCATCAAGATGATGTACCAGAACGTCGATGTGCCGCTGGTGCGCGCTGCCTACGGCGGCGGCTATGTCGGCGCTCAGCTCGGCCCGCAGGGGCGCGCGCTCGGTGAAGAGGCCATCCGCCAGTTCGGCCTGGCGCCGGGTGCGACTGTGATCGTGCTGGCGAACGTGACCGATGCCAACCGCGCGCAGCGCGAGCTCGGCACGGCGGCTGCGTTTGAGGATGCCGGCTTCAATGTGGTAATGGTGGACAGCCCGCCGGACTGGGCAGCAGACCCGAACCTGGGCATCCCGGCGATCTCCGCGGCGCTGCTGAACAACCCCGAAACGGCGCTGATCGTCTTCTCCGGCGGCCAGCTGCTCGGAAACACGCCCGCCTTCCTGCAGGCGGCTGGCAAGGAGCCCGGCGATGTGATCGCGATCGGCTTCGACACGAGCGAACTGATCATCCAGAACTTCCGCGAAGGCTGGGTGCAGCTGACCTCTGACCAGCAGCCGTGGCTGCAGGGCTACATGCCCGTGCTCAGCCTGTGCCAGCAGGTCAAGTTCGGCCTCGGCGCGCTGAACGTCGATACGGGCGCGGGCTTCATCGACCAGAGCAACTTCGAGCAGGTGGCAGCGCTGGCGATTGCCGGACTGCGCTAGTCGCTTCCTTTGATTGAGTATGGCCGGGGGCGCCGATTCGGGCGCCCCCGGTGGTTCAGGAGGAAACGGCCTTGAGTGAGCAAACCCCCCTTGTCGAACTGCGAAACGTCACCAAAGCCTATGGCAGCGTCAATGCGGTCGACGATATCACCTTCAAAGTGCACAAAGGCGAAGTTGTCGGGCTGATCGGCGATAACGGCGCGGGCAAATCGACGCTGATCAAGCTGCTGTCCGGGGTCCATGCGCCCAGCTCCGGCGAGATCTACATCCGTGGCGAAAAGGTCACCCAATGGGACTCCGCCCGGGCGCGGGCTTCGGGCATCGAGACGGTCTATCAGGACCGCGCGCTGGCGGTGCAGCAGACGATCGTGCGTAACATCTTCATGGGGCGCGAAATCCAGAATCGCTTCGGCTGGATCAACACCAAAAAGCAGCATGAAGAAGCCGAGCGGCTGATGCGCGAAATCGGCTTCACCTCGAAGGTCTTCGACCCGGACTCGATCGTCTCGACGCTCTCGGGCGGCGAACGCCAGGGCGTAGCGATCGCGCGGGCGCTGTACTTCGATGCAGAGCTGATCATCCTGGATGAACCGACCACCGCGCTTTCCCTGACCGAAACACAAAAAGTGTTCCGTTTCGTCGAGACGGTCCGGCAGAAGGGCTGCTCGATTGTCTTTATCGACCACAACATTTATCACGTCTATGACATCGCGGATCGATTTGTGATCGTCGATCGTGGGCGGATTGTCGTTGAGGCGACCAAGAGCGAAATTGGATCGGCGGACAAGCTGATTGAAGACATGCGCTCGATTGCACGCACCGGACACGCGGCGGGCTAGCGCCAACTTCACCCGATCTGTAGCACTACCTGGAGGCAATACCCTATGGTCGCAGAGACCGGGACCACCATTGACCGGCGGCGCGGGCGCAATGAGCGTTCGCCGCAGGCGAAGTGGGCATACAACAACCGCCGGGCGCTGTCATCCGCCGGTTTCTTCATCCTGATGATCCTGTTTTTCACCATTCCGAACCCGGATGTCTTCCTTCAGGGGCGCATCTACACCTCGGTGATGGTCTCCCTGCCGCTGCTCATTCTGATTGCGGTGCCGCTGGTGTTCGTCGTCACGGCGGGTGAGATCGACCTGGCGTTCCCGTCCGTCGCCGGGCTGTCATCGCTGACCTTCGCGGCCACAGTGGATGCCGGGGGGTCGCCCTGGCTGGGGCTGCTGCTGGCGATCGGCGCGGGCATGCTGCTCGGGATGTTCAACGGAATCCTGGTGGTTTACGGCAATCTGTCGTCGCTGGTGGCCACGCTGGGCATGAACTTCCTGCTGCGCGGCCTGATCAACATGATCGTGCAGGGCAAGTCGATCGCCATGCCGGAACTGCGTGGCGACCCGATCCAGCTGATCATGGCCGGCAAGCTGGGGGAGATCCCCACACAGATGTTCGTCGCCATCGGCTTCGTGCTGATCGGCTGGCTGATCTACAACTTCCACCGCTTTGGTTCGCATGTGCAGTGCGTGGGAGACAACCCCGAAAGCGCGACCGAGATGGGCATCAACGTCAAGCGCACGCGCGTGTCGGTGTTCGTCTACGTCGGGATCGGCGCGGCCCTGGCGGGCGTGATCTCGTGCCTGATCAATACGGTGTGGTGGCCCTCTACGGGCGAAGGCTTCCTGCTGCCCGTGCTGGCGGCGGTGTTCGTCGGCGGAACGCCCAGCTGGGGCGGCGTCGGCACGATCGTCGGCGGCGCGATTGGCGCGGCCATCGTCTCATTCATCGAGACGGGTGTGATCGCCAACGGACTGACCGGCTACTACACGCAGTTCTTCTACGGCCTGATCATCATCCTGTCGCTGATCGGCCATCGATTTGCCGGAAAACGTCATAGATGACCGAAAGCTAAGCATGATGATGCGCTTCAAAGGCAAGACGGCCCTCGTCACCGGGGCGGCTGGGGGCATGGGGATTGCGACTGCGCGCCTGTTCGCAGCCGAGGGCGCGAATGTCGTTCTGCTGGATTTGCCCACGACGCGCGGAGCGCAGATCGCAGACGAGATCCGCGCGGGTGGGGGTGCTGCCCTGTTCGTCCCGGCGGATCTGCTCCACGAGGCGCAGATCAGCGCGGCGGTGCAGCGCGTTGAACAGGCGTTCGGCGGGCTGGACTATCTGATCAATATCGCCGGGATCAACCTGCTCTGCCGTGTGGAAGAAATGCAGGTATCAGCCTGGGACCGCATGATGCACATCAACGTGCGGGCGATGGCGCTGACCATGAAGCATGCGATCCCGCTGCTGGAACGGCGCGGCGGGGCGGTGGTCAACATGGCGAGTGTCTCGGCCTTCGTGGGCTCGGTCGGCTATGCCGCCTATGTGACGACCAAGGGTGCGGTCATCAGCCTGACGCGCTCGGCGGCGGTGGAGCTGGCCCCGCTCGGCATTCGCGTCAACGCGGTCGCGCCCGGCTGGGTGGACACGCCGTTCACGGATGCGGGCGTCGCGCTGGCCCCCGACCCGGAGCTGGCCCGCGCGGGGGCGCTCACTCAGCATGTGCTGGGGCGCATGGCGCAGCCGGAGGAAGTGGCGCAGGGGATCGCTTTCCTGTGTTCGCAGGCGGCGGCGTTCATCACCGGCGAAACGCTGTTTGTCGATGGCGGCTTCATGGTGAAGAGGTGAGCGATGAGCATGTCTGAACCTTCCTTCGCAGGCAGGACGATCGTCGTCACCGGCGCTGCCGGCGGCATGGGCGCAGCGACCGCACGGCTGGCAGCGGCTGAGGGTGCGGAGGTGATCCTGCTCGATCTGCCTGCCTCGCAGGGTGAGGCCACCGCGGCGCATATCGCTGCGTCCGGCGGAAGGGCGCGTTTCATCGCCTGCGATGTCAAGGAAGAGGAGCAGGTTCGCGCCGCCTTTGCGCAGCTGGAAGGCATACACGGGCTGGTCAACATCGCCGGGACGAACCACAAGGCACGCCTGCGCGATCTGCAGGCGGACGACTGGGATGTGGTGATGGCCGTCAACGTGCGTGGGACGATGCTGGCGATCAAGTATGCCATCCCACTGCTGCGCAGGGCGGGCGGCGGCGCGATTGTCAACATGGCGAGCGTGTCCGGGCTGATCGGCTCGGATGGCTATGCAGCCTACCACACCTCGAAGGGAGCGATCATCAGCCTGACGCGCGCGCTGTCTGAGGAGCTTGCGCCGGATCGCATCCGTGTGACGGCCGTCGCGCCCGGCTGGGTGGATACGCCGTTCACTGACGCCGGAGTCAACCTGTCGCCCGATCCGGCGGCGCTGCGCGCCCACGCCAAGCAGATGCATGCGCTGGGCAGGATGGCGCAGCCGGAAGAGGTGGCGCAGGCGATCCTGTGGCTGCTCAGCGATCAGGCGTCATTTGTGACCGCGTCCACGCTGCTGGTGGATGGCGGCTTCATGGTCAAGCGCTGAAAAGGAAAAACAGCACGATGAAAGTCATTCAATGTGGCCTGGGGGGCATGGGGCGCACCTGGATCAACACAGTGCTCGCCTCGCCAGAAGTCGCGTTCGCCGCGCTGGTGGAGATTGATGCGGCCACCGCGCAGAAGCGCGTCGAGGAGTTCGGCCTCGATCCGGCGCTGATCTTCCCGACGCTGGAAGCTGCGCTGGCGGCAGTCGATGCCGACGGCGTGATCGATGTCACACCGCCCGCCGCGCACCGGGCAATTTCGTTCGCCGCCATGGAAGCGGGCCTCCCGGTGCTGTCCGAGAAGCCGCTGGCGGGCACGCGTGAAGATGCGCGGGCGATCGTCGAGAAGAGCAATCAGACCGGCGTGCTGCACATGATCACGCAGAACTACCGCTACTCTCCGCTGGCGCAGACCGTGCGCAGTGTGCTGGACTCCGGGGCGCTGGGCGCGGTGGGCGCGCTGAGCGTGCAGTTCTTCAAAGGGCCGCACTTCGGCGGGTTCCGCGAGGAGATGCCTTATCCGCTGATCATCGACATGTCGATCCACCACTTCGACATGATGCGCTTCTTCCTCAACGCCAGCCCGTCCAGCGTGTACGGCAAGAGCTGGAATCCGCCGTGGAGCTGGTACCGGGGCGATGCTTCTGCCGCGGTGACCGCGCACTTCGACAATGGTGTGATCGCCAACTACACCGGCTCGTGGTGTTCGCAGGGGCAGGAGACGACATGGAACGCCAACTGGCGCTTTGAGTGCGCCAACGGCGTGCTGACGGTTGAGGATGATCGCGTGTTCGTGCAGCGGTGGAGCGGGATTGTCGAGCGCCCCGGCTATCGCCACGTCGGCAACGAGGCGAAAACCGAGGTTCCGCTGGTGACGATGGAACGGCAGGCGCAAAGCTACCTGCTGCACGAGTTCTACGAGGCCGTCACGCAAGGCAGGCAGCCCGGTACACCCTGCCAGGACAACATCCGGACGGTGGAGTTTGTGTTTGACGTGGTCGAATCATTCAGGACGGGCGCGCCCGTCTCCCGCTAACCTGCAACGATAAGGATCAATCATGAAGCTTGGCGTATTCATTGCAGCATTTGCCAGCATGGAGTTTGAGGCGCTGCTGGACTATGTCGCCTCAGTTGGCGTCAATGCGATCGAAATTCCCGTCGGCGGCTACGTCGGCGACTCGCACCTGAAGCCTGCACAGATGCTGAGCAACGACGCTGGCTGCGCGGAACTCAAGGCGAAGATCGCCGGACGTGGCCTGACGATCAGCGCCCTGAGCGCGCATGCCAACCCGCTGCACCCCAATCCGGCGATTGGCGAGCCGCACCGCGAGGCGGTCAGGAATGGCATCCTGATGGCCGAGAAGCTCGGCGTGGATACGTTCATCACATTCTCCGGCTGCCCCGGCGGCGCTCCGGGCGATATGACGCCCAACTGGGTGACCTGCCCGTGGCCACCTGACTTCAGCGAAACGGTGCAGTACCAGTGGGAACAGGTGATGATCCCATACTGGCGCGAGATGAACGCGTTTGCCGAGGCGCGAGGTGTGCGCATCGCCATTGAGATGCACCCGGGCTTCTGCGTGTACAGCGCAGAACACGTGCTGGCCCTGCGCGATGCCCTCGGCAGCAAGAACATCGGCGCGAACTTCGACCCCAGCCATCTGTTCTGGCAGTCCGTCGATCCGGTGTTCGCGATCCGGCGGCTGGGCGAGGCGATCTTCCACTTCCACGCGAAAGATACCGTGATCGACCCGGTCAACACCAGCGTGAACGGCGTGCTGGATACCAAGGGCTATCGCGATCTGTCCAAGCGAAGCTGGATCTTCCGCACCGTCGGCTACGGCCACGGCGAAAGCACCTGGCGCGATATGGTCAGCAATCTGCGGCTGGTCGGCTATGATGGCGCGCTCTCGATCGAGCACGAAGACGGCCTGATGTCGCAGCAGGAGGGCTTCGAGAAGGCCGCCGGCTTCCTGAAGAACATCCTGATCGCGGGCAGCGCGGGCTACGCCTTCTGGGCATAGGGCGAACGATGGCCATCGAGTGGAAATCTGCGCCGCCGGCGGACTGCCCGTTTGAGCCATCGCGCGATCTGCGCGGCATCACCTTCACCGGGCGGCACGCCGAGTACACGCGGGCGGACACGTGGTATCCGATGTGGGCTGCGGATGACATTTGCTACTCGGGCTGGACCGACGGCTTCTTTTCGCTGCAGCACGGCCAGCCGTACGATCTCAGCCGGATGGACTGCTCGTCGGACAGCCGCAACGCCACCAACGCGAAGCGCGCGGGCCATTCCGGCACAGGCAATGCCCGTATCCTCGGCGATGACCCACTGCATCTGACGGTCGAGAACCTGGGCATCGAATACGCGCGGGCCGCCCCTTACGGCGGGCGCTATCCGTGCGGCACGCTGGTCCACGATGGCGTGTGGTATTACGGCACGTACACGCTCGATGAAACTGATCGCGGGCTGAACTGGGACGTGCTGGGGCCCTTCGTCGGGTTTCGCCTCTCGCATGATCTGGGCAGGAGCTGGCAGGAATGCCCGCACACCCCCGACCATCCGATTTTCGGAGAGACGGGCAAGCACGGCGGCAAGGTGAAGCTCGGCGCGCCGCATTTCGTGGACTTCGGCAGGGCGATGCAGCATTCGCCCGATGGCAAGGCCTATATGGTGGGCCACGGGGCAAGCCGCCCGGAAGCGGAGGCGGCCTGGATTCGCGGCGATCAGGCGCATCTGATCCGCTGCATGCCGTCGCCGCAGACGATGAACGACCCGGCGGCATGGGAGTTCTTCGCCGGGCACGACGCCAGCGGCCAGCCCGTCTGGACGCATGAGTTCGCGCAGATCCGGCCGCTGATCGAGTGGGAAGGGCGCATCGGCCACGCCACCATCACCTACAACGCGCCGCTGCGGAAGTACCTGTTCTGCGTCACCGATGGCGGCACGACGATCAGCACATTCAACACGTTCATCCTGGAGTCGGACTCGCTGACCGGCCCGTATCGGCTGGTGACTTTCATGCAGGAGTTCGGCACGCAGGCCTACTTCGTCAACCTGCCCACGCGGTTCATCAGCCCCGACGGGCGCACGCTGTGGATGGTGTACTCGGCCAATTTCTCGAATCAGGATGGCCTGACCTACCGCACGAACTGGCAGGACAACCCGCCTGGCAGCCAGTACGCGATGTGCCTGCAGGAGATCCGGCTTCTTTAGCCGCAACGCACGGCGCGGGGCAGCAGCTTGTGTTGCCCCGCGCCGCAGCCCGCTCGCTAGACCAGACCCGCCTTGCTCCAGCGGCGGTAGATGCCTTCCAGATAGCGTTCGGTAGAGCCCGGGGTGTAGTCCAGATAGGCATTGCCCACCTCGAACACCGCTTCCCCGTAGTAGCTCATCTTCAGCTTCCACTGGCGGTCACGCGGCAGGATCTGCGCCAGCGAGCGCGGGGCGATGCCGTTCTCGCCCTGGAAGCGCTCGACGAAGTTCCACGTGGACCAGCGCGTGCGCACGCCGGCATCGGCCCGCCCGTTCCAGGTGACCACCACATCGTCCTGCATGGCCGTCGTGACGACATCGATGCCGGCGCCGCTGACGACCTCGAGCAGCGCGCGCGCGTGAATGTCATCGAGCAGCACGGGGTTGGCGAGCAGCAGCGCCGGGTCCTGCAGGATTTCGGGCAGCGCCCGATCGATCACCAGCTTCATCGCGCTGTCCAGGACGAAGGCGCGCAGCATCCGCCGAACGGTCTCAGGGCGGCGGTCGCGCTGGCTGAGCAGTCGCTCCGCCGAAGTCAGGGTGAGGCGCAGCCCGCTGTGATACGGCAGTGCGATCCCCGTGAGCGTGAGCGTCTCCGTTTGCGCGTCATAGGACGTTGGCGCGCTGACGCCATCAACGCGGGTGTGCGCGCTGACGCCGACGAACTCAATGGTGTAGGTGCGCGCGGGCGGCAGGTGTGCGGTCTCGCCCTCCAGCGGCAGGATCTCGAACGTGAGCTGGTCGTCCGCCCAATCCTGACGGAAACGGATGAAGCTGTGCGTGCCGTGCTGGCTGCCATCGTCCTCGTACAGGGCAAACTCGCCATCTGCGCCGGCGAAGACGCGCACGATCAGGTGCGGCGGATTCTCCACGCCGCCCCAGTCGGTGACCGGCGTCAGCGGGACGATGCCGCCGGCTTTGGCGAACAGCGGCATGTCGTTCAGGCCGCCGTAGATCGCGTGCCAGGTGCCGCCGGACAGCGCTTCCCCGCTGAAGAAATCGTACCACCCGCCTTCGGGCAGCCACACCACCTGGCGGCTCAGGCCCAGCTCTGGCGGGGCTTTGTGGATGAAGGGCGCGGCGATCAGCTCACTGCCGAACATGTACTGGTTCGGAGCGGCGTAGGCTTCCGGCGCTTCAGGATATTCGTAGTACATGGGCAGCAGCGGCGCCAGGCTCTCGGCATGATTGCGCCAGGCCATCGTGTACAGGTATGGGATGAGCTGGTGGCGAAAGCGCATGGCCGCGCGCACGGCCTGGTAAACGTTGGCGTCGTAGCCCCAGGGGTGGCGCTCTTCGTAGGGATTGCTGCCGCTGTGCAGGCGCAGCGCCGGGCTGAGCGCACCGAACTGCACCCACCGTGTGAACAGCTCGCCTTCCTGGTAGCCGAAGAAGTGCCCGCCGATCTCGTTGCTCCACCAGCCGAAGTTGACGTTGGCCGCGGTTGCCGTGAAGTATGGGGTGAAGGCCATCACTTCCCAGCGCACGTAGGAGTCGCCGACGAAGGCGCTCTGGCTGCGATGGTTTCCCAGCCCGCCGTAGCGGGAGAAGGTGTAAGGACGCCTGGCGCCGTCACGCGCCAGGTCAATCGCGTGAAGGTGGTTCATCCACAGCATCGGGTCGAAGCCGGGGAGGGCGGGGTAGTTGTCGTGCTGCAGGTCCAGCCACCAGAAGTCCACGCCGATCGCCTCGTGCGGGTGGTGCAGCAGCTCGAAATACGCCTGGGCGAATTCGGGGTCGTGGATCCTGAACGGGATCGGCTGCTCGCTGGCCGGATCAACGCCCATGCGCCGGGCCATCTCGGGATACATGGACTCGTGCGGGTAGACGCCATCTGCCGGGTGCACGTTCAGGCAGGTGCGCAGCCCCTCCTCATGCAGCCAGGCGATGAAGGCGGCCGGGTCTGGAAAGTAGTCGCGGTTCCAGGTGTAGCCGGTCCAGCCGGTGCTGGCATTCCCCGTTCGGGTGATGTGCCAGTCCATATCGATCACGCAGATCGAGAGCGGGAATCCCTCACGCTGAAACCGCTGCATCAGCGCCTGCAGGTCATCCGCAGTGTACTTCCAGTAGCGGCTCCACCAGTTGCCGAGCGTGTAGCGCGGGATGATGGGCACGCTGCCCGCCACGGCGCAGAAGTCGCGCTGGCAGGCTTTGTAGTCGTGGCCGTAGCCGAAGAAATACAGATCGAGCGCCGCATCCGGCGCGCGCGGCGCGATCCAGCCGCGTTCGTCCAGCATCCACGAGGCCGAGTCGTCGACGACGGACCAGCCATCCCGTGAGATCAGTCCATCGTTGAGCGGGGTCTTCTGCCAGACCTGATCGAGCGTGCGCAGTGTGCCGCCAAGATTGCCGCGCGCAGGATCGCCAAAGCGCCAGACATGGTCGGTGGCGCGGACATGGATCTGCAGCGAATCGGCGCCGAAGGGCGTGCCCTTGCGGTAGCGCAGGTGCAGTTCTCCGGTGAGGATCTCCACCGTCTGTCCGTCATCGCGCCATTCAAATGCGGGGACGGGCAGCTCGCGATTCCAGAATACCAGGCTGGGGCGGTCCTCGAAGTGTCCGGACGGGCTGTACTCCAGCCGGATCAGGCGCGCAGTCAGCACCGTGAAGCGGGCGCTGCCCACCTGCACGATCGCGTCCGGATGGGCAATGGGCCGGGTCGGTACGTTGAAGTGAGCAGGGATCGTCATCGGTGGCTCCTAGTCGTCGTGATCCGGATCCCCGTGCGGCACGGTGATCATGAAGCCGTTGCCATTGCCCATCATCGAACGCGGCAGATCGTCAAAGACGCGCTGGCCGTACAGTTCAGGCGCGTTGGCGGCGCACAGCGTGCCGAACTTCGGCTGGGCGTAAGGCATGTGCGTCGTGCCGCGCGCCAGAATGTGCAGATAGTTGGCCTCAGTGCCTTCGTAGGGCATGCCGTGATTCCACGGCACACGCGAGCGGGCGTTGCAATAATGGCCGACGAAGGCGCGGCGCGAATACGAGGCGCGGTTGGCATGCGAACGATGCAGGACGTGCCCACCGAAGAAGACCACATCACCCGGCTCGGCTTCCACCTTGACCTCAGCGCCGGGGTAGCGTGCGGCGACACGCGAAAGTGTATTGCGTTCGGTGTTGGGATCGCTCGCGTTGCAGGCGATGTCGATGTCGTCAAGCAGGCGGTCGCCTGTCTTGAGCCGGCCGGTGCCATCGGGGAAGATCGGTTCGTGCTGAGAGCCGACGGTGAACCACAGACAGCCGTTCTCCTCTGTGGCGGGGTCCAGCGCCAGCCATGCGCCGCACAGCGTATCGGGGTGGGTTGGGATGTAGTAGGAGTCCTGATGATACCCCTGACCGGCCTGTCCCGGCTGCTTGAAAAACAACATCGTCTGCAGGGCCAGCACATCAGGGCCGATCAGCACTTCCAGCACATCGACGATGCGCGGATGCAGCAGAAACCGCTCGTGGATCTCCATGACCCGATGCGCCATGTGCAGCCGTTCCCAGCTCTTGCGGCGCTCCTCCAGAGACAGCGACTGATCGGCAGCGGGCAGGCCGGGGACGTGCAGTTCACCGCGCATGACAGCTTCGGTGTGCGCATTCAGCGCATCCACTTCTGCGCGAGACACCAGCCCGCGGACGACGAGGAAGCCATCGCGCCGAAAACGTACGTACTCGTCCACCGTCATCGTGTACGGATGGTAGGGCGGCGTGCGCTGGGCAGGCGCCGCGGAAACGATCTCCGCGTCCATCAGTTTTCCCCTTTGTCATCTCTGGTCACAGGTACGTCAGTATTGCCTCAGCAGCGCGGTGACGCAAAACCAGTACGCCGCAGGAAACGGGCTGCGCCCGCAGCTGCGTCCTGTTTTTCATCCTTCACGACCGCGCATACCGCTAGTATGCAGAGAGATCGGCTTCGCCCAACGAATGTAATTCGCGTGTTTGTGTCTGCAATTCTCATTCCGCTTATTCCCAGGCAGAACGTGCGAAGAACTGGTAGCGGATTTCCTGCGGGCTGCACTGGGTCGCCTCGCGGATGCGACGCGAAAAGTGGTAGCTGGTCTTGAATCCGCATTGCACGGCAATGACGCCCACCGGTAGCCCGGTGTAACGCAGCAGTTCCAGCCCTCGCTGAACGCGCCGTTCCCACAGGTAGGCGATCGGAGTCATGTTGAAATAGTCGCGAAACAAGCGTATCAGATGTGCGCTGCTCACCGAACCCGCAGCCGCCAGGTCGGCCAGCGTGATGTTCTGTTCGAGGTTGGCTTCGATGTAGCGCCGCGCCTGTTCAACCGAAATATGGAGCTGGCGCGCTGTCGGATCACCGGAATGCTGTTCGTTGTCGAACAGAAAGCGCCACAGCGCAGCAAAGCCCAGTGAACGCAGCAGCATTTCGGCGGAGGGCAGCGGGGAGTGGCGTATCGTCAGCGCCAGCTTGACCAGTTCGAGCATGGGCTGGCTGGTGGAAATCGTCCGCGAGGCCGCCTCCAGGCGGGCAATCAGCGTCGGTGGTGGCAGGTTGTAGGTGAGATGAAACCAGCTGTGTTCCGTTTCCGAAACCGTGGAGAAGGCAAACCGCTCCTGGTGACCGGGCAGCAGTAGTGTGACGGTGCCGTGAGCGGCGCTGAACGGCTGCTGATCGACCCATACGGTCATCGATCCGCGATGAATGAAGACGAGCTGGACGCTGGACTGCCAGCGCGGGCCCAGGGTTCCCTGGGGCGGATAGACGACCAGGCCGGCGCTGACATGATCGGGCAGAGGGGCGGCGCTCGCGGAAGTGATCAACGAGTCCATTCGCGCATCATCCTGCAGGATCCTCACCAGAACCGGAGATCAATCCACGGGCAATTGCGATGGGCTGATCATTCTGCCAGGGCCGAGTGGAACGCCCATCGCCGAGAGTATAACACTGAGGCATCTGTGCTGCGCTGTCTCCTGACGGGAAGCGAGCGGGCGGCGCCTCACAGCATGCCGTGCGCGCGGTACCAGTCGTACGTATCGGCCACGCTCTGGCGCATCGGCACATTCGGCCCGCCCAGCGCGGCCCACGTCTTGCTGAAATCGAACAGGATCTGGCGGCCAGACAGCCGCGTCTGGTTGCCATCCAGCGGCAGGCGCAGCCCGATGGCGCGCAGCGCGTCCAGCGCCGCAGCCAGCGGCGGCAGCACAAAATGCGGGATGGAGAGGATGGGCCGCGGAGCGCCGACCATCTCTGCGATCAGCGCGAACCAGTCGCGATAGGCATAGTTCTCGCTGCCCAGGATGTAGCGTTCGCCGCTCACACCGCGCTCCGCCGCCGCGAGATGCCAGCGCGCGACATCGCGCACATCGGTGACGGCCACGCCGCCGGGCGGCACGGGCAGCCAGCGCCCCGAGCGCCGGATGCGGATGACGAACTCGCCGGAGATGCGGTTGATATCGCCCGGGCCGAGGATCACCACCGGATTGACGATCACCACCTCCTGACCAGCTGCGGCGGCTTCCAGTGCGTGTTCCTCTGCCAGCGCCTTGCTGTGGCCGTAGGGGAACCGCGCTGGCGGCAGATTGAAGCGGTCGGCTTCGCTGGCGGGCCGCCCATCCGGGCGCATGCCCAGCGCCGCCGCGCTGCTGGTGAAGACCACCCGCTTCACGCCGGCCTGCCGGGCCGCCGCCAGCACATGGCGCGTGCCGTCGACGTTGACCGCGAACATGTGCCCCGGGTCTGCGCGCCAGTAATCCGCGACGGCGGCCACGTGGAAGACGTGCTCCACGTCCTGGCAGGCGGCACGCACCGCCTGTGCATCGGTGACATCGCCATACGCGCTCTCAAACGGCACGCCGTCCAGCGCGGTCAGCCGCGACGAGCGCCGGTGCAGCACGCGCACCTCGTGGCCGGCCTGTGCCAGCGCCCGCGCCACATGCGCCCCGACAAATCCTGTGCCCCCCGTGACCAGTGCGCGCACCATGCCTCCTCGTCTGTCTGCGTCTGCGCCGATTGTAGGAGCAGGCTGGCGCTTTGCCAACGGCCCGCATCGGTTGCGCCCGCATCCTGCCGCGGGCTGGTGTGCGCATTCGCCTCAGCACCGCAGCAGCGCCGCCAGATGAAAAGCGCCCTCTCGCAGGAAGGCGCTCTGTACGCTTGAGGAGCGACAGCGCTTCTCACCCGCCGAGCTCGGAGAGACGCCGGCGCAGGAAGGCTTGCTCGACGGCGTTTCCGCACAGGGCAAGCGCTTGTGCATACGCATCGCGGGCTTCGTCGAACCAGCGGGTTTGCTGCAGCAGACGGGCGCGCACCGCATGGAAGAGGTGGTAGTGCTGCAGGCTGCCCTCATCCTCCAGCTGATCGAGCAGGCGAAGGCCGGCGAGCGGACCTTCTGCCATGGCGACGGCCACCGCGCGATTGAGGCGGATCACCGGGGATGGAGACATGCTCTCCAGCACGGCGTAGAGCGCGGCAATCTGCGGCCAGTCGGTGTCTTGCGCGCGCGCGGCGCCGGCATGCAGCGCCGCAATGGCCGCCTGCAGCTGATAGGGGCCCGGATGCTGCAGCCGCAGCGCTCGCTCAAGCACGGCCGTCCCTTCTGCGATACTCCCCTGATCCCAGCACGATCGGTCCTGGTCTTCCAGCAGGACCAGTTCGCCGTCGGCATTCACACGCGCCAGCCTGCGCGAGTCCTGCAGCAGCAGCAGCGCCAGCAGGCCCAGCGCCTCAGCCTCCGGCAGCAGATCCGCGAGGATCCGCGCAAGCCGAATGGCTTCAGCGCACAGATGCACGCGGATCAGGGCATCACCGCTGGCCGCGTCATAGCCCTGATTGAAGATCAGATAGATAATCGCCAGCAGCGCATCGAGTCGTTCGGGAAGCAGCTCGATCGGCGGGACGCGAAAGGGGATGCCCGCGTCTCGGATCTTGCGTTTTGCGCGCACCAGCCGCTGGGCCATCGTCGCTTCCGGAACGAGAAATGCGCTGGCGACCTCTGCGGTCGTCATTCCCCCCAGCGTGTTGAGCGTGAGCGCAATTCTGGCCTCGGCTGAAAGCGCGGGATGGCAGCAGGTGAACATCAGCTTCAGACGTTCATCCGGGATCTCCATTTCGTCCACCTCATCGGGTTCATCCTCTGCGCTGAACGCCTGCATATCGCCAATGATGGCGATCTTGCGCCGCAGGTTTCCCTCGCGCCGCAACCTGTCCAGCGCTTTTCGACGTGCGGTGACGGTGATCCACGCTCCCGGGTTCGGAGGAATGCCCGCGTGCTGCCAGCGCTCAAGCGCGACGACCAGCGCATCCTGCAGCGCATCCTGAGCAAGCTCGATGTCCCCCAGCGCGCTGACCAGCCCCGCCAGCACGCGCCCGGACTCCTGACGAAATGTCTCGGCCACCCGCTCAGCGCTGTCCGTCATCCCGGCTCCCTGATGGCGCAACCGGGGGAAAGCACGGGGAGATGCTGCCCCCGGCTGCGCACGCGAATATCTGTCAATGCGGGCGATTATCCGTTCCAGACCTTGATCTGGCGAACTTCGACCGCCCCCTGACGTGCGTCGGGGATCTTCGCGGCCATCTGCAGCGCCTCGTCCAGATCCTTGCAGTCGAGCAGGTAGTAGCCGCCGAACTGCTCCTTGGTTTCGGCATACGGCCCGTCCGTGATCAGCGTCTTGCCATTGCGAACGCGGAGGGTGGTCGCGGTGTGGGTTGGCTCAAGCGATTCGCCGCCCAGCAGGATCCCGCGCTGTGCCGCGTCCTTTGCGAAGACGGCGTACTCCGCGATCATTGCGCCGATCTCTGCTTGCGACATCGTCGGGTAGGCCGCTTCGTCCCCATAGATCATCAGCAGGTACTTCATTCCCGGATCTCCTCAGGCTTGCGTGCGCCTTGTGCGCAACTCTACATATACAACGAACGAAGTGCGGCGCAAACGACAGGCGATCAACGAACGAAGATGAGTGATTGATGAGACCGGCGTGCATCATGGGAATCGCGATCGCCTGTGGCCCGCTGAAAGGCCTCAAACGCGCATGCTGATGGAGCATAGTGTATAGTTATGTTTCTCTCTTGACGATTTCGTGTACAGTCGTTCTAA
>CAZZJW010000037.1:0-38377 GCA_964654755.1 uncultured Pleurocapsa sp. | reverse complement strand
ACAGGAGCGCGTCTGCGCCCCTGTGTTCGTGTGAGGTTGGATCGGGGGTCAGCCCTCGGCGGCCATCAGTTTGTCGCGCCGCTTCTGCTCGCGCATGCGCAGTTCGTTGTTGAGGATCTTTTTGCGGACGCGCAGGCTGCTGGGAGTCACTTCGAGCAGCTCATCCTCTGAGACAAACTCGAGGAAGTCATCGAGCGACATACTGCGTACGCCGCGCATGCGCTCCTCCTCGAAGTACGTCTTGGTGTGTACCGCCGAAAGCTGCTTGGTTCGGCACACGTTGATGGCGAGGTCCTCGGGGCGGATATGCTCGCCGATCACCATGCCTTCGTACACTTCGTCGCCCGGCTGAATGAAGAATGTGCCTCGCTGCTGCACGTCGAGCATGGCGTACGTGGTGGCGGGGCCGGCTTCATAGGCGACGAGGCTGCCGAACTGCCGGCGCGGCACCGAGCCCAACAGCGGTTCATACCCGAAGAAGGTGGAGTGCATCTGGCCGTTGCCGCTGGTGGCTGTCAGGAACTTGGAGCGGAACCCGAGCAGGCCACGGGTGGGCACGAGGAAACGCATGAAGGTGATGCCATTCTCGCTGCTCATGTCGATCATGCGCCCGCGGCGCACGCCGAGCATCTCGACGACGGTGCCGACGAGCGGATCGGTGACCTCGATGTCAACCTCTTCCATCGGCTCCAGCAGTTCGTCGGTCTCCGGGTCCCGGCGGTAGATCACCTCCGGCTTGCTGACCTCAAATTCGTAGCCCTCGCGGCGCATGGTTTCGATGAGGATGCCCAGATGCAGTTCCCCACGTCCGCTCACGATGAACTTCTCCGGGGAGTCGCCATCTTCAACACGCAGCGCGAGATTGCTGCGCGTCTCGTTATACAGGCGTTCGCGCAGGCGGCGGCTGGTCCCCCAGCCGGTCTTGCCCTCCCGCCCAGCGACTGGCGAGGTATTGACGCCGAAGGTCATGCGAACCGTGGGCTGTTCTACAGTGATGGCAGGCAGGATGACCGGGCTGGTGGGATCGGTGATGGTGTCGCTGATGCCAATCTCCGCGAAACCGCCGAAGGCGATGATGTCACCCGCGGAGACTTCTTCCACCTCCACTTTGGAGAGGTTGGCGAAGGTGAACAGGTAATCGATGGTGCTGGTGCTGCGTTCATCGTTGGGCGTGACACGCAGCGCACGCATGCCCCGGTGCAGCGTACCGGAATGCAGTCGCCCGATGCCGATCTGCCCCTTGTAGCGGTCATACTCGATCGTGGTGACGAGCAGCGAGACTGGGGAGTCTGGCTCGATGGTAGGCGGCGGCACTTCGCGCACGATGGTCTCGAAGAGCGGCTCAAGGTCAGGGCCGAGCGCATCCGGGCGCAGGCCGGCACGGCCTTCCATGCCGATGGCGTAGACCACGGGAAAGTCGGCCTGGGAGTCACTGGCACCCAGCTCGATGAAAAGGTCGAAGGTTTCGTTCAGCGCCTCCACCGGGCGGGCATGGGCGCGATCGACCTTGTTGATGACCACGATCACGCGCAGCCCCAGCGCGAGGGCCTTGCGCAGCACAAAGCGCGTCTGCGGCATGGGCCCTTCGACTGCATCGACCAGCAGCAGTGCGCCATCGACCATATTGAGCACGCGCTCGACCTCACCGCCGAAGTCGGCGTGGCCGGGGGTGTCGACGATGTTGATCTTGGTGCCGCGATAGTTGACGGCGGTGTTCTTGGCGAGAATGGTGATGCCGCGTTCGCGCTCCAGATCGTTGGAGTCCAGAATGCGCTCGCCGGCTGCATCAGCGTTGCGAAACACCTTGGTTTGCTTCAACATGCCATCGACGAGCGTGGTCTTGCCGTGGTCAACATGGGCGATGATGGCGATGTTGCGGATATCGTTACGGGTTTGGAACACAGATCACCTGCGACTACCTGACGCGGACAGCCAATAATAGTATCATCGAATGCCGCATCGATATAGGGGAAAAGCGCGCAGGCGGGGTAAAATAGCGAAGGTTTACACGATCTTAACCGGAGCCGGAAAGCATGAATCGACTTGTTCGCCAGGAGTGGTTCCGCACGCTGTTTCTCGTCCTGGTCATCCTGGGTGTGCTGCTGCTCGGATTCGCCGTCGTGCGTTACCTGACGCTGTCATACGCCATCGGGCAGAACATCGCCTATCAGATTCACTCGCAGGGTGGCGAAGTCGACCCGCAGACGATCAACGAGGCGCAGGGACTGATGGCCGCGGACCTTGACCTCCGCGAGATGCTGCACCAGCAGAATCTGGCGCTGATCATCGGCGGGGTCGGGCTGATCCTGCTCGGCGTGGGGTGGCTGGGGCGCGATCTGGTGATGAGCCGCTGGCGCCGGCTCAACGCGACGGCCCCGCCTGCAGCAGCGCATTGATCCGCAGTGGCAGTGCTGCGGCGGCTTGCAGTACCGCATCCAGCCGGGTGGCGTCGAGCGGGGCAGCGGGTGCGCGAACAGCGGGCGTGGCGATGAGGCCGGCGCGATGGAGCAGGTGCTTGCGCGCATGCAGTGAGAACTCATGCCCGTGTCCGGAGACGGCATCGACCAGCGGCTGTGCCTGCGTCAGCGCGGCATGCGCAGCGGATGCGTCTCCAGACTGCCAGGCATGCCATGCAGCGTAGAAGACATCGTTGAAGCCGACGCCCGGCAGCAGCCCGGATGCACCGGCGCGCAGCTCGTCCTGCAGGGCGATGCCGCCGACGCCACCGAACAGCGTGATGTGCGGGGGGATGAGCGGACGCAGTGCGGCAATACGCGCGGCTGAAGCCGCTCCTTCGATCTTGAAGGCGCAGATCCGATCGCTGTCCCGGGCGATCTGCGCGAGATGCTCCGCTGACAGCAGCGTGTGCTGATAGGCCGGCAGGTGCGGCGATTGCTGCACCATGAGCGGGGCGGGAGCGCCATCCGCCAGGCGCACATAGAAGCTGACCAGTTCATGTGGCGTATACGACATCGTGCAGGGCGGCAGCGTCATGAAGGCGGCGGGCTGCAGATCAGCCAGTTCGCGCGTCAGCCGCAGACCGGCTTCCAGGCTTCCGGGTGCGATGCCGATGATGACCGGGATGCGCCCGGCAACTGCGTCGGTGACGACCTCGGCGCAGCGCAGGCGCTCCGCGTCTGTGAGTTTGTAGGCCTCGCTGGCGAATCCGCCAACGCCGAGGGCATGCGCCCCGCCCTGTACTTCGAACTCGACCACGCGCTGCAGGCTGGCTTCATCGACAGCGCCGGATGAGTCGAACGGGGTGATGAGGATGGGGATAATGCCGTTCAGTACCATTTGCGCCTCAGTTGGGGGATCGATCTGCCCGCGCTATAATGCCCGCAAGTTTACCAGCACATGACCGATCAGGACGAGAAGCCATGCAGGCGTTGACGCTCAGCGCAGATTGGTCACCGCGCAGCCCCGGCGCGCTGACGCCGGAGGAGATCGCCACCCGCCGGGTGAAGTGCGGCGCCCAGGTATGGCGCAATCCATCGATCACCGTTGGCCCCAGTGCTGACCCCGCACCGCAGGACGACGAGGTGATCGTCGAAGTGGCTGCGGTGGGCATCTGCGGCTCTGACATGCACATGGTCGAGCGCGACGCCGACGGCTACATGCTGTATCCGGGCCTGACGCGCTTCCCCAACATCCTCGGGCATGAATTCTCCGGGCGGGTCGTGGCGATCGGCAGCAAGGTGCGTGATCTGCGCGCAGGCGATCTGGTGACGGCAGAGGAGATCCAGTGGTGCGGCGAATGCAGCGCGTGCCGGCGCGGGCTGGTGAACCACTGCACTCGTATGGAAGAGCTGGGCTTCACCACGCCGGGCGCGATGGCACAGTACATCCCGGTGCGGGCGCGCTACTGCTGGAAGCTGGATGAGATCGCTGCGCGGCTCGGTGACGCGGATCAGGCGCTGATGCTCGGCGCGATGGTCGAGCCGACGGGCGTGTCGTATCAGGCGATGTTCAACCGCCTGCAGACATGGAAGCCGGGCAACACCGTCGCGGTATTCGGCGCGGGCCCGATCGGGCTGACGGCGCTGGCGCTGGCCGTGGCGGCGGGTGCCTCGATGGTGATTGTGATCGATCCCTCGCCCAGCCGCCGGGCGATGGCGAAGACGCTCGGCGCGGCGCACGTTTTGGACTCCGCCGGGCTGGACGTGAATGCTGCGCTGCGCGAACTGACATTTGGCCATGGCATCGATTTCGTGGTGGAGGCAGCGGGCGCACCCGGCCACACGCTGGCCCCGCTGACAACCGGGCTGGGGGTGGGCGCGACGATCACGCACATCGGACGCTCGGAAAAACCAACGCCGCTTTCGCTGGAGCACTACCAGGTGGCGGGTGTGCAGCTGGCTGGATCGCTCGGTCATGCGGGCAGCGGCACCTTTCAGAATGTCATCCGACTGATGGCCTCCGGGCGTCTCGACCTGCGCCCGATGGTGAGCGCGCGTCTGCCACTGGCGGATGCACAAAGCGCATTCCGGCGGCTGGAGAGCCGCGAAGACTGCAAGATTCTGCTGTACCCCAATCGCCTGCCACACTGAAGGACGGAGAGAACATGCGCGTGGAATTCGGACTTGCGCTGCCCGCAGGCCCGCCGAAGGGAGCGCTGGAACGCTTCATCGGCGATCTGGATGCCAGCCTGCCGCTGCTGGGGGAACACATCCGCAGCCTGTGGATGACCGATCACTTCTTCTGGGACGACGAGCCGACGCACGAGGCATGGACGGTGATGGCCTTTCTGGCCGCGCGTTATCCGGCGCTGGAGATCGGGCCGATGGTGCTTGGGCAGAGCTATCGCAATCCAGCGCTGCTGGCCAAGATGGCGGCCACGCTGCAGGTGCTGAGTGGTGGTCGCTTCATCATGGGCATCGGGGCGGGCTGGAAGGAAGACGAGTACCACGCTTACGGGTATCCATTCCCGGGGCCAGCCGTGCGCATCGGGCAGCTTGAGGACACGCTGGAGATCATGACGCGCCTGTGGCGCCAGCCCGGACGGGTGAGTTACGCAGGCGCGCACTATCAGGTGGTGAATGCCTACTGCGAGCCGAAGCCGGAGAAGGCGATCCCGATCATCGTGGGCGGGGGCGGCGCGAAGACTATGATGCTGGCGGCGCGCTTCGCCGACATGTGGAACCTGCCGGATGCGCCTTATGACCAGTACACGGCGCGCATGGCGGTGCTGCGCCAGCACTGCGAGAGCATCGGGCGTGGCTGGGACACCATCCGCAAGTCTTGGTTCGGGCGGGTGGCCGTCGGGCGCACGGCTGCGGAGGCGGAAGCGCGCGGTGGCGGGCGCTGGAGGAGAGACAATGCGTTCGTCGGGACGCCAGCGGAGCTGGTGGAGCAGATGAGCGCGTTTGCGGCAGCCGGTTGTTCATACTTCATGATCGATATCCTGGGCCTGCCCGATGCGGACGTGATCGGCATGATGGTCGAGGACGTATTCCCGAAAGTGCGGTGAAACCATGCGACTGAAATGGTACGGGCACGCGGCATTCGGCATTACTGCGTCCGACGGCACGCATGTGGTCACCGATCCGTACACGCCGGAGACAGCGGGATATGCCCCGATCCCGGATGCGGCAGATGTGGTCGTGATCTCATCCGACAGCGATCGCTTCCACTGCCGCGCCGATCTGGTGCCGGGGACGCCTGAAGTGGTAAATGCGCTGACGATAGCGCAGGCGAGCGGCGCGGCGGTGGTGCGCGGGATTCCGCTGCGCGCTGTGGAGGCGATGGAGGCGCTCGATCATCGCGAGCACAACCCGGATCAGAACGGCATGTATCGCCTTGAGATCGATGGTGTGCATATCGGGCACATGGGTGATATGGGCAACGCGCTCAGCGCGCAGCAGACCGCCTTCTTTGAGGGCGTCGATGTGCTGCTGGCGCTGGCCGGCGGACACCCGACGGTTGCGTTGCCCGATATGAAGGCGTTGATCGATGCTGTGCAGCCGGCGATCGTCGTGCCAATGCACTTTCGCACGCTGCGCTATCGCCCACGCAAGTCCTTCTGGATCAGCGAGTTTCTATCGTACTTTCCCGATGCGATGGTGGATTTCCCATGCGCATCTGAAGTGGAAATCAGCGCCGGCAGCCTGCCCGCAAGTACGCGGGTGTGGGTGCTGACGCATGCATGTTAGGCAGACGGATCAGGAGCACATGATGCTGAATATCGCTGTGATTGGGGCTGGGCGTATTGGCCGTGTACACGCCGAGAACCTCACCTATCGCATTCCGGGCGCGCGCGTGGCTGCGATTGCGGATGTTTTTCTGCCTGCGGCGCAGCGGCTGGCGGAGAAGCTGGGCGTGGGGCATGCCAGCGCGGACTACCGCGAGGTGCTGCGCCTTCCTGAGGTCGACACGGTGGTGATCTGCTCGGCGACGGACACGCACACCGACATCCTGATTGACGCCGCCCGGGCGGGCAAGCACATCTTCTGCGAAAAGCCGATCGATCTGAATCTCGACCGCATCGACATGGCGCTGGCGGAAGCCGCCTCCGCAGGGGTGACTCTGCAGGTCGGGTTCAACCGCCGCTTCGATGCCAACTTCCGGCGCGCGCGCCAGGCGGTGGAGAGCGGTGAGATCGGCACGCCCCATCTGCTGCACATCATCAGCCGCGATCCGTCTCCGCCGCCGCCAGCGTACGTGCGCGCGTCTGGCGGACTGTTCGTCGACATGACGATCCACGACTTCGACATGGCGGAGTTCCTGATCGGCAGCCCGGTGGTCGAAGTGTTCGCGACGGCGGCGGTGATGGTGGACCCGGCGATCGGCGAGGCGGGCGATGTGGACACCGCGCTGGTGGTGCTGCGGTTCGCAAACGGCGTGATCGGCACGATCGACAACAGCCGCAAGGCAGTGTACGGATACGACCAGCGCGTTGAGGTGTTCGGCAGCGCGGGCAGTGTGCAGACCGCGAACAACTACCCCAACAGCGCAGTCATCTCGACCGCGAACACCGTCTGGCGCGATCTGCCGCTGAACTTTTTCATGGAACGTTATGCCGAGAGCTACATCAGCGAGATGGCGGCGTTCGTAGAGGCGGTCCAGCAGGGCAAGCCCGCACCGGTGGGAGGTATCGAGGGCAAGCGCGCAGTCGTGCTGGGCGTGGCGGCGCGCAGGTCGTTTGAGCTCAACCGCCCGGTTCGCGTCGAGGAGATCGGCTAGCATCGCCGTGAGCCTACGCGTGCTGACGACAGGCGTGCTGCTGCTCGCGCTGATGACGGCGGCGGTGTGCTTGTCCGTGGCGCTGGCACATTCGGGTGCTGGGGTGGCGCGCCCGCTGGCATTTCTCTCGGACCGGGATGGCGGTGAAGACATCTTTGTCGCAGATCCTGCGCGCGGCATCAGCCATAACCTGACGCGCAGTCCCGGTTGGGACGGCAGCCCAGCCTACTCGGCGGACGGCGAATGGATCGTGTTCAGCTCGCTGCGCGACGGCGATCTCGATCTGTACCGCATGACGGCCACAGGAGGCCGGCTGGAGCGCCTGACCGCCAATGCGCACCGCGATCAGTCGCCGGCATGGTCTCCTGATGGCAGCGCGGTGGTCTATGCCGCGGATGATGACGGCGACTGGGAGATCACCACACTGACGCTGGCGACCGGCGAGCGTACCCGGCTGACCGATAACGATACGGATGACGGTTCACCGAGCTGGTCTCCGGATGGTCGGGATGTGGTCTATGTGACCTACCGGCGTGGCAACTGGGGACTGTCGCTGGTCGGCGCAGATGGCAGCAATCTGCGCGAGCTGACCAGTGACCCGCGTTTTCGTGACATTGAGCCGGCGTGGTCGCCGGATGGGACTCGCATTGCGTTCGTCAGCGACCGGCGCGAGCGCAACTTCGAGATCTGGGTGATGGATGTGGCGACGCAGGATGCGCGGCGAATGACATTCAACCCCGCCCTCGACACGCGCCCGGCATGGTCCGCGGACGGGCGCTGGATCACGTATGAGTCCTGGCGCGACGGGCGGGTGGAACTGTACCGCATGCGCGACGATGGCACGCAGACCGAACGCCTGACGGACAATGCCAGCCGCGACGCGGACCCCGCCTGAGACCATCGGTGTCTGGCGCTGGCGCACCAGCGGTTTTTGCGCACAATAGTGGTTTCTGCCACGATCGACACTGGAAGCCCCATGACGACAGTCCACTATCGCTTTGAGCGCGATTCGTTCACCTGGCTTGCGTATGTCATGCTCGCCTACTACGCCTTTCTGCAGTCGTCGCTCGGTCCGCTGATGCCGTTTCTGGCGGCACAGCTGAATATGAGCTACACCGTGCGCGGTCTGCACCTGAGCGCATTCGCTCTGGGGATGATGCTGGCGGGGACGATGGCGGACCGGGCGGCGCGGAGGCTGGGGCGCCGGCGGGTGTTCTGGGGGGGTGGCGTTGGCATGGCGCTGGCGGCGCTGGCGCTGACGACCGCGGGCACATCGGTAGTGTCGATCGCATGTGCATTCCTGATGGGGTTCATCGGCTCGTTCCTGCTGGTGATGATCCAGGCGACGCTGGCGGATCATCATGGGCTGCTGCGTGCGGTGGCGCTGACGGAGGCGAATGTCGGTGCGAGTGTGGCGGCGGCTTTGGCACCGCTGCTGGTCAGCCAGAGCGAAGCGGCGGGGATCGGCTGGCGGGTGGCGCTGGTATTGGGTGCTGCGGCCTGGGCAGTCGTGTTCGCCTGGCGCTGGCGTATGCCGATCACCGAGGCGCCGCCTGTGGCGGAAAGCCACGCGGGGGCGCGCCGGCTGCCTCGCCAGTTCTGGATGTACTGGCTGGTCGTGCTGCTCAGCGTGTCGGTGGAGTGGTGCGTGGTGTTCTGGGGCGCAGATTTTCTGGAGAAGGTGGTCGGGCTGAGCCGGGTGGACTCGGTGGCAGGCATGACGGCATTTCTCGGCGCGGTGGTGATCGGGCGGTTCACCGGAAGTCGATTGACGCGGCGCGTGCCGACCGGACCGCTCCTGCTCACCGCTGCGGTGATTGTGGCGGTTGGGTTTCCGGTGTTCTGGCTGGCGCGCAGCCCGGGAGTAGCCCTGACCGGGTTGTTCATCCTCGGCCTGGGCGTCGCAAATCTGTTTCCGTTCACGCTGTCAGCGGCGACGAGCGTCGCGCCGGGCATGGCGAACACGGCCAGCGCGCGGGTATCAATGGGCGGCGGCCTGGCGATCCTCGTCACGCCGCAGATCCTCGGCTCGGCGGCGGACCAGATCGGCATTCAATGGGCGTTTGGCATCGCGGGGCTGCTCTGTGTGGGCGTGCTGGTGATCGCGTTTGTGGCGCAGCGTGCGCCCGCGCATGGCGGCGGGTGAGCCGCGAGCGGCTCAGCGGCTGCAGTCCGCAGTAAACAAACAGGGCGCCTGCATGCAGACGCCCTGTTTCGTTTGTGATGAATGGTCAGCCGGCGTTACGCTGATCGGGTTACCCGCCAGCGCGCACGGTTTCGAGTGCAGAAAGGAACTGCTGAGCCAGCGGGATCGTGGGATTGCCGCGCACAGTACTTGAGAAACGCGGGATGGAGACCACCAGCACAGTCGTGCCGTCCTTGATCAGGCCGAGTGAGCCATACGTGCCGCCACCGAAGGCGTTGGGCGTGGGCAGATCGGCTTCCTCAGACGAATTCTCCAGACGCCGGTCACCAGCACGATTGTCGTAGTAGGCCTGCGCATTTTCCTCGGTGTCGAAGACTGCGACTGTGACTTCAGCGAGACCGCCGCCGCGCTCGGTGTAGCAGCTCTTGACGGCCTGAGCGCCGGCAGGCTGCTGCAGAAGGGGCTGGCAGTCCTGGGTCTCGCGCTGCCACTGGATCTGACCGGCGGGGATGGGATTGGGCATCTGATCGGTGACGAGCTGCGCGATGCTGGCCGCAGCCGCCTCCGTTGGCGCTGCAGTCGCTTCTGCAGAACGTGTCGAGGTCGGCGCCGGGGTGTCCGTCGGGAACGGGCTGGGCGTGATATCCAGATCGGCTGGCGCACACGAGGCAGCGCTCAGCAGAAGGATGAGGCCGAGAATGGAGATGTGTTTCCGCATGATACGGCTCCTGTAGGAGAGGGCAGGGGCTATTCCTCGGGTGTGGCGATCTGCAGGCGCTCAGGAACAGCGCCGGTCATGACCATCTGCGCGACTTCCATCTCGGAGACCTCGTGCTTGTAGAAGTCGCCCACCTTGCGGCCGCCGCGGATGATGGTGAAGCGGTCAGCGACTTCGTGGACGTGCGCGATGTTGTGCGTGATGAAGATCACGGAAAGCCCACGCTCCTTGGCGCGGCGGGTGTAGTTGAGCACTTCGCGTGTCTGCTTGACGGACAGAGCGGACGTCGGCTCGTCGAGGATGAGCAGCTTCTTGCCGAAGTACACCGCGCGCCCGATGGCGATCGACTGGCGCTCACCGCCGGACATCAGGCCGACGGGTTCGTCAGCGCTGCGGATGCGAATGCCGATGTCGAGCAGGGCTTCACGCGCGCGCTCCGCCATGGCGCGGTGATCGAGCAGGCGAATGGGGCCAAAGGAGCGCGTGATCTCCTGACCCAGCCAGAAATTGCGCGCGATGCTCATCAGGGGCACGAGAGCGAGATCCTGATACACCGTTTCGATACCGATCTCACGCGCGGCGTGCGGCGAGTCGATGGTGACCGGCGCGCCTTCAAAGAAGATTTCGCCGCGCGTCGGGGTGTAGACGCCGGTGAGGATCTTGATGAGCGTGCTTTTGCCCGCCCCGTTGTCGCCCAGCAGGCCGACGATCTCCTGACGATCGACGCGGAAGTCAACGCCGCGCAGCGCCTCGACCGAGCCAAACTGCTTGACGATGCCCTTCATTTCCACCAGTGGAGATGCTGCGCTCATGGCCTACGTCCTAACCCGGCGCACTGCCGTATTGATGACCACCGCGACGATGATGATCACGCCCTGCACACCGAAGAAGACGCGCGGGTCCATGCCCACCAGCACCAGACCAGTGCGCAGCAGGCCAAAGATGAGCACGCCGAGCAGCGCGCCGACGATACTGCCGTAGCCACCGGTGAGCAGCACACCGCCGATGACGGACGCCGCGATCACTTCCAGTTCCAGGCCTTCACCGAGCGTGGCGTTGACGCTGCCAACGCGCGAGACGAACGTGATACCGGCCACGCCGCACAGCATGGCGCATATGACGAAGTTGAGCACCTTCACGCGGTTGACGCTGATACCCTGCGCGCGCGCTGCGCCAGGATTGCCGCCGACGGCGAAGCTGAAGCCGCCGTAGCGCAACTGCGACAGCACGAATTGGAACAGGATGACCAGAAGGAACCACCAGAACACGCCCATGCGCAGGTTGATATCTGCGGTCAGCGGGCCGATCAGGGGAAGTGACTCGATTCGACCATTGGCCAGATCGAAGAAGCTGATCGGGATCAACGTGCCGGTGCGGCCAAGCAGATCAACCACTCCCAGCACGCTCAGCGCTCCCACGGCAACGATGGCGATGGTGACGATGGCCGCCCACAGCGTGGATGCTGCCAGCGCGATATCGCGGAAGGCGTTGGTGTTCTCCCCAAACGTGCGAATGCGATTGGCGACATGCCCCCACTGTTTCGGAAGCTGGCGGAGTGCGGTGAACGCGACGACGACCAGCAGCGCCAGCAGCAGGGCGATGAGCACAAACGGGCTGAACGTGATGATCGGCTGTTCAATGCCGTAGTCGGCGTAGCGGATGATGCGGCCCTCGGGCACCAGCACCAGCGGAATGGCGCGGAACGCCAGCAGCGTGCCGAGCGTGACGATGAAAGAGGGAATGCCGGTTCGGATCAGCAGGATGCCGTTGATCAGTCCGAGCAGCCCGGCAAACGCCAGCGAGATGATCGCGGCGAGGACAGCATTGACCGGCGGCAGGCCGAGCACGCCTTCCGTCATCGCGAGGATGAAGATCAGCGCGCTGGCGCCGAAGATCGAGCCGACGGAGAGGTCGAATTCTCCGGAGATCATCAGCAGGGTGATTCCGATGGCGACGATGCCGTTGGTGACGTTGGTCGAAAGTGCGCCGGCCAGCGCGCGCGGTTCCAGGAAGAGTGACGACGCGATGGAGAAGCCGATCAGCACCGCGGCCAGGCCGATGATCGCGCCGGCACCCGGCGACTTGGCCAGGCGGTTGCGCACGGACTGATCGGCAGTAAGATCCACGGCGATCGTGGAGTAACGGTAGACCACGATGGCACTGAGCGCGAGGATCAGGCCGGGGCCGATCACTTCCAGCAGGCCGGGCAGGTTGTCGAGGACGGTGCCGCCTGCGGGCAGCACCTCGTGCACACTGACAATCCCGGCATAGAGCGCGATCAGGCTGAGGACGGAGGCGATCAGCGCGATCCACTGCAGCCACGGCCAGGAGCGCGGGTCGCGTTTCCAGAGGGCGAGGAGTGTGCGCACGGAGGCGAAGCTCCATATGGCGCAGAAGATGACGACCGCCCACTCGACGAGGTTGATATCACGGCGGCTGATGTTCGCGCGTTCGCCGAGGGCCAGCCAGCCGGTGAGGATCTGCACCGCGATGAGCGCGGTGATGGCCGCGAGCGCTGCAAGAAAGGCGATGGACAGCAGTACGCCGGGTGAGACGCGTCCGACCTGGCCGGAGAGGTAGTCAGTGTAGGCGGGCGCCGCACTGTGGCGAAACCAGCCCAGGGCAGTGTAGAGACAGAGTGCGCCCCACAGCAGCGCCGCGATGAGCAGCCCGATCTCGACCAGATTGAGGTCGCGGCGGCTGATGTTGGCGCGCTCCCCGAAGGCCACCCAGCCGGCGGCAATCTGTTCAAAGAAGACGAGGCAGAAAATGCCGGTGAAGACGGCTAGAACAATCGTGGTGATGTATTTGTTATTGCGCAGCAGGGCGCGTTCCTTCGCGTCAATGGGCGAAACGCTCCCTGAGGCAGTGGCTAGCTGGGACATTCCTGCGGCCTTTGCTTGAGCGGATGCTGCGAGGATGCAGCTCCGTCAGGGAAAACGGCGGGGGCGACCAATGACCGCCCCCGCCGCTGCTGACTGAATGCGCTTACCGGCCTGGACTAGCGGTAACCCGCCGCGGTCAGGCTGATGATGGCATCGACGTTCGAACCGTCAATAACGCCGGGGCCGGTGAAGATATCGCCGCCCGGAGCCATCTCGAACTGGCTGTTGAGGTACAGCCACATGATGGTCTGGAAGCCCTGCAGATACGGCTGCTGATCGATGGTCTGGAGCAGCTTGCCTTCCTGGATCATCGAGTAGATCTCGGCGCTGGTGTCGTGGCTGGTCGCATACAGCGAACCCGCCTCGCGGCCGCTCTCGCTCAGATACAGGTTAAGGCCGGAAGCCGGCTGCGGGCCAAGCATGAAGATGGCGTTGGTGTCGGGATTGGCCGCGAAGTAGTCAGCGAGGATGCCCGCGGTCTCTTCGGGGTTGTTGGTGATATTCAGGCGGTCGATCGGCACACCGAGTTCGTCGAAGACGCTCTCGACACCGGCGCAGCGGGCTTCGAGACCGCTGTGACCCTGCTCCTGAATGGTGCACACGCCACGGGTGATGGTGGCCATATCGGCCGCCGCGGTGCTGAACACGCGCTGCGCATTGCTGACGCCGCCGGTGAACTCATTGGCGCCGATGTAGAACAGCGTGGGCAGTGCCGAGTCCGTGCCAGCGCCGGGGTCAGCGGTGTTGAAGACGATGACGGGCAGACCCAGTTCCGCCGCGCGCTCGACGCCGCTGCGGATGACATCCGGATCCGGAACGGTGGTGCCGACGCCAGCCGGGTTCAGCGCCAGCGCGTCGTCCCAGTAGCCAGCCATCTGCTCGAGGCCGAAGTCCGGCTCGGACAGCCACTGACAGTTGGCGTTGAGGAGCGAACACGCATCCTCCATGCCCTTGATCACGACGATCCAGAACGGATTGCTGACGCCGCCATGGCTGACCATGGCGAAGGTGAGCTGCTCATCCTGAGCGCCCGCCACCCCGAAACCGACCGCTGCCACACCGATGATGAGCAGCGCTACTGCAAGAAGACGTGCCAACTTGCGCATTGGTAAAGCTCCTGTACTAATGCACTCTTCGACAGTTGTCTCGGCTGTGCCCTGTTGGAACACGCCGCTGAGACCAGATTGAGCTTCCGCGAGCCTAGGCCCGCACTGAAGTGCTGCGATTATACAGTGCGATTTTCATGCTGCAACACCTTCCATTCGTGTATTGCGCACAGAAGATCGAAGGTGTTCGGCGTTTGGCGTGCTGATGCCTCAGGTACGTGTGCGGATGTGCGCCAGAAGTGGGCCGACGCGCTACAATCTTCAGGTGTGTGGTGCGAATGTGGTTCGGAACTGTCGAGAAGGAGTGTCTGCAGATGGAGTACAACCCCCGCCCGGAAGACCGCTTCACGTTTGGCTTGTGGACCGTCGGAAACGTCGGGCGCGATCCGTTCGGGACGCCGACGCGCGATGCGCTCAGCCCGGTTGAAATCGTGCACCTGCTGGCGGAAGTAGGGGCGTACGGCGTCAACTATCACGACAACGATCTCGTCCCGATCGACGCGACTCCAGCGGAGGAGCGCCGGATTGTGGACGAGTTCAAGGCAGCGCTGCAGTCGACCGGGCTGCGCATGCCGATGGCGACGACCAATCTGTTCAGTGATCCGGCGTTCAAGGATGGCGCCTTCACGTCGAATGATCCGCGCGTCCGCGCTTACGCCCTGCAGAAGGTGATGCGCTGCATGGACATCGGCGTGGAGCTGGGCGCGGAAGTATTCGTGTTCTGGGGCGGGCGGGAGGGCACGGAGACCGACGCCAGCAAGAGCGCTGCGGACGCGGTCAAGCGTATGCGCGAGGCGATCAACTTCCTGTCAGAGTACGCGATCAGCCAGAAATATGCGCTGAAGTTCGCGCTGGAGGCCAAGCCGAACGAGCCGCGCAGTGATCTGTATCTGCCCACTACCGGCGCGATGCTGGGCTTCATCGCCACGCTCGATCACCCGGAGATGGTCGGCGTGAATCCGGAAGTGGCGCATGAGCATATGGCCGGGCTGAACTTCATGCACGCGGTGGCGCAGGCGTGGGAAGCGGGCAAACTGTTTCATATCGACCTGAACGATCAGCTTTTCGGGCGCTACGATCAGGATTTCCGCTTTGGCGCGGCGATGCTCAAGCAGAACTTCTTCCTGGTCAAATTCCTCGAGGACGTCGGCTATAACGGCAGTCGGCATTTCGATGCGCATGCCTATCGCACCGAGGACTACGAGGGGGTGAAGGCGTTCGCGCGCGGCTGCATGCGGACGTATCTGATCCTGAAGGAGAAGGCGAAACGCTGGAACGCCGATGCGGAGATCCAGGCGCTGCTGGCGGAAGTGCACGCGGACGACGGCCACTTCGGCTATCTGAAGTCGTTCAGCCCGGAGGCGGTACAGCGCTTGCGTGCAGAAACATTCGACCGCGCGGCGCTTGGGCGGCGCAGCCTGCCGTACGAGCGGCTCGATCAGCTCACCGTCGAGGTGCTGCTCGGCGTGCGCTGAACGTGCGATGCGCGCCGCCGGGATCACTGTAGGGTCCCGGCGGCGCGCCGTGCTAGCGGATGTCTTCTACGGCCCAGTGATCGCCCATGGCGCGCCGGCCACCGGCGAGGCCTTCGCCATCTGAGATGACTCGCACGAGGTCGGGACGCTCGAACAGCTCGGGGCGCAGGGTGACGCCCAGGCCGGGGCCTTCCGGCAGGCGAAATGCGCCGTTCTCGACGACCGGCTGATAATCGCTGAAGACGCTGAAGTAACCCTTGTAGAACGCGCGTACGGACTCGACGAAGAACAGATTGGGGATGTGCGCGCCGAGGTGCATGCAAGCGGCGTGGCAGATCGGGCCGGCGACGTTGTGCAGCACCAGCGGCAGACCGTAGGCCTCGGCCATGCTGGCAATCTTGCGGGTCTCGCTGATGCCGCCATTCCACACCGGGTCTGTCATGAGGATCTGCGCGACATGCTTCTCCATCCACTCGCGCAGCTGCCAGCGTGTCATGAGCAGCTCCGAGCCGATGATGGGGATGGTCGTGCGCGAGGCCAGCAGGCGGATTTCGTCAGGATGGACGGCAGGGATGACATCCTCCAGAAAGAGGATGCCGTAGGGCTCGAGCGCGCGCGCGATCCGCTCCATGCTGGCGCGGTTCCAGCGGAAGTGGCATTCGATGCCGATCTCCATTGCGCTGCCGACGGCTTCGCGGATGGCGCGAACGGGTTCGAGCCCAGCTTCCACCTGATCCGGACGGATATACTGCCCGAACGACTCTTCGCTGAAGCGGTCAAACGGCCAGATCTTCATCGCGCCGATGCCATCCGCGAGCAGCGAGCGGGCGAGGGCAGCGGCACCGGGGCCAGTCTGCCATGCGGCATAGTCCTGTATTTCACCGAAGCCGATGCATGTGTTGTAGGTTGGGATGCGCGTGCGTGTCTTGCCGCCCAGGAGCTGGACGAGCGGGGCGTTGAGCGCCTTGCCGGCGATATCCCACAGCGCCAGCTCTACGGCTGAGAGCGCGCGCGTCTCTGCGCCGGCGTACCCGTGGTACATGATGTTGTCCATCACGAACCGCCACAGCCCCTCGATGTCGAGCGCCTCCTGGCCGAGCAGCAGCGGCGCGAGCGTGCCGTGCAGCGCGCCTTTTGCGCCGGGAATTTTGTCCACCGTTTCGCCGAGGCCGATGATGCCGGCGTCGGTGTGTACGCGAACGACCATCAGCCGCGGATAGGCGGCCCACTGCAGCGATTCGATCGCCGTGATTTTCATGATTGACCTCAGCGCATGCGCCTAAACACGGATCACTGGATTGGAGAGCTGGCCGATTCCGTCGATCTCGATGTCGATCTGATCGCCGGGCTGCAGCGTCACTTCGGCAGGCGGGACGATGCCGGTGCCGGTGAGCAGAATGACGCCATGCGGAAAGCTGTTGCTGCGTCCGAGATGGTCGGCCAGATCGGCGATGGTGCGCCGGATGCGGTCGGTGTGGGTTTCGCCGCTGAAGAGCGTGCTGCCAGCGCGCAGGATGCGCACACGGATGGAGGCCCGGGGGAAAGCCGCTTCTGAGAAGGGGACGATGCCCGGACCGAGCGCGCAGGAGGCGTCATAAACTTTCGCCTGGGGCAGATAGAGCGGGTTTTCGCCTTCAATGCTGCGGCTGCTCATATCGTTGCCGATCGTCAGGCCTGCCAGCGCCATGCCGCTGGTGAACACCAGACCGAGCTCTGGTTCGGGCACGTTCCAGTCGGAGTCTGCGCGGATGGCGACGGGCGCACCAGGGCCGACGACGGTGCGCGCACTGCCCTTGTAAAACAGCTCCGGGCGCTGAGCACGGTAGACACGGGCGTATACATCGCCGCCATCGGCGGCTTCTTCCTGACGAGCCTCGCGACTACGTTCGTAAGTGACGCCGGCGGCCCACACTTCCTGGGACTCCAGCGGCGCGAGCGCGGCAGGTGTGGCATTGTCGGTCACGGCGGCGGAGGCTGAGTCGAGGATGGCTTGCGCTTCGGAGCGGGTGGCGCTGTTGAGCCATCGATCGAGCGTGAAACCTGGCAGTGGGGCGGTGCCGGCATCAAGCCGGGCGGCCCAGCGCGGGCCAAGGTGAGGATCGGCGTAGCGGAAGAGGATCATCGTTGGGATTCAATCCTGGGGCTGCTCGCCCTTGGAGGCCAGGCCGCCGTCCACCTCGTAGGTGGAGCCGGTGACGAAACTGGCTTCGTCTGAGGCGAGGAAAACGCAGACATTGGCGACTTCAGTGATGGTGCCCACGCGGCCAATCGGATGCATGGCGTCGAAGGCCTTGCGGATGGCGGCCTGGTCTTTCTGCTGCGCGATGAAGTTGTGCAGCATCGGCGAGTCGATCGTGCCCGGGGCGACCGCGTTCACGCGGATGCCATGAGGAGCGTAGTCGGTGGACATGGCACGCGTGAGGGCGATCAGCGCGCCTTTGGTGGCGCTGTAGGCGGCGATTCCGGGCAGGCCGCGAATGCCGACCACGCTGCTCATATGGATGATGCTGCCTTTGCCCGCCTTAAGCATGACGGGGATGACCGCACGGTTGACCAGGAATGCCCCACGCAGGTTCACCGCGACGCAGGAGTCGAACTCCTCGAGGCTGGTCTCATGCAGGCGTCCGCTGGGCATGATCGCGGCATTATTGACGACGGTGGTGATCGTGCCGAACTTGAGCGCGACGCTGGAGACGGCCTCGTCCACCTCGTGCACCCGCGTCAGATCTGCGCCGACGGCGATCGCTTCACCGCCCATGAGGATGATCTCGTTAACCACCGCCAGGCATTCAATCTCGTTGAGGTCGAGGACGCCGACCTTTGCACCTTCCGCGGCGAAGCGCAGGGCGATACCACGCCCGATGCCACGCGCTGCCCCTGTGACCAGCGCGACCTTCCCCCGCAGTCGAGACGCCATACATACGCTCCTTGCGCTCACTCCCGCTATCGCTACCATTATGACGCGAAATGCAGCGCAGACGCTATTCTGGAGTACGCAGTGATGGACTCGATATCTGGCCAGTGGATTGCCGGGGAGCACAGCCGGCAGGGAACGCAGCTTTTCAACTCGGTTGATCCTCGCGTGGGGCGGTCACGCGGCATGCCATTCGCGAACGCCACGCTGGACGAAGTCGCGCTGTCTTGCGCTGCAGCGCGGCAGGCGTTCCGCGAGACGGCGGGCTGGCCAGCGGAGCGATTCGCGGCTGGGCTGGAGGCCATCGCGGCGGCCCTGCAACACGATTCTCAGACGCTGATCGCTGCGGCGGATGCGGAGACCGGGCTGGGGCCTCAGCGACTGAGCGGGGAGATGGGGCGCACGACCGGCCAGCTGCGCGCCTTTGCGGCGCTGCTGCGCGAGGGTAGCTATGTGCAGGCGATCATCGACCGCGCACAGCCTGACCGGCAGCCGGCGCCCCGGCCAGATCTGCGGCGGATGCGCGTGGCGCTGGGCCCGGTGGCGGTATTCGCGGCCAGCAATTTCCCGTTTGCGTTTTCGGTGTGCGGCGGCGACAGCGCCTCGGCGTGGGCCGCGGGCTGCCCGGTGGTGGTCAAGGCGCACCCGGGGCATCCGGAGACTTCTGCGCTGACAGCAGGGGTGGTGACACGGGCGCTGGAGGAGGCCGGCTTTCCGCGCGGGTTCTTCTCGCTGCTGCAGGGCGACTCGACGGCGGTGGGCCAGGCGCTGGTGGCGCACGATGCGATCGAGGCGGTGGGATTCACGGGATCGCTGCGCGGGGGCAGGGCGCTGTTCGACGCGGCGGCGGCTCGCCCGCGACCGATACCGGTATATGCGGAGATGGGCAGCGTGAATCCGGTGATCGTACTGCCGGGGGCGCTGGCTGAGCGCATGGATGCGCTGGCCGAAGGGCTGGCCGGCTCGGTGACACTGGGATCAGGCCAGTTCTGCACCAACCCCGGCGTGGTTGTGCTGCTGGAGTCGGCGGAGGCTCGCGCCTTCGCGGAGAAGCTGGCTGAGCGGATGCTGGCGCGCGCGCCGGGCGTGTTGCTGAATGAGGCTGTCGCGAACGGGTTGCGCGACGCGGTGGCACGGACCGAGGGCAGCGGCCTGCTGACCGGCATCGTGCGCGGGCCGGCGCCCGATGGTGACGCATTCTGCCATCCGCACACGCTGATGCAGACGACCGGCGCGGCCTTCGTGGCGCACCCCGCGCTGCAGCAGGAGCACTTCGGGCCAGTCACGCTGCTGGTGTTCTGCCGGGATGCAGTGGAGCGGGAACAGGTGGTTGAGGCGCTGCATGGCAGCCTGACGGCAACGGTGCAGGGTTTGCAGGAAGAGGCGGCGGATGCGGCTGCGCTGTTTGCGCTGCTGCGTGAGAAAGCCGGCCGCCTGATCTGGAACGGGTTCCCGACGGGTGTGGAGGTGGCCGGCGCGCAGGTGCACGGCGGGCCGTATCCGGCGACGACAGCGCCTGCGACGACGTCTGTTGGGCTGACAGCGATCGAGCGGTTCATGCGCCCGGTGGCGTGGCAGGGGGTGCCCGATGTACTTCTGCCGCCAGCGCTGCAGAATGCCAATCCGCTGGGAATCCTGCGCTGGGTGGACGGTATCTACACGCGAGAGTCGCTGGGCTGAGCCGGGCGGCTGGCGCGAGACGCAGCCGGGCGCAGCAGCGCGAGCAGCAGGCCGAGCGCGATCAGTGCACCGCCGATGAGGATGTTTGCGCGCAGTTCCTGGCCGAGCACCAGCCAGCCGAGCAGCGCGCCGACGAGCGGCTGTGCGAAGAAGAAAAGAGACGCCGTCGAGGCATCAACGAGCGCGAAAGCACGGTTCCACATCCACATCGCCAGCGCGGTGGAGATCACGCCGAGGTAGAGCACGCCGAGAATGACGGCAGGGGTGATCTCGCCGACGGGGCGGGAGGGCAACTCTGCCGCAGACGCAGGGAGGGTGAGCAGCAGTCCTCCTGCCGGCGCGAGGAACGAGAAGAGCAGCGTATCGACGCGCCTGCTGAGCCTGCGCACCAGCACGGAATACAGGCCCCAGGTGATGGCGGCCACGAGCAGCATCATGTCGCCAAAGAAGGTGGCTGATGAGAAGTCGGCTTCGGCCGGGTCGATGATGACCAGCACACCGACGGTCGCCAGCGCGACAGCGCCGATGCGCGCGCGCGTCATTCGCTCGCGCAGCAGGACGGCGGCGAAGAGCAGGATGAACGCGGGTGAGGCGCTGGTGATGAGCGCGCCGTTGACGGCGGTGGAGCGATCAGTGCCGACGAACTGGGCGCCGACGCTGACGCCAAAGCCGAGCAGGCCGACGGCGAGCGTGGGCAGCAGGTCGCGCAGAGGGGGGAGCGTGCGCCGCTGAACAGCGAGTACGATGACGGCGAGGATGGTGATGGAGATCACGAGGCGCAGTGTGAGCAGGGTGAAGGGCGGGATGACGGGCAGCACCGCATCGGAGACGACGTACATGCCTCCCCAGATGGCAGCCGCACCCAGTCCGTACACCGCTCCGCGGAGGGCAGTATTCATCAGCGATCCTTCCGGGTTGTAAGACAGGTAATATTCATCAAAAGTTCATTTTTGGGCAAGGTGATTTTTCGAAAATTGGATATAGTCTGCGGTTGACAGGAAAATGAAGCGGGATTACCAATTCATTTTCCGTTGATGTATACTCGCTAAACGTATCTTTATCTGGAGCAAACGCACATGAAGAAAGTAGCAGCTCTGCTCAGCACGGCTGCGCTGGCGGTGGCGCTCAGCGCCTCCATCGCCTCGGCGCAGGACGCGAAGGTGATCAAGATCGCCTCCCAGAGCCCGCTCTCGGGCGGCCAGTCGGTCCTCGGTGTGTCCATCAGCAACGGTGTGCGCCTGGCGATCGATCAGCTCAGTGGCTCGCTGACGGACATGGGATACACGATCGAGTACGTGCCGTTCGACGACCAGGCCACCCCGGAAGTCGGCGTCTCCAATGCGCAGCAGATCGTCGCTGACCCGGAAATTCTGGCGGTCATCGGCCACCTGAATTCGGGCGTGGCCATTCCTTCCTCGGAAGTGTACAACGAAAATGACCTGGTGATGGTCTCGCCGGCCAACACCAATCCGGCTGTGACCGACCGTGGCTATGCGACCGTCAACCGCGTGTGCGGTCGTGACGACCTGCAGGGCCCCACCGGCGCCCGCTATGCTGCCGAGCTGGGTGCGGAGACGGTGTACGTGCTGCACGACACCACCGCCTATGGCCAGGGCGTTGCCGAATTCTTCCGCACTGAGGCCGAGGCCCAGGGCCTGACCGTGCTGGGCTTCGAGGGCACCGAAGAGGCCTCGAACTTCGATGCGATCGTGCAGCCGATCCTGGCGCAGTCGCCCGACCTGATCTACTTCGGCGGCATCTACAATCAGACCGCAGCCTTCATTTCGCAGGCGCGCGCTGCGGGCTACGAAGGCTACTTCATGGGCCCGGACGGCTTCGACAGCAGTGAATTTGCCGCGATTGCCGGTGATGCTGGCGTCGGCACGTACTACACCTCCGTGGCCGGCCCCGCGTCGATCTACCCGAATGCGGCGCAGTTCATCGAGGACTACAACGAGGCTTACGGTGAAGATCCGCAGCCGTTCGCCGCTCAGGCGTACGATGCGACCGCGATCGTGCTCGAGGCAGTTGCCCGCGCGATCGAGGCTGAGGGCGGCGTGCCGTCCCGCGCTGCTGTCGCTGAAGAAGTGCGCGCCACCGAAGGCTACGAAGGCCTGACCGGCACGATCACCTTCGACGACAATGGCGATCCGGAAATCGGCCTGTACTACGTCATCGAAGTAGGTTCGGCGGATCCCGCCGAGTGGGGCAACAACGAACTGCTGGAGACGCTGGAGATCCCGTCCCCGCTGTTCGCTGCGGCACAGTCGTAATCTGATCCATTCGTAACCGGCGGTGGCCTGGTGCATTCAGCGTGCGCACCAGCCGCCGCCTTTTTTTTGCCACTCGCGGAGAACACTATGAGTTCAGAATCGCTGACTCCCGAGCGCGCCGGGCTGCTCGAACCGCTGATCAATTCGTATGCCTGGCAGCGCTTCTCCCGTACTGCATTGTATCGTTATCTGATTTTTCCCCTGGGGCAGATGGTGTTCTTTATCGCGCTCTCTGCCACAGTGTTGACGCTCTTTTCCTACCTGCTGGCGTTTCTTTTCCCTGAGCCGCGCCCGAACATCGTGCTGGCCGACCAGATCAGCAAGCAGCTTCCTGGCATGATCATCAGCGGGATCAGCATCGGTTTCGTCTATGCGATGATCGCGCTGGGATACACGCTGGTATATGGTGTGCTGAAGTTCATCAATTTTGCGCACAGCGAGATCTTCATGGTGGGCTCGGTGATCGGGTTCGCTTTCATGAACTTTCTCAATTCGATTGGCGCAATTCCGAGCTGGAACCCAATTGTGCTGGTGATCGTTACCGTGGTGATCTCCGCGGTGCTGAGCGGGTTGCTGGCCGTGCTGATCGAGCGTGTGGCCTACCGCCCGCTGCGGCGAGCACCCCGGCTTGTTCCACTGATCACGGCAATCGGCATCTCCTTCATCCTGCAGGATACGGTGCGCGCGATCGCTTCGGTGACGATCAACGACTTCAACCTGACCTTTCCAACGCGCAGCATCGAGTTGTTTACCAAGCCGATCAGTCTTACGATCGGAGAATCCGATGTGCGCGTTCGTGTGACCTCGATCATCATCATCGTCGCGGCGGTGCTGATGCTGCTGGCGCTGAACTACTTCGTGAACGGCACCAAATCGGGGCGCGGCATCCGGGCCATTTCGATGGATCAGACGACGGCTGGGTTGATGGGCATTCCCGTCAATCTGATGATTTCACTGACGTTTTTCATCGGCGGGGCCTTCGGCGGCGCGGCAGGAATGCTGTTCGGGCTGAACGTAGGTACCGTGACGCCATATATTGGCTTCGCACCAGGGATCAAAGCGTTCACTGCGGCGGTACTCGGTGGTATCGGCAATGTGACCGGCGCGCTGTTGGGCGGCATCATGCTGGGCCTGATCGAGGCGTTTCTGAATGGTGTGCTGGTGTACTTTCCGGCGATCGGCATCCGCTACACGGATGTATTCGCATTTGGCATTCTGATCGCGGTGCTCATCTTCCGGCCAAGCGGCCTGCTGGGTGAGCGCGTGGACGAGAAGGTATAGGAGGTAGCGATGGCGACGGTTACTGTATCGCAGCCTTCTGGCCGCAAGCGTCTGCGCGAGCTGCTGGACCAGCCGAAGCACGCGGTGATTGCTGGCATCGCCTATGTTGCGTTTGCTGTGCTGCTGGTGCTGGTACTGGATCGCAGCAGCATGTGGTATCCGCTGGCGAACATGGTCGCGGTGCCGGTGTTCCTGCTGTCACCGCTGGTGGTGGTTTCGCTCAATATTCGCAAGGCGCTCAAGATCGGCATGCTGGTGGTGATGTTCGCTGTCATCATGCCAGTCGTTGGCATCGAGAACCCGCCTTATCTTGAACTCGCAGTACAGGTGAGCATCTTCGCGGGGCTGGCGCTTGGTCTGAATATCGTGGTCGGCTTCGCCGGGCTGCTGGACCTGGGCTACGTGGCCTTCTTCGCGGTCGGCGCGTATCTGTGGGGCATGGCGACATCGCCTTCGGAGACCGTGTTCACGCAGAACGCGCTGACGGTGTCGAACTGGGGCGGGAGCGGCGCCTCGGGCTTTGTGCAGTTCGTGCAAAGCGGCGCCTTCTATATGTTCATGTTCATTGGCATCATCGCAGCCGCGCTTGTCGGCATGGTGCTCGGCCTGCCGGTGTTGCGCCTGCGCGGAGACTACCTGGCGATTGTCACGCTTGGCTTTGGTGAGGTGATCCGCATCGTCGCGCGCAATCTGGACGCACCGCTGAACCTGACCAACGGCGCGCAGGGTCTGCGCAACATCGGTTCACCACCGCTGCCTGGCTTCTACGTAAGTTTCACAGACTCTATCGCGGGCTTTCTTGGCGTGCGTCTGGACAATCCGGAGGTGATCGCCGAGCAGCTGCTGTTCTACACCATCGCGCTGCTGCTGCTGTTCGTCATCATCCTGGTGGTGACGCGGCTCAAGGACTCGCCGATTGGCCGCGCCTGGACAGCGATCCGCGAGGACGAGGTCGCGGCGATTGCGATGGGTGTGCCGCTGGTGCGTATGAAGCTGCTGGCGTTCGCCAGTGGTGCAGCGTTCGCTGGCGCGATTGGGACGTTATACGCCGCCAAGCAGACCTTCATCGACCCGCAGAGCTTCATCCTGCTGCAGTCGATCAGCATCCTGGCGATGGTGATCGTGGGCGGCATGGGCAATGTGAAGGGGGTGGTGTTGGGCGCGATGATCGTTACGATCATTGATCTGCATACACTCTCCAATCTGTCGCTGCAATTCAATGAACTGCGCAACGCCGGGATCGTCAATATACCGGCGGCGCTGGAGCCTGCGCGATATCAGCCGCTGGTGTTCGGGATCATTCTGGTGCTGATGATGCTTTTCCGGCCTGCCGGCCTGCTGCCGGAGAAGAGCCGCAAGCTGGAACTGCAGAGCCGCGATGAGGGCGAACCGGATCCAATGGACAAGGCGCGCGAAATGCAGCTGACGGAAGAGGCGCTGGCGGACACGTCTACACCGAGGGAGCGCTAGATCATGGCAGATCTGCTCGAAGTGAAGAATCTGGTGAAGTCGTTCGGCGGCATTCGTGCGGTGCGCGATGTCTCGATCGGCATTCCGGAGAATAGCATCAGCTCGATCATCGGCCCGAACGGCGCCGGCAAGACGACGTTCTTCAACCTGCTAACGGGCATCTACAAGCCTGATGAGGGTTCGATCACGTTCGCTGGGCACTCGCTGCTGGGACTACGCCCGGACCAGGTCAACAAGGCCGGGGTGGCGCGCACGTTTCAGAGCATTCGCTTGTTTGGCAACATGACTGTGCTGGAGAATGTGATGGTCGGCAGTCACTCCCGGCTGAAGCTCTCTCTGCCGCAAACGCTGATTCGTACTGCGGCCTTCCGTAAGCAAGAGGAAGAAGTGCGCCGGCAGGCGATGGACCTGCTGCGCTTCGTCGGGCTGACGGGCAAGGGCGACGAGATCAGTCGCAATCTGCCGTACGGTGATCAGCGGCGCACGGAGATTGCGCGGGCGTTGGCGAGCAAGCCACGCATGATCCTGCTGGATGAGCCGACGGCCGGCATGAATCCGCAGGAAAGTGAAGATGCGATGGGACTGTTTCGCCGTATTCGCGATGAGCTCGGAATCACCGTAGTGCTGATTGAGCACGACATGCGTGTCGTCATGGGGATCAGTGAGCACATTGACGTGCTGGACTACGGTCAGAAGATCGCCGATGGGACACCTGCCCAGATTCGCGCTAACCCGCGCGTGATCGAGGCCTATCTGGGCAGACGCGCCGCCGGGAACAGCGAAGAAGGAGGCGACCATGACAGCGCTGCTTGAGATGGTCAACATTCACGCATACTACGGCCACATTCACGCGCTGAAAGGCGTAAGTATCCGTGTGGATCAGGGAGAAATTGTCACGCTGGTTGGCGCAAACGGTGCTGGCAAGACGACCACCCTCAAGACGATCAGCGGCGTGAACCGTCCGAAGCGTGGGCGTGTGCTGTTCAACGGACAGGAGATCAACGACCGGCCGCCGCACAAGATCTCCGGGCTAGGCATCGCGCATGTGCCCGAGGGCAGGCGAATCTTCCCGCTGCTGTCGGTGCGTGAGAATCTGGAAGTGGGCGCCTGGCATGTGGACAGCAAGTCGTTGATGCTGCGTCGTATGGAAGAGATGTTCGAGATGTTCCCGCGTCTGCGCGAGCGCGTCAATCAGAAGGGCGGGACGCTTTCCGGCGGTGAGCAGCAGATGCTGGCCATGGCGCGCGCGCTGATGAGCGGGCCTTCGGTGCTGCTGCTTGATGAACCGTCGATGGGCCTGGCTCCGGTGCTGGTGGAGCAGATCTTTGACATCGTGAAGAAGATTAACGAAGCTGGCAATACCGTGCTGCTGGTGGAGCAGAATGCGCTGATGGCGCTGGAGATCGCGCATCGCGGCTATGTGCTGCAGACGGGTGAGATCGTGCTGGAGGATACCGGTGCGAATCTGCTCACCAACGATCTGGTGCGCAAGGCGTATCTGGGCGAAACCTAGCAGTCTGCCGGCAGAGAGAATAGTCGTGTAGTGATATGGGCTGTCCTGCGTGGACGGCCCATTCTGTTTAAGCGCTAAGGTGAGATCTCACGGAGAACCCTGCCAGTCTGGTAAAGTAGGAGCAGTGACGGGCGGTAACATCTCGCGCTGTCAGCTGCCGGGCTGCAGAATCTGGGCACGATTGAGAAGAGCGTAGACGGACCTGACGCGCAGGGCGCGTGGTCACGAAGCAGTGGAGGGAGAGCGGGGCATGGCCGGGATACGTGTTACGGTATGGAACGAAGCGCAGCACGAGAAGACGAGTGCCAAGGTACGCAGCCTGTATCCGGGCGGCCTGCACGGGGCGATTGCGGAGGGCCTGCGCGAGCACGGGTTTGCAGTGCGCACGGCCACGCTCGATCAGCCGGAGCATGGACTGAGCGAAGCGGTGCTGGCGGAGACAGACGTGCTGATCTGGTGGGGGCATATGGCGCACGATCAGGTGCAGGATGCGATCGTCGAGCGCGTGCACCAGCGGGTGCTGGCGGGCATGGGCCTGATCGTGCTGCATTCAGGGCACTTCTCGAAGATCTTCAAGCGGCTGATGGGGACCAGTGGCAACCTGAAGTGGCGCGAGATCGGGGAGAAGGAGCGGTTATGGGTGACTAACCCGGCGCACCCGATCGCCGCCGGGCTGCCGGATTACTTCGAAATTGCGCATGAGGAGATGTACGGCGAGCCTTTCGGTATTCCGGAACCGGACTCGCTGGTGTTTGTGAGCTGGTTCGCTGGTGGTGAGGTGTTTCGCAGTGGCTGCTGCTGGTATCGCGATCAGGGCAAGGTGTTCTACTTCCGTCCGGGGCACGAGACGTTCCCGACGTACTATGATGCCAATGTGCGCAAGGTGATCGCCAACGCCGTGTCGTGGGCGGCGCCGACTTCCGGGCCGCGCATCACCGTGGAGAACCGCCCGGAACCCCTGGAGGATCTGGGGCCGCAGCATGAGTAAGGTGGTTCTGATCCTGTGCGATGCGCTGCGGGATGATGTCGCTGCGGCGCAGATGGGCTATCTGGAGCACATGGTCGAGCGTTCGCTGGCGACGCGCTACACCGCAATCGCCGAAATGCCGACGATGTCGAGGCCGAACTACGAGACGGTGCATACCGGCGTGCCTTGCAGCGTGCACGGGATCACCAGCAACTACGCGGTGCGGTTGTCGAACACGCCGAACATCTTCAGCCAGGCGCGCGCGCATGGCAGGACGACGGCTGCGTCCGCTTTCTACTGGTTCAGTGAACTGTACAACGGTGTGCCTTTTGATCCGGTGGACTCGCGGGAAGTCGATGATGAGCGGCTGAATATTCAGCACGGGCGATTCTACGGCTATGGCCAAATCGAGTCCAGTTATCCGGATGTCGAGGTGTTCGCGGCAGGGGGCATGCTGGCGCGGCGCTTCTACCCCGACTATCTGCTGATTCATCCGATGATGATGGACTCGATCGGGGAGCGTATGGGCGGCGACTCGACAGAGTATCGGCGCAACGCGATCGCCCAGGACGTGATCATGGCGAACCTCATCCCGGCGCTGCTGGCAGCGGATTATCATGTGATCGTGACCTCTGACCATGGCATGAACGACGATCCCTCGACGCATGGCGGCTCAACGCCGCAGGTGCGGAATGTGCCGCTGTATCTGATGACCCCGGCGGGCAAGGGGGCGGGCAATACGCATCAGCAGGTTTCACAGCTTCAGTTTGCGCCGACGGTGTGCCGCCTGCTGGATGTGCCGATCCCGGAGACCATGACCGCGCTGCCGATCGTGTTTGGCTGACGAGATGAGAGGATTGCTGTGACTTCCCTTCAATTGCGCATGATGCTGGAGTTCGCGCTGGAGGCGGCCTGGCATGCTGGCCGAATCACGCTTGGATACTATCAGGCTGCTATCGAGGTTGAGCGCAAATCAGATCAGTCTCCGGTCACGATTGCGGACCGGACGGCAGAGAAGGCACTCCGCGAGCGCATTCAGCGGGCATTCCCCGATCATGGGATTATCGGTGAGGAATACGGGACGCAGACTGGCGCCACCGGATTGACGTGGGTGATCGACCCGATCGATGGCACCAAATCGTTCATCCATGGCGTGCCGTTCTACAGCACGCTGCTGGCGCTGGTCGACATGGGTGCGCCAGACGGACCGAAGTCGCTGGTGGGTGTGGCACATTACCCCGCGCTGAATGACAGCATCTATGCGGCGCTGGGCGAGGGCTGCTACTGGAATGGCCGGCGGTGTGCCGTTTCAGATGTGACCTCGCTGCAGGACTCCACGCTGCTGTTCAGCGACGTGGTTGGCTACGGGCGGCATCAGGCAGCATATGACCGGCTGGTGCGCGAGACATACATTCAGCGCACGTGGGGCGATTCGTACGGGTACTCGATGGTTGCGACCGGGCGAGCCGAGGTGATGCTGGATCCGATCATGAACCTGTGGGATTGCGCGCCATTTGGGGTGATCCTGCCGGAAGCCGGCGGGACGTTCACAGACTGGCGCGGCAGGCCGGCGATCGATGCGCGTGAGGCGGTGGCGACGAACGGCGCGCTGTTCGATACGGTGATGCAGATCACGAACCCGCGGGCGGCGCAATGACTGACGTGACGCCGCGGCAGATTGAGCGCCTGCATGCCGTCGCGTTTTTTCTGGCTGAGCAGGGAAGCGCGCGGATTGGCTTCATCGCGGCAGCATTGGCGGCCGGTCTGGTGCTGTTGATCGTCACGGGTCTGGACTGGAACCGGCGGCGCTGGGGTGTTGTTTTCCCGGCTATGCTGTTGGTTGGCGGGGTGGGGCTGGTGCTCGTGGCGTCGTCATTGTATGACGCGGCGGGCGTAATCCTGTCCATCGAGATCAATGCGCCGCGGGTGTGGATTGGGACGCCTTATCAGACACTGTCAGAAGCGGTGAAGGCGGGCATTGGCACGGCCAGCGGTTGGGGTGTAATCGGTGTGACCGCCGGCGCACTCTACGTGCTGCTTGCTGCTGCAGCGCTCGTTCGGGTGGTGATCTCGGTGCGCCAGAGGCGGAAGCCGGGCAGCGGTGTGCCGCCCGGCGGATGATGCGCTGTCAGGGTGCAGCAGTAGCCTCAGCGGTGGCTTCGGCAGCGCCTGCTGCTTCCGCCTCTGCCGTGGCCTCCGCGACCGGCGTGCGCGTTGGCCGGAGGGTGGGCTGAGGCGTAGGGACGGAGGGTTGGCAGGCTGCGGCGGTGAGCATGACGCAGGCAGCTCCGGCCAGGAGCAGACGTGGCAGTCGCATGGGCGCATCCTTTCAATGAGTGGCGTACAGGTATTATGTAGTCTAGCCTCGCAGGCGGGCGATTGCCAGCGCTGCTGAGCCGGTGCGGGAGTGCATATGGCAGAGTCAACGAAGGGGCAGCGGATGGCCGGCTGGCAGGCGTGGTATCGCGCAGCGCGTCCGCGCACGCTGACGGCGACATGTGTCCCGCTGGGATTGGCGGCGGCGCTGGCGCTGGAGCAGGGGGTGTTCGATCTGCTGAAGTTCGCGCTGTCGCTGCTGGGCGCGCTGCTGTTGCAGATCGGGGCGAATCTGGTCAACGAGTACTACGATTTTCGCCGTGGCGCCGAAGATGAGAAGCTGTCTGGGCAGGGGATGATCCTCAAGCAGGGATTGCTCAGCCCGCGCGAGGTGTTCGTTGGCGCCGTCGTCTGTGTGGTCGGCGGGGCAGCGATCGGCCTGCTGCTGCTGCATAGCGGGCCGCTGTTGCTGTGGATTGGCCTGGGCGGGGTGCTGGTGGTGGTGCTGTACACAGCAGGACCGTTCCCGCTGGCCTATAACGGCATGGGGGAACTGGCAGTTTTCATCTTCATGGGGCCACTGATGATCCTCGGCGCCTACTACGTGATGGCGGTGCGCGCTGATGAGACCGCATTGCTGGTGGGCATCCCGGTCGGATTGATGGTGGCGGCAATTCTGCATGCCAACAATCTGCGTGATATCGACTCGGATCGCGCGGTCGGCAAGCGCACGCTGGCGGTGCTGCTTGGGCTGCGGGCAGCGCGGGTGGAGTATGCGCTGCTGGTGGGCGGTGCATACGCGGCCACCGGCGTGCTGATCGCTGCTGGTGTGCTGCCGTGGCCGTGCCTGCTCGTGCTGCTCACACTGCCAGAGGCCGTGCGCCTGATCCGGATCGAGAGTACGAGCCGTGACAACGCGCTGCTGCACCAGGCGCAGGGACGAACAGCCCGCCTGCACGGGCGTTTTGGCCTGTGGCTTGCGGCGGGCTGGCTGGCTGCTTTGGTTGCGGGGGCACTGCTGCGCTGAATCCAGTTCGCTCAGGCGCCGATCTGGCTGGCCAGCGCGCGTGTTTCAGGCATGATAGCGATGCCGAGCGGGAGATAGATCTCGCGAAGCATGCGCTGATACTGCTCGCGCGCTTCGTCCATATCACCGCGGGCGGCCAGTGTGCTGATGTAGGCACGGCGCACGTCCTCGCGCTCGGGACGCAGCATCACTGCGTGTTCGAGCAGGTTGAGGGCTTCGCCATCATCACCGCGAGCGGAAACCATCATGCCCAGCTTTATGAGTGCATCGCTGTATTCGCGGGCGAGGTGAGTACGTATGCGCTGCACCCAGGCGTTTTCGGTGCCCACGAGGAACGGGCCTTTGTACAGATCCACTGCGCGCCGCAGCAGCCGTTCCGCCGACTCCGCTGACGGATTTGCGGCGAGCATGCGCAGCGTCGCGGTGAAATCGGCCACGTCGTAGTAGCGACTGATGCGACTGCTGGGGATGTAGAAACCCTGCTTGTAGCGCGTGAGCTCGAGCATGCGGCTGGTGCCGAGGTGGCGACCCAGGACCTCGCTCACCTTGTGCTTGGTGACATGGAAGATGTCCGTGGCGTCCTTGAGGGATACCTGTGGCTGCGGCCAGAAATCCGAGAAGATGTCGTCCCTGCTGATGAGCGGATGACTGACCAGATAGAAGAACATCGATCGTGGAAGCGCTCCCTCCCAGTGGGAGATCTCCCGCCCGTTCAGGAACGCTGTTCCGCGCCCGAACGCGCGCACTTCGAGCTGCGGGGCCGGCTTGGCCTGCAGGCTGAAGGTGAGGCGGCCACGCATATGCGTGGCCGAAATGACGGCTGCGCTGCCGTTGGCCAGCAGATCACCCCAGTCGGCGTAGTACAACTGGTGCGCGCTGAGCAACAGCCGGCCCCCGGGCAGAATTCCACGACCAAGCGCTCCGAGGAACTGCACCATTTCCTCGCCGAGTGTGCGTGGCTCAAAGTCGTCGATGACCAGCACGAAAGGCTGCGCCTGCCTGCTCAGGTTGACGGCCAGCGCCTGGCCAAGATCAGCTGGGCTGGCACCAGATGGCAGCGCACGTATGCCATCGCCTGTGCCGGGAAAGACGCGCTCGAATTGTGCGACGATATCCATCACCAGCGAGCGCAGGCTGCGCTGAGAAGGGACTGGATGATGATAGATGACGCGCCCTGCGGCGGCCTCCTCGAATGCAATCAGCGTGCTGGAGCTCGCATCGGCCCATGGCGCAAGGAACAAGATTGGATTTTGCGCTGCCGCAAACAGCTCTGTGAAGGAAATCTGGGGACGTCCGCCGCTGAACATCGTATCTTCCTGACTCTTTGTACCTGCTCTTCCAACAAGAGCACAAGACACCGGAAACAAAGTTCTCTAGAGATTTACCTAAAACATAACCTATATCGCAGACGAACACAATCTGCAATTTGATGCAAGAAAATTAATATCTTCAGGAAACGCGGAGTTTTTACACAAGATTCAGAAAAACTCACGAAACTTCGGTCAGAAAGCTACGCAAATCTGTCTTGTCTGGCGCGCTGGGACCTGGTTGGTTTGGCATGCTTTGGACTTAGCGTGGCCTGTTAGGATGATGCGCGGTGCGAGCGTGTGAGAGATGGGAATGCGTTCAGCGAAGGGTACGGAGCCGCGCGATGCGCGCGCGCCTGCAGCAGATATGCGCTGGCTGATGCAATTCGTGCTGCTGCGGCGGCGAGACTTGCTGGGTACGGCGGTTACGGGCATTGTGGGCGGGCTTGCGCTGGCAATGGAGCCGTTTCTGATCGGCGCGATCATCGATCACCTGCAGCATGGCGCAGGGCTGGACGTCATCATGCGGGATGTGGTGCTGCTGGCGGGTTTCGGCGTACTGACGGTGGTGTGCTTCTACGGCCAGCGCTATTACAGCGGTGAGTTGAGCTACGCGGTCAATTTCGATATTCGGCGGGTGCTGTTCGACAACATGCTGCTGCTGGATCAGGGGTTTTACAGCCGCCACCCAACCGGTGATCTGATCTCGCGCATGCACCTGGACGTGGACATGGTTTGGCGCCTGGTGGTGCTGGCGGGGCTGCGCCTGTTCAGCTCTGCTGCGGGGATGATCTTCATTCTGGTGCTGCTGGCTTCGGTCAATATCACGCTTACGCTGGTCACATTTGTCGTGCTGCTGATCTCTACGGCGTTTCAGGTGTGGGCGGGGCTTTCGCTGGGGCCGAAGTTCGAGCAGGTGCAGGAGCAGGCAGGGGTGGTGGCGGCGCTGGTGCAGGATGCCAGCAGCGGCATCCAGACGCTCAAGACGTTTGGACGTGAAGCCGGTGCTGCGCAGAGATTTGCTGATCAGAACAGGGAGTACCGGCGGCGCTGGCTGTATTTTCGCCGGCGCAACGAGCCGGTCGGCATGCTGCCCAACATGATCAGCCAGCTTACGACAGGGGTCGTCGTGCTGTTTGGCGGGTTTCTCGTGGTGAACCAGCAGATCACGATCGGCGTGTTCACGCAGTTTTTGCTGCACCTGAGCATGATTAGTCAGCTGCTGCTGCAACTGGGGACGATCTACCAGCGCTACCAGCAGGCGGGAGCCTCACTGAGCCGGCTGACGCTCCTGCGGCAGCATCCCGATATTGCTTCGCCGGTGGATGCGGTGGCGCTGAGCCGGCAGACCAGCGGTATTCGCTTCAGCGGTGTCTCACTGCGTCTTGAGGACGCCGAACTGCTGCAGGACGTGACGCTGGAGATCCCGCCAGGCAAGGTTGTGGCGTTGGTGGGGGCAACAGGCTGCGGCAAGACGATGCTGGCCAGCTTGCTGGCACGTGTGCATGATCCGACCAGCGGGGTTGTTGAAATCGGCGGACGGGACATTCGAGCGTATGACCTGGAGTCGCTGCGTGCAGCGATTGCGTTTGTGCCGCAGTCAACATTCCTGTTCAGCCAGTCTCTTGAAGACAATATCCGCATGGGGATCGAAAATCTGTCAGACGAAGCGATCGCGCGCGCGGTGCGGATTTCTCGGTTGAGCAATGATCTTCCAGATCTGACGCATGGGATGCAGACACTGGTCGGGGAGAAAGGGGTGATGCTCTCTGGCGGCCAGAAGCAGCGTGTGGCGATTGCACGCGCGATCGTGCGCGATCCGGCGATTCTGGTGCTGGATGATGCGCTCTCCAGCGTCGACACGCACACCGCAGCCGAGATCCTGCACGATCTGCGCGATGTGCTCGCTACCCGCACAAGCATCGTGATTGCGCATCGGATCGCGACGGTGAAGGATGCCGATGTGATTGTGGTGATGGACCACGGACGGATCGTCGAGCAGGGGACGCATGAGGCACTGATGCGCGCTGATGGTCCGTATGCGCGGATGGTGGAGCGCGAACTGCAGGGAGGAGAGCAGGGTGAAGCCGCCTGAGAAGACGCCTTCGCGCCTGGTGAGCAGGGCGGACGACGACGCAGGCAGCATCAGCGATCGCGCTCTGCTGTGGATGCTGGGCGAGATCCTGGCGCCGTATCGCATGCAGATCACCCTGGTCTTCGCGCTGCTGCTGCTGGTGACGCTGCTCTCACTACTGCCACCGTATCTGGTGCAGCGCGCGGTGGATGGACCGATCGGTGAGGGGGATTTCCCTGCACTGATCCCGATCGCAGTGCTGTACTTCGCTACGATCACGCTGACGTTCGTGCTGCGATTTGCACACACCTATCTGTTGCAGACGGTGGGGCAGAACGCGTTGGTGACGCTTCGCCAACGCCTGTTTGAACACATCCTCAGCCAGGACATGCGCTTCTTCAACACCACGGCCGTGGGGCAGATTGTCTCGCGGATGAGTAATGATATCGAGGCGCTGAGCGAGCTGCTGTCGACCAGCATTGTGATGGTGGCCAGCAACCTGGTGACGCTGGTGGGCATCATCGTGGTGATGCTGCTGATCAACTGGCGGCTGGCGCTGCTAGCGATCAGCGTGCTCCCGATCATGACACTGGGCACGATTTACTGGCGGCGCAAGATACGCGTGGCCTCCAACCGCCTGCACCGGTTGGTGGCGGAGTACCTTGCGTACGTGAACGAGCAGTTCAACGGCATGCTGGTGGTGCAGCTGTTTGGCCGGCAGCGCGTCAGCCGGGCGGAATTCAACGAGATCAATGCAGCATACCGGGAGGTACACGGCAACCTGCGCGATGCCTACACGATGTATTCCAGCGTGCTGCAGCTGCTGACGACCGTCGGGCTGGCGGCAGTACTATATGGCGGCGGGCAGGGAGTGTTGGCGGGCTGGGCGACGCTGGGGATGCTGATTGCGTTCATCGACTATGCGCGGCGCGGCTATGAGCCTATCCTGATGCTGGCTGAGCAGTTTGCTCAAATCCAGACGGCGCTTTCTGCTGGGGAGCGTGTGGCGCGCATGCTGGCGATTGCGCCTGAGATTCCGGAGCCGGCGAACCCGCGCAGCTTGCCGGAACGCAGGCGTGGCTTCAGTTTTGTACGCGTTGAATTTGGCTATGAGATTGGACAGCCAGTACTGCGCGATGTCAGCTTTGCGGTGCAGCCGGGGGAACGGATCGCGATTGTTGGTGCGACGGGGGCGGGCAAGTCGTCGCTGGCGGGGCTTCTGGCGCGCTTCTACGACGTGAACAAGGGGTCCGTGCAGATTGACGGCGTGGATGTGCGGGAGATCGCCAGAGCGGACCTTCGGCGCTACGTGACGGTAGTGCCGCAGAGTCCATACTGCTTCAACGGCACGATTGCGGACAACCTGCGCCTGTTCGATCCGACGGTCACGCGCGAGCAGATGGAAAAGGCAGCGCGGCTGGCATGCGCGGAGCGATTCATCTCGCGCCTGCCGGGCGGGCTGGACTTCGAGCTGCTTCCCGGCGGAGGTAATCTCTCGCAGGGTCAGCGGCAGCTGCTGGCGCTGGCGCGCGCGCTGATCCACAACCCGGGGAGCATTCTGGTGCTGGACGAAGCGACGAGCAGCATCGATACGGAGACGGAGAGCGATCTGCAGCAGGGGTTGGAGCATGTGCTTCGAAACCGGACGAGCCTGATCATCGCTCATCGCCTGAGTACTGTTCGCGATTCGGACCGCATCTTCGTGATGCAGCGGGGCAGGCTGGTGGAGGAAGGCGGGCACGAGGCTCTGCTCAAGCAGGGTGGATTGTACGCGCAGCTGTACAGGCGACAATTCGACCGCAGCGCGGCTGGCGAGGCTGCAGATTAAGATTTGGCTAATCCCGCGCTGGTGACTCCCCGTTTACAGTTGAAATCCCGGTAGACTTGCATTAATCCGTCCACAGGCAGGCGCTGCCTGATGCGTGTGAGGCATGGTTTGACAATGACCTTCTGGGAAGAGTTTCATGGCGCGAATGCTGGCTATGTACAGGAGCTCTACGAGCGCTATCAGCGTGATCCTGCGCTGGTAGATGAGCGTACGCGGGCGCTGTTTGCGCGCTGGCGCCCCCCGCTGAATGCGCCAGAACCCGTGCAGGTGGGTTCTGCAACAGCGCCGTTTTCGATTGCGCAGGTGGTTGGCGGGGTGAACTACGCTGCGGCTATCCGTGACCGGGGGCACTTGCAGGCACGGCTGGATCCACTGGGTCGGCAGGGTATTGGCGATCCATCCCTTGACCCGTCCTTTCACGGACTACGCGAGGATGACTTGCGCGGGTTGCCAGCTTCATTGGTCGGCGGCCCGATCGGTGAGCGCAGTCGCGATGCGTATGAGGCGGTGCAGGCGCTCAAGGCAGCATACACAGGTGCGATTGGCTTTGACGTAGATCATGTTCGCGAGCCGGCAGAGCGAGAGTGGCTGCGTAAGGTGATTGAGTCTGGGCAGTTCAGGCCGCCGGCTGACCCGCTTGATCCGCTGGCGCTGCTGCGCCGACTGACGGAAGTGGAGGCCTTCGAACGCTTCATCCATCGGATCTTCCCCGGGAAGCACCGCTTCTCGATCGAAGGCCTGGATGTGATGGTGCCGATCCTCGACGAGATCATCGGCGCGGCTGCGGAAGATGGCGTGCGGAACGTGCTGTTTGGCATGGCGCATCGCGGACGGCTGAACATGCTGGCGCATGTGCTGGGCAAATCGTATGCCTCGATGTTTGCGGAATTCAAGGATCCGGTGCATCAGCACAAGTTTCGAGACGATCTGGGCTGGACCGGAGATGTGAAATACCACCTGGGCGCTCGGCGCGCCCTTCAGAACGGGCAGCCTGTGGAGATGGTGATCACGATGGCGCCGAACCCCAGCCATCTGGAGTTCGTCAATCCGGTGGTGGAGGGCATGGCGCGGGCAGCGGGTTCGGTGACTGATCGTGGCGGAGCGCCAGTGTTCAACCCGCATATCACACTGCCAGTCGTCATTCATGGCGATGCGGCCTTTCCGGGGCAGGGAATCGTCGCGGAGACGCTCAACCTCAGCCGGCTGCCTGGATACTGGACGGGCGGGACGATACACCTGATCGCCAATAATCAACTCGGCTACACGACGGAGCCGCACGACAGCCGAAGCACGATCTACGCAAGCGATCTCGCAAAGGGCTTCAAGTTCCCGATCCTGCATGTGAACGCCGATGTGCCGGAAGCATGCATCGAAGCGGCTCGCATCGCATTCGGCTATCTGCAGCAGTTCCAGCGCGATGTGGTGATCGACCTGATCGGTTATCGGCGATATGGCCACAATGAAGGCGATGAGCCGGCCTTCACGCAGCCAACGCTGTACCAGCTGATCGACCGCCATCCGACTGTGCGCGAGATGTGGGGGCGCGAGCTGGTGGAGCGTGGATTGCTGGCTGAAGGGGAGCCGGAGCGCGTGTTGAAACAACAGATGGACCGCCTGCAGGGAGTGCTGGAGAAGCTGGACCTGGAGAAAGACCTGGTCGACTTTCGGCCCGCGCCACCGCTGCCGGGCAGCGCGCGTCGCGTGAAGACTGCGGTTTCGGCAGAGCGCTTGCGCGAATTGAATGCTGCGCTGCTGGAATTCCCCGATGATTTCAGCATTCATCCGAAGCTGCAGCGGGTGATGAAACGGCGCGTGGACGCGCTGAGGGACCCGAGCGCGCGTACAATCGACTGGGCGCACGCCGAGGACCTGGCGATGGCCAGTGTGCTGGCGGACGGCATCCCTGTGCGGCTGACCGGGCAGGATGTTGAACGCGGTACGTTCAGCTCGCGGCATGCTGTGTTTCATGATGTGCACAACGGAGCCGAGTATGTGCCGCTGCAGGCACTGCCACATGCCCGGGCGGCGTACGAAATCCACAACAGTCCCCTTTCCGAAGCAGCGGTGCTGGGCTTCGAGTATGGCTACAACGTGCAGGAGCCGAACCGGCTCGTGCTGTGGGAGGCACAGTACGGTGACTTCAATAACGGCGCGCAGGTGATCATCGACGAGTTTCTGGTGAGCGCGCGCGCGAAATGGGGCCAGACGCCATCGC
>CAZZJW010000036.1:26760-39266 GCA_964654755.1 uncultured Pleurocapsa sp. | reverse complement strand
GCTCATGACCTGCCGCGCCGGCAGGACGCCAGCAGAGCGGATCGCTAGATGTTGAAGCGGATGTGCACGATGTCGCCGTCCTGCACGACGTAATCGCGGCCCTGCAGGTAGAACTTGCCCACGCTCCTCAGCGCTGCTTCGCTGCCCGCCGCGATCAGGTCGTCGTAGCGCATCACCTCGGCCCGGATGAAGCCCTTCTGCAGATCGCTGTGGATCACGCCGGCAGCCTCCGGAGCGGTCGCGCCGATCGGCACGCTCCACGCGCGCACCTCATCTTCGCCCACGGTGTAGAACGACTGGATGTGCATCAGCTCATAGCTCAGGCGGATCACGCGCGCGGCGCTCAGCTCGGCGATGCCATACTCCTCCATGAACACGGCGGCGTCATCCGGTTCAAGCTGCGCCAGCTCGGCCTCGATGCGGCCCTGCAGCGCCACCTGCTGCGAAAGCTGATGGCTGTAAGCGATGGTGGGGCTGGGGTCGTGCTCATCGGTGTTCAGCACGATCAGCACCGGCTTGAGCGTGAGGAAGCCGAAGCCGCGCAGCGGGCGGATCTCGTCGTCCGTCAGGCCCATATCGCGCAGCGGGGCACTGGCCTCAAGCTGAGCCTTCAGGCGCTGCATCATCTCCATTTCATCGGCCATCGCCTTATCGCCCGCCTTGCCCTTGCGCTTCAGGTCAGCGTCAAGACGCTCGATGCGCGTCTCCACCGTCACCAGATCGGTGAGCAGCAGCTCGCTGTCGAGGGTGTCGACATCGCGCGCGGGATCGATGGTCTCGTAGGGATGCGGCACGCTGTCATCGCGGAAGACGCGCACGACGTGGATGAAGCCATCCAGCCCGGCCAGCTCGTTGCGGAACTGCCCCTTCAGCCCACCTTCGCCGATGCCCTTGTCCAGCCCGCCGATGTCGACATACGTCATCTGCGTATAGGTGGTCTTCTTCGGGTTGTACATCGCCTTCAGGCGGTCCACCCGCGCATCGGGCACGGGGACGACGGCGGTGTGCACCTCGAACTGGCCGCTGGTGGCGGCGCCGGTCGGCAGATTGCCGCGGGTGAGGGCATTGAAGATGGTGGTTTTGCCGCTGTTGGGCAGGCCGATGATGCCGAGTCTCATGGTGCTCCTGAGGGCCGATGGACGGTCATACTGAACCGCCATTGTAGAGGTGCGAAGGGACGGCGGCAAGGGAGTCTGGCGCGGGGCAGGCGTTGTGACCGCGCGCTGATGAAGCACAGGGGCAGCCGCGCGCCCCGCCAGCCCCCGGAGGCGCTCAGGTGTCGCGGGCGCAGCGGAAGCCGATGTGGTAGTTCCAGTAGCCGGGGTCGCCGGAGCTTCGGACGGAGGTGCGCAGGAAGGTCGGATCCATGTCCCACCATGAACCGCCGCGCATCACGAACTGCAGGAGCTCGGCGCCCTCTTCCGCATCCGCCTCGCTGTCATACGGCAGATAGGGCGAGTGTACCCACTCCCACACGTTGCCGCTCAGGTCGAACGCGCCCACCCACGAGCGCCCCGCCGGCAGGCTGCCGACATCGGCTGTGCCGTCCTCCACAGTGCGGTTCCACACTGCGTTGGCCTCGTCCCATTCCTCGCCCCACGGGAACACCATGTCCCACGGCCCGTTGACGAACGTATCCGGCCCGCGCGCGGCATACTCCCACTCGCGCTCGGTGGGCAGTCGCGCGCCGCGCAACACGCAGAAATCCCGCGCCTCAAGCCACGTGATGTTCTCCACCGGGCGGCCAGGGCCCGCGGAGTAGCTCGGCTCGGCCTGCACCCCGCCCAGCCGCTCGAAATCGGCCTGCGTCACTTCGGTCTGGTCGATCCAGAACGGCGCGTCGAAGCATTCGTCGGTCACCGGCTGCTCATCGCTGAAGAAGTCGTAGCTGCCCATCGTGAAGCAGCCGGCCGGCACCAGCACCATCGCTGCGCCGTCATCGAAGGTATGCTGCAGGCCATCCGGGTACTGCGCCTGCCAGCTGGCATTGCTGCCGCGGAAGGCGCGCGCGTCCTCAATCGCAGTCAGCAGGTCGGCGTCCGCAGCCTCGTCCTGCGCGGGCGGTACCGGAGTGCCGGCAGCGCTTGCGGCCAGCGCCGCCGCAAGAACGATCGCCGCCAGTATCGCCAGAATGACCACGCGCTTCATCACCGCCGCCTCCGCGCTGCCGCATTTGTCCACACCGCTGTTTGTTGTAGCACGGGAACTGCGCATAAGTCAATCTGCATGGCGGGTGCACGGGGGCATGGCGCACGCGCATTCCGGGATTCGGCGGTGGCGGGGGCGTGGTGCACCATGCCCGCACGACGCACCCTGCCTGCAGGGCACCGCTTGACTCCGCCTTGCCGCCTGCGTATACTCCTCATCATGATAACTACTGCTGCTGCGTTTCCGATGCGAATGTCTTCGCGCCTCCCCGCCCGGGCCAGACGTCGTTAAGCCGCGCATCCCCGCTGATCTGCGATACTTACGGCCGTCTGTCTCTCACAGGCGGCCTTTTTGTTGTGTTTTCCCCCGCCGCCGTGCTGCCCCGGCGCGCGTGGCCTGGTTTCGGGGCGGCGTTATCGGTGCTGAGGACTGAGGGTCGATCTCATGAGCAAAGTCATCCACGTCTCCGTCGCCTGGCCGTATTCGAATGGCGATCTGCACGTTGGCCACCTGGCAGGCGCCTATCTGCCCGCCGATATCTTCGCGCGCTATCACCGCCTCAAGGGCAATCAGGTGCTGATGGTGTCCGGCTCAGACACGCATGGCACGCCCATCTCCGTCGAAGCGGACAAGCGCGGCGTCTCGCCCGTCGAGGTGTTCACGCGTTATCACGAGCGCTTTCTGCGCACGCAGCACAAGATCGGCATCAGCTACGATCTGTTCACGCACACCGACACTGAAAACCACCATCGCATCGCCCAGGATATCTTCCGGCTGCTGCTGGAGCGCGGCTTTCTGTACACCGAAACGCAGCAGCTGCTCTACAGCGAGAAGGAGCGCCGCTTCCTGCCCGACCGCTACGTGGAGGGCGAGTGCTACGTCTGCCATTACGCCAGCGCGCGCGGCGATCAGTGCGACAACTGCGGCAGCCTGATGGACGCCACCCGGCTGATCAACCCGCGCAGCCGCAACGACCCCGGCGATCAGCTCATCGTGCGCGAGAGTGAGCACTACTTCCTCGATCTGAGCAAATTCACCGACCGGCTGCTGAAGTATCTCGACCAGCACGAGCCGCACTGGCGGCCCAATGTCGTGCGCTTCAGCCGCAACTTCATCGCGGAAGGGCTGCGCGGCCGCCCGATCACGCGGGACATCGACTGGGGCATCCCCGTCCCGCTGGAGGGCTGGGAGGACAAGCGGCTGTACGTCTGGTTCGATGCTGTGATGGGCTACCTCACCGCCAGCATCGAGTGGGCAGAGCGCACCGGCCAGCCCGACGCATGGAAGCACTGGTGGTACAACCCCGAGGCAGAGATCTACAACTTCATCGGCAAGGACAACATCCCCTTCCACACCATCATCTGGCCAGCGGAGCTGATGGGCATCGATGGGCTGTACAACGACACCACCGGCATGAGCCTGCCCTACGACGTGCCCGCCAACGAGTTCATGAACATCGAGGGCGCGCAGTTCTCCAAGAGCCGCAACTGGGCGATCTGGCTGCCCGACATCCTCGAGCGCTACCAGCCCGACGCCGTCCGCTACTATGTCGCGGCCACCTTCCCGGAGACGCACGACAGCGATTTCGCCTGGGACGGCTTCTACAACCGCGTCAACGGCGAGCTGCTGGCCGCCTGGGGCAACCTGGTCAACCGTATGCTCAGTTTCGCCTGGAAGCGGTTTGACGGGCGCGTGCCGGCCTTCGACCGGCTGACGGACGCCGATCAGGCGATGATCGCACGGTCGGAGTCGGCCTTCGAGGAAGTGGGCGCGCTGATCGAGGCGGTGCGCCTGCGCGAGGCGCTGAGCACGGCGATGGGCGTGGTGCGCGAGGCCAACGCCTATCTGGACGGGCGCAAGCCGTGGCAAACGATCAAGGACGATCCGGCGGACGCCGCGCGCGCGGTCTACACTATTCTGCGGGTGATCGACAACCTGAACGTGGTGCTCGCGCCCTTCCTGCCGTTCTCGGCGCAGGCGGTGCATGAGTACCTCGGCTATGACGGGCGGCTGTTCGGCGTGCAGAAGATCGAGCGCTATACCGAGCGCGAACGGACGCATGAGGCGCTGGTCTACGACGGCAGCGCAGCGATCGGCCGGTGGAAGAAGCGCGTGCTGGCGCAGGGGCAGCCGCTGCGCGAGCCGAAGGCGCTCTACACCAAGCTGGACCCGGAGATCGTCGGGCAGGAGCGCGGCTTCCTGGGCGCAGCGCGCGAGGAACACGAGATCGACATCGCGGAGTGAAGCGTGCGCTAGCGGGCGATGGCGCGCTCGGCCATTCTGCAGTTGGCAGCGCGCGCAATCTCGACGAAAATAGATCGGGCGTATTGCATAAGCCCCGGGAAGCAGAGCGTTCGATGGATGTGGAAATTCTGGGCGTGCGCACGTGCGCGCAGACATTCGAGGATGCTCTCTCAATGCTGCTGGGCTGGGCAGAGGACGCGCAGGGCAGGCGCAGCGTGTGCACTGCCCCCGTCTACACCGTGATGATGTGCGCCGAGGATCCGGCAGTCATGCGCGCTGTCAACGGCGCGGACATGGTCGCTGCGGATGGTATGCCGATCGTGTGGCTGCAGCGCCAGCGTTATCCGGCAGCAGAGCGCGTGTACGGGCCGGATGTACTGCTGGCCCTAACAGAGCGCACCGCCGCCAGCGGCGTTTCGCATTACTTCTACGGCGGACAGTCCGGCGTGGCCCAGGCGCTGGCTGATCGGCTGCGCCAGCGCTTCCCCAGCGTCGCAATTGCCGGTGCGTACACCCCGCCAGTCGCGCCGTTCAGCGCTCAGCCCGACCGACATGCGATCGCACTGCTCAACGACAGCGGCGCTTCTGTTGTGTGGGTCGGACTGGGATCGCCCAAGCAGGATCTGTGGATGGCGCTGCACCGGCCGCTGCTGCATGCGCCGCTGCTGATCGGCGTGGGCGCGGCCTTCGATATGCTGGCAGGCGTGAAGGCGCAGGCTCCGCGCTGGATGCAGCGCAGCGGACTGGAGTGGCTGTTTCGCCTGCTGCAGGAGCCGCGCCGGCTGGGCAGGCGTTATCTGTACTACAATCCGCTCTTCATCTGGCGCGTGCTGCGCCAGCAGAAATGATCGCTCGTGATGCTGCGCCATAACCCGCGCTACCAGCTCTTCCTCATGCTCAGCGATGTGCTGCTGATCACACTGGCGCTGCTGTTGGCATCGGCGCTGCGTGCAGCGCTGCCTGTGGGCATCCCGGCTGGGGCGCCCGGTGCATTCGATACGCCGCCGGTCCTGCTGCTGACTGTGCCTGTGCTCTGGCTGATTGCCGGCCAGCAGATGAGGGTGTATACGCCCGCCAACCAAATGCGCCTGCAGACCGTGATCTGGCCGATCATCAGCGCCCATGCCACAACCACGCTGGTGTTCCTCGGCATACTCTTTCTCGGCTTTCGAGACTACTCGCGTCTGCAGGTGGCGTATTTCGCCCTGATCGGTTTCGTGCTGGTGCTGCTGCACCGCGGCCTGATCCGCCTGCTGCAGCGGCGCCTTGCTTCGCTCGTCAGCACGCCCCGGCGGGTGCTGATTGTCGGTACCGACTCCGCAGCGCAGGCTGTGGGCGAGGCGATCGAGCAGGCCTATGCGCCAGCGGTCAGTGTGCTGGGCTACATTGCTGCTGACGATGCGCCTCCACCCGACCTGCCGGTAATTGGTACGCTGGATGCGCTGCCGGCGCTGCTGCAGTCGACACACGCAGACGAGATCGTGATTGCGTTGCAGCGCATGGATGAGCGCGCCACAGTACTCATCAGCAGCCTGCTGCGCCTGCTCGAGCATATCCCGGTCACCATCCGCCTCGCCCAGGATTACTCCGCGCTGGCCTACTTCACCGCGCACATCGAGGAATGTGAAGGCATAGCGCTGATCAGTCTGCGCGAGCCAGTGCTTTCGCCCGTACAGCGCGTGGTCAAACGCGCGGCAGACGTGTGCTTCTCCGCGCTGGTGCTGGCGCTGACTGCGCCACTACTGCTGCTGATCGCACTGGCTGTACGCTGCAGCGGGCCGGGGCCGGTCATCTTCCGGCAGGAACGCGCCGGTCAGCACGGACGTAGCTTCATCATGGTCAAGTTCCGCACCATGCGCCATGAAGCTGACCCTGTGGGCAATGCCGAGTGGGACAAGTCGCCGAATGACCCGCGGGTGACGCGCGTGGGCGCATTCCTGCGCCGCACCAGCCTGGACGAACTGCCGCAGTTCTACAATGTACTGCGTGGTGAGATGAGCGTGGTCGGGCCGCGCCCGGAAATCGCCACGCTGGCGGAACAGTACGAGTGGTGGCAGCGCAAGCGTTTTGAAGTGCCACAGGGCATCACCGGGTGGTGGCAGATCAACGGACGCAGTGATCGGCCACTGCGCCAGCATATTGAAGACGATCTGTACTACGTCAGCAACTATTCGCTTTGGCTCGATCTGCAGATTTTGCTGCGCACGGTGATTGTGGTGCTGACGGGCCGTGGCGCCTACTGATCGCCCGCGCCCCTGGAGGCGTTCCGCGCTGTGGCTGGCGCTGATCGTGGCAGCGCAGGTGCTGGCCGGCCTGCTGCAAATCGCTGCTGTGCCGCTCTGGCAACAGCATGAAGCGGACTACTACAACATCGTGCAGACGCTGGCGCAGCAGGGCCGCCTGCCTTCCAGTGAAGGCCTGAGCGAAGCCGAGGCCGATGTGCTGCAACTGACGCAGCCGCCGCTCTATTTCGCTGTGGGCGCGCTGGTGGCGGCGGCATTTCCGGCACAGCAGCCTATGCCGCCGGGTGAGCAGCCGCCCACGCTGTGCATCGGCGAAATTGCGCAAAGCCCACTGCTGAAGTATCCCTCTGCGCCGGGGCTGGAAGCGGAATGGCGAGCCGGTTTCGCGCTGCGCCTGCTCAGCCTGGCCTTCGGCGTGGGCGCTGTGGTGCTGGCCTGGGCCGCCGGGCGCGTGCTCGCCCCGCGCTGGCCGCTGGCCGCCCTGCTGGGTGCAGCGCTGCTGGCCTTCGAGCCCAATACGCTCGCATTGGCGACCACCATCAGCAACGATGCACTGTTGATGCTGCTCGCCTGCGCCAATCTCTACGCGGCGCTGCGCCTGTTTCGCGAGGCGCGCTGGCGCTGGGCTGTGCTGATGCTGCTGACAGCAGCGCTGGCCGTGCTCACCCGGCTGCCAGGCTGGGCGACCGCGGCCTTCACCGGCCTGTGCCTCTTAGCGGCACTGGGGCATGCGCTGCTGGCTGCCCTGAGGCAGCGCATGGGCAGGCGGCTGCTTCCGCCCCTGATGGCGCTTGCCGGCGGGGCAGCGGCACTGGCTGCGATCATGCTCTTCAACCTTTCGGCCTATGGCACGGTCTTTGGCCGCTATGCCGGGCTGGAGGACAGCGTCAGCGCTGTCTTCACACGGCTGAATGCCTTGCCAGAAACTGCCATCGCCGTCTTCCGCGCAACCGCCTATGATCTGGGCAGTGTGCTCACCAGCGCCCTGCCGGATGTGCTGGCTTTCGCCGCGCTGCTCGCGCTGGCGGCCGGGCTGTCGCTGGGTGGGCTGTGCGCGCTGCTGGCGCTGCGGCGGCGCCCCACAGTCTGCACGAAGCTGCTGTGGCTGCCTATCGCCTGCCTTGGAGTCGGCGTTGGACTGGTGCTGCTGCGCAATACCATGACGACTGCATTCAGCGGCGGCGTCACATCGTATCTGGGCGCGGCGATCTTCGCGCCTGTGCGCTACTACGCGCCGGCACTGCCGGCACTGGCGCTGCTATGCGGCTGGGGGCTGGCGATGGCGGTGTACGCCGTGCACGTGCCAGCTCGTGCTGTGCGCGCAGCCCGCACAGCCGGCACGCTGGCGGCGGCAGGCGTTGCGCTCTGCCTGCTGGCTGCAGGCCTCATCAGCAGCGTGCGCGCCCTGCGCGAACGTCCTGCTCCCGTGATCCTCAGCGCGAGCGCGTTCGATGCGCTGGAAGGCGTCACGCGGCTGCAGCCTGCGCTGCAGCAGGGCTTCCCGCACATCCTCGGCTATCGCACCGAGCTTGCATCACAGCGCAGCATGGTCTCGCTGACGTTGTTCGCGCAGATCGATGCCCCGCTGCTCACGCATCAGGCGCTGCGATTTGCGCTGGGCGACCAGACCTGCACCGTGCTGCCGGGTCGCGGCTTCGACAGCACTCTCGCCTGGGCGCCGGGCGATATTCATGCGCTCACCGTCGACGTGCCCAACTGCAACGCAGCGCCGCCGCCGGAACTGCCGCTGTCGGTCTCGTGGATCGCCGCGGACCTGAACGGCACGGTGCAGGGGCGCAGCCAGGACGTGTCACTCGGTGTACAGAGCATAGACGGTGTATCCGCGAGCTGCCCGCCGGACCTCGGCACGATTGGCGCGCGCTACCGCCTGTGGGGCTTCGACACCCCTGCCGAGGTAGCACGAGAGGAGAACTATCAGCCCAGCGCCCGCTGGATCGTGGAACAGCGTGATGCAGCGGCACAGACACGGCGCTTCATATTCCGCCAACAGCAGGGTTCAGCAGAGTACATGTGCGAGTTCGCTGATCGCCCGGTCAGCATCTGGGAGGAGGGCGAGATCGTGTATGTGGATCGCTGCCCGCTGCGCTTTCCGGCGCAGGCGCCGCCCGGCCTGTACGATGCCTCCGTCGTGCTGCTGGACGCAAACGGCCAGCCGCTGCCCGCGCAGGATGCCGCCGGCCAGCCGCTGCAGGACGGGCGGGTGCCGCTGGGCGTGATCGTCGTGCGCTAGCGGGCGATGGCGCGCTCGGCCAGCCCGGCGTAGTGATCGAATACCTGCTCGGCAGCAGCGTTGCCGCCGCAGATCAGCGCCACCGGCGCCTTTGCGTCGTGCAGATCGACCGCGCCGGTTTGCAGGGCGGCGATCACCGCCGCGCCGGATGGCTCGACGAGCTGATTGGCGTTCGTCCACAGCCAGCGCATGCCAGCGATCATCGCGGCATCGTCCACGAGCACGATCTCATCGACGTAGCGCTGCGTCAGGGCAAGCGTGCTCTCGCTGACGGCGCGCGGGGACAGCGTGTCGGCGATGGTGCGCACAGCGGGCAGCGTCACCACGCGCCCGGCCTCGAGCGCCGCCTTCATGCTGGGCGCGCCCACCGGCTCGACGCCGATGATGCGCACACCGGGCCGCTTCTCGCGGATGGCCAGCGCCATGCCGGCGATCAGCCCGCCGCCGCCGATGGCGATGAGCACGGCGTCCATCTGCGGCACGTCCTCCAGCAGTTCCAGGCCCAGCGTGCCCTGCCCGGCCAGCGTCGCGGGGGCATCGAATGGGTGCACGTAGGGCAGGCGCTGCTCCGCAGCAAAGGCCAGCGCCGCCCGGTGCGCATCATCCCATGCGCTGCCCACCTGCACCAGCGCCGCGCCCCAGCGCGACACCCGCGCCACCCGGTCTGCACTGGCCGTGGCGGGCAGAAACACCGTGGCCGGGATGCCCAGGCGATGCGCGGCATAGGCCAGCGCCACGCCATGATTGCCGCCGCTGGCCGCGACCACCCCGCGCTGCCGGGCGTCGGCATCGAGCTGCAGCAGCGTGTTGAACACGCCGCGCGGCTTGAATGAGCCGGCCACCTGCGCGTTCTCCAGCTTCAGGCGCAGCCGGGGCGGCAGATCCTCCAGCACATTCGGCAGCGCCAGCAGCGGGGTGTGGCGCACATAGCCGCGGATGCGCGCGCGCGCCGCCTCAACATCCTGCACAGTCAGCATAGCAAGTCACTCCGGAGTCAGGATATGCAGGCGGGCCTCAGGAAGAGCCGCCGCCAAGCTCGGTACGTTCGCGGCGGCCGCCACGGAAGCCCTTGCCGTAGGCGCTCTGGCCGTGGCCGATCACCACAAACGCCTTGGCATCGACTGCAAACACGATCTGTCGCAGCGCATTGACCTGCGCCCGGCCGATGGTGACGTACAGCACGGTGTGCGGCTGTTCGGTGAACATCCCGCGCGCATCCCAGCCCGTCACCCCGCGCCCCATGTCAGACATCACCGCGGCGGCCACCTCACGCGGATGATCGGTGATGATCACCGCTGTGCGGATGACGGACGGGCCTTCCAGCACGTAGTCGGACACCGCGCCGCCCACGAACAGCGCCACCATGGCGTACATCGCGCTCTCCCAGCCGAAGATCAGCCCGGCCAGCACGATCACCACGGTGTCGGTGTACAGCGCGCTGCTGGAGAGCGGGATGCCGAAGCGCTCCTGCAGGATGCGCGCCAGCGTCGAGGTGCCGCCCAGCGTGCTGCCGGCGCGGTAGATCAGCCCACCGCCGATGCCGCCGATGATGCCGCCGAACAGCGCGTTGAGCAGCATATCCTCGCTGATGCCGCGCGGCGGGAAGTACGGCGTCAGCACATCGATCATCAGCGAGTAGGCCAGCACGACCAGCAGTGTGCTGGCGACCACGCTCCAGCCGCCCAGCAGGCGATAGGCGATGATCTGGATGGGGATGTTGCCCAGGATGATCAGCGCGCCGATCGGCAGCCCGAACACGCTGTTGAGGATGATCGCCACGCCGGACACGCCGCCCGGCGCGATGCTGAACGGCGCCTGGAAGACGATCACCGAGATCGCGCTGATGAACGCGCCCAGCAGCAGCAGCACAAGCCGAAACCCGAGCGACCACAGGGATGGGCGGCGGCGAACGGACTGGGAGGCCATGTACCTCGTCTCCGAAAGGCTGCGCAGCAGCAACGAATTCTCACAGATTATAGCCTGAACCCGCAGCAGCGCGCATGCTGGCCGGCAAGTATCGATTAAGAATGCCGGCCACGCGTTTTGGTTTGCGATTATTTACGCAGACTTCACAGAACCCATACTATAATCGTGAGGTAGCACGTCAGCAAGCGCCTGACGGTTCTCTGTCCTTCCGTCCTGAATATTCATGGTGAGTGCGTGGTCTTCCGCCGCCGCCCGGCCAAATCTGCGCTTGTGCACGCCGTCACTGCGCTGGCCCTCGGCCTGATGCTGGCGCTGGCGGCTGCCCCGGCGCAGGCCCAGCCTGGCGCGGATGACTCGCAGGTGTGCCCCGCCATCGTCGCGCAGGCGATGGATTCGCTCAACCAGAACTGCACCGGTGTTGGCCGCAACACTGCGTGCTACGGCTACAACCTCGTCAACGCCACCTTCAACCAGCCCGTCCCCGACGACTACTTCAGCGTGCCTGCGGACCGCGCCGGCCTGCGTGAGCTGCAGAGCATCAGCACCGCCCCGATCGATCTGGTCAGCAATCACTGGGGCGTGGCGCTGATGAGCATGCAGGCCAACCTGCCCGGCACGCTGCCTGGCCAGTCGGTCAACTTCCTGCTGCTGGGTGATGCCACCGTCGTCAACGCCGTCGATCCGGCCACCGCCCCGCAGCCCGGCCCGTCGATCGCCGTGCTGGCGCTGGCTGAAAGCACGCTGCGCACGCTGCCGCAGGCCAACAGCAACGCTGCGGGCGTCATCCGCGCTGGCGCTGCCCTGCGCGCAGACGCCATCGACAGCTCTGGCGCGTGGGTGCGCGTGGCCTACATCGATGCCGCGCTGCCCGGCGGCGGGCTGGGCGGCTGGCTGCCCGTCGAGGCGCTCAGCGGCTTCGACACCAGCCTGCTGGAAGTGTTCAGCCCGGACGCGCGCCTGCCCATGCAGGCGTTCGTCTTCAGGACCGGCATCGGCCAGCCGCTGTGCAGCAGCGTGCCCAACCAGGTGATCGTGCAGGGCCCGCAGAACACCGCCATCCTGCTCAACATCAATGGCGCCGAGATCGTGCTCGGCTCGACTATCGCGCTCACCAGCATCGGCGGCGCGCCACCGGAAATCCTCGCGCAGCTCAACCTGCCTCCGGAAGTCGTCAGCCGGCTGCAGCCCGATCCGCAGGCCGGCGGGCCGACCGCCACGCCGACGCCATCGGGGGTGCAGGCGGGCAGATGCGGCATCATGCAGCTCACCGTGCTCAGCGGTGAAGTGCTGCTCAACGGCGCCGGCGTGTCGCTGCCCGCGGGCAACACCGCCTACTCCGCCTACTGCGAGAGTCCGCCGGCGCAGTCCGATGCCGGCGTCACGCCGACCAGCACCCTCCCCGGCGCTACGCCTGCAGGGAATGTTGGTGCTGATGCGCCCATCCGCACTGCCAGCGCCACGCCTGTCACGCAGCCGGTCGCGTTGGGCGCGTGGGGTGGCTTCCGCCCGCTCGAGCCGCAGGAGATCGAGCAGCAGCGCATCGTCGAACAGATCGCGTCCGAGGTCATCCAGTACCAGGTCGAGCTGCCAGCCCCCGAAGAGATCCAGCCCGTCGTCTTCAACACCGCCACGCCGGAACCGACGCAGACGTTCACGCCTACTGAGACGCCGAGCGAGACGCCGACCGCCACGCC
>CAZZJW010000036.1:25279-26660 GCA_964654755.1 uncultured Pleurocapsa sp. | reverse complement strand
CGGTGGGATTGCTGAAAGTACGCCTGACTTCGTTGTGCAGCAGTGATCCGGCAGTTCAGCGCCGCTGGCGGCTGAACAACCCCAGCCCGGTCGCGCTGACGGTGAACTGGGCGGTGTCCGGGTCGCCAACGGGCCAGGCCGGCAGAATCATCGTGCCTGCGGCTCAGGGGCCGGATGAGGGCACAGCGATCTTCTTCACAAATACGGAACCCGGTCCAAACACGACGATTATCTCGGTCGGCGGGGTGCAGCATGATGTCAAAGCCTCGTCAGGAGCGCGGTGCGTCCTGCCAAGCGATACGCCCACCAGTACGCCGAGCAATACGCCGACGCTTATACCACCCGTGATGATCTCCTCGACCAATACGGCGGCGCCCACCTTCACGCCATCCGCCACGGCCATCCCACAGCCGCTGCTGACGGTCAGGACGCGCTGCTTCTTCCCCAACTCCGCCAGCATGCGCGTGACCGTGCGCAACACCGGCAGCGCGACTGCCACCGGCACGCTGAGCATCCGCAACGGCGGCGTCAATTCCACTCAGCCGCTGTCGCTGGCCACAGGCGGACAGCTCATCTTCGATCTCAGCAGCGTGGGCCAGTCCGGCGTGCGCGCCAGCTACACGCGCAACGGAGTCACGACGACCGCCGGCGGCTTCCAGACCTGCACGCAGCCCACCGCTACGCGCACGTTCACCAGCACCGCAACGGCCACCGCCAGCAGCACCGCCACGCCAACGGCCAGCATGACATCGACCAGCACCGCCACGGCCACGCGCACGCCGACGGCCACCGGTACGCATACGCCGACCGCAACGGCCACACGTACGTCGACCGCCACACGCACTTCCACATCCACAGCGACGGCAACGGCCACGCGCACGCCGACCGCCACCCTCACCGCAACGTCGACGCCCACCAGTACGCGCACACCGACCGCCACCTACACGACAAATCCGGGCGCCAGCCTGGTGTTCACCCACACCGGAATGATCGAGCCGCTCGCCGGCGGCTGGCAGTACGACATCACCCTCAGCGTGACCAACTTCGGCCAGCAGACCGCGCCAGACGTGCAGGTGACGGGTATCGTGCCCGGCGGCATCCAGCCGGATGTCGTGTCCTACGACGGAATCTTCTATGACCGCGATGCTGAGAAGTGGTCCGTTGGCGATCTTGCGCCGGGCGCGACCGCGAGCATCCGGCTGATCAGAAACACCGTCTTCTCTGCCAGCTACACCTGCAGCACCTTCGTTTCTGGCAATCTGACGGTGCAGGTTGCCCAGTCGATCACGTATTCGACCTCGGGCACCGGCTGGATCATCAACGTCTGCGCCAATTCCACCGCAACGCCGAGCAACACACCGACGCGCACGGCCAGCAACAC
>CAZZJW010000036.1:0-25179 GCA_964654755.1 uncultured Pleurocapsa sp. | reverse complement strand
GCGCCAATTCCACCGCAACGCCGAGCAACACACCGACGCGCACGGCCAGCAACACGCCGAGCAACACACCCACCGCGACGGCTTCGCGCACGGCCAGCAACACGCCGACCATTACGCCCACGCGCACGGCCAGCAACACGCCGAGCAACACGCCCACGCGCACGGCCAGCAACACGCCGAGCAACACGCCGACTTTCACGCCGAGCCATACGCCGACGGTCACGTTCACGCCGAGCAACACCCCCAGCGAGACCTTCACCCCCTCGCTGACAGCCACGCCCACCGATACCTTCACCTGGACGCCTTCGCCCAGCGAGACGCCCACGCCCGAACCCGTGCTGCTCAGCTCCGAGCTGATCTGCGCCGAAGATGGCACGTCGGCCAGTCTCACGCTCAGCAACGTCGGAGCGATCGACATGCCCTCCGCCGGTCAGATGTGGATCACCGGCACCGACGGCGTGGTGGGCGCGCCGTCCGCATTCCAGCTTGCAGCGGGCGCCTCGATCACCGTCACCATCGGCCCGCAGGACTCCATCCGCGGCGAGTTCGCCAACGGTGAGCACAACGAGAGCTTCAGCTTTGACGCGAATTGCGCCTGACGCGCCGCCCGGCCTGATGGACTCATGCCGCGCTGCGCCGCCTGACATACAATAGGACGCATTCTGACGCGCGCCGCCTGACGCTTTCCCATGTCTGCGCCATCCTGTGAGGTCCCATCGCATGCCCGCTGCATCTGGCGCGCCGCGCCGCTGGCTGGTGATCACCGCGTTTGCCTGTGTGTACGTCATCTGGGGATCGAGCTACCTCGGCATCAGCATCGCCATTGAGACCATCCCTCCCTTCCTGATGACGTGCGTGCGCTTTCTGCTGGCGGGCGGCCTGCTGGTCGGCTGGGCGCTGGCGCGTGGCGAGCGCTGGCCGACGCGCATCCAGTGGCGCGCGGGCTTCATCGCCGGCGGCATGCTCTTTCTGGTCAACAACGCGCTGATCGTATTCGCCGAGCTGATCGGCGTACCGACCGGCATCGTCGCGCTGCTGGTCGGCACCACGCCGATGTGGATCGTCATCCTCAACGCCATCCGCGCCCGCGCGCGGCCCAATGCCGGCACGATCGCCGGGCTGGTGCTGGGCACGCTGGGGATTGCGATGCTGGTGGATCTGAGCGGGGCGCTGGCCGGCGGCGCCAGCGAACTGGTCGGCGCGCTGGTGGTGATCACGGCGGCGCTGTTCTGGGCGCTCGGCTCGATGTACGCGCGCGGGGCCAGCCTGCCCGCCAACGCGCTGCTCTCCACCGGCATGCAGCTCTTGTGCGGCGGGGTGCTGCAAATCGGGCTGGCGCTCGTCCACGGCGACTTTCAGCACTTCGATGCCGCCGCCGTCTCAGGTGCATCCGTGCTGGCGATGCTCTATCTGGCGATCTTCGCCTCGATTGTGGCCTTCACCGCCTTCACCTGGCTGATGCGCGTGTCCAATCCGGCGCTGGTCTCGACCTACGCCTACGTCAACCCGGTGATCGCCGTGGTGCTGGGCGCGCTCTTTCGCGGCGAGGCGCTGACCACGCGCACGCTGATCGCCGGCGGGGTCATCCTGCTGGCGGTGTTCATCATCACGCGCTCGGGCAGCAGCCGGTCTGTGCCCACCCCGGCACGGCCCGCCCCCGCCCGCGAGGCCGCCTGAAGCTCAGTCGTGCGGGGCCGCGCCGCGCAGCGCCTGCTGCAGCCGGTAGCCCTGCAGCGTCGTGGTCAGGTCGCCGCGTGTGCGCTCCAGCACCCCGCGCACGGCATCGGTACGGCGGCGCAGATCGCCGGTGATGGCGTCCGGGAAGTCGAAGGTGATCAGCCGGTCGTAGATCGCATCCATCCAGTCGAGCAGGCGCTCGGCTTCGCGCAGCGCTGCCGCCCCGCCCTCAGCGCTGGCCGCTTCCTCGCGGCGCAGCAGATCGAGGATGAAGCGGCGCAGCTCGGTGGCGGCCTCGGCCAGCCCGTTCAGATACGTGCTGCCGGTCACGCCCAGCGCTTCCGGGCCGGGCAGCGGCTGATCGCGCACCATGGCGCACGTGGCGAAAGCCTCGACGACCTCCTTGAGCGCATCCTGCGTGTAGCCGCTGTACACCAGCTCAGGAAAGGCGCTCACGCCCTGCTGCAGGTCGCCAGCGGCGCGGCTGGCCGCCGCCAGCCGGTCTTCGACTGCCGGCCACTCGCGGCGGTGCACGGCGCGGATCGCCTCGGCGCACAGGCGGATGAGCTCGCGCGAGCGCGTGATGGCCAGGTCGCGCGCGGCATTGCGCTGCACGAAGTCCGCGCGGATCGCTTCGGTGATGCTGTCCAGTTCGGCCCCGGCGGTGCGCCGCGGCGGCTGTGGTGGAGGTTGCGCGTGCAAGGATCGTTTCCCCTTTGTGGCGGCCATCCCGGTCTGCGCGTTTCGCGCTGCTCCAGTTTACGGTAGGATTCGCGCTGTGGCGAAAGAGGATGGTCTGGAGGGCGTGATGCGGCTGGCGGTGTTCTCGGATGTGCATGGCAATCTGACGGCCTTTGAGGCCGCGTGGGCCGACTACAAGGCGCAGGGCGGGGCCGATCAACTGTGGTTTCTGGGCGATCTGGCCTTCTTCGGCCCACACCCCGCCGAGTGCATCCGCCGCGTCCGCGCCATCAGCGAAGCCGCCGAGGCCGACGACGCGCGCAAGGGCACGGTGCGCCTGGTGCGCGGCAACACCGACCGCTATCTGGTCACCGGCGAGGCCATGCGCAGCCGCCCGGCGGAGGACGCCGCCGCCTTCGAAACCCTGCGCGCACAGGCCAGCCGCTTTCAGCGCGTGCACGCCTGGACGCTCGCCCAGCTCACCTTCGACGACTACCAGTTCCTCAGCCGGCTGGCCCCGGAATGCGATCTGGCCGTGCCCGGCTTCGGCCACGTCATCGGCTATCACGGCACGCCCGGCAGCGACGAGGGCCTGCTGACGCCGGAGACCGACGAGGAAGCGGCGGCGGATGCGCTGCTCGATCGCGCGGGCCGGCTGGCGATCGGCGGGCACATCCACCGGCAGATGGACCGCGCGCTGCCGGGCGGCTGGCGTGCCGTCAACGTCGGCAGCGTCGGCAACGCGTTCGATCGTCCGGGCTGCGCGCAGTGGGGCCTGTTCACCTTTGGCGATGGCGATGTGCAGGTCGATCTGCGCGCTGTGCCCTACGACATCGACTTCGCAGCCAGCCAGTTCCACGCCGTCAGCTACCCTGAGCCGGCCTGGGCGGAGAAGCGCCTGCGCCAGCCATGAGCGCCGCGCCTGCATCGGCACGGGAAGCGCTGCTGGCGGAGCTGGGCGGCGAGGAGCAGTACGGCGTGCTGCTGCTGGCGCAGATCGGCGGCGCGCCCAACGAGCTGCAGCTCATCGTCGAGACCGCGCGCTTTGACCCCGCGGTGGAGGGCCTGCGCCCCCAGCACGACTACGTCATCCGCGCGCTCGGCGTGCTGGAGCACCGGCTGACGCTGGGCGTGTTCGGCGCGGCGGCGCTGACGGGCGAGCACCCGCTGCTGCTGCATCACAACACGCCGCGCACGGCGCTGCACTTCAGCGGCACGCCGGGCGATGTCAGCGAGCTGGTGCTGGATATCTCGCAGGCCTACGTCAGCACGTTCGGCCCGTGGCGGCATGTGGTGGAGATGCCGGACGATCTCAACCGCGCGCTGCCGCTGGTCGATCTGCTGCAGAAGGGCGCCGGTCTGCTGGGGACGATGCCCAAACCGCTGGCCGAGCGCATGGCGCGCGTGCTGGCGCATCACGGCCTGCAGACCAGCCTGAGCGAGGACGCAGCGTTCCGCGAGCGCGACGAACACGGCCGTTCCACGCTGGCGCAGGCGTTGGTGCTGGACAGCAGCTATGTGCTGGCGCTCGATTTCTCGGTGGAGCGCATGGGCCGGCGCTGAGCAGCGCGGGGGCCGGCGCAACCTGACCGCCCCCGCGCCCCCGTCGTCAGGAAGCGCTACAATCACAGGCAGGGTCCGTCGAGGCCGCATCTTCAGGAGAAGGCGATGAACATTCAGGGAAAAACTGTCCTCGTCACGGGTGGGGCCAGCGGACTGGGCGCCTCTGCCGTGCGTCACTTCGCGCAGGCGGGGGCGAATGTCGTCATCGTCGATCGCGACGGGGACAAGGCCGCCGCGCTGGCGCAGTCGATCGGCGCGCACGCGCACGCCGTCACCGCTGATGTCACCAGCGAGGAAGAGGTGCAGGCGGCGGTGCAGGCCGCCATCAGCGCGTTCGGGGCGCTGCACGTCAACATCAACTGCGCCGGCATCGGCATGGCGCTGCGCACGACCAGCAAGAATGGCCCGCACCCGCTGGACGTGTTCGAGACGGTGATCCGCATCAATCTGATCGGCACGTTCAACGTGCTGCGCCTGTGCGCGACGGCAATGGCCCGCAACGAGGCCAGCGAGCAGGGCGAACGCGGCGTGATCATCCTCACCGCATCGGTGGCGGCCTTTGACGGGCAGATCGGCCAGGCGGCCTACGCAGCCAGCAAGGGCGGCATCGTCGGCATGACGCTGCCGGTCGCGCGCGACCTGGCCCGCGATGGCATCCGGGTGTGCAGCATCGCGCCGGGCATCGTCGACACAGCGCTGCAAGCGGGCCTGCCCGCGACAGCAGGCGACGCGCCCGGCCAGCAGGCGCCCTTCCCGTCGCGCCTGGGCAAGCCGGAGGAGTACGCGCTGCTGGCCCAGCACATCGTCGAGAACAGCATGCTCAACGCCGAGACCATCCGGCTGGATGGCGGCATTCGTCTGGCGGCAAAGTAGGGGGAAATCGAGGTGAATCCCGACTTTCAAGGCTCCAAGTTATTTGACACGTTGAATGACGATGTGCAAAAAATGGAGCTTACTAAAAATCAGGTATTAATACTTGATTTGCTGAAAAGGCTGATTGGGCCTGGCCCAGAGACGTTTTACCGTGATGCAATTCGAATTGCTAATGGTGAAATCGTCTTGGAGAGTGCTACACATGTCGCCGGGCATTTGATACGCGAAGTTCTCAGCTCAATCCTGCAAGTTCTTGCATATTCTTTAGGCTATGAAAAGGCGAATGATGAATCTAATAAAAACGAGCAACTACTAGTATTCGTAGTCAAACATCTCAAAATAGATAAAAGTGACGATTTGATTGACAAATGGAAAGAACTCGGATTGGACAAAATTGCTCATCGTGCAGCTCTCGATTATCGTATTCCTGACACAGAATTCAAGAAAGCTTGGGCTAATGCAGAGACTGTGTTATCGGTACTATTGACCGAGTTTGAGAAACGCTATTCCGAGGGAAGAGAAAAAATCCTTGAGCTGGCGAGAAGAGAAGAGCCGACAAAAAACGATCTGAAGTATCTTCGCAACAATGTTCCAAATGGCCGCGTCGCGCTCAATGCTTTTTTTCAGAACGCCAAACCGGGCTGGCTTTCCCATCAGGAATTCCGAAAGTCTTATTTCAAAAATCCACCGCGAACGCTAAATGATTTTCAACCAGAATGGGCTGAGTCCCAGTATTTAGTTCGATCACTACAGCACCAACTTAGTGCTGTAGTCGAGTGCGTGAAGATCATACCACCCACGGATAATTCGAACGTCGTCAACGACATATGCAGTATTGTCTGCAAACTTCCCGAATCATGCTTACTAGATGTCTTTGACTACCTTCTGAAACAGATCAAAAAAGCACGAACTCATTACCACGAGACCCCTACGCGTGTTACGCGGCGATATCTTGAGACTGCCCATGTCAACCAAGCACTGGAACTTGTACGCACATTTTTCGAACCGATTAGGGATCTACAGGCAACTAACTCCGTACTCAAAGCAACACATGCCACTTCCAAAATGGGAAGAGACTACTTGTACGGGGAGGAGCTAGACAGAACGGTTCAAGAATTCGTCGAAGCACGACAATCGAAGATAGTTGCAGTATTAAGTGGGCTTCTGGAAGATGCGTTGAAGATTACGCTCCTCGAATCAGATGAAGGAAACAGTTACTGGCGATCGAATATCGATATGCCTGACTTCGCAGAACATGCAACTGTCGTTGATCATCTTGTCACCAGTCTATATTTAGCATCATTAAAACTGTTATTCTATGGTATTTCTGTTGATGATATTATGGGCTTGATTGGAGCGGGTAAGCGGCATATTCATGATCGGGTTATCAATATGCTGCTCATTAAATCTGATGCTGTTGATAAAGACACGCTGGAAAAATACCTGTTAAAGCAACGTTTTGACTTTCGATATCCTGAATACTTCACTGCCTTACGGAAGCACTTTGGCGCACTCGACTTCGTTCAACAACAGACGGTATTCCGGCGAATTGACGACTTGGAAGAGCATGATGATATAGGGGTTGAGGTCACAAGGGCAAGACAGGCATGTTCGCTTAGGTATCTCGAGCCTTTTTTGCCCGACGAACGGAAAACCCAGCTCCATAGTCTAAATGAGCTGCTTGGCGACGTAGACCTCACCGTTAGAGTACCCAGTATTGACGGTATGTTCTGGAAGGGTCCCACGAGTCCAATAAGCAAACAGGATTTACTCGATCTGCCGATCACTGAAATCATTGAACTCTTGAGAACGTGGCAGCCAAGTGGGATCTTTATGAGTCCATCCACCGATGGACTTGGGCGTACGATTGAATCAGTTGTAACGGAAAGAGCAAGTGAATTCGCTCAAGAAGCTGAGGCATTTCAAGCGCTCAACCCAAACTATGTTAGTGCTGTAGTCAACGGACTTCGCGAAGCCTGCAGATTGGGCACTATATTTGTATGGGAGAATGTGATCAACCTATGTACGTGGGTTGTCGATCAACCTGATTCAATGCTGGACCGGATTCGCTCACCAATAGATGACCCGGATCGACCTTGGTCATGGACAAAGAGCGAAATCGGACGGCTCCTTGAGATCGGACTCAGTAAAAACCTTCTTTCGTTTGATTTGCGTGATAGTGTTTGGAAGATCCTACTAGCACTATCGAATGATCCAGATCCGGACGTTGAGACGGATCGGCGTTTCATTGAGGATAACGGGCGCTCACCTCTCGATAGATCGCTCAACGCAAATCGCGGAATAGCATTCCACGCCCTGTTTCAATATGCACTGTGGTGCGCACGAAATCTCGGGTCGCAGCTTCAAGGTGAGAGATCTAGTTTCAAGTTCTCACTTATACCGGAATTCAGATCCGTGGTCGAGCAAAACCTAGTTAATGATTTGTCCACGGCGGTAAGAAGTGTGTATGGCATATTTCTCCCAATCCTGTTTTATCTTGATGAAGAGTGGACGAGTCGCAATCTTGACAGGATTTTCCCACAAGATAACGATAAAGTCGACCTATTCCTATCTGCTTGGAACACGTATATTCTTCGCTGGCAGTTTGATGCCAAAACATTCTCATTGCTCAGAGTTCAATACAGTTATGCCGTTTCGGTATTGGGCGTATCACTTTCAAGTAGCCCCCCAAATCTAAATCCTATGCATAGGCTTGGTGAACACCTAATCATGGCTTATCTGAATGAAGTGATCAACCTCAATGACTCGGTGGTCTCGAAGTTCTACTCACATGACAACAAAGATTTGTTTGGTCATCTACTGCGATTTATTGGTCAGAAACAAACGGATTTGACGCAAAATCAGGTAATCAGAGCTAAGGCACTTGTGGAGTGGCTACTGAAGTTGGCACTGAGCGCCCCTCCTGGGCGCCGATCTGAGGTTGCGAAGTATGGTTGGTTGATGGAACTCAATAGCCATATTGAGCCTGTTTGGGTTCTTGAACAAGCGGTTAAGGCGTTGGAGTTCACCAATGTACTAGAGCCCGACTTTTATGTATTCCCGTGGCTTGCTAGTTATGCTACTATAAGTCCATATATGGTTGCGATGTGTCTTCAGAGACTTCTTTTCTACATGGATTACTGGAGTATACATCGTTATCTTGATGATATTCGCAATACCATTCGGACAATCTACTCTCTTGATGATGTTCGGGCAAAGGACATTCTTGACGCACTCATAAATCAGCTACTTGCGAGAGGCGATTCGCGCCTCAGTGATCTACTTGATAAATCCTATTAGCTTACTAGATTGTTGGCCTAAGATGGTATTGACTTGACAGCTTTCCACGCGGCCACATATCGCCATTCACTGCATCAGGCCAGCAGGCGCCCTTCCCGTCGCGCCTGGGCAAGCCGGAGGAGTACGCGCTGCTGGCCCAGCACATCGTCGAGAACAGCATGCTCAACGCCGAGACCATCCGGCTGGATGGCGGCGTTCGTCTGGCGGCAAAGTAGGGCATTGCACGAAGGAGGACTCCCATGAAACACTGTGGATGGTGGCTGGCGCTGATCGCCCTGCTCATGGCGGGCTGCACCAGCCTTGTGCCGGGCATCGACCTGCGCGGCGATATGGACGCGCTGCTGCAGGCCAACGGGCTGTCCAACGCCCAGCTCTCCTGCCAGATGTCGGCCCGTTCGCGCGATGGCCGCTGCACACTGCCGCTGGCGCAGGCCGAGGCGGACGCGCTGGCTGCCGCGCTGCAGCTCACGCTCGCCGGCGACACGCCCTTCATGCTCATCACCGACAGCTGCGCGCAGCTCGCGGATTTCGGCCCGGGCACGCCCGCCACGGTGCGCGGGATCAGCGGCCGGCCAGCGTCCCTGCAGCTCAGCAGCGGATCGCAGTTTGAGGCGCTCGTGCTGTATTCACGCGCGGACCTGGGCGCCGCCTGTATCGAGACATCCTACGCCTACGGCTGAGGCGTAGTCTTCAGGCGCGCACCAGCCGCCCGTTCTCCAGCCGCAGCACCCGGTCGGCATAGGCGACGGTCTCCAGCCGGTGCGCGATCATGATGCAGCTGCAGCCGAGCGAGCGCAGCCCAGCCATCACCCGGCCCTGAGCGGCGTCGTCCAGCGCACTGGTCGCCTCATCCAGCAGCAGGATCGGCGGGCTGCCAGCGATCGCGCGGGCGATCCGCACGCGCTGCATCTGCCCGCCAGAGAAGTTCGTCCCGCTCTCGCTGATGACGGTGTCCAGCCCCATCGGCAGATCGCGCACGTCATCGTCCAGCGCCGCCAGCGAGACTGCCTCCCACAGCGCGCGCGGCGACAGCCTGCGGCCATCGGCGATGACCGCGCCCAGCGTGCCAGTCATCAGCATGCCGCTCTGCAGCACCGCGCCCAACTGCCGCCGCACCGCCGGGGCACTCAGGGCCTCCAGCGGCTGGCCGTCGAAGGACACCATGCCGCGCTGCGGCTGTTCGAAGCCGAGCAGCAGGCGCAGCAGCGTGGACTTGCCGCAGCCCACCGGCCCGGTGAGCGCCACCCATTCGCCGGGGCGCACATCAAGCGAGACGCCCGCCAGCACCCAGGGCCCATCCTCGGCATAGCGGAACCACACGTCATGCAGCGAAACCTCGCCGCTGAGCGCCGGAATCTCCCCGGCGTCGCGCTCGGGCACGGCCTGCAGCAGCGGACGCAGTCGTTCCAGCGCGGGCTGCGCCTCCTGCGCCTGCACGATCAGGCGCGCCCAGCCCAGCAGCACGCTCAGTACCTGCGAAAACGACACGTTGAAGGCCAGGAAGGCGGCGGTATCCAGCCCGGCCTGTGCCGACAGCGCGATCACCACCAGCATGGCGATCACCGGATAGCCGCTGTTGAAGGTGATGAGCAGGCTGCGCCATGTGCCGACGTGCAGCATCGCGCGCCGCTGCGCGAAGAAGACGCGCTGCCACTGCGCCAGCCCGCGCGCAGTCGCGCCGGCAATCTGCAGCTTGGCCGCGCCTTCCAGCAGCTCCAGCCCGGTGCTGGCCACCGCCGCGCGCTGCTGCGCCACGTCGCGCTGGGCATGCAGCAGCGCCACCCCGAACGCCAGATTGCTGATCACCGCCAGCGCCACCAGCATCAGCGCGATGACGGCCAGCGCTGGCGCCAGAAGCAGCATCAGCACCAGGTTTGCGCCCGCGAACAGCACGGTCTCCAGGGTGTTGATCGCCAGCTCCGCCGCCCACAACTGCACCTCGCGCACGCCAAGTGCACGCTCCGCCAGATCGCCCGCGGCGAAACGGCGCACGGTCCCCAGTGGCAGGCTGAGCAGGCGCCGCCATACCGCCACGCCGAGCGCCTGATCGAGCCGGCCCCGCGTCCGCTGCAGCAGCAGCACATGCGCCAGATCAAACCCCGCCAGCGAGACCGCGCTGATGAGCAGGATCGCCGCCACCAGCAGCAGTTGTCCCAGATCGCCATCGGGGATGACACGCGAGAACAGGTAGCTGCTCACCAGCGGGATGAGCAGGCTGAGCGCCGCCGCCGCCAACGCCAGCCCGATCAGGCGCAGCGCATCGCGCGAGACCAGCGGCCAACCCAGCCGCACGAGGTCGCCCAGCCCCGCCGCGCGCAGCGGCAGCACATGATCGAAGGTGTATGCATCCGGAGCGATCTGCGCGGCCAGCGCCGGCGTCACGCGGCGGGCGAGGCGCTGTGCCGGGTCTCGCAGCAGCGCGCCGCGCGCCGTGGGCAGCAGCGCTGCCGGGTGGGCTTCCGTACCGACGAACACCAGCAGCGACTCGCCCACGTCGCGCCACCACAGGCCGGTCAGCCGAACGGGGCGCACGCTGCGCGATGCCGCTTCAGCTGCGCCCTCCAGATCAAAAAAGCCGCCGGGCAGCCGCATGTCGATCAGCTCGGTGCCAGCCGCCAGCGAGGCCGCCGCGCGCACGGCCGCTCCGTAGTCGCGCGCATTCATGTCCGCACCTCCGGGGACAGCGGCAGATGCAGCACCCGGTCGGCATAGCGCGCGGTGTTGACGCGATGCGCCACCACCAGGCAGGTACAGCCGCGCCAGCGCAGATGCGTGAGGATTTGCGCTTCGGTATCGGGATCAAGCGCGTTGGTGGTTTCGTCGAGGATGACCAGCGCGGGGGAGCGCGTGAGCGTGCGCGCGATCTCCAGACACTGGCGCTGGCCGCCGCTCAGGTCGCGCCCGTTCTCGCCGATCGGGGCGTCGTATCCGCCGCGCGCGGTGATCAGATCGTGCACGCAGGCATCGCGCGCCGCCGCCTCAATCGCCGCCTGCCCGATGAACGGGTCCCACAGCGTGAGGTTGTCGCGGAAGGTGCCGGCGAACAGCGTCAGGCTTTGGTCGGCGTAGCCGATGTGCGCCCGCATCGACGCCGCCGGCATGCCGTCGAGCAGCACCTCACCCGCCCACGGCTCATATAGCCCGGCGATCAGCCGCGCCAGCGTCGATTTGCCCGCGCCGGATGCCCCGGTGATCACCGTCAGCGAGCCGGGCGCCAGCGTGAACGACAGCGGCCCGATCAGCGGCGGCTCGTAGCGGTTGTAGCCGAAGGCCAGATCGCGCACGGCCAGCTCTCCCGCAGTGCGGGCCACGGCGGAAGCCTGCGCGCGCTCTGCCAGCGGCTGCTGCCGGATGTCGTCGATGCGGTTGAGATCGCCGCGCAGTTCCTGCATGCGCACCCCGATGCCCGCCAGCTCAGCGACCGGGCCGGTGAAACTGGCCATAAGCGACTGGAACGCCACCAGCATGCCCAGCGTCATCGCGCCCTGCATGACCAGCGCAGCGCCCAGCACCAGCACGAGCGCCGTGTTCATCGCCAGCAGCATCGGCACGACTGAGCCGAAGCGCGCCGTGATGCCGCCCAACTGCTGCTCGGTGGAGATGGCGGCGGCGTTGAGGCCCGCCCAGCGCCTGAACAGCAGTCGTTCGCTGCCGGCGGCCTTCAACCCTTCCAGCGAGCGCAGCCCATCGACCGCCGCGCTCACCACGGCCGCCCGCGCCTGCAGCAGGCGCTCGTTAAGCTCCGAGCGGCGCTGCCCGATCCAGCGCAGCAGCGCCAGGTTGAGCACGACGAAAGCCATGCCCACCAGTGTCAGCGGCAGGCTGTACGTCAGCATCACCAGCCCGAACACGCCGATCAGCACGGTGTTGAGCAGCGCATCGATGCCGTCGCGCGCGATGAAGGCCGCCAGCCGGTCGTGCAGATCCACGCGATAGATCAGATCGCCCAGATGGCGCTGATGAAAGAACGGCAGCGGCAGCTGCAGCAGATGCTCAAAGAAGCTGACCGCCTGGCGGGTGGCGAGGCGCGTCTCCAGCCGCAGCATCATCGCCTGCTGCAGCCAGACCAGCCCGGCTCGCAGCACGAACGCCAGCAGATAGCCGATCGCCAGCGCGCCCAGCCAGCCGCGGCCGCTGCCCAGTACGTCATCGACGAACACGCGCAGCAGCGCAGGCAGCAGGATGGCGGGCACCAGCAGGAAGACGCTCGCCAGCAGGATGTACAGCAGCGCCGCCCGCGCTCCGCCCAGCCACCCCCACAGCGCGCGATCGAGGCGGAACGCGTCGCCGCGCTTCTGGAAGTGCGCACCGGGGACGGCGGTGATCACGATGTGGGCGTACAGCTGTTCGAACTCGGCCAGCGTGAGCGTGCGGTGGCCGCGCGCCGGATCATTCAGATAGACGAAGCGCTCGTCCATGCCCTCGTACACGGCGAAGTGGCTGCCGTGCAGATACACGATGAACGGCGCGTTCAGCCGGCGCAGGCCCGAGAGCGTGCTGCGGCGCAGGCCGGCCGCCTCCAGCCCGTAGCGCTGGGCGGCGCGAACGACGTTGAGCGCGTTGGTGCCGTCGCGCGAGACGTTGCAGGCGCTGCGCAGCGCCTCCAGCGACTCGAAGCAGCCGTGATAGCGCAGCACGATGCCGAGCGCAGCCGCGCCGCACTCCACCGCCTCGATCTGCAGCAGCAGCGGGGTCTTCACACGGGTCATGGCAGGAAGCGCTGGATCGGGCGCGTTTCGCCGATGCGGATCTCTGCCGGGCAGGCCAGCGGGGTGTCCAGCGCCTGCTGCAGGACGGCGACGACCGCCTGGCCGTCCACCGCCTCGACGATGCCATCGAGCGGCGTGGGGCAGGCGAAGCGCACCAGCTGGCCGGGCTGTGCTGCGCTTGCCTGCGCCGCGGGCAGCCAGATCACCGCGCGCTGCCCCTCCAGCCGCGCATCTCCTGCGATCGTCTCAGTGATGCGGCCAAACATCGCCCACAGCACCACCGCCAGCGCCGCCGCGCCCAGCGCCAGCAGCCACACCCACGCCTGGATCGGGTGCAGGCGCAGCAGGCCATCCGCGGGGGCGGAAGAGACATCAGGGGGAATGACAGAGGGAGCAGCCACAGGCACCCACCAGTGGGATCACTGCCAGCGCGATCGGATGCGCAAAGCCTAACGCAGCGCGGCGCCGCGCGCCACATGGGCACAGATGGCCAGCAGCGTCCAGCCGGCGTCCAGCACATCACGCAATCATGAGCGATAACATAATGCGCGTTGAATGATAGACACAAAAGTCAATTTTGGCTTTATTCAAGACCCAGGCACTGCCCAATCAAACAGCCAGCAGGGGAGGCTGCTGGCTGCTTGCTGGATCGGTTTACCCTGGTACGCGTCAGCCCTCAGCGCGGACGCCAGAAGAAGCAGCTGTTGCCGGAGACATCGCCCGGCGGCGGCGACCACTGCCCGTTCGGATTGCCCGCCTTGCTGGTGTCCGGCGTGACCGGGCCGGGGTCCTGGCGGCCGTTGCCGCCGCCCGCCGCCACGCCGCGCAGCGCGTCTTCGCTCAGGCCGCCCCACAGCTCGTCCGCCGCCGTCTGCAGATCATCCGCCGAGAACGCCAGCCCACGGGCAGCCGCCAGCGCGCCGAGCGCCGCTGCATCCCATGCCTGGCCCTGCTCGGCCGCCGTCAGAAGAAACTGAATCGCGTTCATATGCATCCTGTCTGCTCTCTGAACTCTCGAAAAGACGTTTGAGGTCACTGCGAAGCCGCCAGTGCACGCGCAGTAACGATCATTTCACCGATGATAGCATAAGATAGAATAAAAAAAGGATAGAAATGACAATTTTACCCCGCACGGGACCAAGGTACTGTGAGTCAAAAAAGGCCAGCAGCGGGGCTGCTGGCCGGGAGAGCAAGCCAGTTGTAGCAGTGGGCGGGAGCCCTCAGCGTGGGCGGTAGAAGTAGCAGCTCATCGGACGGACGCGGATCTTGGCCGGCGCTTCCGTGCGCGAACCGGCGCGCTCCTGGCTGCGCACCGCGCCGCCGCCGACGATCCCGCGCAGAGTCTCTTCCGAAAGCGCGCCCCACAGCTCATCGGCGGCGGTGTTGAGTTCGTCGATGCTGAAGGACAGGCCGGCATCCATTGCCAGCGCGTGCAGGCGGGCGACATCCCAGCTTCCGGTTGCGTGTGCATGGCCAAGGACGAAATCACGTGCATTCATTACGTTCTCTCCATAACTCAACAGATCATGAACGATAGTGTGCTGCGGTCCGCGGATGGCGACCCGCGATCTGCAACTCCTGAAAGCCTACACGCACAACCTTCACGGGTGTGAAAACTCTATAGAGTCGTTCCAATGGTGCGGAGGTTTCCCTTACCAGGCGGTGATCAGTAGCCGCGGAAGAAAGATGTTGTGCAGGCCGGGATAAGCAAAGAGCCCGGCGCGGGCCGGGCTCCGAAGGTGCTGATGCGGTTGAAAGCAGTTAGCGCGGGCGGAAGAAGTAGCAGCTCATCGGACGGACGCGGATCTTGGCCGGCGCTTCCGTGCGCGAACCGGCGCGCTCCTGGCTGCGCACCGCGCCGCCGCCGACGATCCCGCGCAGAGTCTCTTCCGAAAGCGCGCCCCACAGCTCATCGGCGGCGGTGTTGAGTTCGTCGATGCTGAAGGACAGGCCGGCGTCCAGCGCCAGATCCTGCAAACGGGCGGCATCCCAGCTTTCGAGTGCATGTGCATGGCCAAGGACGAAATCGCGCGCGTTCATTCTGCCTCCCCAGGTGAATGTGCGTCGAACGAAAGAGTGCTGCAGCTTGCGGACGAAGGCCGTCCGCACCCCGCAACAGCTCAGACGATATATGCACAAAATTCACAAAAGTGAAGACCCCGTAAGAATTCTCCGGCACTGCAGGGAAATCGCTTACCAGAGGGTTATCCGCATTCAAGGAGGGGGGCGGGTTCAGGCGGGGACAAACAACGAGCCCGGCGTATGCCGGGCTCCGCAGGTCAGCGTGCGCGTCAGCCCTCAGCGCGGACGCCAGAAGAAGCAGCTGTTGCCGGAGACATCGCCCGGCGGCGGCGACCACTGCCCGTTCGGATTGCCCGCCTTGCTGGTGTCCGGCGTGACCGGGCCGGGGTCCTGGCGGCCGTTGCCGCCGCCCGCCGCCACGCCGCGCAGCGCGTCTTCGCTCAGGCCGCCCCACAGCTCGTCCGCCGCCGTCTGCAGATCATCCGCCGAGAACGCCAGCCCGCGGGCCGCCGCCAGCGCGCTGAGCGCCGCCACATCCCATGCCTGGCCATCCTGCGCTGCATTCAGGAGAAAGTTTGTGATATTCATCCTCTGTATCCTGCCTTTCTGATCACTGATCTTTGCTGACATCATTTCTAAGACCAGAATAGCCGGATTCAGGCGCCCGTACCCTACGCTTGCATTGTCATGGTGTAAATTCCGCGGGCGCCGAGCCAACCAGAAACGCGCTGACGAGCGGTTCCTCCGATTGCGCCAGTCCGGAGGCCTGCGCGAAGGCGCGCGCGTCGATGCCCCCCAGCGCGCACGGCGCCAGCGCCAGCGCGGTCGCCGCCAGGTAGAGCGTCGCCAGCAGGCCGCCGCAATCCTGCAGCGCCAGCGTGAGCGAGAGATGCTTCCAGCGCATGCGCTCCAGCCGCGCGGTGAACAGCAGCAGCGCCTGCACCTCACTCGCCTGTTCACCGGTCGAAAGCAGCGCATTCCGGCACAGCGCCGCCTGGTCGGCCGGGTGCATCACCACCGCCTCCAGCGCATGTGCCTCCGGCGCGTAGTGATAGAAGCCGGATGTCAGCCCATCCACGCGCGCGGCCAGCAGATAGATCTCGATCGGATAGACCGCGCCGCCCGAAGCATACGGCCGCCGGCTGCTCTGGTAGAAGTATCCCTCCACCAGTCCGCGCGAACGCGCCGCCGCATCCAGCAGTGCCCCGAGCGCCTGCAGGCCGACGGGCTGCGCGGCCCGGTCATAGCGCGAGCGCCGGCGCAGCAGCGCCTCGCCGAGCGGCATCGACAGGGGGGCATCAGGGGCGGGCAGCGCCAGGCGCGGGCCCATCGCGGGCTTGAACGGCGGCGCAACCCGCTGCGGCGGCTGGTCTTCGCGCTCATCGAAGTAGGCGATGCGGTCCGCGAATGTCCAGCCCTCAGCGGCAGCATCCGCTTCATTCAGCAGCCCCGCCGCGCCCAGCAGGCGCAGCAGCGCCTCGTGCACTGCCGGCGGCAGTTCTGCAGGCGCCCCGCTGACGAGCGCCACGGCTGCCGGGTGATGCAGCAGCACGGCCGCCGGCATGCCGGGCGCCTGCGCAGCCAGCACGCCCGCGCGTGGCCGAAGATAGAGGAAGCGGGAGACTGCGCGGCTGGCTGCCGGCGCATCCGGCGGGCGGAGGAGAGGGCCGTGTGCTGCCGCGATCAGCACGTCTCCTGCGAACAGGCGCGTCAGCTCGTCCTCGTGCTCCAGCCGTGGCACATCCTGCATGATGCCCCTCCTCACAGCAGCATCGGCAGCGGGTTGACCTGTCCTTCGCTCAGCGGCGCCGGGATCCAGCCCAGCGATACCGGCACGTCATACAGCCGGCCGGGGGCCAGCCGCGCCCAGAAGTGGCGCAGCCCCGGCACGATCACACGCGCCACGGGCAGGCGCGCATCGGCGCGCGTCTGGTCGATCACCAGCACCTCGAACGCACGTGCCGCCAGCCGGCTGACACATGTATGCAGATCATCGCGCACATCCCCGGACGATACAAACGCGCCAGGGCGGCTGTGCGGGCCGGGCAGCGGCTGCAGGAAGGGATGCGAGTCGACGCGCACCTCCTGCCACCAGCGGATCTCCCACGGCGAGTCCGACTGGTACCGACCGTCCTTGTCCTGCAGCGCCGCGGGCAGGATCTGATTGAGCTCAGAGACTGCGCGCAGCACCGCGATCGATGGATCGAGATGCGCGCCGAACCCCAGCACGATATCTTCCGTCGGGGCGCCACACTGCCGCGAGACCGCGACCGCGACCGGAATGCCCAGGTCCGCCGTCAGGTCCAGCACCCACAGCTCGCGATTGCGCGCATGAAAGAACTGGCGCGAACGCTGCAGATAAGGGTGTTCAAAGGCGTCCAGGTCGAACGCTGGCCGGCGCGCCATGTTGTACCACCACAGCGCCACGGCATCGCGCTCGATCAGCTCCAGCAGGCCCTGCAGGATGGCATCTTCCAGCGAGCTGCCCGCCGCGCAGCCGTTGGAGTCCGCCAGAAGGTATTCCGCGCCGAGCTCGCGCGGGACATCGTAGTAGGCGTAGGCGGTCGGCACCTGCGCGAAGCGTTCGTTCGTCAGCGACCAGGCAGGCGACCAGGCGATGGCCACCTGCGGATCATACGGCTCCGGCACCGCCAGATGCGGCGGCTGGCTGCGATTCCAGGCTTCGCGTTCGGCGTACTGGCGCGCGCTGAAGCCCATCAGCGCATGCGGATGCAGCATCGCGTCCATCTCACCCCAACGCGCCATCTGCCGCGGCTCGTCGCCGTGAAACAACCCGCTGTAGCGCTCGATCGCCTCGCACAGTGCGCTGGCGCGCGCCTGGAGCTCATCAGCGCCCTTGCCGGCGCTCTGGTTGCGCAGGTGCCGGCGGTAATGCCGCCACTGCGCCAGCGGGCGGGCTTTGTTGTGCCCGGAGGCGAAGACATGCAGATGCTCCGGGGTCTCCACACGGGCGAGATACGGCACAATCCCGATCAGCGGGCTGATCAGATCGCCATACTGCGAAAGCGTGTCGGCAGCGGCGGCGCTGCGAAAGCCGGAGTCATTCGCCGCCAGCACCCGTGGACGGCTGTTCAATCGCACCGGCTGCGCCTGGCGCGGTGCCGTGCTGCCGCACAGCGGGCAGTTCGGGCGCGGCAGCAGGCGATGCATGGCGGTCTCGCTGGTGTGCGCGTTCCAGGTGAGCACGCTGCCCTGCAGCCGGCGTGTTCCCGCCAGCCACAGCGCCGCTTCGTGCGCGGCCAGCGCCAGCCCGACTGCTGAAGACGTGGGCAGCGCAGCGGTCGGGGGGGCCGGCACAGGCGCTTCCATCCGATCAGTAAGATAAGCCAGCAGCGGCAGATTGCTCTGCAGCCGCCAGCGCAGGCAGGCCGGACAGGGGCCATGTGCGGGCGTGAATACTGGCCCAACCCAGACCACCAGCCCCTGCGGGCGCACCAGCATCCACGGCTGCGTGAACTGCCGATAGCACGCATCGAGCCCCGGGTCGGCAGGATCATCCGTCAGCACCAGGGTCAGCGCGGCGCTCCCGGGCGCGGAGAGGGCGATGCCATCCGCCGCAAGCAGCGCCGCCAGCGGCTGCGGGTCCAGCCCATCACGGGCCAGCACCGCCGCATCCGCCTGCGGGCGCATGCCGAGCCCCTCCCAGAAGCGCGCCTCCGGTGTATCCGCTGCGTCGGTCTCGATCAGGTATCCGCGCGCCTGCAGCCGCCGGAGCGCATAGTCGACCTGCATCGGCAGGTAGGCGGGCGTCAGCCGAGCGATGATCTCGCCCCGCGAGAGTTCCCCGGCCAGCAGCGGCGCCAGCGCGAAGTACAGCGCGCCGTGCAGCGCATGCTGCTCAGCCTCAGCGAGCAGAAACACCTCGTCCGGGGGAAAAGCGCGAACAGCGAAGATCGGGTTAAAGCGCAGCCTGCTCATCGCGGATCACCTCATTCAGCTCGAGCAGGCGGCCGCTGGCCATCAACGCATCGGGGCTGGGCAGCGTCAGCCGCTGAAGCGTGTATGTGCTTTCCCGCTGGATGTCGGCATCCTCGCGGGCCAGCTCGTGCCCACGGATCAGGCCCAGCAGCTGCGCGGCGCGGCGTTCGCGCCCGCCCAGGCGGTGCAGCTCTGCCGCAGCGCACAGGCCGAGCAGGCCGACGCTGAGCGCGCCGATGCGCAGGCAGATCTCCAGCGACTGTCTGAGCGACGTGCGCGCGGGTTCAGGGTCACCCTGCTTCAGACTGATGAACGCGAGGAAGTTCTCCGCAAGCGCCTCACCATATCCATTGTTCACACGCTGGAACGCCACACGCGCGATGAGGAAATGCTCTGCCGCCTCGCTGTAGCGCTGGCGGTTGTAGAGCAGTCTGCCGAAGTTACCCTCCGTATTGCCTATCGCAGCCGGATTTCCCAACTCCTGCGCCATCTGACTAGCGCGAGTGAGCGTGGTGATCGCTTCCTCCTCGCGTCCTAACCCATCTTGTGCAGCCCCCATAGTGTTCAGGTAGCTGGCTACCGCATTCGTGTCATCCAGCGCTTCGGCGTAGGGCAGGCCCTCCATCAGCAGCTCGTAGGCGGCCTGCATCTCGCCGCGCATGTGGCGTACGATGCCGATCAGCATGTACGCACCCATCATGCGCTGCCCGTCCTGCAGGCTGCGCGCCAGCGCCATCACCTGCTGCGCCATCTCCAGGGCTGCGTCCGTCTGGCCGAAGCGAATGTGCACCCACGCCATGCGGTCGACGACATCGGCCAGCAGCGGCTCGAAGCCGGGGCGGCGCGCAGTGTCGATGGCACGGTTGAGGTGCAGCAGCGCCTCGTCATACTGGCTGACGAACTCGTAGTGGCCGCCCAGCAGCATTTCGTATTCCGTCACCTGTTCGGGCGTCTCGGCCAGCTGCAGGCCGCGCTCATACAGCAGCCGTGCTTCCTCATACGCGCCGAGCTGCTCAGCGCGCATGCCCGCAATGCGCAGATACTTCATCTCGCGGGCGGTGTTGCCCGCGCCGCGCCAGTGCCGCACCAGCGCCGCCGCGCGCTCTTCCGGCGGATACAACTGCTCCAGCGCCTCGGCCACGCGCTGATGCAGCTCGCGCAGCCGCGCTGGCTGCAGGCCGTCGAGGATGTGCTCGCGCAGCTTGTCGTGTGTGAAGCGCCAACGCTCGTTCTGGAACTCGATCACCGATGCGTTGATCGTGGCCGTCAGCCAGTCCTCGATGCTGATCTCCTGCCCGATCTCAGCCAGCAGCGGGCGATCGATCACGCGGCCCGCGACCGCAGCCGCCTCCAGCAGCGCAGCATACCGCGCCGGCACCTGCGCGAGGCGGCGCTCGATGATCTGCCGCATATCGCGCGTGATGAGGTGCTCCGGCACATCAAGCGCCGCGATCCGCTCAAGCGCCCCGGCTTCATCCGCCAGCGCGCGCACGGTCTCCACCAGGAAGAACACGTTGCCCTCGGTCTGGCGCTGCAGCGCGCGAATGAGCTCTGGCCGCGCCGCCCGGCCCAGCATCGAACGGGCCAATTCCTCCGTGGCGCTGCTGCTCAGGCGGTCCAGGCGCAGCGGCTTCGCGCTGGGGAATCGCGTCAGCAGGCCGGGAGCCTCATCCGAGCGAAAGTTGCCGATGATGAGCAGCGGCCGCGTGCCGGCCAGCGCGCACACCGCATCCAGCACTTCCAGGCTTTCCTGCCCGGCCCAGTGCAGATCTTCCAGCAGCACCAGCACGGGCTGCCGGCATCGCTCGAACAGGCGCCGGATGATCACGCTCAGCGGCTCGGTCACCTCGCCATAGCTGAGCGCGTCCGGATCGAGGCTCAGCATCCGCGCCAGATCCGGGATATAGAGCTGCAGCGAAGCCGCATCCGACGGGTCAAAGGGCACCTGCAGCAGCAGCCTCCGCACCGCCCCACGCCACATCTGGAACGGCTCGCCGCCGCCGCGCAAGGCTTCGCCAGTGAGCACCAGCATTCCCTTGACCATCGCCTGGTGGCGGATTTCGTTGAGCAGCCGGGATTTGCCCACGCCGCTCTCGCCCCCCACCAGCCACAAGCCTCCACGCCCGGCCAGCGCCTCCTCAAGCGCATCGCTCAGCCGCTGAAACTCACGGTCCCGTCCGACGAAACGCGCCGCCTGCAGAAAGCTGTCCCGGCTGACCGCAGACTCCATTGGCGCTTCACCGATGGCGGCACACAGATCGGCGGTGATCTCCTCCGCGTCAGCATAGCGTGCTGCCGGGTCGCGCAGCAGCATCCGCCCGATGATGGGGACGAGCGGATGCAGCGGTTGTCCCTCAGAAGGATACAGCGATGTCTCGCCGATCCATGAGAGCGCAGACTGCACTTCCTGAGGGCTGAGGACCATGGTGGCGCTCTCCTCCGCATCTTCCCTGCGCGGCGCATCCGGCATATCCACCGGCGCGCCCCCGTCCAGCGCCAGCGCCAGCGGGCCCAGGTTGACGGGTTGATTGAGCGCACGATAGATCATCTGCTGAACGCCACCGCTGCCGCTGATCATCGGCCGGCCCGCGAAAATCTCGTAGGCCATCACGCCGAGCGCATACTGGTCCGAGGCGAAAGACGGCGCTTCGCCGCTGAGCACTTCCGGGGCCATGTAGGCGATCGTGCCGCTGATGCGCGCATCGTCGTCTTCGGCGATCGTCCGTGCGACGGCCAGCCCGAAGTCGAGCAGATGCACGATGCCGTTCACCACCAGCAGATTGTCGGGCTTGAGATCGCGATGCACGATGCCGCGCCGGCGCAGATAGCGCAGCGCATCCACCACCTGCAGCAGCAGCAGCACCTGCTCGCGCAACGGGCGCTGGCGGGCTGCGGCGCGAAAGTTCTCCGCGCCCTCAAGGTAGTTCATGGTGAAAAACGGCATCCCGGTTCCATCGATGCCGTAGTCGATCACGTTCACGATGTTGGGATGTCGCAGAGACGCCAGCACTTCGAATTCGTTGGTGACTGCCAGCTTGAGCGCCAGCGGCAGCGCCTGGTCGGGGAAGCGATGGAAAACGCGCTTCAGCGCCACCTGCTGGCCGGTCAGCCGGTCACGCGCGGCAAACACCGCCCCCATTGAGCCAGTCCCAAGCTGACGCTCGAGGATGTACCGGTTCTGAATGACCGCTGTCGTCGCAGACTGCATGGCTTGCGCTTCTTCCATGGCTCCGGATCGGACCGGAACCTGCTACCATCGTAGCATTGAAATATACGCTGACACAAAAAGTCTGTGATCACTACCTCTGGCAGCAGTGGTTCACGATGCAGCCGGAGCGCGCACGCCGGGGCGGCGGCGGCGGCGGCGTGCAGGCCGTCCGGGCGCACCCTGGGCCGCAGGGCGTGCGTTCTGGCGCTGCGCAGCACCAGACGCGGACTGGCGCTCTGCCGGGGCAGTCTGCGCGGCGCCCGCCATGCTGGCTCCGTTGCTGTAGGGATGCGTAAGCACCTGCGGAATCTTCAGGCGAATGAGCTTCTCGATATCGCGCAGGTACTTCACCTCCTCCGCATCGCAGAAGGAGAAGGCGATGCCGCTGGCGCCCGCGCGCGCCGTCCGGCCGATGCGATGCACATAGCTCTCTGGCTCGTTGGGCAGATCATAGTTGATCACATGTGTGACATCATCGACGTCGATGCCGCGCGCGGCGATATCCGTCGCCACCAGCACACGCGTCGTGCCGCTGCGAAAGCCGCTCAGCGCCCGTTCGCGCGCGCTCTGCGACTTGTTGCCGTGGATCGCCTCTGCCTGAATTCCCGCACGCGCAAGCTGCTCCGCCAGCTTGTTGGCGCCATGCTTGGTGCGCGTGAAGACCAGCGTGCGGCGAATGGCCGGGTCCCGAAGCAGGTGCTCCAGCAGCGCGCGCTTGTCCGTTTTGGAGACAAAGTACACCGACTGATCAATCAGTTCAACCGTGGTCGCGGGGGGCGTAACCTCGACATGCGCCGGGTCGGTCAGCAGGCCGCTGGCCAGATCCTGCACCGCCGGCGGCATGGTCGCCGAGAACATCAGCGTCTGCCGGCGCCGGGGCAGCGCAGTGATCACGCGGCGCACGTCATGGATGAAGCCCATATCCAGCATGCGGTCGGCCTCGTCCAGCACGAACACCTCGATCGCATTCAGCGAAAGCAGGCCCTGCCCCATCAGGTCGAGCAGGCGCCCGGGTGTGGCCACCAGAATGTCGACTCCGCTGCGCAGCGCCTGCACCTGCGGGTTCTGGCCGACGCCACCGTACAGCACGGTCGTACGCAGCGGGGTATAGCGCCCGTACGCCGTAAAACTCTCGGCGATCTGCGTCGCCAGCTCGCGGGTGGGGGAAAGCACCAGCACGCGGACGCCGGCGCGCCGGCCAGTGTGTGCCGGGTGCTGCACCATGCGCTGCAGGATCGGCAGCGCGAACGCCGCCGTCTTGCCGGTGCCGGTCTGCGCCAGCCCGATCAGGTCGCGGCCAGCCAGCACATGCGGAATGGCCTGCATCTGGATGGGAGTGGGAGTCTCATAGCCCTCGGCGCGCACCGCGCGCAGCAGGGGATCGATCAGTTGTAAGTCACGAAACGACATGCAGCCTCAGTTTCATCGGCGGGCCAGCAAGGGCAGCGCCTTTGGATGGACAAATGTGCACACAGGCGAGGGACAAGCGCGGATCAGCGCAGCGCCGCAGGGCGCGCCTGGAACAATATATAGTATAGCACGGTTCGTCAACCGTTTCGGCAGTGCAGTCCACGCGCTCGCTCAGGGCCGGAAGGCCAGCTCGACGAACGGATCGCCGCTGTCGCGGGTTTTGCCGCTGCTGACGATCTCGATGCGAAAATCCGCCGCCCGGATCTTTTCCAGCCGTTCGTGCGGCATGAGGTTCTCCCAGCGCGAAAACACCGCCATGTAGGTGTTGCTGGCGCGGTTGAAGACGACATCGCGCGGATTGGTGCCGGCGTAGGCGAGGATACTGGTCACTTCGCCGAGGGGCAGCGTGAGGTAGGCCGGTGGCGCGGCGGCAGGCGCGGGCGCAGGCGGCGCCGTCTGCGCGGGCGGTGGCGCCGTCTGCGCGGGCGCGGCAGGTGGCGCAGCAACCGGCAGGTCGGCGCTGCCCTTCAGCAGGCCGGCAAGCTCGAGCGCTGCCTTGTAGTACCCTTCGGCCAGGCCGGCGAAATACTGCTTGCGCGGATCCTCCGCGTCGAGCGCTTTGCCCTGGCGGGCGTAGTCGCGCGCCAGCATCGTCCAGCGGTTGGCAGCGGCGCGCAGTTCCGAGGGCAAATCAGTGACAGGCTCAGCCATCAGCAACTCTCCCAGCATTCATGCCTGAAGACAGCATATCGCAGCACTGCGCATGATTGTACCCGCGAAAACCCCTTCAATCCTTAAGACCGGCATGAAGGCCGGGGCTGTTGCGCCGCACGGGCATCATATTGCGCCGGCGGCGACATCGGGGTCAGGCGCCGGGCAGCCCTACTCCGGCAGGCGCCGCCCGCCGCCGCGCGCGTTGTAGACCAGCGCGCCGCTGGCTGCGAACTCACGATAGACGGCCAGCGCCTCGTCGCGCAGCACATCCTCGATCACTTCGATGCCACGCCGCGCCAGCTCGTGCCGCCATTCGGGGTGGATCGGGCCTTCGTCGAAGCCGGTGATGCGTTCCAGCTCTGGCCCGCTGCCGGCGATCACCAGCGAGCGCACGCCGGACCACAGCGTGGCGCCGAAGCACATCGCGCAGGGCAGCCAGTTGACCACCATCTGATAGACCGGCAGCCCGTCCGCGCCCAGATCATGCGTGCCCAGCATCTTCTGCGCCAGAGAGAGCGTCATGACCTCGGCGTGAGCGGAGGAGATGCCGGAGTCGAGCACGCGGTTGACGCCGATCACCACCAGCCGGCCGCTGTCGCGCTCGAACACGCCCGCGGCAAAAGGTCCGCCGGTCCCGTGCTGGATGTTAAGTCGGGAGAAGCGGACGACTGCGCGCATGCGGTCCTCGACCGTGGGCAGGGCGGGCGGCAGCGCGGCCAGTTCAGGCTGGGCCCAGTCGGGCAGGTGCAGGGTGAAGGACAGGCTCATGGGCGGCCTTCCGGGATGGTGTGCGAGGGCGCAGGGCGCGCCAGCCACACGAGTGTATCGGGCCCACGCCGGTTCAGCCAGCGGTCGACAGCAAGGCGGCGGCGACACGGCGCAGTGACCTCATCCCCCGGGGCGGCGTGTAGCCTCATCCCCCGGCCCCTTCTCCGAGGGGAGAAGGGGAGCAAGATGGCGTGTGCCCTGAAGTCCCTCTCGTGTGGCGGTTGAGGGGTTGGGGTGAGGTTGACCTCATCCCCCGGCGCAGGGCAACCTCATCCCCCGGCCCCTTCTCCGAGGGGAGAAGGGGGGCAGGGATGG
>CAZZJW010000035.1:28427-40376 GCA_964654755.1 uncultured Pleurocapsa sp. | reverse complement strand
GCTCGATCTGGTCGTATGGCTCGGGCTACGGCGGCAATGCGCTGCTGGGCAAGAAGTGTCTGGCGCTGCGCATCGCCTCGATCAAGGCGCGCGATGAGGGCTGGCTGGCCGAGCATATGCTGATCGTCGGCGTCAAGGATCCAACAGGCGCGAAGACATATGTGGCTGCCGCGTTCCCCAGCGCGTGTGGCAAGACCAACTTCGCCATGCTGGTGCCGCCGAAGGCTTTCCAGGAGGAAGGCTGGGAGGTGACCACCGTTGGCGACGACATCGCGTGGATCCGTCCCGGCAAGGATGGGCATCTGTACGCCATCAATCCGGAGAGCGGCTACTTCGGCGTCGCGCCCGGCACCTCGTACAAGTCGAATGCCAGCGCGATGGAGTCCTGCCGCCGCGACAGCATCTTCACCAACGTCGCGCTGACGGACGACGGCGACGTGTGGTGGGAGGGCATGACCGACACTCCGCCGGCGCATGCGATCGACTGGACCGGCCAGGAGTGGACGCCGGACAGCGGGCGCAAGGCCGCGCACGCGAATGCACGCTTCACCTCGCCGGCCCGCCTCAATCCGGTGCTCGATCCCGAATGGGACAACCCGCAGGGTGTGCCGATCAACGCCTTCATCTTTGGTGGCCGCCGCAGCACCGTGGTGCCGCTGGTGTACCAGGCGTTCAACTGGGCATTCGGCGTGTATCTGGGCGCGACCATGGGTTCGGAGACCACCGCAGCGATGATCGGCGCGACGGGCGCAGTGCGCCGCGATCCGTTTGCCATGCTGCCGTTCGCCGGCTATCACATGGGCGACTACTTTAACCACTGGCTGCAGTTTGGCCGCGAGATCTACAATCCGCCGCGCATCTTCGGGGTGAACTGGTTCCGCAAAGACGAGAATGGCAAGTTCGCCTGGCCGGGCTTCGGCGAGAACATGCGCGTGCTCAAGTGGGTGATCGAGCGCGTGAAGGGCCGCACCTCCGCGGTGGAAAGCCCGCTGGGTTGGGTGCCGCGCTTCGAGGACCTGGACTGGCGCGGGATGGAAGGTTTCACGCCGGAGAAATTCAACCAGGTGATGAGCGTGGACCGCGAGGGCTGGCTGCAGGAAGTGCTCTCGCACGAGGAGCTGTTCATCAAGCTGTTCGACCGGCTGCCCAAGGAAATGGTCGCCATTCGCCAGCTTCTGCTCTCCGGGCTGTGGCGCTCGCCGGAGCACTGGGAAGTGCACGAGTAGCGCGTGCAGGATGATCAATGCAGCGAGGGCGGTCTGGTGGCCGCCCTCGCTGTGAGTCCAACTGGCGCATCCGGCGCTTTCGCACGTGAAATTCTGCCCGTTTGCGCTATGCTTACCCCCAGTCTGCAGAGATAACCCTACGGAGAAACGAGCATGGCACGCAGCAAGGTAACGGTCATCGGTGGCGGCAACGTCGGCGCAACCAGCGCCCACTGGATCGCTGCGGCAGAGCTGGCCGACGTGGTCCTGATCGACATTCTGGAAGGCCCGGCCAAGGGCAAGGCGCTGGACCTGCTGGAGTCCACCCCGGTCATCCGCAAGGATGTCAACGTGGTGGGCGGCGGTGACTACGCCGCCACGGCCAACTCGGATGTGATCGTGGTCACGGCGGGCGTGCCGCGCAAGAAGGATCCGGTGACCGGCCAGTTCCCCAGCCGCGATGAGCTGGTCAAGACCAACCAGAAGATCGTGGGCGATGTCACGCGCGCGGCGGTTCAGTATTCGCCGAATGCGATCATCGTGGTGGTGGCCAACCCGCTGGACGCGATGTGTCACGTCGCGCTGCACGAGTCCGGCTTCCCCAGCCACCGCGTGGTGGGCATGGCGGGCGCGCTGGACACCGCCCGCTACAAGGCGTTCATCGCGCAGGAGCTTGGCCTGAGCGTCAAGGATGTCAGCGGTCTGGTTCTGGGCGGCCATGGCGATGAGATGGTGCCGCTGCCGCGCCACACCTCGGTGGCTGGCATTCCGGTGCGCGAGCTGATGGCAGAAGACCGCCTGCAGGCGATCATCGAGCGCACGCGCAAGGGCGGCGGCGAGATCGTCGGGCTGATCGGCGTGAGCGCGTGGTACGCCCCGGCGGCCAGCGCCGTCGAGATGGTCGAGTCGATCATCAAGGATCAGAAGCGCGTCATCCCGAGCGCGGTGCTGCTGAATGGCGAGTATGGCTACAACGGGCTGTACATCGGCGTGCCGGCGGTGATCGGCGCCAACGGCGTGGAGCGCGTCATCGAGATGCAGCTCAACGACGAGGAGAAGGCGATGCTGGCGAAGAGCGCGGCGGCTGTGCAGTCGGTCGTCGGCGTGCTCGGCTACTAGCACGAGGTCCGCCACACAGATAGAACGGGGCGCGCCAGTACGGGCGCCCTTTTCATTTTGGCGAACGCCTAGCTGGGCGGAAGCGCCGCCGGACCCTGCACCACGCCCTCGGCGGCGCGCAGCATGCGGTCCCACAGCGCTGCGCCCAGCCCGCTGCGCTTCAGCCCGTGCGTGTAGATGGCCTGCACGCCAAGGCGATCGAGCTCGCGAAGGACGGCGAACAGGCGCTGTGCTGCCGTCTCCAGCGTGGGGCCCAGGCTGGCAGTGACCACGCCGAGCGCTGCGAATGCGGCAAGCTCGCTTTCGGGCAGCGCCGCCCCGATGCGCTCGCCATGCGCCAGGCGTGCACGTGCCTGCTCCAGCATGACGGGCAGCGCATCGGCATCGCGGTACAGCAGCATGCGCGCCCGTGGCGAGTAGTGCCGGATGAGCTGGCCGGGTGCTTCGGCGGGTGTATCGATGTCGCCGAAGCGCTGGCGGACGACGAGCTTCGGGATGAGGACGCGCAGCGCCTCGACGGGCACGCCGCCTGGCCGCAGCACGGCAGGTGGCTCGCTGGTGAGATCGACAATAGTCGACTCAACGCCGATGGGCGCTGGGCCGGCATCGATCACTGCGTCAATCCGCCCGTCGAGGTCCTCCAGCACATGCGCAGCGGTGGTGGCGCTGGGCCGGCTGAAGGTGTTGGCACTCGGCGCGGCGATCGGGACGCCAGCTGCGGCGATCAGCGCCAGCGCGACGGGATGCGCGGGCATGCGCACTGCGACGGTCGGGCCGCCGGCGGCGACATTGGCCGGGATGCCGTCGGCGCGCCTGAGGACCAGCGTGAGAGGGCCTGGCCAGAACTGCCGCGCCAGTTCCTCCGCCAGCGGCGGCGCGGCGACGGCCACGCGGCCCAGCGCGTCGATCCCGGCGATGTGCACGATGATCGGGTCGGTGGCTGGCCGCGCCTTGGCGGCGAAGATTCTTGCCACGGCTTGCCCGGATGTCGCGTCGGCTCCGAGGCCGTACACCGTCTCGGTGGGAAAGGCGACGAGGCCGCCGGCGCGGATGATCTCTCCTGCAGCCTGCATGACTGCCGGGTCCGGGTGCTGCGCATCGACGGTGAACACCTGCGTGCGCATCGGCCTAGCCGAGTGCCGCGCCGACAAAGGCCGGATAGCCGCGGACGAAATCTTCCGCGCTGACCGGGCCGCGCCCTGCAAGCTGCAGCGCGTCCAGCCGCAGCAGCCCCGCGCCCGTGCCGACGGCCAGTGCGCCTTCTCTCAGCACGACCTGGCCGGGGGCGGCGCTGCCCGGCAGCACGCCAGCGCGCAGCACCTTGAGCAGGCTCCCGTTCCACTCGGTGAACGTGCCCGGCCACGGCGTGAAGGCGCGCACTGTGCGCTCGATGGCGTCTGCGGGGTCCTGCCAGCGGATGCGCCCTTCGTCCTTGCTGATGCGCGGGGCGAAGGTGGAGAGCGCGTCGTCCTGCGGCTGTGGCACGATCGCGCCGGCGAACCAGTCGGCCAGCGTCTCCGTGAGCAGCGCGCCGCCCAGCGCCGCCAGCTTGTCGTGCAGCGAAGCGCCGGTCTCGTCCGCCGCGATCGGGATGGCGCGCGCGCGCAGCATCGGCCCGGTGTCCAGCCCGGCCTCCATCAGCATGATGGTGATGCCGGTCTGTGCATCGCCAGCGCGGACAGCCGCCTGGATTGGCGCCGCCCCGCGCCAGCGCGGCAGCAGCGACGCATGCACGTTGATGCAGCCGAACGCCGGCAGGTCGAGCACGGTCTGCGGCAGGAGCTGACCGAAGGCGGCGACGACGTAGGCATCTGCCGGGAACTGGCGCAGCGCTTCGATCGCCTCCGGGCGGCGGATCTTCTCAGGCTGCAGCACCGGCACGCCAGCGGCCAGCGCCACCTGCTTGACGGGCGAAGCCTGCGGCGCGCGGCCCCGGCCTGCCGGTCGGTCGGGCTGGGTGACCACAACGGTGACCGTATAGCTGGCGAGCAGGGCCTGCAGCGCCGGCACGGCAAACTCCGGCGTTCCCATGAAGACGATGCGGCGCGAATCGGGCATGTGGGATCTCGGACAGACGGTTGTAGGGCAGGGACAGTCAGGCAATAATAACGGCGAACCGCAGCCAATACGATAGCGTGTATGCCCGTCAAACGCTGGTCCATCCGCCCCCCTGCGCCTCCGGAAGCGCTGAAGCAGTACTCACAGATGCTCCCGCTGCTGGCGCAGGTGCTGTACAACCGCGGCTTCGACGATCCGGGCCGCGCGCGCGCCTTCCTCGACGCAGCGGACTCTTCTGAGGGCCGGCTGCTCGGTTTTCGCCAGCGCCGCGCAATTGACCAGGCGATCGCGCGCATTCGCCAGGCTGTGGCCAGCCGTGAGCGCGTCGTGGTGTACGGGGACTTCGACGCCGACGGCGTAACCTCCACCGCGCTGCTCACGCTCACGCTGAAGGCACTGGGCGCGAACGTGGAGCCGTACATCCCGCATCGCGTCGATGAGGGCTACGGCCTGAACAGCGCGGCCCTGACGGCGCTGCGCAAGAAGGGCGTGCGCCTGGTGATCACGGTGGACTGCGGCATTCGCTCGATCGAGGAAGCGCGTCTGGCGCGCGAATACGGCCTCGATCTGATCATCACCGATCATCACTCGGTGGGCGCCGAGGTGCCGGACGCCTATGCGGTCATCAACCCCAAACTGCCGGACTGCAGCTACACCGAGCCGATGCTGGCAGGGGTGGGGGTGGCCTACCGCATCGCCGAGGCGCTGCTGATGGTGGCCAGCAATGGCCGCCGCCCGCCTGCGCTGCAGCCCGACTCGCTGCTCGATCTGGTGGCGATCGGCACGGTGGCGGATCTTGCGCCGCTGGATCGGCAGGAGAACCGCGCGCTGGTGCGCCGTGGGCTGGAGCGGCTGCGGCGCACGGAACGACTGGGCCTGCGCGCTCTGCTCGAGGCAGCGGGCACGCCGCCTGAACGGCTGAGCGCCCGCGACATCGGATTCATCATCGGCCCGCGAATCAACGCTGCCGGGAGGCTGGACAGCGCGATGAAGGCCTATCACCTGCTGACGACAACGGACCCCGCTGAGGCGGCGGCGCTGGCCGATGAACTCAACCGGCTCAACACGCAGCGCCAGGAGCGCACGGTTGAAGCGCAGGAGCGCGTGCGCGCCCAGATCGAAGTCGAACGCGCGGTCGATGCGCCGCTGATCTTCGCGGGCAGCCCGGACTTCCTGCCGGGGATCGTCGGGCTGGTGGCCGGGCGGCTGACTGAGGAGTACTACCGTCCGGCGATCATCCTTGAGCACGGTGAGACCGAAAGCCGCGCGTCCTGCCGCAGCACGCCGCATTTCGACATCACCCACGCGCTCGACCAGTGCGCAGACCTGCTGGTGCGGCACGGCGGTCATGCGCAGGCGGCGGGCTTCACCGTGCTCAACGACAATATCCCGGCGCTGCGTGAACGGCTGATGGAACTGGCTGAAGAAGCGCTGCGGGCGGAGGATGTGGCCCCGACGGTGGAGATTGATGCCGAGCTCGATCTCAGCACGATCACGCTGGAGGCTGTCGAGGACCTGGGGCAGCTTGAGCCGACGGGCAGCCAGTGCAGCGCGCCCACCTTCGCGGCCTTCGGCGTGCGTGTGGCCGACTCGCGGATGGTCGGCAGGAACAAGGATGCGCTCAAGCTGCGCGTGGCAGGCAGCAGCGGTACGCCAATCGATGCGATCGGCTTTCGCATGGCGGGGTGGCAGCCGGAAGCGGGCGAACGCGTTGACCTGGCGTTCTCGCTGGAGATCAACACCTTCCGCGACAAGCGCCAGCCGCAGCTCGTGCTGCTTGATGTCGCGCCGGAGAATGCGCGCCAGGTGGTGCGCGCGTGAGGGCGGTGCGTGTGTGTGTGCTGGGCGTGCTGCTGGCGCTGGTGGCGGTAGCGCAGGCGCAGGATGCTGTGCAGCCGGCCAACCGCTTTGGCGCGGTCGAGGCGTTTCTGCTGCCAGAGCAGGCGTGCGCACTTGGGCTGGGCTGGGAGCGTATCATCTTCGACTGGGCGCAGCAGCAGCCTGACGGGCCGGAGAGCTGGAACCCGTGGAACGTGCCCGACGAGTGGCTGCAGGCCGCCGGCGCGTGCAACCGCGAGGTGGTGGCTGTCGTCAAGCACACGCCCGCCTGGGCGACGGATGGCACGCCGGGGATTGGCGTGCCGCGCGGGCTGTATCTGGATGTGGACGATCCGGGCAACCTGTGGGCGGGCTACATCCGGCGCATGGCGGCGTACTACGGAGAACGCGGGGTGTCGCGCTTCATCATCTGGAATGAGCCAGACATCCCCGCTGGCGTGTATGGCTATGAGTTCGAGGGCAGCATCGAGGATTACGCGCGCCTGCTGCAGGTGGCCTACACCGCTGCCCGGCAGGCAAATGCTGACGCGCATATCATCCTGGCGGGCACGACGTACTGGCATGATGTCAACGCCGGGCGCGCACTGTATGTGGAGCGGCTGCTGCGCGTGCTGGAGGCGATGCCTGAGGCGCAGCAGAACGGGTACTACTTCGACGCGCTGGCGCTGCACATCTACTTCCGCACCGACACGGTGTATCCAATCGTGCATGCCTTCACCGATATCCTGCGCGCCCATGGGCTGTCGGACAAGGCGATCTGGATCGTCGAGACCAACGCCTCGCCTAATCTCGATCCGCTGTGGCCGGTGACCCGTCCGCAGTACCAGATCACGCTGGACCAGCAAAGTGCGTTCGTGGTGCAGGCGGCGGCGCTGGGGCTGGCGGCGGGCGCGGACCGCATCGGCGTGTACAAGTTCTTCGACTGGACCCTTCCGCCGGGCGCGGAGTCGTTTGGGCTGATCCGCGCCGACGAGTCGCTGCGGCCCGCGTACACCGCCTGGGGCACAGTCATCCGCGAGATGTCCGGCGCGGTGCGCGCGGCGTACGCGCAAACGGACAGCGCGGCGCTGGTGCGCATTGACCGCGCGGATGGCCAGGTGCTGTGGGTGGCCTGGGCGCGTGGAGAGGCTCCCGTTGTGCTGCGCCTGCCGCCGACAGGGGAAAGCGGGCAGCTCTCGGACGCGTATGGTAATATCGTCACTGTGGCGGGTGATGCGCAGGGCATTACGCTGGCCTTGCCGCCCGCATCGTGTAACCGGCGCGATGGTTGCGCGGTGGGTGGGATGCCAGCGCTGCTGCTGCAGCCTGCCGCTGAGGGTGAAGTACTGATTGAACAGAGCGGCGCGTGGGTGCCCATGCGCTTTGAAGAGGAGATGCGCGTCGATGCCGAATGACGGGAAACCGAAGGAAATCTTCTATGGCGGCCAGGCGGTGCTGGAAGGCGTGATGATGCGCGGGGCGCACAAGGCGGCGATCGCCGTGCGCGCGCCCGATGGCAGGGTGGTGCTGCACGAGCAGACCCTCAACGCCACGCTCTACCGCGGGCGCATCGCGCGGACGCCTTTTGTGCGCGGCGTGGTCGGGCTGTGGGATGCGCTCGGCCTGGGCACGCGCGCGCTGATGTGGTCGGCTAACATCGCGGTGGGCGAAGAGGAGGAGAGCAGCATCTTCGACGGCCCGATCGGCTTCGCCACGCTGGGGGTGTCGCTGCTGCTGGGTATCGGCCTGTTCTTTCTGCTGCCCACAGCCGCCGCCACCGGGCTGCAATCGCTGCTTGGCCTGCATGACCAGCCGTTCCTCGTCAACCTGATCGAGGGAGTTATCCAGCTGGTGATCCTCGTGATCTACATCAGCCTGATCAGCCTGATGCCGGATGTGAAGCGGCTGTTCGGCTATCATGGCGCAGAGCACAAGACGATTAACGCCTACGAGGCGGGCGCGGAGCTCACGCCGGCGGTGGTCGCGCGCTATCCGATCGAGCATCCGCGCTGCGGTACGGCGTTCCTGCTGACGGTGGCGCTGGTGAGCGTGTTCGTGTTCTCGCTGTTTGGCCGGCCACCCTTCCTGCTGCTCATCCTCTCCCGCGTGGTGCTCATTCCGGTGATCGCCGGCATCGCGTATGAGCTCATCCGCTTCACCGCGCGGAACATCAACAACCCGATCATCCGCATCATGGTGATCCCCAATCTGGCGCTGCAGCACCTCACCACGCGCCAGCCCGACCTGGAGATGATCGAGGTGGCGATCGCCGCGTTCAAGCGCGTGCTGGTGAGCGAGAGTGTGCTGACGGAGGAGCAAGGGGCCCCGCCGCAGGAAGCGCTCGCGCCGGCCAGCGGGGACTAGCCCGGGGCTGGCGCACATGGCAACACAATAAAGGCGGGGCTGTGCGATCAGCCCCGCTTTTTGTTTCCTGCAAGTCTCGGTGCGGGTCGGCGGCTTAGCCCGCTTCCTGCTGCGCCAGCGCCTGCAGCCGTTCGATGTGCTGCACGATCTCCGGCTCCCCGCGCTGCTGCATCGCCTCGCGCACGCTGGCCAGCATCCCCAGCAACCCCGGCCCGAACTCCTTTAGCCCGGCGCGGATGAGCGCGCGCGCTTTGTCCTCGCTCTCTGCGCTCATCAGCTCGTTGATGAAACGCAGTTCCGGCGGCATGGTCTGGCGCAGCGCCGCCATCGCCTTCTGATAGATGATCTGCAACCGCTGCAGCAGCGGCGCGTTCTGCTTCTCTTCGGCCTGCTCGATGTTGGCCATCAGCACGCTCAGGAATGTCTCGTCCATCGCGTCGGTGTTCTCGCTGATGAGCGCATCGAGCGCCGCTTCGTCCTTGGCGCTGGCGAACACCTGCAGCAGCTCTGCCGCTTCCTGCAGCAGCCCCTGCGTGTGTTCGTCGATCGCCTGCGTCAGCGCCAGCAGCTGGTCGCGCAGCGCCTGCAGCGTATCACGCTCGGCGGCGGGTGCGCGGCCAATGCGCTCGGTCAGCATCTGGAAGAAAGTGTAGTCGAGCGCTGGCCGTGCCACGCCCACCAGTGCCTGAAGCTGCTTTTCGTCTGCGCCCAGCTCGATCGCCAGATTGACGAAGTCGGCCTGGGTGGCTTGTTCGCCCAGCGCACGGATCTTGTTGGTCACCTCCTCGACGATCGCCTGTTCTGCCTGCGCCTCCTGCATCAGCGACTGGCCGAACGTCGAATGCTGCAGCAGCTCCTGCTGCAGGTAGCTGAGCTGCTGGGCTCCATCCGCCTGGCCCTGGGCGGACATGCGCTGGATGAGCACGGAGATCATCTGCACGAGCTGCGCGTCAATCACCGCGTCGTTCTTCGTGATGATGGCCGCGCGCGTTTCGGGCGGCGCGCTGAGCAGCGTCTCGATGATTCGCATGCGCTCGCGCTGGGCGGCCATCATCGCCGGGGTGATGCCGTCCGCCTCAAGAATGGTGTCGATCATGCCCTGCATGGTGAGCGACTCGCGCGGCTGAAACATGTAGCTGCGGAATGAACCGCTGGGCAGCATGCCGGTGAGTTCGCGCATCATGTCGCCGATGATCTTTTCGCGCTGCGGCTTGGCGACGGCGAGTTCCGGCGGGATGAAGGCCAGCAGCATCTCCTTGCTGCCGTCGTGGAACATCACCGGCACGGAAATCTGCACGGGTGAACCACAGTTGGGGCAGGGGAAGGCGTTCAGCACGCCGGAGACCAGCATGGCCTTGCCCTGCGGATTGATCGCTGCATCGATGACGCTCTGGACCTTAGCGGGGAACTGGAAGCTGCAGTGAGGGCAGCGAATGGCGGTCTGTGCGGGCATTATCGCTCCTGGCTGGGATAGAGATCTAGGCTTTAGGTAAGGTGAAGCTGAAGGTGCTGCCCTTGCCGGGCTGGCTTTCGACGGTCATGCTGCCCTCGTGCGCCCGCACGATCGAGCGTGACAGGTAGAGGCCGAGTCCTGTGCCCTGCGTGCGGCGGCTGAGCGCACCATCCACACGAAAGAAGCGCTCGAACAGGCGCTCCTGATCGCTCTCGCGGATGCCCACGCCCTGATCGCGCACATACACGCGGATGTGGTCGCCCTCGTCGCTGCCACCGACGGTGATCGTGCCGCCGTCCGGTGAGTACTTGATGGCGTTGCTGAGGAGGTTGTCCATCACCTGGCGCAGGCGCACCGCATCCCCCGGCACGGCGGGGAAGCGGTCGGGGAAATCGAGCGCGAACTGATGCTGGCGCGTTTGCGTGCGGAAGCGTTCGACGGCGCGCGCCGCGATCTGATCGAGCAGCGCATCCCCCGGGGAGAGCTTCAGCCCACTGTCGGTCTGCAGCCGGCTGGCGGTGAGCAGGTTCTCGATCAGTTCGGTCAGGCGGTCTGCCTCCTCTTCGATCACTGTGCTGTACTCGCGCACGAAGGCCTCGTCCCAATGCGCATCGTCACGGCGCAGCGTGGCCGCGTAGCCCTTGATGAGCGCGACCGGCGTTTTGAGCTCGTGCGAGACGGTGGAGATGAAGACGTTCTGCATCTCCTGCGCCTGGCGGAAGTGCGTGATATCGCGCACGTTGGCGACCAGATGCGAGAGGCCGCCCTCTGCGTTGAGCAGCGGCGCATAGCGAATGCCGACGCTGACGCGCATGCCATCCCGGCGCAGCAGCTCACCTTCCACATAGACTGTATTGTCTTCGCCAGATGCATGCGGCCAGCCGGAGGCCAGCGCCGCGTGCAGGTCGCCGGAGTCGACGCGCGCGAACTGGATCACGCCGTCGAGCGGCTGGCCGATGGCATCGGCGGCGGTCCATGCGGTCATCTTCTCCAGCGCGCGATTGAAGCTGAGGATGTTGAGCGCGGCGTCGAGGATCATCACCCCGTCACCGGAATACTGCACCACCGCCGCAAGCTGCCGACGGTCCTGACTGGTGCGCTCGTACAACTGGGCGTTGTGCACGGCGATCGCGGCCTGATCGGCGAAGCTCTGCAGCACCTGGATGTCGTCCGGGGTGGCGCCGCCCTGAAAATTGCGGAAGACGATCATCAGCCCGACGGCCTCCCCGCCGATCTGGAGCGGCAGGGCGAAGGTCTGCACCAGACTGGGGTCGATCGCCTGGGCCATCTCGCGCAGGCGGGCATTGAGCTGCTCGACATCGCGCGCGCTGGCGGTTTCGATCAGGTTGTGCAGCCAGCCGTCGAGTTCCGGAATGCGCGCCGGATCGACGCCCATGACGGCGCGCACGCTGTAGCGGCCAGTCGCGTCGCGCAGGGCGATCACGCCCACCTGGCCGGCCAGCATCACCACCGATGCGTTGACCACCCGGCGCAGGACCTCGCTGAGATCGAGACGCGCAGTGATGGCGCGGGAGATTTCCAGCAGGAAATCGCGCTGGCGAACGCGGAAATCAAGCAGTGCGAGCATAGCCTACAGTCTAGCATAAGGCGCCGCGTCAAGGCAGCACTGCTGCCGTATTTCTTACAGAAATACAATGCTGGACCCTGTGATGATTCCGGCTATGATGACGACATCGCACGGTCTGGGTGGATGGCGGAGGACGACATGCAGCACAGCGGGTTCGGTCGGTCATTCGGCTGGACGTGGACGCGATGACGGACGGCGTGCAGGCGGCGCTGCGGGGCTGCGAACTGCTGCACGAGGACGAGGAGCGCTGGCTTTTCGATGGCCCGCCGCCCGGGATGCCGCTGCGCGTTCGGCTGTATCGGGCGCTGCGCCCGCCGCCAGACGCGCTGACCAGCGCGGTGCGC
>CAZZJW010000035.1:0-28327 GCA_964654755.1 uncultured Pleurocapsa sp. | reverse complement strand
ATGAGCGTGCGCGACGACGAGAGCGTGCTCGGCTTCCGCCCGTTAGAAGGGGCGCTGCTGCTGGTCACGCAGGGGCGCAGTCGTGCGCTGCTGCGTGCGCTCATGCGTGGCTAGGCGTTCATCCCCAAGCGCACAATAGGAAGCAGTATCAGGTGAGCGCTGACGTTCCTGTGTTCAGAACGTGGATGTTGCGAGAGGGGTTGCGCCGCTTGCAGACCATGACGAATTGGAATATGGTGTGAATGTTCTGATCAGTCGCCTGAAATGGAGTGAACACGATGTCACGGAGCCTCGCTGAGCGCATGAGTCTGAAGCCGGGCATGCACATGCTGGTCCTCGGCGCTGCTGCCGACAGTGCGACAGCGCTGCTGGCGCCGCTGCCAGATGGAATTCTTGGCGAACCGGCACCCGATGGCAAATATGACTTCGTGATCAGCTTTGTGGTGGACCAGGCGTCGGCAAATGCGATCATTCCCCTCGCGCTCGCTGCCGTACGGCGCGACAGCGTGTTGTGGTTCTGCTACCCCAAAGGCACGAGCAAAGTGAAGACGGATATCAACCGTGACAGGGGCTGGACGCTGCTGCACGAAGCCGGTTGGGGGCCGGTCGGTCAGGCCGCTGTTGACGACACGTGGTCGGCGTCACGCTTCCGCCCGGAGGCTGATGTCAGGCGCAAGGCTGGCAGCGTGGTGGCACCGCCCGGCCGTGGCTAGGCATCCAGCCGCGCCCGCACGGCGCTGATCTCCTCCACGCCGCCGCGGGTGATGACCAGCGCGCCCGCGCCGATCAGGCTGACGTTTTCGCCCAGTGCGGCGCGCTCGTAGCGCAGGCTGCGGTGGTAAGCGCGGTCGATGCTGTGCTTTTCAATTGCCTCGCGCATCGGGGCGAACAGCAGCTCACCGACCGTGGTCACGCCGCCGCCGAACACCACGATCTCCGGATTGAAGATCTGCAGCAGCGTGATTACGCCGTAGCCCAGCATGTGGCCCGCGCGCTGAACGATGCGCAGGGCGAGCGCATCGCCCGCCATGGCTGCCTGACCGACGGTCTTGCCGCTGATCTGGTCAAGCTGTCCGTGCACGATCTCGCGCATGCTGGTGGCCTCGCCCGCCTCGATGGCTGCGCGCGCGCGCCGCGCCAGCGCCGGGCCGGCGGCTTCCTTCTCCAGCGTGCTGACCTGACCATCCACCACGAGGATCATGTGGCCGGCCTCGGCGCCGATGCCTTCGCTGCCCAGCAGCATGCGTCCATCCACGATCATGCCGCTGCCGATGCCCGTGCTGATGGTGAGGAAGATCACATGGCGGCAGCCGGTGGCTGAGCCGCGGGTGGCCTCGGCGAGCACTGCCACATTGGCATCGTTGCCCAGGTAGATCGGCCGGTCGAAGTGCTGGCGCAGCAGTTCGCCCAGGTGCACATCGTGCCAGCCGGCCAGGTTGGTGCCCAGCTCGACCACGCCGCGAAAGGGATTGACGGGGCCGGGGATCGACAGGCCGATGCCGCGCACCTGGCCGGTTTCCGCCGGCATCACTGCGCGAATGACCTGCTGCACGCGCCCGAAGGTGGCGTCAAACCCTTCGTGCGCCAGCGTCAGCACCTCGTGGCGCTGCAGAATGTTCAGATCGTCATCCATCAGCGCAGCGCGCAGACGTGTGCCGCCCAGATCAATCCCAATGACATAGTCAGTCATGACGTTTTCCGATGCATTGCGGGCGCATCACCCGCAGGATAGACTCTCTGCTCAGTTCAACCAACCTTCCGAGCGTATTGTGCCGAGTCTTCGCGAGTTCTGCCACAGATGAGCCCAGCCGCGCCTTCCGGGGTCACCCCACTTCGCCAGCAGTATCTCGACGTCAAGAAGCACTATCCGGACTGCATCGTGCTGTTCCGCCTGGGCGACTTCTACGAGACGTTCGATCGTGATGCCGAAACGGCAGCGCGTGAGCTTGATCTGGTGCTGACCAGCCGCCCGGTCAGCAAGAACGAGCGCGTGCCGATGGCGGGCGTGCCCTATCATGCGGTGGAGAGCTACATCGCCCGGCTGATCGAAAAGGGGCATCACGTCGCCGTGTGCGAGCAGGTGACCGAGCCGGACGGCAAAGGGCTGGTCGAGCGCGAGGTGACGCGGGTGATCACACCGGGGACGGTGACAGAACCCGGCCTGCTGAGCGAAAACGAGCACAACTACCTGCTGGCGATGCTGCCTGTGGGCGATCTGGCGACAGGGCGCTGGGAGAGCTGCGGGCTGGCCTACGCCGACGTGTCGACCGGCGAATTTGCCGTGACGCAGCTTACTGGCGAAGGCGCGGCGTCCAGTGTCGTCGAGGAGCTCGCCCGGCTGGCCCCGCGCGAAGTGCTGCTGCCCCGCAGCTGGGCAGAGCGCGGCGCGACCCTGCCGCCCAGCATCCATCTCACGCCGGTGGACGACTGGCACTTCGAGCCGCGCACGGCGGACGAGGTGCTGCGCACGCATTTCCGGGTGCGCACGCTGGCCGGCTTCGGCATCGACGAACTGCGGGCGGGGGTGGGGGCGGCGGGCGCGCTGCTGGCCTACGTGCTGCAGACGCAGCGCGGCAGTGCGGCGCAGTTCACCGGACTGCACCCGTATTCCACTGCGCAGTTCATGGTGCTCGATCAGTACACGCGGCGCAACCTGGAGCTGACCGAGACTGTGCGCGCCGGCGGCGGGCGGGGCAGCCTGCTGAGCATCCTCGATCGCACGGTGACGGCGATGGGCGCGCGCCTGCTGCGCACCTGGGTGACACAGCCGCTGCTCGATCTCAGGCGCCTGAATGCGCGGCTGGATGCGGTCGCGGCGCTGCAAACGGATGAGCTGCTGCGCGCAGAGCTGCGTGAGGGCCTGCGCGCCGTCAGCGATCTGGAGCGACTGACCAACCGGCTGGTGATCGGCAAGGCCACCCCGCGCGACCTGATCGCGCTGCGCCAGTCGCTGGAGGCGGTGCCTGCGCTGCGCGCCCGCGTGCAGCCGGTGCGTGCGCTGGCGGCGCTGGTCGAGCGGCTGGACCCGTGTGAGGAGGTCACAGGGCGCATTCTGCAGGCAATCGTGGATGATCCGCCGGCGAACCTCAACCATATGGGCGTGATCCGCCGGGGATACGCCGACGAGCTTGACAACATCTACGACGCCTCGCAGCACGCGCGCGAGTGGATCACGGCGCTGGAGCCGAAGGAGCGCGCGCGCAGCGGGATCAGTTCGCTCAAGGTGGGCTTCAACAAGGTGTTCGGCTACTACATCGAGGTCAGCCACGCCAACAGCCAGCGCGTGCCGGACGACTATGTGCGCAAGCAGACGCTGGTCAACGCCGAGCGCTACATCACCCCGGAACTCAAGGAGTACGAATCGCTGGTGCTCAACGCAGAGGAACAGATCCTCTCGGTGGAGCGCCAGTTGTTTGAAACGCTGTGCGCGGATCTGGCGGCGCAGGCGAAGGTGCTGCTGGACACTGCGCGCGCGCTGGCGCACCTGGATGTGTTCTGCGCGCTGGCCGATGTTGCGGCGCGCGAGGGCTACACCCGTCCGGTGCTGAGCGAGGATGATGTGCTGGTCATTCGCAGCGGGCGCCATCCCGTGGTGGAGCACCTGCTGGAGAGCGGGCTGCGCTACGTGCCCAACGACACGGTCTTCGACACGATGAGCCGCGTGCATATCATCACCGGCCCGAACATGTCGGGCAAGTCCACCTACATTCGCCAGGTGGCGATCATCACGCTGATGGCGCAGATCGGCTCGTTTGTGCCCGCGGATGAGGCGGCGATCGGGCTGGTGGACCGCATCTTCGCCCGGATTGGCGCGCAGGACGAGATCCACGCCGGCCACAGCACCTTCATGATCGAGATGATCGAGACGGCGCGCCTGCTGGCGGGCAGTTCGCGGCGCAGCCTGCTCATCCTGGATGAGGTGGGGCGGGGCACCTCCACCTATGACGGGCTGGCGATCGCCCGGGCGGTGATCGAGTACATTCACAACAACCCGCGTCTGAACTGCCGAACGCTGTTCGCCACGCACTATCACGAGCTGACCGAACTGCCGAACATCCTGCCGCGTGCGCGCAACTTCAACGTCGCGGTCAGCGAAAGCGGTGATGACATCGTCTTTCTGCACCGCGTCATCCCCGGCGGCGCGGACCGCAGCTATGGCGTGCACGTCGCGCAGCTCGCCGGGCTGCCGAGGCCCGTGGTGGACCGCGCGCGCGAGCTGCTGCGCCAGCTCGAGGAGCAGGGCAGTGATTTCGAGCTGCGCCCGCCGCGCCGCTCCCGGCCAGACCCGCGCGCTGCGGGCCAGATGACACTGTTTGCCGAACAGGGCGCGCCCGCCAACCCGGCGCTCGACCTGCTGCGCAGCCTTGAGGTGGACAGCCTGAGCCCGATCGAGGCGCTGACGAGGCTGTACGAGCTCAAGCGGCTGGCCGGCGAAGGCAAGGCGTGACGCTCTCTGCACGGTGCGTGCTCACCATGCCGTGGAATGAACGCTTGCGCGCCCTGGATAGACGGCACCGTCATCACCTGGCTGCGCTCGCTGCGTATCTTCTCCTCACCATCGGCTTCACATGACCATTGCTGCCTGATCTAGGCACGCATGTGTTGGGCGGCGCCCGGCTTGACAACTACGAATACGCCTGGAAGATGGGCTTCATCGCGGATGCTCTGCGCGCAGGGCGGGATCCGTTCTTCGCTCCGGACATCTACGTTCCGTTCGGATATCCCCTTGCATACGGTGAGATCACGCCAATACATACGTTCGGAATGGCTCCGCTGACCTGGTTGTTTGGCCCAGTTGTCAGCTACAATCTGGCAGCGCTTGGCTCGACCGTGCTCAGCGGTTGGGCGGTGTACCTGCTGGCTCGCCGCTGGCTGCTGCGGGACAGCGAAATGCCTGTACGGCTGGCGGCACTGGCAGCCTTCACCGCCGGTGCTGCCTTCGCTTTCAGCGCATACCGAATGCAGAAGCTGACAGGCCATATGCCGCTCTTCGACACGCACTGGCTCGCGTTGGCGCTGCTGTGGTTCGATCTGTGGCTGGACCGTGGCCGTCTGCGCGAAGGCGCAGTGCTGGGCGGGATGGTGGCACTGGCGGCCTTATCGTCATGGTACTACGCTTTCCTGCTGGGCCTTGCCTTGCCGGTGGTTGTGCTGGCACGGGCAGGCAATCTCATACCGCACCTTCGAGATCCGAGGCGCTGGCTGAGCGCGGTGCTCGCGGTCGTGGTCGTGCTTACCTTGTGCCTGCCCTTCCTCGTCCCCTATCTGCAGCTCGACTCCCGGGGCGCGACGGTCGTGCCGCTGCGAGAGGCGGCGTTCTGGGCCGCGAGCTTCACCGACTATCTCATGCCCAATCCGCTGCATCCGCTGTGGGGCGAGGCAATCTCGCGTGTGATGTGGCCGCTTCCTACTCCGATGATGACGGAGTTTGTGATCAGCATCGGTTGGGTGACGCTGCTGCTGGCTCTGATCGGCGCCCGCAGAACGCACGGGCCATCGTGGCGCTCTCTCAAGTGGATGATGATCGCGGCCTTTGTGCTCAGTCTTGGGCCCTATCTCACGATCTCCCGGCTCCCTCTGGATATCCCCTGCCGGACCTGCTGCTGCGCGAGATCGTGCCTTTTGCTGACAGCGTGCGCAGCTGGGGCCGCTTCTCCGTGCTGGTGCAGCTCGGCGCCTGTGTGCTGATGGCCGCCGGCCTGGCCAGCCTGCTGCGTACGCAAAGTGCAAGGCGGCAGGTAGGGTATGGCGTACTGGCGCTTGGCCTGATTCTGTTCGGGTCATGGCCGGGGCCGCAGCCGCTCTCCGAGATGCGCCCCCGGCCCGTGGACGCATGGCTGGCGGCGCAGCCCGACCGCGATCCGATCATGGAGTTTCCGCTCGCAGAGGCGCTAAGCGGGCCCGCGATGTGGTACACCACGGTGCACGGCCACCCGGTCACCTTCGGTTACGGCACATATCTCCCTCTGCTGTATCGGCAGAGGCATCCCGCCCTGACGACTTTTCCGGGCGATGGTGCGCTCGATCAGCTTGCTGCCTGGGGTGTGCGCTATGTGCTGGTTAGCGAATGGGCGCTGAGCTACGACTACAGCTTCACGATGGCGCAGGTTGATGCGCAGCCGCGCCTGCGCCGGCTGATTTCACGTGATGGCGTGGTGGTCTACGAACTGCTCCGCTGATGCTCATCATGGACTCAAGCGTCGGCGTTAGGCTATGGAGGTTGTGTAATGTGGTCAGGAGTCAGTGAGTGATGCGCTTCCCATCGGAACTGTTCACGCGCTACGACGAGAGCGATGACACGCTGTTCTACGCTTTTCCGCGCAAGGTGGTGCACATCGACGACGGCGCGATCGCGGCGCTGACCGAGCGGTTCGCGGCGCTGCTGCCCGCGCGTGGGGTGATCCTCGATCTGATGAGCAGCTGGCGCTCGCATCTGCCGGGGTCGCTGCAGCCAGCGCGTGTGGTCGGGCTGGGCATGAATGCCGAGGAGATGGCCGATAATCCGCAGCTGGACAAGTTCGTCGTCCACGACCTCAACCGCGAGCCGCGTCTGCCCTTCGATGATGCGGTGTTCGACGCGGCGGTGTGTACGGTGTCGGTGCAGTACCTCACGCGGCCGCTGCAGGTGTTCGCGGACGTGCGCCGGGTGCTGCGGCCGGGCGGGGTGTTCATCGTGGCCTTCTCCAACCGCTGCTTTCCCACCAAAGCGGTGGCTGCCTGGTCCGCTGGCAGCGATGCGCAGCGCATGGCGCTGGTGACCACGTACTTTGAGGCGAGCGGCGGCTGGCACGAGATCACCGCGTGGCAGCGCCCGGTGCGGCGGCTGTTTCCAGCGGGCGGCGATCCGCTGTATGTGGTGCACGCCAGCCGCGAGCCGGAGGCGGAATGACCAGCGCAAAGCTGACGGAATCCCTACCCGGCATGGTAATTCGGCGCGGCGTTTTGTAAGCTTTGCAGGAACAGCGGGTCTGAAGCCCGCGGATTAGGCCGAATAGACACAGAGGTTGAGGGTATGCAGCAGTCGACAACTATCTCGCGGCGTGCCGTTCATACGGGCGCTGGAACCATCATCGCCATTCTGGCGCTCGTGTTTGCGCTGGTCGCACAGGGCGGCAGCACCCGCGTCGCGGCGCAGGACGTGCAGCCCACCTTCACGCCAGCTGATCAGCTCACCCGCGCATTTGAAGCGGTGAGGCAGGCCCTGTCGGAGCGCTTCGACGTGACGCTGCGGCCGCTGCGCAGCTACACCTGGGAGCAGACCGAGTTCCCGGCGGGCATCGACGACTGCACGACCAATGTCGAGCAGCCTCGCACGCTGTACTTCGGCTGGCGCTTCGTGATCACCGCGCTGGATGGCCGCCAGTTTGAGGGCCGTTCGAGCTTCGATGCGACGATCATCACCACCTGCGATCGCGTGACGCAGCCGGCGGCCCCGGCGCAGCCAGCCGGCAACCTGCCACCGCCGGTCGCGGGATCGGCTGCGGGCGGCGCGTTTGAGCTGGGTGGTCACGTGCTGGAGCTGAACGCCAACACGGTCAGCCTGATGCAGCGCTCTCGTATGACCTGGGTCAAGAAGCAGTGGGAGTATCGCCTGGGCCAGGATCCGAGCGTCGTGCAGAACATGCTGGCACAGGCGCGCGCCAACGGCTTCAAGCTGCTGCTGGGCATTGTCGGTGACCAGGCGGATATGGGCAACTACGACAGCTTCATCCAGAGCTACGCCAACTTCGTGGGCGGCGTGGCAGCGCTGGGCGTAGAAGCGATTGAGGTGTGGAACGAGCCGAACATCGACCGCGAATGGCCGGTCGGGCAGATCAACGGCGCGACATACACCCGTCTGCTGGCGGCCTCATTCAACAGCATCAAGAGCCGCAACCCCAATACCATCGTCATCAGCGGTGCGCCGGCCCCGACTGGCTTCTTCGGCGCGGCCGGCTGTACGGCGCAGGGCTGCAACGACGACGCCTTCATGAGCCAGATGGCCGCGGCGGGTGCGGCGCAGTACATGGACTGCGTCGGCCTGCACTACAACGAGGGTATCGTTTCGCCCACGCAGAACAGCGGGGATCCGCGCGACAACTACCCGACGCGCTACTTCGGCGGCATGCTCTCGCGTGGGTACTCGCCGTTTGGCGGCAAGCCGGTGTGCTTCACCGAGCTGGGCTATCTCTCACCGCAGGGCTTCACCGATCCGCTGCCGGGCGCGTTCGCGTGGGCGCAGAATGTCACTGTGCCGCAGCAGGCGCAGTGGCTGGCTGAGGCGGCGGTCGCTGCCGCGCAGAGCGGGCGGGTGCGCCTGATGATCGTGTGGAATGTCGACTTCCCGTTCTGGGGCACGGACCCCGCGGGCGGTTACGCGATGTTCCGGCCCGATCGCTCGTGCCCGGCCTGCGACTCGCTCGGCAACGTCATGCGCCGCTGAAGCGCGCGCGTCACAACTGAACTGGCTTCATGCGGGGGGCGCTTGCTGCTGCGGGCGCTCCCCGCTGCTTTCTGGCGGAGGTGAGGACATCGTCATGAATCGCGCTGTGCTGCTGTTTATTCTGCTCCTGCCTCTGCTGGCGCATGCCCAGCCATCGGACCCGGGGCATTTATTCGGCGTGGTGGAGGGCTACTACCGCCCCGGTGAGGCTGCGGCGCTGGGCGTGTCGTGGGATCGCGTGGTGTTCAGCTGGAACCGCTTTCAGCCGAACGGGCCGGATGAATTCGACGCCTCCAGCGTGCCGGACTCCATCCTGAATGACGCCGCCGCTGCTGGCCGGCAGATCGTTGGCGTGATCAAGGCGACACCAGCCTGGGCTTCGGACACGGGCACGCCGGCGGGTGTTCCGCGCGGGCTGGCGCTGGCCCACGATGATCCCGCCAATACTTTCGGTCAATTCGTGCGTCGGCTGGTGGAAGCGTACGCGCCGCGCGGTGTGCATCACTGGGTGATCTGGAATGAGCCGGACATTCGCCCGGGTGAAGGGATCGTCGAGTTTGAGGGAGAGGTAGCGGACTATGCGCTGCTCCTGCGCACCGGCTACCTGGCGGCGCGCGCGGTCGATCCGGCAGCGCACATTCAGATCGCCGGGATGACGTGGTGGTACGACGTCAATGCCTATCGTGAACCCTATCTGGCCCGCCTGCTGCGCGTCGTTCAGCGTGATGGAGCGGCGCGTGCCAACGGCTGGTTCTTCGACGGGATTTCGCTGCACATCTACTTCACGACATCGTCCGTCGGCTTCATCATTCGCGAGAATCAGCGCATCCTGCGCGCATACGGGCTGAGCGGCAAGGATGTGTGGCTGAGCGAATTCAACGCCAGCCCGCGCCGGGATCCGGCGGCAGCGATTGGCGCGCCCTTCCAGGTGTCGCTGGAGCAGCAGGCGGATTTTGTGGTGCAGGCAGCTGCGCTGGCGCTGGCGAACGGCGTGGACCGGATGGCGGTGTACCGGCTGTGGGACAATGACTTCGTGCCGGGCGTCGCGGAACCGTGGGGTCTGGTGCGCGCGGACGGTTCGCTGCGGCCGGCCTGGTTCGCGTATCAGCAGGTCATTCGGCGCATGCAGGGTGGACGTGCTGAGCATTTCGCGCGCGGCGGCGGTGATCTGGTGACGATCGCCTTCCCCGATCGTACGCTCTACGTGATGTGGAGCGCAGACGCGAGTGCCGGGGAGTTCGTGCTGCCGGCTTCAGAAATGGCGGAAGTGGCTGTTGCAGATGCGGTGGGAAATGTGCAGTCGATCGCGGTCACGGATGGGCAGGCGGTGATCGCTGCGCCCGGCGCGGAGATGATCGACGCGAACTTCGTGGTGGTGGCGGGGGCGGCGCGGCTGGTGGAGCTGGCAGGCGCGCCGCGCACCGTGCGCTATCGCGGCGCTGCCGGGCAGGTGACGCTGCGCTAATCGCCGGCGGCGGGCAGCAGGTTGTGCTCTGCCAGCCGACTGTGATAACTCACCATCACCGGATGGCCGTGGTCGCGGAAGTGTCCCTTGACCTGTTCAGCGTCAATCTGCGCCGCTCCGCCGGGCTGCATGTGCTGCGCGAAGCGCGTGCGCTTGCGGCGGGCCTCCCAGCGCTCGAGCATGCCGCCGAGCGGACCGCCGAGCACCCACTCGCCGGCGGCCTTGAGCGCGCGCCATGCGCCGCAGGGCTGATACTGCGGCTGAGGATGAAAGGGCGCGCTCGCGTTCGGCAGCAGGCCCGGCACCCACGGGTTGTGTTCGCGCAGGCGGTGGTAGTGCGCTTCGCCGTACAGCGGCAGCACCTGGGCGATCTCGTGGGCGATGTACAGATCCTGTCTGGGCTGGGCGAGGGCGGTTTCGGCGACGACGAAGTTCGGGCACAGCGTCACGCCGCGGGCCCGGCCTGCGCGCACACACAGGATGGCGAAGGCGCGCGCCAGCCACACCCGCCCCGGAGCCGTCACCAGCATGTAGTCGATGTCATCGTGTGGCGTGGCCGCGTTGCGCATCGCCAGCGCCCCCGTCACGCCGACCATGCGCACGAAGGGGATGCGCGCCAGCCAGCGTCCGTAGTGTTGCGCCGGGCTGAGCAAATGCTGCGAGGCGCGCTCGCGGTGGGCGCGCAGCGCCGCCAGTTCGGCACGGCCTGAACAGGCGAAGTATCCTTCCACCTGCACCAGCACTTTCTGCAGTCCGGGCGAGGTTTCCAGCGCCCGCCGCACGTCCGCAAGCGTCGCTGGCAGATCGGCGATGAGGAAGTGATGGATCTCCTCGGCCGTCATTGGAAAGCCAAAAACGTCTCCGTACAGAACGGTGCGCAGGACGGCCCGGTCCAGTGCATCCATGCCGCGAATGCCCCCCACTCGCTGGCGTTCGTGCGTTGCGACAGGCGCGAACGCTCTCAGCAGCTCAGTTCCATGCCCACAGCCAGACGTTCTCGAAGCTGCACATGGTGTCTACCGTTTCGTAGTTCAGCGCAGCAATCCCGACTTCGCCGCTTGCCTCTGCGATTTCGGTGGATCCTGCCAGTGCGCCATCTACGTACAGGTACAGTCTAGGCGCATCGGCCAGAATGAGCAAATGATGCCTTCCGCCGCCAGCCCAGCCCGGGTTCTCGCCGAACAGTCCGGGCTCGAACTCGCCGCTGACGCGCGTGGAAATACCATAACCGCCCTGCGCGTCGAGATAGGCGGTGGTGTAGTTCTGCTCGTTGGCGAAGTGTATGGCAAAGCCGCATCCCGCCGTCGCACCGGGGGCTGTGCCGATGTCCACGGTGCCGGCCATGGCGAAGTGCGTGTAGGTGGTGCTCTGGCCGAGCATGAACCGGTTGATGCCGGTGCGCGCATAGTTCACGCTGGCCTCCGGCACGGTCAGCGCCATTTCGCCGTCGGCCTCGGCCACATGCCGCCAGATCAGCGACTGCGAGAGTACTGGGGCGGCGCTGGTGCCGACCTGCTCGGGGATGATGATCTCGCCATCCAGCGTGAGGGGGGCGGTGGCGCGCAGGTTGTCGAAAGTCACGCGCGTTTCGCCTGGCAGCCCGCCATACGTGCCGGCGGCCAGCCCGACCGCGCCGGCGCCGGGCAGGGCAGTATCGCTGAGCGCGCCCACCAGGGCATTGTCGTAGAACAGGCCGAAGCCGTCGCGTCGCGCCACCGTCATCAGCGAGAACTGCGTCGCACCCGCGCGGATAGCGGGGTGACTGCGCCACTCGCTGAGCACGGTCACGTCGCTGCCATTCACCCGCAAGAAGCGCCAGCGGCCCTCGTCGTTCACCTCGTACAGGTAATACTGCGCCCCCTCCTGACGGATGACCAGCCCGGCGCTCCACCCCCGCGAGGCATCGACTGCCTTCACCTCGGCGTACACTGCGACATCTGCCGCGCTGTACAGTGACTCGACGGCGGCGCCGTGCGTGCGCTGCCCGGCGATGCTGACATCGAGCTGTCCTTCGCGTGGGGCAATCACCGCGTTCTGCGCTGCGGACCATTCGTCGGCAGCGGCGAAGTCTGCGCTGTACTGCAGGTCGGCGAAGCCAGCGTTGAGCGTGAGGGTGTAGCTGCCGGCGCTGCCGTCATAACCGCTGACGGTGAGCGTGTAGCGGTCGGTGTAGGGCAGGCTGGCCGCCTCGATCAGCGCATCGCGGCGTTCCGGGTAGGCGATATCATCGGCGCTGAGCAGCACACGCCCGCTGCTGTCGCTGAGCTGCAGCACTGGATCGAGCGTGTCGTCTCCGCGCACCCAGGCGGAGATGATCTGACCGGTGACGCCGTTGAAGGTGTAGCGCGCACTCTGATCTGCGGCGAGCACGCCGTTCTGTCCGCTGAACATCGGGATTTCGGTGGCCTCTGCCTGCTGTGCGGCCAGCGGAGATGTGGCCAGCAGGATCAGCACGCTCAGCAGCGCAAGCCGCCTCATGAGAGCGGCGCCCATTCGGGGAAACGGGCCGCCACCTGATCGCGGTAGCTGGCGAAGTCCTCCGGGGTCATCTCGGCGCCCAGCGCCCATCGCACTTCCTCGGCAGCGCGCAGCCGGCGCTCCTCGCCAGCCAGGCGCAGGCTGGGCGCATCGGCAGCGGCGGCGCCGCGCTTCTGCGCGCTGCGCGGGGCCAGCAGGCGAAAGCGATCGCGGTCGGGCAGCGCCTCCAGCATCTGGGGCGAGAGGAAGGTGTAGGCCACGAGGAACTGCGAGTCCGACTCGAGCGCGATCGCCAGCATCGACCAGCCCTTGGGGATGCGCGCGCGCTTGCGGATCTCAAAGCGCCAGGCGAGCGCCTCCACCGGCTGATCGTGACGCATCTCCGCTTCGGTCACGCCGCGGCGAACCAGCCGCACCGCATGGTCGTCGATCTGGATTTCGCGGCCGCTGCGCCAGCGCGGCTTGAGAAAACGCTCGGCCAGCAGCGAACATAGATAGCCAATCAGGAAGCCGCCGAGCACTGCCAGCAGGTTCAGCCCGGAGGCGGTGATGAGCGCGGAGAGCACCAGCCCGCCGGCGACCCAGCCGCCGAGGAAGGCGAGCAGAATGACGAGACGCAGGCCACCGTGCTCGCGGTCAACGGGATAAACCGCCGCTGGGATGGAGGCGCGAATCGGAGATGCGACGGTCATATGTTAGTCCTCTGTGCCGCCAGGCTTTCTTGCGACGAAGAGCACGCGATCACCATTCGGGTTGGCGGCATCGAACGGCTGGAGATCCATGTCGGTGAGCGCGATCAGTTCAAAGCCTGTGCGGCTGAGCAGCGCCTGCACCACCTGCACCGGATAGCCGCGATGGGACTGCATGGCGGTGCTGCGCAGGTAGTAGGGGCTGTTGCGCTGGCGCTGAAAGATCGTGTAGCGTGTGCTGCTGGTCTGGCGGTCGTGATCGAACTGGCGTGTGGCAAACACGGTCAGCTCCTCATCGGAGTACACTTCGGCGTTGTGCTGATCGAGCTGCGCCAGCCCGCGCACGGTGAGCATGTCGAAGATGAGCATCTTGCCCGGCTCCAGCACGCGGAACGACGTGCCGATCACCGCCTCCAGGTCCTTGAGGCTGTTGAGATCGTTGACCAGATCGAGTGCGATTACCATGTCGGTGTTGTCGAATTCCTGATTGAGGAAGCGCGCATCGGCCTGGCGCCACATCAGCCCCATGCCGCTGGTCTCGAAGGCCTGCGAGGCGATGGTGATCATTTCTGCCGAGGAGTCGACGGCGGTGACGTTCAGCCCGCGCCGGGAAAGCCAGTACGCGACTGCGCCTGTTCCTGTGCCGAGCTCCAGCACTCGCCGGCCCATCCATGCATGCGTGACCTGCGCGAACGAGAACAGCTGAGGAATGAGATCAGCAGTGCGTGTGGAAAGTCCTAGCTTGTCGTAGATGGGCGCGAGAACCGCATAGTCGGCGGGCATCGTCGTTGTTCCTCGTCACTAGCGGATGATCAGTGGCGCATAGCTGTAGATCATATTGAGCGTTGCGCTGTAAATCACCACACTACGGTACTGGGCAAGATCGGTATCTGCCGGGATTTCGTAATGCTGGTTGCCTGTGTTGCCTGCAAGCTGGCCGAGATCGATATCGAGCTCGCTCTGGCGCATCTCTTCCACGGTGAGGGGCTGTGCGGCGGCGGACAGCACCACACGCAGGCTGGGCCCGCTGGCGACGCTGAAGTTCTCCATGCGCAGCAGCTTGCTGTCATCGACCTGCTGATAGATCATGACATCACCACGACCCCAGCGCAGCACATCGACGCGCTCGAAGGCGCCGCTGCCCACTTCGACCGGCCCAGCCATGGACGGCAGCGACTGCATGTCGGCGGGGGCGGGGACGGGCGGCTGCAGCGAGGCATTGAGCATGTCGATCGCTGCCTGCATGTTCTGCGCCATCACCGCCTGGTAGGCGGCCTGCTGCTCGGGTGGCAGGACATTGTAGATCGCCTGCAGGTTGGCGGGCAGGCCGGGGATACCCTGATCGGCAGCGCCAGCATCGCGGTTAAAGAGCGGCTGCCACAGAGGAAAGCTGTACGTCAGCGCGATCAGTACTGCGCCAAGCACGATCAGAATGCCGCGAAAGCGCATGCGCCTCCTGGAGCGATGTGCACCGGCCGATGCTCAATCATACCGATCAGAAGCGTAACAGAGAGTTGTGGCTTGCGCCAGATAGCGCGCCGTGGTCAGCGCGGGCGGCGCACCGGATCCATGACATAGCCTTCGCCGGGCACGGTCACGATGTAGGTGGGGTGGCGCGGGTTGACCTCAACCTTCTGACGCAGGCGCGAGATATTGACGCGCAGCACCGAGTAGTCGCTCTCCTGACTGCCGCCCCACACCGCTTGCAGCAGCTCGGTATGCGAGACGGGCTGGCCGGCATTGCGTGCCAGATGCAGCAGCAGGCTGTACTCGATGGGGGTGAGATGCAGGCGCCGCCCTGCGAGCGTCGCGCTGCGCCGGCCGATATTGAGTTCAAGCTGGCGTACCACCAGGCGGTCCTCTGCCGGCGGCATGCGCTCGATGCGGCGCAGCAGCGCATGCACGCGCGCAACCAGCTCTTCGCGGGCGATGGGCTCGCTGAGCACGTCGTCTGCGCCGGCCTCCAGCGCATCGACTCGTGCGCGCTGCCTGCCCTCGTCGATGGCGATCAGCGGCAGCGAGGAGATCGTGCGCAGCTGGTGCAGCAGTTCCAGTCCCGCGCCGTGCGAAACATCCAGCACCACCAGATCGGGTTGCGCCTGCTGGATCTCCGCCAGCGTGCCTGGGTCCAGCGGCAGCGCGGTGGAGGTGTAGCCGGCACTTTCCAGGATCGCGCTCACTGTCTCTGCAGCGTCCGGGTCGTCATCGATGATCAGGATGCTGCGTGCATCCGCCTGCAGCATGGGCATGGGATCGTCAGCGTTCGGTTTCTTTTCGTAAACCAAAAACCAATTTATACCACGACTTTGCGCAGTTTCAAGCAATTGACAGGGAAAACGTATCCTGCCGGCGCGCAGCGAGGGGCCGGGACGTATTGAGCGCAATCTGAATGGGCCGGGCGAACCATGAGATGATGAAGGAGTGGGTAGTACAGGGCTCGAACCTGTGACCTTTCGCTTGTAAGGCGAACGCTCTAACCAACTGAGCTAACCACCCGGCTTGCGAACGACTCTACAACAGAGGCAAGGGAACTTCAATCCGGCGCTTGCTGCACCGGGGGCGGACTGTCGAAGAACAGGCTCCACCACAGCAGCCAGTGATCGGGCGTCTGCGAGGCTGGCTCGATGGGGATGACTGGCACGATCGGGGCGGGGGTGGCGGCGGCTTCGACGCCTGAAGGGACCGGGATGACGAGCATCTCGCCGGGCAGGATCATGCGGCCTTCACTGCGCGCCCACTGCGCGACGTAGGCATCGCTGCGCACGTAATCGCGCTCACGGATCAGCCCCGCCTGCTCATCGCGCAGCGCCGTGATCTCGTCCTGCACGCGTTCGTACGCCTGCATCAGCGGCTGGCTGGCGGTGATGCGTCCGCTGAAGTCGATCGCCAGGAACAGCCCGATGGCGAGGATGCCGGCAAACATCACCTGAATGCCGGAGAACTGCCCGGTGGGCTTGGGCGTGGCGGGTGGACGGTTGCGCTGCATTCCCGGCTCGTGCGTGCGAACGATTCATCGCATCCAGTATAGCAAACAAAAAGCCCGGTGTGACCCGGGCTTTTGCTGTGCCGAAGGTGGGAGTCGAACCCACACTCCCTTGCGAGAACTACGCCCTGAACGTAGCGCGTCTGCCAATTCCGCCACTTCGGCGTGGAGTGACAGCATTCTAGCACTGCGGACCACAGCGTCAAGGGCGAATTGCAGCGCATGAGCGACCCGGCGCTTGCCCGTCGCCTGCCTGACGCGCGCTGGCGGTGGCGGCGGTTGTGCTATAATCGCCGCCGGATTTCCGGCTGGAAGCGGATGAGAATCTCAGCGATGGTGGCACGTGAACATCGGTCGGCTGGAACTGCGCTGCTGCTGATTGCGGTGGCAGTGGCGCTGCTGCTTGGTGCGCTGCTGGCGGCGGCACAGACGGGTGTGGAGGCTGAGGCGGTCGGCACAGCCAACCTGCGCGCGGCGCCCGGCACCGAGGCGGCGCTGCTGGGGATGATCAATGCTGGCACGCGCTATCCGGTGCTGGCCCGCGCTGAGCTGGTCCCGTGGCTGCTGCTGGGCAGCCCGCGCGATGGCCAGCCGCTGGGCTGGGTGTTCGCCGACCTGGTGACGGTCTACGGCAGCACTGGCGGCTTGCCACTGTCCACGCTGGTGATCGGTGCGAGCACGGCGGCCACTACGCCGGCGGCCCCTCCCTCTGCACTTCCCTCCACGGATTCACCTGCGCCGACACAGGCGACCGCCGTGCCACCCACGCCGGCGGGCGTGGTGACCGGAACGGTGCTGGGCGAGATCAACATCCGCTACGGCCCGGGCACCGACTTCCCCCGGATTGGCGTCGCGCAGGCGGGCACCGTCTTCACGCTGACGACGCGCCACATCACGCTGCCCTGGGTGCAGATCGCCTATCCGCCATCGCCAAACGGGCAGGGCTGGGTGGCAGTCGAGCTGCTGCAGATCAGCGGCGACATCAGCAGTCTGCCGGCCACCGGAATCACCGAGCTGGCACTGCCGTCGCTCACCCCCACGCCTTCCGATGTGCGCCCGGCCAGCGTGATCGGCCAGCAGGGTGCCGTGCCGCTATCGCCGCCCTTTGCTGCTTTGGGCGATCAGCTTGCGACAATGATGCTGGACGCGGGCTTTGACCCGGCCACCAGTACGTTTGGCGGGCTGTTCGTGCTTGACCTGCAGACGGGCGAAGCGTTCTCGATCAGCGGGGATGTAGCGTTCAGCGGCATGAGTGTCAACAAGATCGCCATTCTTGCGGATTACTTCCGCACCTTCGAGATGCCGCTGCGCGACGAGCAGGCCGTGACCGTCGCTGAGGCGATGATCTGCAGCGAGAACATCTCGACCAACGAGATGCTGTTGGCGATCGGCAATGGCAATCCGTACACGGGCGCGGAGGATGTCTCGGAGATGCTGGCGGCGCTGGGGCTGGGCCGCACGTTCATCTTCACGCCCTACGCCAACGATCCGTTCATCACACCGCAGGCGCCGCTCACGCGCAACACCGATGCCGATCAGACGCGCGCGCAGCCGGACCCGTACAATCAGATGACCGTGGAGCAGACCGGCGCGCTGCTCAACAGTATGTATCAGTGCGCGTACAATGGCAGCGGCCTGCTGCTGGAGACCTTCCCCGATCAGTTCAGCCGCGAAGAGTGCCGGCAGATCCTGAGCGTGATGAATTACAATCGGATTGGCACGCTGCTGGAAACTGGCGTGCCCGCCAATGTCCCGATCGCGCACAAACACGGCTGGATCGATGACACACATGGCGATGCCGCGGTGGTGTTCTCGCCGGGCGGCGCGTACGTGCTGGTGACGGTGATGCATGGCCCCGACTGGCTGAACTTCGAGCAGTCTGCCCCGCTGATCGGAGAGATCTCGCGCACGGTGTACAACTACTTCAACCCACAGGCCCCGCTGGAGGCCGTGCGCCAGATCGAAGGCGTGGGCGATGTGGCGACGTGCAATCGCAACCTGCTCGGCAGTCCCGTGATCACCGAACTCACCGGCCGCGCGCCGTAGCAGTGGTGGCGCGAGCCGGAGAGTTCCGCACGTGAATGTCATGATCGCACGTGAACCTGCTGACAGCCCGGACGCCCGTCTGCTGACCGGCGAGCTGGATGATGTGCTGCAGGCGGCGTATCCGCCGGAGAGCCGGCACGGATACAGTGTCGACATGCTCATTCGCGAAGGCGTGCATTTCTTTGTGGCGCGGGTTGATGGCGCGCCGGCTGGCTGTGCGGGCGTGGAGTTCGTCCCGGATGGCGGCTATGGCGAGCTCAAGCGGATGTACGTACGCCCGGCCTGGCGCGGTGCGCGCATTGGCCTGCGGCTGCTGCAGCACATCGAGGACCACACGCGCTCTGCCGGGTATATGCTGCTGCGGCTGGAGACTGGCGTCGATCAGGCGGCGGCCATCCGCCTGTATGAAGCGGCTGGCTATCGGCGTATCCCGCCGTTCGGTCCGTATTGGGACGACCCGGTCAGCCTGTGCTACGAGAAGATGCTGTCCTGAGAAAGTGAAGAACGGGCGTCCAGATCGGACGCCCGTTCTTTGTGCACGCTGTCGTGACTGCGCTCAGCCCTTGACGCCGCCGAGCGACAGGCCGCCGACGATGAAGCGCTGGAACGAGAAGAACAGCACCAGGATTGGCAGCGAGATCAGAATCGCCAGCGCGGCGAATTTCTGCATATCGGGCGGGGGCTGGTTGGCGCCGCCGGTGAGCGTCGCCAGCGACATCGCCAGCGTGTAGTTCTGCTGCTGGCCGGTGAGGAAGATCCACGACAGGATGAACTCCGTCCAGCCGTTCATGAAGCTGAACAGGATGACGATGGCGAAGGCCGGCAGCGCCAGCGGCACCATGATGCGGATGAACGTGGCAATGCGGCCGGCGCCATCGATCAGCGCGGCTTCCTCCAGTTCTTTCGGGATGGTGTCGAAGTAGCCCTTGAGATTCCAGATGGCGAAGGGCAGCCCGCCGGACGAGAACGCCAGCGCCAGCCCGAGCAGCGTGGTGCGCAGGGTCTGCGTGTCGCTGCGCACCAGTGTCAGTCGGTACTGCAGCGTGGAGATCGTGAAGGCGGCGATCAGCGCGCCCGCCACGGCGACCAGCAGGATGAGCACGGCGCGCTGCGGCTCGACGACGGGGCGCAGCGCGCGCACCGCCAGCCAGACCAGCGCCGAGGCGCCGAGTGCTGCAGCCCAGGCGATCAGCACGATCGGCAGCGTCTGCACGATGATGGTGTTGTGCACGGCGTAGTACTGTGGCGCATTGGCGTCAAGATCGGCGCTGGCAGCAGCGAGCGCATCTGACGCGGTGCGCAGGTTGACGCTGGCCTCATCCGCGTTGGCGCGGGCCGACTGCGCCGCAGTGAGCAGATCCGCTTCGGCGGCGCGGGCCTGTTCCACGCTCGCTTCAAGGCTGGCGATCGCGGCCTGCGGCCCGTCTGTCGTCAGCAGATCGAGCGCTGCGCTCGCGGCCGCCAGCACGAACGCGTCCTGGTCGCTTTGCCTGCCCTGCCGGAAGGTGATGACTCCGCTGAGCAGCGCGCGCAGGTCACCATCAGTGGTCATCGCCCGGCCGGAGTTGAGCAGGCTTTGTGCCGCCTCGGTGGTCTGTGCGGCCTCGGCGGCGCGCTGTTCGCGGCGCGCCGCGGTCGAGCTGCGCTGCTCGACGCTTTGCTGCAGCCGGCGCACGTCTTGCTGCGCTGTGCTCAGCGTATCCTGAAGCGTGCGCAGCGGCGTGGAGACGGTTTCGCTGTACAGCGGGTGGCGGACGAACATCACGTTCATCGCCAGCAGCATCGCGGCCAGCGACAATGCCGCTACGATCAGCGTGATGGCATAAGGCGGCAGATTGAGCGAACGATCGGGATTGAACTTGCCCAGGCTGCGGATGATGGCATACATCAGCGCGAGCCCACCGCCCACCAGCAGGCCGGCGAAGAGCGACGGGAAGAACTCTGCCACGGATGACGACAGCGCCACTGAGTTGAACATGACATACAGCGGGATGATCACGCCCGTCGAAGGCAGCAGCAGCAGCACGATGAAGGTGAGCATTCCGGCTTCGCGCCCGACGAAGCGAAAACGCGAGAACGCGTAGGCAGCGGATGCGCCCAGCAGCACAGTGAACACTGAAACGCCCAGCGCGATGAACAGGCTGTTCATCAGCAGCTGGCCGAAGTACACCGGGAAGGTGTTGGAGAACGGCTCAGAAAGCAGGCGCTGGAAGGCCATCAGATTGGCGTTGGCTGGCAGCAGGTTGAGGTCGGTTGGGCGGGCGACGCCGCGCGGATCCACGGCCATGGAGATGATCCACAGCACGGGGAACATCACCGTCACCAGCATGAACAGCAGGAAGATCTGCAGGAAGATCTGCCGGAAGATGATGCCGCGCATGCGCCGGTTGAAGCTGAAGCGGCGGACACCTGCGCGTTCCCCGGCGGCGCTGGCGGGAATGCGCAGACTGCCGGCGGTCGATTGGGCCGAGCTGTCGATGGTCATGTCTGTCGCTCCTTAGGCCTCGTCGAATGCCTTGGTGGCCCGGGTGATGCGGTTGTTGATGAGCGTGATCACCAGCAGGATGAAGAAGACGATGATCGAGAAGGCCGCTGCTGCGCCGTACAACTGCTCCTGCTGAATGAGCTTGTAGGCCTGCGTGACCAGCAGTTCGGTCTGTCCGGCGGGGCCGCCGCTGGTGATGAAGAAGATCACATTGAACTGGTTGAATGTCCAGACGGTGCCGAGCATGATGGCCGGGACCATGGCCGGGCGGATCATAGGCAGGGTGATACTGCGGAACTGGCTCCACTTGCTGGCGCCGTCCACTTCCGCCGCCTCGTACAGTTCAGGCGGGATGCTCTGCAGCGCGCCCGTGGCGACCACCATCATGAACGGCCAGCCCAGCCAGACATTGGCGATCAGCACCGCGTAGAAGGCCAGCACTGGCGCAGAGGCGCGGTCGAACACCTGAAGCGCGATATTCGAGGCGAAGCCGCTGTTGCTGGCGACATCGACCAGCGTGCCGATCAGCACGGCGGCCAGCACAAGGATGGTGGCCGGGGTGAGGACTGCGCGTTCGGTGTTGAGTCGGCCGGTCTCGCGGTCGAGAAAGCCCAGCCGGCGGGTGCGCGCCAGCAGCCACAGCAGCAGCAGCGCCGAGGCGACGATCAGCACGTACGGCATCAGCGGGCGCAGATCGAATGGGCGCTCCTGCAGCCCCAGCCAGTTGATGTTGGTGGAGAAGCTTGTGCCCAGGCGATTGTTGATCTCCTGCAGCAGCAGATTGAAGCCGCCGTTATTCTGCTGCCAGAGGTTGTTCCAGATCAGCGCGGTGATGTAGCCGGGAAGCGCCCATGGCAGCACGAACACCGCGCGATAGATGCGCCGCCCCAGCACGATCTGCCCGTTGAGCGCGATGGCGACAGCGATGCCGATGCCGACATGAAACGCCACGTTGACCAGCGTCCACATGATGTTGAAGCCGAGCAGCGGCAGGAAGGCGTAATTGGGAATGTTGATCTGGCTGGTGAGCACATCCAGAAAATTGCCCAGTCCGATGAAGTCGGCGGGCTGGCCGGCAAGATTGGCCGCCTTGAAGTCCTGAAACGAGATGACGATCTGGTAGAGCTGCGGCGTGAAGGTGATGAACAGCATCAGTACCAGCGAGGGCACGACGAACAGCCAGGGCACGCCGCTGCTACGTACGCCGGCTTTGAAGCTGTCCCACGTTCCGGGGGGAGTGCCTGTCCCCCGCGACTGCGCTACGGCTGCCATGGTTTTCTCCCCTCAGACAGCAGTGTGGGGCAAGGTGGACCGTGCCGCCTTGCCCCACACCGAGAGTGCGCCGTCACCCGCGATTTGGGCGCGGGTGTGTTGGGTGACTACGAACCGGCGTGCATGCCGTCGATGCCGGCCTGGATGGTGTCGTAGGCAGCAGCGCGGGCTTCCGCGGCGGTCTGGCCGCCGGAGGACACCGCTTCGATCGCCGCGCCCATCGGGCCCCAGAACTGGCTCAGCTCAGGGCGGTTCGGGAAGGGCGTGCCGAGCGCGAACTGCTCAGCGAACGTCTGCAGGTTGGGGTCAGCGACTTCGACCGCCGGGTTGATGGGCAGCAGGCCACCCTGCTCAGCGGCGATCGTCTGGCCGCCGACGCTGGTCACGCAGGCTGCCCACTGGCCGAATGCTTCCAGCTTGGCGCTATCTTCAGCGGCGGCTGCCGAGAGCATGAAGCCTTCGCCCTGCGCGAACAGCGCGGGCACCGCGCCGTTATCGAGCGCCGGCATGATCGACACGCCCAGGTCATCGCCCAGGTCCTGCTCGAACTGCGCCAGGTTCCAGATGCCGTCGTAGACCATGGCGACCGTGCCCTGCTGGAAATTCGGGTTCGGCGATGAGCCATCGATCACCACGCCGCTGGCCGTGTCCTGCGCCAGGGTGTACATGTCCTGGTGGAACTGCAGGTAGGCATCCATCGCGGCTGCGCCGTCGGTGTCTGCCGCGAAATTGGCGTTGCCATCGGCGTCCATCAGGCTGCCACCCAGCGAGTACAGGAAGCCGGCGCTGTGGAAGAAGCCGTTCTGGAAGGCCAGGCCGGTCAAGCCATCCTGTGCCAGCTCAGCCGAGATATCGAGCACATCCTGCCATGTGGCAGGCGCTTCCGGCACGAGGGCGCGATTGTAGAAGAAGGCGAGGGTCTTGGCGCTGTAAGGCACGCCCCATACGTCGTCATTGTAGGTGAACAGGCCCCAGGCGGTGTCGCTGGCGTTGGCGCGCAGGTCATCCGTCACGACCGAGGTCACCGGGGCGATGGCGCCGGTATTGGCGAGCTCTCCGGCCCAGTCATTCGCCCAGATCAGCATGTCCGGGCCTTCACCTGTGGTGATGGCGTTGCGGACGCTGTCCTGGTACGTGTTGCTGGGGTTGTAGACCTGCTCCACCGTGACGCTGAAGTCGGAGGCGCAGTAGTCGATGAGCGCCAGGAGCGCGTCGCCTTCAGCATCCTGCTTGGCATGCCAAAGCACGAGCGAGGGTGCATCCTGGGCGCTCGCCATCCCGAAGGCTGTGACGGCGAACAGCGCGCCGGCCATCAGTCCCAGAAAGCCTTTTGCCTTCATGTCGATTTCTCCTTGAACGATTCCTGCCAGAACTGCCGCGAAGAGCAGCTTCATGCAGAATCATACGCCCAAGTGTGAACCGTCACAAACGCAATGACCATACATTCTGCACAAACTGCTCGCTTATCTCACGCTGCGCCTGCTGCGCGATGACCACGCTGAAGGCGCGCAGCCAGTCCACGATCGTCGACTGCATCTGCTGGAGCATGTGCTGCTGAGCGAAATTCTCGGTTTCGATTCGCAGTGCTTCCTCGAGCAGGGCGCGCAGTTCTGCCGCCGCGGGCGAGTCGCTGTCGCTCAGCGCGTGGCCGAACTGTTCCAGTGCGTGGCGGCTGAAGCTGGCGGGCATGGGAGTCGCCGGAGTAGATGCAGCTGCGGCTTCCGCCAGCCGGCGCAGCAGCCCATCGCGGTGGTCGAAGTGCGTTTGGCGCATGGACTGCAGGCGGTGCTGCACATCCTGCGCCAGCTCCTGCAGAAACTGAAGCGGCGGCGGCTCGGCGCCGAGCTGTGCAGCAAGGAAGCGCTCAAAAGCGGCGGCCTGGCGCTCGCGCAGGCAGCGATCGAGGATGACCATGCCCTCAAGCCGCAGAGCATTCATGTCAGCGTTGAGCGAAGGGGTAGGGGTATCCATCGTTGAGAGGGCGTCCGGGCCGGGGGCTAGCTGGAGGCTGCCGGAGGTGGACACAGCCGCCGCAGATAGTCCCAGGTGTAGATCCCGGTGTGATGTCCATCGTCCCACGTGGGCATGAGTGCGTAGTTGCCGACCAGATCGATGCGGTCGCAGCGATACGAGCGCTTCGGTGTGAGCACAAGGATGTTTTCGGGGTCGAACTCGCGCCCCATGCGCTCATGGCCGCCGCGGCATTCCACGCACGGGCACGCTTCGCGCAGCTGCGAAAGCGGGTAACGGCACGCCTGATCGTCACTCCAGGTGATTTCGAGAAAGCCTTCGTTGCGGTTCAGCGTGACGCCTGTTGGCCTGATGCTCATCCGAATGTCCTGCGCGGCTGCGCCAACCCACGATCTTCTGCTGATCACTATATCATGGCAGGCGTTTAGCCGACGCTTAAGCCTCGCTGCAGTTGCATTGAACCCTCGCTCTGCTACAATCGCGTGCAGTGCTCCGGGTGGCCGCTGCGCCACTGCCGGATGAGATGACGAGGAGATGCGCATGCGCCTTCGCATGATGTGCTTTGCTGCGCTGCTGGTGCTGCTGGCTGCGGCCTGCAGCGGACAGACGCAGACGATTTACGTGGTGGTGACCGCGACGCCGGCGGAGGGCGCGGCTACCGCAGAAGTCGCTGCTGTGGACACGGCCACGCCGGAAGTCAGCCCCAGCAGCACACCAGCTGCTATGGCGACTGCGACCGCGCCGGGCACGACTGCACCTGCACTGGCTGAAGCCACGCTGCTGCCGCCCGGCTTTCCCACGCCAGTGGTGGCGCAGATCCGCTATGCCGAGCAGCTGTTCGAGCATGGCCGCATGTTCTGGCTGGAGCCGATCGGCCAGATCTGGGTGCTGCTGATCACCGGTGAGGGCCGCGGCACGTGGAGCACGTATGAGGACAGCTGGCTGGAAGGGGAGCCGGAGCTGGACCCGGCGCTGACCGCCCCGGCGGCCAACCTGCAGCAGCCTGTGCGTGGATTCGGCAAGCTGTGGCGCACCAATACGGCGGTGCAGCAGGCGCTGGGCTGGGCGGTGCAGCCGGAGTACGGCTACGTCGCAGACTACGAGTATCACGCGGGCGGGGCGATGAACGCGCAGGGGCAGTATCAGCGCGCGCCCGGCTACCACATCATCTACAGTCTGTATGGCGAGCGCTTTCGCCTGAACGAGGCCGACAGCACCTGGACGCTCGGTGGAGGCTAGGCAGTGGCTGCGCTTGCCCGCCGCTGGCAGCTACGGGCGGCTGATGCGTACACCGGCATCATCGCGGCGGATGGCAGGCTTGCGCCGGTCGACCTGAGCGATGATTTCGCCTGGGAGGCGCGCCTGGGCGAGGGCGGCAGCACGGCGCTGGCCTTCAGCACGCGCTTCGCCGGGCGCATCGGCGTGACCAGCGTCGCGCCGCGCTGGACGGTGGACTCGGTCGGCATCGGCATGGCGAATGAGATGGCGGCGCCGCTGGCGATCACGCGCTTTGCTCCTGGCTACCTGCGGATCGAAGGGGAGCTGGTGCCCGCGCTGTCGATCATGGCGGAGCTGTGGGTGGCGGACAGCCACAGCGTCAGCGGGCGCTTCAGCCTGACCAATCGCAGCACGATTGCGCGTCAGGTGGAGCTGTCGCTGGTGACGTTGGCCGCATCTGCCAGCGGCGAGGCGAAGCTGTCTTCGCTGCCGGCGGCGGGCGGTGGGGCGGCGCTGGGCTTTCGGGCTGGTGAGCTGCGCCCGGTGGTGTATCTGGCGGAAGGTGTGTTCCCGGAAGGCTTTCGCCGGATGCCGGTTGTGCAGCAGCAGATCGCGCCGGAACAGACAGCGGTCTTCCGCTGGTCATGCGCGGCGCTGGCAGATCCCGGCAAGTCGCTGCAGGCGGCGCGCCAGGCCGCCGCGCTCGACTATATGGCGGTGCTCAACAGCGTGGCCGACCGGCTGCGCGAACTCCCGGATTTTGACCTCGGCGACTCCGAGTTTGATGCGCTGCTGGCCTTCAGCGTGCAGCAGCTCATGCAGGCGTTCCTCAGCCCGGCTCAGGATGGCGTAACACGTTTTGCCGCAGAACGCGGTGTGCGGCTGGTGCAGGGTGGGCGAAGCTGGGGCGGGGCCGCCCCGCCGACGCTGTATCTGGCCGCGTTGGCCGCGGCGCATGTCGATCCGCCGCTGGCCGCCGCGCTGGTGCGAACTGTGCTGGCGGGGCAGCAGCCCGATGGCACGATCCTCACGCGCCCGGCGGCGACAGGCCGGGCATCCACGCTGATGATGCCTGTGCTCGCGCGGCTGAGCTGGAGCGTGTTCCAGATCACCGAGGACGAGCGCTTTCTGCGCGAGGTCTATCCGCAGCTGGGGCGCTTCTTTGAACGCTGGCTTGCGCCCGATCTCGATGTCGATGGTGATGGCCTGCCGGAGTGGCAGAATGAGGCGCAGACCGGTTATCCGCTGCTGCCGATGTTCGCCGCTGGCCTGCCGTGGGGGCAGAACGCCGATATCCAGCAGGTGGAGAGCGCCGATCTGCCCGCCTATCTGCTGTCGGAAGCCGTCAGCCTGCGGGAGATGGCATATTTCCTGCGCGACAGCAGCGCTGAGCAGTATTTCGACGGCCATATAGCGCGGCTGAACGCGCGTCTCGAAATGCTGTGGAAGGGCGGGCGGTATGTTTATCAGGATCGGGATACGCACGACACCGGGCCGGGACGGCTGGTGCTCGACGAGGGGCGCGGCGGTGAGACGCAGTTCATCGCGCTGGATCTGACGCCGCCGGGCAGGCTGCTCATCACGGTGCTGGGCGGGCAGGAGCGCGCGCCGCAGTGCACACTGACCGTTCGCGGCGCGGATGCGCAGGGCGCGGCGGTGGCGCTGAGCTTCGACGCTGCCGAGCTTGCCTGGTCACACAGCCGAGGCACACTGACGACGCCGGTCGCGTTCTCGCGGGTGGATGCCGTGGATACGCCGGGGCTGAGCGCGCTGTACCGCGTGCGCGTGCGCACTGTCGATACCACTGCCGAGGATATCACCAGCCTGATCCCGCTGTGGTCGGTGGCGGCCCCGCGCGAACGGCTGGAGGTGGTGGCGGAGCACATGCGCACGCGCTTCCTGCGGGCGAATGGCGTGGTGATGACTCCCGACATGTCGGCGGATGCGCCGGGTGCGCAGGCGGTGTGGCCGTTCTGGCAGACCATCCTCGCGGAGGGGCTGATTGAGCTGGGAGACTGGCAGGGCGCGGCAGCGTTGTGCCAGCGGCTGATGCGGGCGCAGGCGGTGCTGCTGCGTACGGACAAGGCGCTGTACGAGGCGGTGGCCGCGGAAGGCGCGCGCGGTGTGGGCGATCGCGGGCACATCGGCGGCGCGGCGCCCCTGCATCTGCTGATGCGCGTGCTCGGCATCCGCATCGTCTCGCGCAGCCGGGTGTGGGCGGGCGGGCCATACGTGTGGGAGAAGCCGGTGACGGTGCGCCGCCTGGGCGTGGAAGTGCGCCGCTCGGCGGAGGGCACGGTAGTGCGCTTTCCCACGGGGTTGGAGCGCGTGCTGCCGCCCGAAGCGCCGTTCATGCTGGTGGAAGCGCCGGAACTGAGGGATGCCAGGCCGTGAACGCAGGCGATACGCTGTTTCTCGCGCTGGCTGAAGCGAGCAGCGACGGAGTGCTGCTGGTGGACGACGCCGGTTGCGTGCGCTATGCCAGCCCGCGCGCTGCTGCGCTGCTGGACCGATCGCGCGAGCACATCCTTAGACGCCCGCTGAGCGAGACAGGCCTGCGCGCGCAGCCCGGCACGCAGTATATCGGGGAGTGGGTGCTGAATGTGCAGGTGGCGCCGGCGCCGGGTGGGCAGGTGCTGACGGTGCGCTCTGCCGAAGGCGACAGCGCCGAAGGGCAGCGGCAGCATCTGATCGAGCGCATCCAGCATATGCTGCGAAACCAGCTGGCCGCGGTGAGCGGATTCCTCGATCTGGTCGATATGCCAGCGCTGAGCCCGGACGACGCCGACCTGGTCGCGCGAGCGCAGGCGACTGCCGACCGGCTGAACGATGCGCTGCCGCGCCTGCTGGACATCGCCTGGCTGGAGAGCGGCGTGCCGATTGTGCGCGAGCCGCTGGATCTGGCGGACGTGCTGCGTGAAGTGGTGGAGGCGCTGCGCGCTGAAGCGGCGGCGCGCCAGATCGCAGTGCACGTGGACATGCCGGCGGGGCTGCCGCTGGTGTGCGGAAGTGCCGTCCGGCTGCGTGAGGCGCTGAGCGAGGTGGTGCGCAACGCGCTGGCGTACTCCGGGCCGGGGGGGCAGGTGTGGGTGCGCCTGCGAGCAGAAGGCGGCAGCCTGGTGTGCGCCGTGCAGGATGAGGGCGTCGGCATCAGCGAAGACGATCAGGGCATGGTCTTCGACCGGCTGTTCCGTTCGCGCGATCCGCGTGTGCGGGCAGTGCCGGGCCATGGCCTGGGGCTGACGCTGGCGCGGCGCATCGCGCGGGCGCACGAGGCGTCGCTCAGCCTGAGCAGCAC
>CAZZJW010000034.1:0-40462 GCA_964654755.1 uncultured Pleurocapsa sp. | reverse complement strand
AGCTGATGGTGCCGACCGACGGCAGGAAGCTGTTGTACGGATCCTCTGCATTGATGCGGCACTCGATCGCCCAGCCCTTCGGCGTGAGGAAGTTCTCCGTCGGGCCCATGCGCCGGCCTCGCGCGATGCGGATCTGCTCCTTGACCAGGTCGATGCCGGTGACCAGCTCCGTCACGGGATGCTCCACCTGCAGGCGGGTGTTCATCTCCATGAAGTAGAAGTTCTTGTCCTTGTCCACCAGGCATTCGATCGTGCCCGCGTTGACATAGCCGACCGACTCAGCCGCGCGCACCGCCATCTCGCCCATGCGCTTGCGCAGCTCCGGGTCCATGAACGGGCTGGGCGACTCCTCGACCAGCTTCTGATGCCGGCGCTGGATCGAGCACTCGCGCTCGCCCAGGTGCACGGTGTTGCCGTGCATGTCCGCCAGCACCTGAAATTCGATGTGGCGCGCGCCAACGATCAGCTTCTCCAGGTACACTTCGCCATCGCCAAAGGCGCTCTCCGCCTCGCGCCGGGCGTTGGCCAGCGCAGACGGCAGCTCCTCAGGCGTCATGACGGCGCGCATGCCCTTGCCGCCGCCGCCGGCCACGGCCTTGACCATCACCGGGAAGCCGATCTCGGTGGCCGCCGCGAGGATCTCCTCATCGCGCATGCCCGGCTCGGTGCCCGGCACAACCGGCACCTTGTTCTTCTTGACCGCTTCGCGAGCGGCCTGCTTGTCGCCCATGGTGGCGATGGCGTGCGGCGGCGGACCGATGAAGATCAGCCCCTCGTCAGACACCGCCTGTGAAAACCACTCGCGCTCGCTCAGGAAGCCGTAGCCGGGATGAATGGCATCGGCGCCAGTCTTGCGCGCGGCCTCGATGATCTTTTCGCCCAGCAGGTAGCTCTCGCGCGGCGGCGGCGGGCCGATGTACACCGCCTCGTCGGCATAGCGCACATGCAGGCTGGAGCGATCGGCGTCGGAATACACGGCCACCGTGCGAATGCCCAGATCGCGGCAGGCGCGGATGATGCGGACGGCGATCTCACCGCGATTGGCGATGAGGATCTTGTTGATTCGCTGCGTTTCGTGACTCATGGCGGCCCCTTAGAGCGGGATGTTCCCGTGCTTCTTTGGCGGGTTGCTGTCGCGCTTGTTCTTGAACACCTCCAGGCCGTTGATCAGCCTGGCGCGCGTCTCGCGTGGCTCAATCACATCGTCAATGAAGCCGCGTTCAGCCGCGATATACGGATTGGCCAGACGTTCGCGGTACTCAGCGGCAAGCTGCGCCTTGAGCGCCGCTGGATCTGCCGATTTCGCCAGGTCACGGCGGTAGATGATCTCGACCGCGCCTTCGGGGCCCATGACGGCGATTTCTGCCGTCGGCCATGCGAGGTTGAGATCGCCCCGGACGTGCTTGCTGCTCATCACGCAGTACGCGCCGCCATAGCTCTTGCGCGTGGTCACCGTCAGCTTGGGGACCGTCGCTTCGCAGTAGGCATACAGCAGCTTGGCGCCGGCCATGATGATGCCGTTGTGCTCCTGCGAAAGGCCGGGCAGATAGCCAGGGACATCGACGAAGGTGATCAGCGGGATGTTGAAGCAGTCGCAGAAGCGCACGAAACGCGCCGCCTTCTCGCTGGCGTCGATATCGAGCACACCGGCCAGCACCATCGGCTGATTGCCGACGATGCCCACGCTGTGGCCGCCCAGCCGCGCAAAGCCGACGACGATGTTGGCGGCGAACTCCGGCTGCACCTCGTAGAACACCCCGTCATCGACGACTCGTGTCACGACATCCTTGATGTCGTAGGGCTTGTTGGGATTCTCCGGGACGAGCGTATCCAGCTCGGCATCCGCGCGCAGCGGATCGTCCTTGGTCGGGACGATCGGCGGGTCCTCCATGTTGTTCTGCGGCAGATAGCTCAGCATCTCGCGCACCAGCATCAGCGTCTGCGCCTCGTTTTCGCCGACGACATGACACACGCCGCTCTTGGTGGCATGCACCGCAGCGCCGCCAAGCTGATCGAAGGTCACATCCTCGTGCGTCACCTGCTTGACGACATCCGGGCCGGTGATGAACATGTAGCTGGTATCCTTCACCATGAAGATGAAGTCGGTCAGCGCCGGGCTGTAGACCGCGCCGCCTGCGCACGGGCCCATGATCACGCTCAGCTGCGGGATCACGCCGCTGGCGAGGGTGTTCGCCAGGAAAATCTGGGCATAGCCCGACAGGCTGTCCACCCCTTCCTGGATGCGCGCGCCGCCGCTGTCGTTGAGGCCGATCAGCGGTGCGCCAGTCTTCATGGCCATTTCCATGACCTTGAGGATCTTCTGCGCGTGTACTTCGCTCAGGCTGCCGCCCAGCACGGTGAAGTCCTGCGAGAACACATACACCAGCCGGCCATCGATCGTGCCCCAGCCGGTGACGACGCTGTCCCCGAGGAACTTCTGCGCATCCAGGCCGAAGTCACCGGAACGATGGCGGACGAACGCGTCCAATTCGCGAAAGCTGCCCGGATCGAGCAGAATATCCAGACGTTCACGGGCTGTGCTGCGCCCGGCATCGTGCTGACGCTTGATGCGCTCAGCGCCGCCACCCTGGCGGCTTTGCTCACGCGCAGCGTGCAGCTTTTCGATCTTCGGGTTTATACTCATTGGGCTTTTTCCTCTCGACAATGTTTGCGGAGGCGCGAACAAGAGAAGATTATAGCAACATGAGAGCCGAAAAGGTCTTGGCAATTACGCACAATTCGGGAGAAATTTCACATGCGCGCAAATCGTCTGATCTCACTCTTGTCTCAGAATACGCCTGTCATCAACGGCTGGCTGTCCATTCCCAGCGCGTGGACGGCGGAACTGACGGCGCATGCCGGCTGCGATTCGCTTGTGGTGGATATGCAGCACGGAGTGATCGGGCTGGAAACAGCGATCGCCATGATGCAGGCGATCTCCACCACCGACGTCGTGCCGATGGTGCGCGTGCCGTGGAATGACCCGGCGCTGCTGATGGCCGTGCTCGATGCAGGGGCGTATGGCGTGGTGTGCCCGATGATCAGCACGCGCGAACAGGCCGAAGCCTTCGTCGGCGCGTGCCGCTATCCGCCGCTCGGCTATCGCAGCTACGGGCCGACGCGCAGCCAGATTTACGGCGGCGAAGACTACGTCGCCCACGCCAACGACACCGTGCTCACCTTCGCGATGATTGAGACGGCGCAGGCCCTGGACAACCTCGACGCGATCGCCTCCGTGCCCGGATTGAGCGGCCTGTACATCGGCCCGTCGGATCTCAGCATCAGCCTGGGCGTGGCCCGCCGGGCAGATTTCGACGACCCGGCCATGATCGCGGCGCTGGACCGCGTGATCGCCGCCTGCACACGCTACAACCTCATCCCCGGCGTGCATGCGGGCTCCGCCGAAAACGCCACCCGCCTTGTCACGCGCGGTTTCCGCTTCCTCACTCCCGTGATGGACGCCGCAGCCATGCAAAGCGCCTTCCGCGAAGTCATCGCGCAGGCGCGCATCCTGCACATCGAGTGATCTGCCTGCGGCTGGTCGGCTGGGCCCGCTACGGCGCGGCCTCCGGCCAGCCTGTGGTCAGCTCACCGTGCGCCATCATCCACGTCAGCGACTCGAAGATCGCCTCCAGCGAGCTGTAGCGCGGCTGGTAGCCGAGCATGCGCCGCGCCTTCTCGATGCTGGCGGTCGGGCTGTGCGCGATATGGTCATACGTGGCAGTCGCATCCACCTCATTCACGCCGGCACGCCAGGCCTCCCAGGGCAGGAACTCCAGGCTGGCGTGCTGGCCGAACCACGCGGCGACTGCCTCGGCGTAGCCACGCAGCGTGAGCGCCGCCGGCGAGACCACATGGAAGCTCTCGCCGAGGCTGGCGCTGCGCTGCGCAATCGCCGCCATGAACGCCTGCGCCACGTCATCCGCGTGGACATGATGCAGCGTCTCCATGCCGAAGTGCGGCAGCGTCAGGCGCACGCCATGCGCCAGCCGGCGGAACACCTCCGGGTTGAAGTTGGCCTGCGGATTGAGCGGCCAGTAGCCCTGACCGACGATGTGACCCGGGTGCAGTACCGTGGCCGGGAAGCCGTTATGTCGCGCCTCATGCCACAGGTACGCCTCAATCTCGGCTTTCTGCACGCCATAGGCGATCTCCTGGCTGAGGTCCAGCCCGCGCATCGGCGTGAGCGGGCGGCGCGGCTGCGTCTCATCGGCGGGCACACTGACGTTGTAGCCGTGAATCCAAATCGTGCCGCAGTGCAGGAAGTGGCCGACGCGCCCGCGCAGCGCCTCTACCAGCTGGCGTGCGCTGTCCAGCGTGAAGCAGATCAGGTCGATGACGACATCCGCCTGCAGCGCCGCCACGCGCTCACCGAACGCGCCCGTCTGCTCCTCAAGCTCGCGATCGACGGTGATCGACTGCACGGAACGCCAGGCGCCATGCGGCACATACGGGGCGCGCGTTCCCCGCGCCAGGTTCAGCACTTCGTGGCCATCCGCCACCAGGCGGGGAATGAGCATCGTTCCGATATGCCCGCTGCCGCCGATCACTGCGATACGCATCACTCACCTCGCCCCTCAGCCCACTCTGATACCCAGCGAATGTACCGTGTTTTGCCAGCACCGCAACAGTTCGTCCGCGCAGGCGGCGGGCGGAATCAAAACCGGGCAGTCGCCCGCCCGGTTCGCCCTGCGCACAACCCGGCCGTTCAGCCCAGGTGCGGCGCAATCTGACTCAGAATCCGGTCCTTGGGCTGGAAGCCGGTGATGCGCACGACGGCCTCGCCTCCCTTGAACAGGATGAGCGTGGGGATGCTCATGATGTCATACGCCATCGGCACATCCGGGTAGGCGTCGGTGTCGAGCTTGCCCACTTTGAGGCGCGCGGTGTTCTCGTCTGCGATCTGATCGACGATCGGCGCGACCATCCGGCACGGACCGCACCACTCTGCCCAGAAATCCACCAGCACCGGCTGGGCAGACTCCAGCACGTCGTGTTTGAAATTATCGCTCGTCACTTCGAATGTCTTTGCGCCCATCGACGCACTCTCTCCCTTTGCCTTTGACGCTGTCATGACACGATGCTATCATACCCGCATAGTCCGGCTCAAGATCTGCCCGTTATCGAGGGCGGAATGAGCAGCCGGTCGCTGCAGGTCAACTATGACTCCTGACGACGCAGTCTTCCCCAGCCTTACGCGCCGCCAAGAAGAAATCCTCTCGCTCATCATCCGTGGATATTCGCAGGCCCGCGAGCCGGTCAGTTCGAAGCTGCTGACCGAGATGCTCGCAACACAGGTGAGCAGCGCCACCATCCGCAACGAGATGTCCGTGCTGGAAGAGCTCGGGCTGATCGCTGCCCCGCACACCTCTGCCGGGCGCGTGCCCACTGAAAACGGCTACCGCTACTACGTGCAGTTCCTCAATCCGGCGCGCGATCTCTCGTCCGATGAGGAAACGCAGATCGCCGGCTCGCTGCAGGCCGCGCCGCTGGCCACCGAACAGTGGCTGAACGCCGTCGCCTCGGCGCTGGCGCGCGCGGCCAACACTGCCGCGCTGGTGACGGCCCCCGCCATCGAGACCAGTCTGTTCAAGCACCTGGAACTGATCGCCATTCAGGGCCGGCTGGTGCTGATGGTGCTGGTGCTGCAGCAGGGCAGCGTGCATCAGCAGATGCTCACGCTGGCCGAGCCCGTGCCGCAGCCGCGCCTGAGCGAAGCCGCCGCCGCCATCAGCAGCCGTTGCGCCGAACGCAGCGCGGCGGAGGTGCGCATGCAGGCCAGCCAGCTCCCCATGCTCGAACGCGAGCTGGCCGAGCTGTGCGCCGGCATCATGGAGAAGGCCAGCGCCGCGCCCGTGCGCCTGGTCTACCGCGACGGGCTGGCCGGGCTGGTGGCGAGCTTCCAAAGCGCCGGTGGCGCAGAGCAGGCCCTGCGGGTGATCGAAGAGCGCGACATGCTCACCGCCATCCTCAACGATGTGCTGCGGCCCGAAGCCCGTGATGTGCAGGTGGTGATCGGAGGCAACGGCCGCTGGGAAGCGCTGCGCCAGCTCACCATCATCCTCACGCGCTACGGCGTGCCCGGCCAGGCCAGCGGCGCGATCGGCGTGCTCGGCCCCACCCATCTGAACTACGAGCGGGCGATCAGCGCCGTCAGCTATGTCTCCGGCGTGATGACCACGATGTTCTCCCGCGCGCTGGAGAGCGACACGCCCCGGCGCCCACCGGCAGATCCCGCGCTTCCTGCGGGCGGCTAGCTGCTGGCGCATCCCGCCCGACCAGCCGATGCTCATCGCGCACGCGGCGCGGGGATTCAGTACAATCATGCGCGTCCGGCCCAACTGCGCTGCACTGCCCGGCAGGAAACGTGATGAAGACCAAACTCAACTCCATGCGCCTGCTCGAACAGCACGGCGTGCTCTATGAAGTGGTGGAATTCCCCGAGGAGCTGCGCGATGCCGAGCAGATCGCCGAAACCCTCGGCATTCCGCCCGAGCAGGTGTACAAGACGCTGGTGATCGAGCCGGAAGGCGGCGGCAAGCCGTTCCTGGCGATGCTGGCCGCGCACCGACAGCTCGATCTCAAGCGCGTGGCGGCGGCGGCGGGCGTGAAGAAGGCACGCATGGCCGCGCACCGCGACGCCGAAGCCCTCACCGGGCTGAAGGTCGGCGGCATCGGCGCGCTGGCCCTGACGCACAAGAACTGGGTGGTCTTCCTCGATCAGCCGGCCATGCAGCATCAGCACATCCTCGTCAGCGGCGGGCAGCGCGGCGTCGACCTGCGCCTGGCGGTGCAGGACCTGATGCGCCTGACGCGCGCCCGCCTTGCCGAGATCAGCCGCGAGCGCGCCCCGGGCGATGACGACGACGGCTGACGCCATTCGCCAGGCGGCACGCGCGCACGGCTTCACGCGCATCGGCATCGTCCCCGCCGAGCCGTCCGCCACGCTGGAGGCCTATCGCCGCTGGATCGCTGCGGAGATGCATGCCGGCATGGGCTACATGGCGCGTCCCGACCGCCAGGCGCGGCGCGAGGATCTGCGCGTCATTCTGCCCGGCGCGCGCTCGCTGATCGTCGTCGCGCTGGATTATCGGCAGATGGCCCCTGCCGGGCTGCTGCGCGAACCGGGGCGCGGGCGCTTCGCCGCCTATGCCTGGGGCGCCGATTATCACGAGGTGCTGCTGGAGCGGCTGGAACGCCTGGCGCAGGCGCTGCAGCCGATGCTGGGCGCGCACCGCTGCTATGTCGATACGGGGCCGCTGCTGGAGCGCAGCCACGGGCAGCGCGGCGGCCTGGGCTTCGTCGGCAAGAACACCATGCTCATCCATCCGCGCGCGGGCAGCCTGTTCTTCCTCGGCGAAATCCTGACCGACGCCGCTTTCGATGACTACGATCCGCCGCTGCCAAAGGCCAGCATATGCGGTTCGTGCACGCGCTGCCTCTCCGCCTGCCCCACCGACGCCTTCCCCCAGCCATACGTGCTGGATGCACGGCGCTGCATCAGTTACTGGACGATTGAGCATCGCGGCAGCATCGATCCGGCGCTGCGCGCGCGCTTCGGCAACTGGGTGTTCGGCTGCGATATCTGCAACGATGTGTGCCCGTTTCAGCGCTTTGCGCCGCTGTCCGACGAGCCGGCTTTCGCGCTGGACACGCCAGAGCGCGCCGCCCCGCTGCTGACTGACCTGCTGGCCCTGGACGAGGCGGGGTTCGCCGCGCGCTTTCACGGGACGCCAGTGTGGCGGCTGGGGCGCGAGCGCCTGCTGCGCAATGCCTGTGTGGCGGCCGGCAACTGGGGCAGCCCGCTGATTGCACCCGCGCTCGAACACGTGCTGGCGCAAGGCAGCCCGCTGCTGACCGAACATGCCGCCTGGGCGCTGGCAGCGATTGCGCGGGCGGAGCGCGCATCGTGACACTGTCGCGCTGGCGCGCTTTCGCACTCGGCATGACGCGCGCCGGCGCCATCGTCGCGCTGCTGCTGCTGCCGGTGTGGTATCGCCTGCCCGCGGATGCGCTGCCCGGCACCGACCTGTACGTCACGCGGTTTGCGCTGGCGCTGGCTGTGGCCTGGACCGGCGCATGGTGGCTGGCCTCCGGCTGTGCGGGTGTGCGTACCCGCCTGCTCGCCTCGCGCGTGCGACTGGCCTGGGCAGCGGCGCTGCTGGTGCTGGCTGGCTGGGCTGCGCTGTCGCAGAGCTGGGCGTTCATGCGCCTGAGCAGGCCCGATGTAGCAGAGAACGCCGCGCTGCAGTTCGGCCTGGCGACGCTTTTCGCCCTCGCGCTGGCCTGCTGCGGCCTGCGACCACGCTCCGCTGCGCTGGCGCTGGGCGTGGGCCTGGCCTGGAACGCCGCACTGGTGATCGTCCAGGCGCTGGCCGGCGGCGCCATCGGGCTGCTGGCGCTGGGCGAGTTCCCGGTCCGGGCCGACACACCGGGGGTATCGATCGTGCGTGCCGGCGCGCAGGTCTTCGTGCGCCCCTACGGCCTGCTGCCACATCCCAACATTGCGGCGGGCATCCTGCTGCCTGGGGTACTGGCGGCCATCGGCGCGTGGGCCGCTCGGTCCCGCGCCTGGCGCCGGGCCGGTGTGCTGCTGGCGCCTGTCGGGCTGCTGGCGCTGCTGCTGACGTTCTCCCGCGCGGCATGGCTGGGGCTGGCGCTCGGCGGGCTGGTGCTGGCACTGGCCGGCTTGAAACCGCTCCGCCGCCCCGACGTGCGCCGCGCGGCGCTGGCGGGCGTGCTGCTGTGTCTGGCCGTGGCCGTCGCGTTCGCGCTGCTGTGCTGGCCGCTCCTCAGCGCGCGGACACAGGGCAGCGAGCCGACGGAGATGCGCTCCATCGCCGACCGCATCGTGTACACCGATTTCGCCCTGCGCGCTATCAGCGAACATCCGCTGACCGGCGTCGGGGTGGGCAACTTCGGCTGGCAGTCCAGCGCCTACCTGCGCGAAACGTTCTACGCGCTGCGCGGGGATAATGTGCACAACATCTACCTGCTGGTGTGGGCAGAGCTGGGCACGCCCGGCGTGCTGCTCTTCGTGCTGGCGCTGCTGTGCGGAGTGACGGGGGGCGCGCGCGCCGTGCGGGCCACGGGCGATCCGTTCCGCGCGGCGCTGCTGGCCAGCGCGTGCGGGCTGATGCTGATCGGGCTGCTGGACCACTATCCGCACAGCCTGCTGCATGGGCAGGTGGCGCTGTGGGGTGCGCTGGCGCTGGCCGGTGCACCGCTCACGCGCTCAGAGGCCGCCGGCATGGTATACTGAAGACAGATCCGAAGTTCGCCGAAGGCAGGCAAAAGCGCATGGCCGAGTTCCCGGTGCGCCATGAAGTGATGTCATGGCAGGATGTTGACAAGCTGATCGATACCCTCCTGCCTCAGCTGCGCAGCGTGGGGAGCTTCGGCGGCATGGTGATGATCACGCGCGGCGGCGTCATCCCGGGCGGCATGCTGGCGGAAGCCCTCAAGATCGAGCATCTGCTCACCGCTGCGGTGGACTTCCCGGCAACGTCCGGCTCCACCGGGCTGATGGTGTGGCCGTCGTTCCTGCAGTTCCCGGACGACGCGCTGCTGGCCGGGCGCACCATGCTGATCGTCGATGACGTGTGGGGCAGCGGGCGCACCAGCACTGCCGTGCGCGAGCGCGTGCTGGCGGCAGACGCGACTGCCTACACCTGCGTGCTGCACTTCAACCCGTATCGCTCGCTCCTGAAGAAATCCAGCCCGGATTTCTACGGCGCGGTCACCGATGCCTATGTGGTCTATCCCTGGGAAGTCGATCGTGGCCTGCGCAGTTTCGGCGCACTTTCCCCGGAACCTGAGGTGAATTAGAAAGTGGATAGTGTTAACGCACTTCCAATCTTTACACCCTATACTTCTGGGTAATGTGTCCTGAGCCGTAGCTCATAGCTTGAATTGGTTTGGTAACGTGGCACGTCAGTTCAGTGCACGTGCCCAGGTGAACTGAGGGGTGCGGCGTAATTCTGTCTCTAAAGGTGGTCTAGCCAATGGCAATGCCAAAGTCAGCAGTGGATAAGCAGGCGCTTGCAGCGGAGTTTCTCGCGCTGCTGGAGGAAAGCGCGGGGTACGATCAGCCGCTCCGTGGCGAAATCCGGAATGCAGAGATCCTGCAGATCGACGAGCGCGAAATCATCGTCGATATGGGAGCCAAGTACGACGGCATCGTGCCGATTGCCGATCTCGAGCGGCTGGATCCTGCCGTGCGCGCCCGGTTGCGCGTCGGAGACTCCGTACCGGTGTATGTCCTCAATCGCGATGCCAACGACAACCTGATCGTCTCCATCAACATGGGCATGCAGCAGTACGACTGGGAGAAGGCGCGCGAGCTGATCAAGTCTGAGGAAGTGGTGTCGGTCGACGTCAAGGGCCACAATCGCGGCGGCATCCTCGTGCAGTGGAACCGCCTTGAAGGCTTCATCCCCAGCTCGCATCTGGTGTCCACCACCAGCAGCGGCAGCCGCGATACCTGGGACGACCTGATCAGCCAGAAGCTCAACGTCAAGGTGATCGAAGTTGACCAGAGTCGCCGCCGGCTGATCTTCAGCGAGCGCGAAGCCCAGCGCGAACAGCGCGCGATGCACAAGGCGCGCCTGCTGGCCGAGCTGAAGGAAGGTGATGTGGTTCGCGGCAAGGTCACCGGCCTGCGCGACTTCGGCGCGTTCGTCAACCTTGGCGGCGCCGACGGCCTGATCCACGTCAGCGAGCTGGCCTGGCACCGTGTGGATCATCCGCGCGATGTGCTGCGCGTCGGCGAAGAGATCGAGGTGTACGTGCTCAGCCTCGACCGCGAGACCAACCGCATTGCGCTCAGCCGCAAGCGCCTGCTGCAGGATCCGTGGGAGAGCGCCGGCGAGCGCTACCATGAAGGCCAGCTCGTCGAGGGCGTGGTGACCAATGTCGTCGATTTCGGCGCGTTCGTCGCGCTCGACGATGGTCTGGAAGGCCTGCTGCACCTGAGCGAGATGGGCAACGGCTCACTGAAGGAGCCGCACTCCTACGTCAAGAAGGGCGATCGCCTCAGCCTGCGCATCAGCCATCTGGAGCCGGAGAAGCGCCGCGTGGGCTTCACCCAGCGCTGGGGCACCGATGCCGGCGCGCCCGCCGCAGAAGCCGCCCCCGCGCCCGAGGCCTCACCGGCCAGCAGCGATGCCGCGCCCGAAGAAGCGGCCCCGCCCGCCAGCGAAGACAGCATCTAGCGCCCTCAGGCGCTTTCCAACAGCACAACATTTCACAGAGCGGGCCTGCGGGCCCGTTCTGTTTTCTCCCGCAAATCTTGCGCCTCAGGCGGTCTCATGTTAGATTGCAATTTGGGCGTGCCGTGAAACTGGGCCGCAATCGCATACGACCGCTGAAGGGGGAAATCAATGAGATCACGTGTGCAACTGCTGGCGCGTTTGGTGCCACTTCTGGTGCTGCTGGCGATGCTCGCGCTGCCAATGCTGGCGCTGGGGCAGCCTGGCAACGATGCCACCGATGTGTTCGGCGCGCTCGTCAGCAGCGCCTTCAGCCTGGTGTGCTGCATCGGCTGGTTCGTGCTCAATATCGCTATTCTGATCTGGGTGTACCGCGATGCCAACCGCTACGGCGCCAACGGCCTGCTGTGGGCGCTGATCGTATTCTTCGCCGGCATCGTCGGCCTGCTGCTGTACTTCGCGCTGGGCCGCAACAGCGGATCGCGCCGGTAGCCAAACCAATACAGGCTGTGCGCAGCGCCAGCGCGGTGCGGGCTTACAACGCGCCCACCAGCTCGCGGTAATGCGCGCCCCGCGCCGCGAAGTCGACGTAGGCGTCGTAGCTGGTCCCCCCCGGGGAGAGCAGCACCACATCGCCCGCCTGCGCCGCGTCTGCCGCCATGCGCACAGCCTGCTCCAGTCCCTCCGCCTGCACCACCACGCCGGATGCAGCCCCCAGCGTGCGCGTCAGGCGCAGCACCATCTCCGCCACCTCGCCGAACACGATCACCCTGCGCGAGCGCTGCAGCGCCAGCGCCAGCATCTCCTCCCAGGGCAGATTCTTGTCGCGGCCACCCAGCAGCAGCACGACCGGTTCGCTGTAGCTGCGCAGCGCCGCCAGCACGCGCTCAGGCGCCGTGGCGATGCTGTCATTCACCCACGTGACACCCTCGCGCACGCGCACCACTTCCAGCCGGTGGGGCACGCCGCGGAAGGCGCGGATCGCATCGATCATGATGTCCGGCTTGATGCTGGCCGCGCCAGTGAGGGCGCAGGCCGCCAGCACATTCTGCACGTTGTGATCGCCGCGCAGGCGGATATCGCCGCGCTCGCCGATCACATGCGGCCTGCCATCCGCGCTGCTGATGCCGGCCAGCACCAGGCGCTCGCCCGCCAGGAACGCGCCATCCGGCACGATCTCGGCCATGCTGAACCAGCCGAGCTGTGACAGCACATCCCCGGCCAGATCGCGGGTGGCGGCGTTGTCACGGCCCAGGATGACGGCATTCTTCAGCGAGTCCTGATGCAGCAGAATGTGCGCCTTGGCACGGATGTAGTTCTCCATCGTGCCGTGCCGGTCGAGGTGATTGGGCGTGATGTTGGTGATGCAGGCGTACTCCGGGCTGACGGTCATCAGTTCGAGCTGGAAGCTGCTCAGCTCCATCACCACGCGGTCAGTCGGGCGAATGCGCGCCAGCTCGTCCAGCAGCACATCGCCGATGTTACCGCCCACCCACGTGCGAAAGCCAGCGGCACGGGCGATCTCGCCGGTGAGCGCGGTAGTCGTGGTCTTGCCGGCGCTGCCAGTGATGCCGAACACAGGCGCAGGACAGCGTTCGAGGAAGAACTGCGCGTCGTTCGCCAGCGGGATGCCGCGCATCTGCGCCGCCTGCACGATCGGCAGGTCCAGTGGAACGCCGCCGGAAACGCACAGCACATCGACGCCGTCCAGCAGCGACAGATCCTGCTCGCCCAGCCGCAGCTCGACATCCGGGTACTCTGCAGGGGCAACGCCGAGCTGGCTGGCGCTCCGGCTGTCGCTGGCGATGGCGCGCGCGCCGATGGTGGGCAGCCAGCGGGCCAGCGCCCGCCCCTGCCGGGCGAAACCGAGAATCAGCACTGTCCTGCCCGCCAGCGGGTCCTGCGTGGGATATGTCGTCATGATGGCGACCTCAACGCCTGCTTCAGATCAGCGCCAGCGCCACGCCGAGGATCGCCGCCAGCAGGCCGATCAGCCAGAAGCGCTGCACGACCTGCGTCTCGCTCCATCCGCTCAGCTCGAAGTGATGATGCAGCGGAGACATCCGGAACAGGCGCTTGCCGCCGGTGCGCTTGTAGTACGTCACCTGCAGCAGCACCGACAGCACCTCGGCGACAGGCACGATGGCGATCACCGGCAGCAGCAGCCACTGCCCGGTCATCACCGCGATCGTCGCCAGCGTGGCCCCCAGCGCCAGCGAGCCGGTGTCTCCCATGAACATCTGCGCGGGGTGCGCGTTGTACCACAGGAAGGCGAAGCACGCGCCCACCAGGATGAAGCACATCTGCACCAGAAAGATCTGCCCCTGCAGATAGGCGATGATGCCGTACGCGGCGAAGGCGCTGGCGGTGATGATGCCGGCCAGCCCGTCCATACCGTCCGTCAGGTTGGTGGCATTCGAGAAACCGACGATCAGGAATACGCTCACCGGGATGAACAGCGCCGGGTGCAGCGGAATGGCGACGCCCAGAAGCGGCAGATTGATCTGGTTGGCGAACTGAAATCCGCCGTCATACAGCGAAATCACCACCGAGACGATCGTCGCCAGCAGCACCTGCAGCGCGAACTTGGCGCGGCCTGAGATGCCCTCCCCGCGCGGGCGCCCACGCGAACGGCGGATGCCCTCCCAGTCGTCATACGCGCCCAGCAGCGCGAAGCTGACCATGACGAACAGCGGCAGCAGAATGCTGGCCCCGGTCAGGGTGCTGCCACGCAGCACGCTCACCAGGTTCAGGCCGAGCACAATCGCCACCACCGGGAAGATGATCATCAGCCCGCCCATCGTCGGGGTGCCCGCCTTGACCTGATGCCCTTCGGCCAGCTCGACGCGAATCTGCTTGCCGATGCGCAGCCGGCGCAGCATCTCGACGAAGGGCCCGCCCCAGATCACGCACAGGATGAAGGTGATTGCGCCCATGGACAGGGCGACGGGCAGCGATGCCTGCATAGTTTCCTACCGTCCTTACCGCGCGATGCTGCTGATCGATCCGCCCTGCGCCACCAGCTCGCGGCGCACGCTGTCCGATGGGATGGCGAGCTGCACCACCAGCCGCTCCGCCAGCCGCTGGAAGACCGGCGCCGCCACCAAGCTGGCCCAGTATTCCGCCGGCCGGTCCAGCCGGATGAGGATGCTGATCTGCGGGTCATCCGCCGGCAGAAAGCCGACGAATGTGGCGATCGACGAGCCGTCCTCGTAACCAAACGGCGTCGGGATCTCCGCCGTGCCCGTCTTGCCGGCGATGGTGTAGCCGGGCACCGACGCACCGCCATCCAGCCCCTGCTGCACGACCGCCACCATCATCTGAGTCACCGCGCCGGCAGCCTGCGCCGAAATCGGCCGGCCCAGCACCGCCGGCTGCGAGTTGAACAGGTTTTCGCCATCGCGAATCTGGTGCACCACCCGCGGCTGCATCATCAGCCCGCCGTTGGCGATGGCGTTGACCGCTGTGAGCATCTGCAGTGGCGTGACGCTGATGCCCTGCCCGAAGCTGTTGGTGGCGATGCTGGCCTCTGCCCAGTTCGGATCGCCCGGTGCGTAGTAGATGCCGGCCTCTTCGCCCTGCAGGTCTACGCCGGTGCGCCGGCCAAAGCCGAACTCGCTCAGCTCCTGGTAGAACGCCTCCGGCCCCATCGCCAGCGCCACCGACGCCGCGCCGATATTGAGCGACTGCACCAGCAGCTGCGTGGTATCGACCGTGCCATGCGCCGCACGATCCCAGTTGCGCACCGTGATGCCGCCGATATCCAGCGCGCCATTATCGAAGTACGTCCAGTCCGGCGTGATCGCGCCGCGATCGAGGCCGGCGGCCACCGTGATCACCTTCATCACCGAGCCGGGCTCGAAATTACCGGCGATCGCCAGATTGTTGAGCACGGTAGGATCGGCGATGTTGAAGTAGGCGTTCGGGTCGAACGTCGGGTAGTTCGCCATCGCCAGCACATCACCGTTGCGCGGGTTCATCACGATGATCGTGCCCTGCGTTGAGCCGGTCTCGTTGATCGCCTGCGTCAGCACCGTCTCGGCGATGAACTGCACGTCGCGGTCAATCGTCAGCAGGATGTCCGCGCCGCGGTCGCTCTCCATATCGGCATCCTGCACCTCGAACGGAATGTTGGAGACGCTGCGCTCGCGCATCGTGCCGGAGAGCGTGTTCTGGTAGTAGCCCTCCACGCCATAGTAACCGTTCTGATCGCCGCCGACGAAGCCGATCACCTGCGAGCCGAGCGTGCCCTGCGGGTAGCTGCGGCGCGGCACCGGCGCCATCTGCAACGCCGAGCCGATGTCGAGGTCATCCAGCCGCTGCCCGATCTCGGCGCTCACCCGCGAAGCCAGCAGCACCCACGGGCGGTCCGCCGTCGTCGCCTCGTACATGTCCAGCTCCGGCTGCCCCAGCACAGCGGCCAGCTCGGTGGCAGCGGTGCGCGGGTCGTCCAGCAGATTCGGGCTCAGGCCCACCTGATACTCCAGCGTGTTGACCGCCAGCACTTCGCCGTTGCGGTCGTAGATGTTGCCGCGATTGGCAGCCAGGCGCAGCTCGCGCGAGTAGCTGGCATCGCGGATGGAGAACAGGTAGCTCTCGACCTCTGGCGACAGGCCGATCTGGAACTGGAACGAGACCAGCCGGCCCAGCAGCAGCAGGCTGACAGCGACCAGCCCGGCGATCACGAACGGCAGCCGGCGGCGGAACGTGCGCTGCTGTGGCAGAAGCGCGGTCTGTGTGGCCATCGGTCAGGGGGCCTCCTGCGCATAACCTTCGATCTGGCGGCGCACGGCATCTATCTGCTGCTGCACCCAACCCACGAACGACTCTTCGTAGGCAGGTGCCGGCGGCGCCTCAGCAGCGAGCGCGCGTTCGCTCTCCTGCAGCGGAACGACCGGCTCGCGGTCCGGGTGATAGCCCGGGATGACGACGTACAGGATCTGGTCCTGCCCCGCCTGCGCGAAGCCCAGTTCCCCGGCGCGGCTGAGCAGCCTGCCGACGCCGCGCAGACTGGCGATCTCGGCGCGAAGCCGCTCGTTGGCCTGCTCCAGATCGTTGCGCTGGCTGATGAGTTCTTCCAACTCGCGGCCCACGGCGGAGGACGTGGCCGACTGCGATAGATACAGCCCGCCGATCAGGATGCCGACGAACAGAAACAGCGTCCCCAGCGCGATCACCGCGCGGGTGGGCCGCCATCCTGGCTGACGCAGCGCGTGCTGAAACCAGTTCTGTGCCGTCATAGATGCCGGATGAAGCGCCCTCTGTCATGGTCTGGCCGTTCGGGCGGAGCCGCGCACTTCTCGACCACACGCAGCTTCGCGCTGCGGCTGCGCGGATTGCGCGCGATCTCCGCCTCGCCTGCCGTGACCGGCTTGCGATGCACCCATTGTACACTGGCTTGATGCCCGCACACACAAACGGGCACGCCGGGCGGGCAGATACAGTCGGTCGCCGCCAGCCGGAAGGCCTCCTTGACGATGCGATCCTCCAGGCTGTGGAAGCTGATTACCGCCAGCCGCCCGCCGGGCCGCAGCAGGCGAATAGCCGCCGGCAGCGCGCTCTCGACCGTCTCCAGCTCGTCGTTGACGGCGATGCGCAGCGCCTGAAATACGCGCGTCGCCGGGTGCAGATGCTCGCCGGGGCGGCGCGGGCTGGCGCGCTCGACGACGGCGGCCAGCTCGCCGGTGGTATGCAGCGGGCGCGCCGAGACGATCGCGCGGGCGATGCGCCGGCTGTTGCGCTCTTCGCCATAGCGGAAGAAGATGTCCGCCAGTTCGTCGGCATCCAGCGTGTTGAGCAGCTCGCTGGCAGGGGGGCGCACACCGCTGGGGTCAAAGCGCATATCCAGCGGGGCATCGTGGCGGAAGGCGAAGCCGCGCTCCGCCGTATCGAGCTGCAGCGATGACACGCCCAGATCGAGCAGGATGGCGTCGACGCCATCCGCCCAGCCCAGCGCCGCCACCTCTGCGGCCATGTCGGCATACGACCGGTGGCGCAGCACAGCGCGGCTGCCGAACGGCGCGAGCGCCGCAGCCGCCAGCGCCAGCGCCTCGCGGTCGAGATCGAGGCCGAGCACCTGCCTGGCGCCCGCTTCGAGCAGTGCACGCGTGTGCCCGCCCAGCCCAAGCGTGCCATCGATCGCGCGCTCCACCCGCCGGCCCTCGGGCAGCAGCGCGGCCAGCACTTCGTCGAGCAAAACCGGAATGTGCAGCGAGTCTTCAGTCGTCATAGCGGCGATTGTAGCACACGGGGCGACGAGTGATGCCGGAAACTCGCCGCACGGGCCGGGCATTCGCTATAATAGTGGTATGCGGAAGTCGACAGGAGCAGCTCATGTCCCCCTTCGGGAAGCGCCGCCCCGCCCCGCCAGACGCCCAGCCAGCCGACGGTCCCCCGCCCGGCGTCAAAGTGCGAGTCGATGAACAGATCTGCCTTCACTGCGGCGCGTGCGTGGCCGTGTGCCCGCCCGACGCCATCTTTCTGGAGAGCAGCGCGCTGGTCATTCATCAGGAAATCTGCACCGCCTGTGAACGCTGCGCCAGGATGTGCCCGGTGCAGGCGCTGCACATGGCCGCCCCGGTCCTGCGCCAGCGCCATGCCTGAGCGCATCGCCGATGTCTGCGACGTCATCGTGGTCGGCGCGGGGCCCGCGGGCAGTGTCGCTGCGCGGGTGGCCGCCGAGGCCGGCCTGAGTACGCTGCTGGTGGAGAAGCGCCAGGAGATCGGCGCGCCCGTGCGCTGCGCGGAGGCCGTCGGCGCGGAGGCCACCCGCCCCTATCTGCCGCAGGACGAGCGCTGGATCAATGCCCACATCGCCTGGTACGACGTGGTCAATCCTGCCGGTGACCGCGTGCGCCTGCCGCCAACCGAGCCCACCTGGATCGTCGACCGCAAAGTCTTCGATGTCGCGCTGGCCGAGACGGCGGTGCGGGCCGGCGCGCGCGTGCTTACCAGCACGGCGGCGGTGGGCCTGCTGCACGACGGCGAGCGCGTGGCCGGCGTGCGCCTGCGCGCCTTCGGGAAGCTGCACGAGGTGCGCGCGCGGCTGGTGATCGCCGCGGACGGCACCGAGTCGCAGGTGGCCCGCTGGGCCGGGCTGAAGACTGTGCCGCCGATGGCCGACTACTACTCCGGCGCGCAGGTTCTGCTCTCCGGCATCGGCGGGCGAATCGACCCCACCGTGTGCGAGTACCACCTGGGCAGCTCGCTGGCCCCCGGCGGCTATGTATGGGTGTTCCCGAAGGGCGCAGACCGCGCCAATGTCGGCCTGGTGGTGAGCGCCGATCGCGCCGCTGCCGCCCGCCCGATGGCGCTGCTCGACCGCTTCGTCGAGGCGCACTTTCCCGGCGCCAGCATCCTGCACGTGGTCGTCGGCGGAATCCCGGCCACCGGAGCCCTGCGCCGCATGGTGACGCATGGGCTGATGGCCGTGGGCGATGCCGCGCATCAGGCCGATCCGCTGACCGCCGGTGGCATCAATCTGGGCATGTTCGGCGCGGAGATGGCGCTGCAGGTCGGCATCGAGGCGCTGGCGCGCGGTGACGTGTCGGCGCAGGCGCTGTCCGCCTACGAACGCCGCTGGGCGGATCGCTTCGGCAGGCAGCACGCCGCGCTCTATCAGGTGCGCCGGATCGTGGCGGGGATGGAGGATGCGCGACTGGCCGAGCTGATCCACACCGCCAGCCGCCTGCCCGTCGCGGAGATGACCTCAGCACAGCTGCTCACCTCGCTGCTGCGTCAGCATCCGCGCCTGCTGCTGGAAGCGCGCACGCTCCTCACCACCGGCGTGCTGCTCAAGTAGCCATGTTCACCGAGCCGCTGCTGCACTACCTCGTCACGCCATCCGCCGGAGCCATCCTCGACAGGCTGGCGCACAGCGATTTGGGCGACGCGCACACGCTGCGCCTGATCGAGACGCTTCGGCGCGAGACCAGCGCAGAACGCGCGGGGGCACTGCTCGAACTGGCACGCCTGCGGCTGAAGGCCGCCGACAAGTTCGGGGCGGATGCCGCGCGCATGTTCTTCACCCGCGAGGCCCTGGAGCAGGCCAGCGACCCCGCCGTGCGCGACTGGCGGGCAGGCTGGGCGCGCGCGGGCGAACCGCTGCTCGATGCCTGCTGCTCGATCGGCAGCGATGCGCTCGCCTTCGCCCGGGCCGGCGCCGTGGTCACCGCGCTCGACAACGACCCGGTGCGCGCGGCCATGGCGCGGCTGAACGCGGAAGCGCTCGGCCTGCCCATCACCGTGCAGCACGCGGACGTGACCGCGCAGCCGCTGCACGCGCCATCCATCTTCTTCGATCCGGCACGGCGCCGCGCCGAACGCCGCGCCTTCCATGTGCGCGACTACACGCCGCCGCTGGCGACGGTACGCGGCTGGCGCTGCAGCCGCCTGCAGGCCAAGCTTTCGCCCGGCGTGGATACCGCCGAACTGGACGGCTACGGCGGCAAATTGTGGTTCGTCTCGGTGCGCGGGGCGCTGAAGGAGGCTGTGCTGGAGAGCGCGCCCGATGCGCAGGGCAGCCCGCTGCCGCACGCGCTGCTGCTCGGCCACGGCGCGCCACTGGCCTGGCAGGCGCCACCCGCCGAGACGCGGCTGTGCGGACCGCTGGGCTGGCTGATCGAGCCAGATCCCGCGCTGCTGCGCGCCGGTCAGGTCGCCAGCGCAGCCAGCACCTGGAATGCCTGGCAGATGGACGCCACGATCGCCTACCTCACGGCGGATGCGCCGCCCGACACGCCGTGGGCGCGCGCATGGCGCGTGCTGGAGGCGCTGCCATTCAGCGTGAAGCGCCTGCGCGAGGCACTGCGCACGCGTGGCATCGGCCGCGTTGACGTGCTCAAGCGCGGCACGGCAGTGACGCCGGACGTGCTGATTCCACAGCTCAAGCTCAGGGGCGAAGGCGCCGCCGTCGTCGTGCTCACCCGCGTAGCGGGCGCGCAGACCGCGCTCATCTGCGAAGCGCCCCGGCTGCATCACCCGTCGATGGTCGCGCGGTCGGATACTCCAACAGGCCATCTCATCCGGTAACACACATAGCGATAGCTCCAACGTCGTGCATTCGCCGATTCTCCGGCATAATCACCGGCGTAGTGGTTCACGAGCAACCCAAAGGAGTAGACGCCCATGCTGCCTCCATTCGCCAATGAAGCGCTGACTGACTTCTCGCAGCCCGCCGCGCAGGCCGCCTTTGAAGCGGCGTTGGCGCAGGTGCACGCCCGGCTGGGGCGCAGCTACCCGCTGGTGATCGATGGCCGCGAGATCCACGGCCTGCCAGAATTCGCCTCGAGCAATCCCTCGCAGCCAGCGCAGGCGATCGGGCATTTCGCGCAAGGCGGGGCCGACCACGCCGATCAGGCGGTCGCCGCAGCGGCGCGCGCCTTCGAGACGTGGAAGCGCACGCCGGTCAGCGAACGCGCCAGCTATCTGCTGCGCGCCGCGGCGGAGATGCGCCGGCGCAAGCACGAATTCAGCGCGATGATGGTGCTGGAGGTCGGCAAGCCCTGGAACGAAGCCGACGCCGACACCGCGGAGGCGATCGACTTCCTCGAGTACTATGCGCGCCAGGCGCTGCGCATCACCGACAGCAGCGCACAGCTCACGCACAGCCCCGGCGAGGCGCTCGGCCTGTACTACATCCCGCTGGGCGTGGGCGCGGTCATCCCGCCGTGGAACTTCCCCTGCGCCATCCCCACCGGCATGTTGGGCTCGGCGCTGGTGACGGGCAACACCGTGGTATTCAAGCCGGCGGAACAAAGCCCGGCCATCGCCTGGATGGCGGCGGAGCTGTTCTGGCAGCAGGGCCTGCCGCCCGGTGTGCTCAACTTCCTCACCGGCCCGGGCGAAGTCGTGGGCGCGCGCATGGTCGAGCATCCGCTCACGCGATTCGTCTCGTTCACCGGCTCGCGCGAGGTCGGCATTCACATCTACGAGACCACAGCGCGCGTGCAGCCCGGCCAGCGCTGGCTCAAGCGCGCCATCCTGGAGATGGGCGGCAAGGATGGCATCCTCGTCGACGAGACTGCCGATGCCGACGAGGCCGCCGCGGGCATCGTCACCAGCGCGTTCGGCTTCCAGGGGCAGAAGTGCTCAGCGGCCAGCCGCGCGATCCTCGTCGACGCCATCTACGACCGCGTCGTCAGCGCTGTGGTGGAGCGCGCGCGCAGCCTGCGCGTGGGCGCGCCGGAGAGCAGCCACAGCGTGCAGATGGGGCCGGTGGTCGATGCCGAGGCGATGCAGCGCATCCTGCGCTATATCGAGATCGGCAGGCAGGACGGCGTGCTGCTGTGCGGTGGCCACGCCATCGAAACGCCGGAGGGCGGCTACTTCATCGAACCGACGGTGTTCGGCGACATCCCGCCGAACTCGCGGCTGGCGCAGGAGGAGGTCTTCGGGCCGGTGCTGGCCGTCATCCGCGCGCGCGACTTCGAGCACGGGCTGGAGATCGCCAACAACACCGAGTACGGCCTGACGGGCGCGCTTTACTCAGCACGCCGCGACCGGCTGGAGACCGCGCGCAGGGACTTCCACGTCGGCAATCTGTATCTTAACCGCAAGTGCACCGGCGCGATGGTCGGGGTCAATCCATTCGGGGGCTTCGACATGAGCGGCACGGACAGCAAGGCGGGCGGCCCGGACTACCTGCTGCTCTTCACGCAGGCCAAGAGCGTGACCGAGCGCCTGTAGCGCCGCGCGGCCTCGCGCCCAGCCGTGATGAAACGTGTGTAACGAAGCGTGAGCGAACGACTTGCGTAGGGGCATGGCGTGCCATGCCCCACGCACTTCACCGCGTGTGGAGATCAGCCGGGGACGAAGATTCGCTGGCCCGCCTGAATGTAGTTGGCATTGGCGATGCCGTTGATCTGTGCCAGCGTGGCCACGGTGGTTCCGTAGCGCTGCGCAATGCGCGCCAGCGTATCCCCCGACTGCACGACGTAGATCACATACTGCCCGCTGGACGATCCGCCGCCGCCCTGCTGCTGCGGCGCGACCGGGGCCGCCACCGAGCCGTCTGCCGGGGCCAGCCCGCGCACCGGCACCGACGCGCTGATCGCGCCGGCGATCACCCAGCCCGTCTGCCCGTTGGTCAGGCGCACCTGCGCCCAGCTTGCGTTGTAGTTGCGCCCAAGCAGATCGACGCGCTGCCCCTGCGGCAGCACCGTGACGATCGCCGCATCGCGCGAGGGGCTCTGGCGCATATTCACCGAGCCGGAGACCACCGTGGCAAACGGCGTGAGCTGCGAGGCCGCCGCCGCATCATTGATCGGCAAGTTCGCCACCGGATAGCTGGTGAAGATCACGCTGCTGCTCAGCCAGCCCTGCACGCCGTTGTTGAGCGTGACATACACCCACGTCCCCTGCGTGCTCCGCGCCGTCAGCGTGACGCCGAAGCCGAACGGAAGCGAGGCGATCGAACCGAACTGCAGCCCCGGCCCGGAACGCAGGTTGGCTGCGCCCGTATTGACGCTGGCGACCGGATCCTGCGCGAACGCCGGCAGGGCGCTGGCCAGCAGCGCGATCGCCGCGATCATCACAATCACACGTACTGCCCAGGAACGCGACTGGCGTGTCATGGCCACATATCCCTTCCGCCACCTACTGTACGATCGTTCGTATAATGCGAGTATAGCCGGAAAGACGAACTCGTTACAACTCTGCAGTGAAACCAATTTCTAACGCCGGGTTTACGGTCGCGCATGACCCACATTCATCAGGTACTCTCCCCGTCCTCAACCTCAGAAGCGTGTTCGTGCGTCTCTGGCCCGTCCAGCGAGCGCGCGCGGCTGTCTTCGCGGCTTAGCCGCACGACAGGCTGCCCGCGCCGCACGACATAGTGATCGAGATCGCGCGCCACAACCGTCTCGGGGAAGACGCGCCGCGCCTCATCGATGATCTGCGCTTCGCGGTAGCGGCGCGACACGTGCGTCAGGATGAGCGAGCGCACGCCGCACTCCAGCGCGAGCTGCGCCGCCTGCCGCGCGGTGATGTGGCCAAAGCGCGCCGCCGCCGCCGCATCCTCCTCCAGAAACGTCGCTTCGATCACCAGCGCATCCGCCCCCTGCACATGTTCGCGGATCGGCTCCAGCCGGCCAATATCGCCGACCATCACCAGGCGCACACCGGGAACCGCCGGCCCGAGCACCTCATCGGGAGAGATCTCACGGCCATCGGCAAGGCGCACCGGCTGGCCGCTCACCAGCCGTCCGCGCTCCGGGCCCGGCGGAACGCCAAGCGCCTCCGCCCGCTCTGCCAGAAACGGCCGCCGCGTCTTCTCCTGAAACACGTAGCCGAGCGACCCGCTGTTGCGATGCAGCACCGGGAAGGCCGTCACGCTGAAGTCCCTGCTGCTGAAGACCGGCCCGGGATTGAGCTCCAGCAGCCGGATTTCGACAGGCAGCCGCTCAAAACCCAGCACGACATTGAACAGCAGGGTGTGCACGCGCTCCAGCGTGGTGCGGCTGCCGTAGATCTCCAGCGTCTCCAGGCTTTCCCAGCGCGCGAAGGTCGAGACCAGCCCACCCAGCCCGAGGATGTGATCGAGGTGGGCATGCGTCAGCAGAATGCGGTTCAACCGTTTGAAGCCGATGCCGCTGCGCAGGATCTGGCGCTGCGTGCCTTCGCCGCAGTCCACCAGAAAGCGATGCTCGCCCGCCAGCACCGCTTGTGACGCCAGCCCGCGCTGGATGGAGGGCGCAGAAGCTGAAGTTCCGAAGAAAACCACTTCGAACATTTGACTCCGCCTCAGCCTTCTGCCACGCTGATTTCGCCGATGAACAGCCGGTCACCGCGCTCCGCATCGCCGTCGTACACTGGCAGGCGCATCCCCGTGTTGCGCTCGTAGGCGCCCGTCGAAAGGCTGTACGTGCCCGGGGGAATGGTGAGCGGCAGCGGGATGGTCGTCACCTGCAGAAACACATCGCGCGGCTGCAGCGTCTCCGCCAGCACGCTCAGCGTGTCGGTCTGCGCTGCCGGGCGCGCCGCCGGATCACTCTGCACATGGATGAACACCGTCAGGTCCGTCGGCACCTGCCCGTCCACACGCCAGTACGTCGGCACAGTCACCACCCCAGCGGGCGGAACAGGCGCATCCCAGATGCGCGCATAACCCATGAAGGTGATGTTGCCGCCGAAACGCACCGGGGGCCCGGTCACCGCCATGCCCCCGGGCGACTCCGGGGCGTAGGCAGCCGGCGCGGTGGTGATGAACGCGCCCAGCGTCTCGGCCAGGGCCTGCGCAAGATCGAGGCGGATGCGCGACTCCTGCAGCCCGTCGATGGGCAGCGGTTCACCCTGATCGAGCCATGCGCGCACCTGCGGCGCGGTAGCATCCAGCCCATCCGCCTCCAGGAACACCACCTGCGCCGGCGCGCCGCCTTCAGGAAAGACCAGCCCGCTGCGGCAGTCGGCATAGCGCAGCAGGATATCCTGGCGGTGCATGGTCAGCGCCAGGAGCTGCGGATCGGTGAGGTGCACAGGGGACTGTGGCGGGCGCAGCACCTCAGTACAGATCACCGTGGGCAGCTGCGCCGCCGTCTGGTCCAGCATGCGCGCCAGCGCGCCGATGCGCGCATGATACGCCACCTGCGTCTCCGGCAGGCGCGGCCAGTTCACGAACAGATCGCGCGCCGTCCACTGGATGTTGAAGGCCATCAGCCCGGCTAGCGCGAGCGCCGTCACCACCCGCCCCTCGCGGCTGTGCAGGCTGCGATACAGCCCGGTGATGCCCAGCCCGCACAGGATCACCAGCAGCGGCAGCAGCGGGGCGAAACGCAGAAAATCCGGGCTGCGGCTGCCCAGCAGCGCCGGCGGCGCCAGCAGCACCAGCGCGATCAGCACCAGCAGGAAGCGGGGCTGCCGCCAGCCGCGCACCGTCACGATCAGCCCGGTGATGCACAGGAAGACGCTCACCAGATCGAGCAGCGGACGCTCCGGCAGGTTCCACAGCGGATTGGCATCACCCACCAGCGCCAGCCCGGCCAGGCTCTGCAGCAGCGCTGAGATCGGCTGTGTCACGCGCACGTCGAACACGCGCTGTGCCCCCGAAAGCCCGGGCTCCTGCAGGCTGGCGATGACGTATGGCGCGCTGATGGTGATCATCAGCACCAGCGCAAACCAGCTGAAGCTGAGCATACGCCGCGTCAGTGGCTGACGCCTCAGGATGAGCGCCGCCAGAAACAGCATCGCGATCAGCACGAGCGCATAATTAGCGGGCGCCACGTAGAATCCCAGCCCCAGCAGGCCGCCGAGCACAGCAAAAGTCGTCAGGGCCGGCTCGGCGCGCGCGGGCCGCCCGTAGATCGGATAGGCGCGGGCCAGCAGCAGCACGATCATCGCGGTCAGCAGCGGCGTGAGCGCCTCGCTCATCACCGCGCGCGACAGCACGATCGGCAGCATGCTCACCGCCAGCAGCGCCGCGGCCAGCAGCCCGGTGGGCGCGCCGTACAGCCGCTTGCCCAGCGCGTACACCACCGCCAGCGTCAGCATGCCAGCGAACACCGAAAACACGCGCAGGGTGAACGCGCCGCCGCCGGTGAAAGAGGTGAAGGCTGTCAGCAGCGCGGGATAGCCGCCTTCGCGCCCCTGCCCATCCACGTTGTAGTACACCGCCGTGCGCCCCTGGCGGATGGTCTCAGCGATGCGCGCATCGATGATCTCGGCATCGTTCAGGCCGGCGGGAATGACCGGCAGGCTGAACACGCGCAGGAAGAACCCCACCAGCAGGATCAGCACTGCAATCATAAAGGCCAGTCGGTTGGACAAGGCAGTCCTCACGCGAGGCGGCGAATCATCAGCGCACTACAGCGCAGTGGCCCAGGCGGTGAAGCCCAGCACCGCGATGCCCAGGAGGAGCGTCAGCCAGGCCAGCCGGTGTTCACGCGCGCGCAGCCGGGCATAGGCCGCCGGGTCACCCTTGCCCCGGCTCGTCAGCAGCGCCGCGCGTTCCAGCGCAGGCGCCACGACGTACTGCATCACCACGCCGCACACGATCATGCCGAGATAGGCCGCGTGCTTGAACAGCATCGCCACGCTCCACTCGTTTGTGAATTGTAGCACACCGGCGTAATGTTCATCTGCAGACATCTGCAGCAGACCGGTAAACAGCAGCACCACCAGGCTGAGGTTGACCAGCGGAAAGAAGCCCTTCCGCACGCGCGAATAAAACGCGCTGGCCTGCGTATTCTCCAGCAGGGTATGCCGCGCCGCCGGCAGCACCAGGATCAGCAGCAGCATCAGGCCGCCGATCCAGATCACGGTGGCGATCAGGTGAAAGAACAGACTAAGGGCAAGGAATGACGGGGGCAAGGCCAAGCGCCTCCGGGCTGTCTGGCGCGCGCGCCGGGCGCTCATCTGCGCCGCAGTACTTCGCCATGTTCGCCAGTTCGATGTACGCCGGGCGAGTATACCCCTCCGGCGTGGTCACTGCCCACCAGCTTTCCTCGTTGGCCTGCGTCCAGCCCGGGTCAGCGATGTAGATCGCGCTCATCAGCCCGACCCACGGCCGCCAGTGCTCCGCAGCGTAGCGGTAGGCCTGCACCAGCCGGCGCGCCTGCTGCGGCTCGCTCACGGCAAACCAGCGCATGCTGTCGTGCACCGTATCCGTGGTGTAGCCGGTCTCCAGGATGGCGATCTGCCGCGCGGCATCGCCATTGCGGATCATGATGCGGCGCATGTCCTCCGGGCGGCGGAAGGAGAAGAAGCGGTGTCCACCGGGCCCCTCCCCCGGGGCCACCCAGGGCGCGGCATAGCCAGGCGCGTGCACGCCCACCACATCGATGTGCTGCTGGAAGCCTGCGTCGTACATCTGCTGCAGAAAGACATCGTCAGGCAGCGCGGTGGCATCGTAGTTGCCCGTCGGGGCCAGCCCTGCGGAGATCACGATCGCGTCCGGATCGGCGGCGCGGATCGCCGTGCTGCACGCGGCCAGCAGCGCGACATACTCCGTGGCCACCGGCGTGCGCATGCCCCACTCCCGGCTGAGGTTCGGCTCGTTCCACACCTGATAGGCAGCGATGCGCCCGCGATAACGCGCTGCGATCGTGCCGCAGTATGCGCCGTAGTCCGCCAGATCGTCGGGCGGCGCATCGACGTAATCCACGCCGCGCACACCGGGCTGGGCGGGATGGCTCCACTGTGGCGCGTCGGTCAGCCGGGCGATCAGGCGCAGGCCGCGCCGCTCGACTTCGCTCACGATTTCGTCGGCGCGCTCGAACGCCCACAGCTCGCGGGATGGCTGGATGTCCTCCCAGGCGAAGGTCTGCTTGACGTGGCTGAACACCATCAGGCGCACCCAATCGAGATCGCGCGCGGCGGCAGTTTCGTCCCACCACAGAAACGTCTGAATGCCATAGGTGAGCGGCGTGAACGGCGGATCGGTCACGGCGAAGCGCAGAAAGTCATCCGTGGTGGAGAGCGGCACGCTCAGCAGCAATGCCGCGCCCAACGCCAGCACCACCCCGCGCAGTGCCCACAGTCGCCCACGGCCAGCCGCCGCCTCACCGCGCGGCGCGGCATGTTCGATCGGCATGGACGGCAGCTAACTCCCCTGCGCCAGCCGCGCTTCGTAGGCGCGGTTCCAGTCGCGTGCAGCATCGAAGGCCTGGCGAAAGTCGAATTCGGGGCCGATCAGCGAGTACGGCACGTTCTCATTGTCAGCAGCCCAGCCGGCCTGCGGCCCGTAGTTGAGGTTCCACAGGATGGCGAGGCGCACATCGCCCGACGCCGACATGAAGTCCAGCGCTTCGACGGTATAGGCGGCCTGCTCCGCTTCGCTGTTGTCGTAGGCGAACTCCAGCCCCTGCGGCACGCCCGCCAGCCCGTCCGCCGTCGCCCAGCCGAACTCAGTCACGCACAGCTCCTGCGCGCCGCCGGCCAGCCGCACCTTGCTGATGTACTGCTCCAGCGTGCTGCGAAAGCTCCAGCTGTGATGTGGGTTGCCATCCGCAAATGGCCCGCGGAAGGAGGCGGTCGGGTCGTCGGGCACCTGATCCCAGCGCACCGTCGGCGGAATGTTGTAGCCGTTGTGGTGCACGCCGATGCAGTCCGCCACACCGAGCAGGCCGGCCTGGATCATCTGGTCCATGTAGACGAAATCGTCCCAGGCGCTCACGCCATCGCTGACTCCGGTCGGCGACAGCGCGCCGCTCACCACCATAATGCCGGGGTCGATCGCCTTGACCGCCAGGTAAGTCTCCCGCAGCAGCGTGATGTAGTTCGGGGCGCTCAGGCCAGCGGCGCTGGTCCATTCGCGGTCGAGATTCTGCTCGTTCCACACCTCGATCGCCTGCACCATGCCGGGGTAGCGCTCCAGCAGCGCGCGGATGAAGCCGGCGTACTCAACGCTGCTGGCCGGCGGCCCATGCCGCGACTGATCGACGCCCGGCTCGCGCGCCCACGATGGCGACGTGACGACGGAGATCAGCACGTTCAGGTTCTGGGAGCGGGCGGCGGGCAGGAAGGTGTCGGTCTCAAACCAGTCGTACTGGTCCGGCTGCAGTTCCATCGTCTCCCAGCGCACCTGCATCTTCACCCAGCGCACGCCCAGCTGATTGGCGGCCACGTTCATCCACTCCGCCATGCGGTCATAGCTCACCTGCACCTGCGTGCCCAGTTCGAAGGCCTTCACCTCCAGCGGCCCGGAGGCGGAAGGCGTGTTGAGCGCTGCCGCCTGTGCGAGGACGCCGGCTGCCGCATCGGTCTGCGCGACGTCTGAGGGCGTGGGCCTAGCGGTCGCGGGCGGCGCAGCGGCGGCCTCGGTGGGCAGCGCCACACTGCGCAGCGCGCTGCTGACCGATGAGCCGGTGATGCTGCCGTAAGACACGTAGATCGCGATGAATGCCGCCGCGGCCATCATGAACGTGATGCCGCCCCAGATCAGCGCGAAACTGCGCACCTGCCGGCGAAAGCGGACCTTCGCTCCCTGTGCCATCGCGTCCCTCTCCCTCCCCTGCCGCTCAGCGGGCCGCCGCCAGCGCATCGCAGGCGGGGCAGCCGCCGCCCGGGCGCACAATCGCGTACCCGGCCTGCGGATCTGTGCCGTACAGATCGAAATCGATGTTCCACACGATCATCAGGCGCACTCGCCCGCTTTGCGACGAGAGCGCAGCGGCCTCCGCCAGCCAGGCCGCCTGCTGCGCCAGCGTGACGTTCTGCGCCCAGGCGAAATAGCTGGGCAGCGGCGGAAAACCTTCCGGCGTCAGATAGCCCAGCTCGGTGATGCAGATCGGGCGCTGGCCGTTCACCAGCCCCCAGTAGGTGTCCAGCATGCCGCCGAAGTAGCGCGTGTAGTAATTGTCGCGCGGGTCTCCGCTGCGCTGCCCGGGCCCGACGATGCCTTCGTTGTAGTGCGCGCCCAGGCAGTCCATCCACTGCAAGCCGCCAGCGGCCACCAGCCCACGGATCCAGTTGTCGTCGTTGAGCACGCGGCCAGGGTACGCCGCCTCCGCGCCCGTCGGCGCGGGCGCACCGCTGATCACCATCACCCCGCTGTTGGCCGACTTGATGGCGTTGTAGGCCATCTGCAGCATCTGCGCGTAGTATTCGCCACTGATCTGCCCCTCCGGCCACTCGCGGTCGAGGTTGGGCTCGTTCCACACCTCGATCGCATCCGGCCCGTAGCCCGCCAGTCCGCCCAGAAAGCTGGCGAACTGCTGCATGTAGCCCGCGCCGCCCGCCGCCAGATCGGCAGGGCTGCCCACCACACCCAGCAGCAGCTTGAAGCCGCGCCCGTGCGCCTCGCTCACGAGCCGCCCCGCCTCGCCCGCGTCCATGCCGGGGAAGTAGCGCACCTGCACCTTCATCCAGTTCATCCCGGCGCGGCGCATCTGCTCCGCCTGATTGGTCTGCGTACTGGTGACATGCCCGCCGTACTCGAACTGACCCGAGACGATGCTTCCCGCGGCAGGCGCGCCCGCCGCCACCACCTGCGGCTGCGAGACCGACACCACCACCACCGGGGCCGGCGTCGGTGTGGGCAGCGGCGTGGGGGTGGCCGTCGGCGTCGGCGAAGGCGTGAAGGTGGGCGACGGCAGGAACACGGATACCGCCGCGCCCGCCCGCTGCACCTCTCCGGCGCTGGAGCTGACGACGGCGGCGTTGACAGCGTAGTTGCCCTCCGGCGCGCTGACCGTGGCGATCAGCGGTTCGCCGAGGCCCATCACCACCTCCTGCGCCGCGCCCTCCGCCCGCGCGATCGTCCAGCGCACGCCGAACACATCCTCGCGTTCGACCGGGGCTGTGCCCTGCCGCACCTGCGCCAGCAGTTCGCGCAGGCCCGGCGCAGCGCCCGATGCCAGCAGATCGTTGACGGCAATGCCCGCCGGCGCGAAGTGCATCACCCGGCGGATCTGCGCGTTGAAGGCTGCTGGCGTCATCAGCCATATGCGGCTGACGCGCGCGCCCGTGCCCGCATCGCTGTAATCGAGAAATGGCATCTCAGAGGCGGTGTCTGTGCCCTGCAGCACGCTGTAGCCATCCAGCCGCGCGCGGAAGGCCTCACCCGGCTGCACCAGGCTGCCGGCATCCGGCGCCGCGCTCTCGACGACGACATCGCCCAGCGCGGACAGCGCCTGCTCATACCCGATCGGGGTGAGCGCCCCGCCCGCCTCGCGCTGCGACAGCGTGGGCAGCGTCAGCAGCAGCTTTTCGCGCGGGGCCTGGCGCATCATCCAGGCGATGCGCGCATCCAGCCCGGCGGGATCGTCGATCGGCAGCAGAAAGACCGACGGATCCATCAGCACCTGCACCAGATCGGCGCTGCGTCCGATGGCGGCCAGATCCACCGCACCACTGCTGAAACCGTCCCCAGTGGGCGTTGGCATCGGCGCCGTCACCCCCAGCAGCAGGCCAGTGCCGTGCAGCAGATCCGCTGTGGCGGCCACCAGCCGGGTGAAGGCATCGCGGTCGGACTCCGGCAGATCGCGATAATCGAGGATCACGCCGTCGTAGCCGGCTGAAGCGAACGACGCGAGCTGGCCGGCATGCGCGCGCAGCAGCGCAGGATCGCGGATGATCGCGGAGATCGTCTCGGGGTCGGTCGCGCGCGGGTCGGCGAAATTGCGGATGACGGGCAGCACGCGATAGTCGCGGTTGAGGTCGAAGCCGGCGGCCAGGCTGCCCACCAGGCTGCCATCCAGCGCAGGCTGCAGGCCCGCCGGCGCGACGTAGTTGGCCGCCGCTGCATCCTCAGGGCGCAGCGTCTGCGTGACATCCACCGTCAGCAGCAGCATCGGCACGGCGGGCGGCGCCGCGGCATACAGCGCGACCGCCTCTGGCAGCGCGGCCACCTGCGCGATGAGCTGGCCGCCGTCGGCATCGGGCTGGGCCGGCAGCATCACCGGCGCACCGCCCGCAGACCAGCCGTACACGTCGAACATGATCGCCGCCGCGCCCTCCGGCAGCGCCAGCGACAGCGAAAGCTCGTCCGGCGCAGCGCCAGTCGTCGTGAACTGATACACCGGGCCCAGCGCACGGTGGTTCGGCACGTCCGGCGCGCCGCCCTCGCCGCGCACGACAGCGACACCGAAGGCCGGGTCTGCGCCGGCGTCCGTGAGCGTCAGCGTCAGACCGTCCGTGCTCACCGTACCGCCCTGCGCTGCCAGCGGCGGGATGACCTGCGCAGTCAGTCGTTCGTACAGATTGACCGGCGGCAGAAACAGCCCGGCGATGACCAGCACAGCGGCGCAGACCATCGTCGCCAGGCCGGCGGCCCAGCAGCCCAGCCCGGCGCGCGCAGCTGGAGCGGGGGCGTCGTCAGGGCGCTCGCTCAAGCCTCAGCTCCCCAGCAGATCGCAGGCCGGGCAGGCGCCGCCAGGCCGGATGATGGCAAATCCCGCCATCGGGTCCGCGCCATAATTGGCGAAGTCGATATTCCAGATGATGAGGATGCGCACCCGCCCGCTCTGGCGCGCCATGTCCACGACCTGATCGAGCCACTGCGCCTGTTCCGCCACGCTGGTATTGGCAGCCCACTCAAAGCCGGGCGGCAGCGGGCCGAAGCCCTCCGGCGAGAGATAGCCCAGCTCGGTGAAGCACAGCGGACGAGCGCCGTTGAATGCACTCCAGTACGTGCTGACCATGCTGCCGTAGTAGCGCGAGTAGTGCCCGCTGTTGCCACGCGGGTCTCCGCTGGTCTGCGTCGGGGGCAGGATGCCCTCATTGTAGTGAATGCCCAGGCAGTCCATGTAGCGCGCAGCGCCAGCGGCCGCCATGCCGCGTATGAAGCGGTCGTCATCGCAGCCCGCGCCCGTGCAGCCCTGGAAGAAGCCGGTGGGGGCCGGCGCGCCGCTGATGACGAAGGTGTTGGGGTTGCTCGCCTTGATGGCGTTGTAGGCGGCGGCCAGCAGCGCGGTGTACAGCCCGGGGTCAATCGCGCCCACCGGCCACTCACGGTCGAGATTGGGCTCGTTCCACACCTCGATCGCATCTGCGCCCAGCACCGCCACGCCGGCGGCGAAGCGCGCATACTCGTCGAAGTAGCCCTGCTGCAGCACCTCGCCCGGCTCTCCCACCAGCCCGATCAGGATGCGGAAGCCGCGCGCGTGCGCGTCATTGATCCAACCAGCCAGCTCGGCAGGATTCTGCCCACGGATGTAGTTCCACTGGCGCTTGATCCAGGTCATGCCTGCGCGGCGCATGGCATTCGACGCCAGCTCGCTGAAATCACCCACGTGACCGCCATAGCTGAAGCCAGTCACCGGCCCACCGGCAGCAGGCGCAGGCGGAGGCAGCGGCGCCGGCGTGGCCACGGGCGCGCCGTCCACTGCTGGCGGGGCGGCCTGCGGCGCGGCGCCAGGCGGCGGCTGAAGCGTAAACGGCGTATCGACCAGCACATACGGCAGCGCCGCCACCTGATCCGGGGCGACCGCGAGATACTCGGTGAGGATGAAGCCGATTTCGCCCGTCGGCGTGATGCCGCGCAGCCAGTAGTCGCCGGCGGAGCGCCCATCGACGCGGAACGGCGTGCCAGGCGGGACGAGCAGCACACGGCGCCACTGCGTGCCCGGGCCAGAGCGCAGCCACACGCTGTCGGTGGTCGTGGTATCCAGGCTGGCTTGCGCGCGCACATCCGCAGCCGCCATCAGCATGAGCAGCAGCACCACCCCTACAACCGCCTGCAGCCTCTTCATCGCCTTCTCCCTGCACATCCCGGCGGGCGCATTGTAGCAGAGCGGGGCCGGGCGCAACAACCACCCCGCCCGACGCTTCGCCTACACACGCCGCCCATTCGCCACTGGCGCATCAGCCGGTTCGTCTGCTATGATAATCAATGGTTGGTTACTGACCGGCGGGCTCGCTGATCAGCCTGCGCGGTGACGAGAGGATTGCGACAGCATCATGGGCCTCACCAAGAACGAAAAGAACCAGATCATCGAGACGTATGCGCGGCATGAAGGCGACACCGGCTCACCGGAAGTGCAGATCGCCATCCTGACCACGCGCATCCAGGCGCTCACCGAGCACCTGATCAATCACAAGCAGGATCAGAGCTCGCGCCGCGGCCTGCTCAAACTGGTCGGCCAGCGCCGCCGTCACCTGAAGTATCTGAGCGAGAACAATCCCGAATCCTATCGTGAGATCCTGCAGAAGCTGGGGCTGCGTCGCTAGGCGCGACCGCCGCACCCTGCCTGCCGCATCCGTTCAGCGAGGCCGCGCCGCGGCCAGATTGCAGAGCCAGACATGCCCGGTGGAGCAGAGATTGGGGCCTGAGATCAACCCGAAGGTTGCTCGCAGACGCCAGTTTCTGAGCACCGGGCGTGTCGCTATTTGCGCCAGTGTGCGCAGAGGAGACCCCTGTGGAAACATTTGACACCCCGATGGGAACCGTCACCCGCCTCAATGTGGATATCGGCGGCGAAACCATCATCATCGAGACGGGTGCGCTGGCCGAACAGGCCGGTGCAGCCGTCACCGTCCGCCTCGGCGACACCGTCGTCTTCGCTTCCGCCACGATGAGCCGCTCCGTGCGTGAAGGCATCGACTTCTTCCCCCTCAGCGTGGACTTCGAGGAGAAGCTGTACGCTGCAGGACGCATCCCCGGCAGCTTCTTCCGCCGCGAAGGCCGCCCCAGCGAGCAGGCCATCCTCAACTCGCGCGTGGTCGATCGCACGCTGCGCCCGCTCTTCCCGGATGACATGCGCAACGAGGTCCAGGTCATCCTGACCGCCTTCGCGCATGACCAGGAGCATCAGGTCGACATGCTCGGCATCATCGCCGCCAGCACCGCCGTGCTCATCAGCGATGTGCCGTGGAACGGGCCCGTTGCCGGTGTGCGCATCGGCCTGATCGACGGCAACCTCGTCGTCAATCCGCCGATCTCGCAGATGGAGAACAGCATCCTCGATCTGCGCGTGTCGGGCACCGCCGAAGCGATCAACATGGTGGAGTGCGCCGCCAACGAGGTGCCCGAAGACACCATGCTGGAGGCGCTGCGCCTGGCACACCGCAACATCCAGACCCTCACCGCCGTGCAGCTGGAGCTGCAGAAGGCCGTGGGCAAGGCCAAGAACAGCTATGCCTCCGGCCGCATCGACGCGGCGATCATGGAAGCGGTGTCGGCCAAACTGCGCGATGCCGTGCGCAATGTGCTGCTGACCACGACCGACCGCCAGGGCCGCAACGAGGCGATGGAAGCGCTGCGCGAACCGCTGGTGCAGGAGTACCTCGCGCACAACGAAAGTGCGGCGAATGCCAGCGCGCGGGTCGACATCAAGCACGTCAAGGAAGCGTTCAACGAGATGGTCGCGCAGGAAGTGCGCCGCCGCATCGTCGAGGACGGCGTGCGCCCCGATGGCCGCAGCACCACGCAGATCCGCCCGCTGGCGGCGCAGGTCGGCGTCGTGCCGCGTGTGCACGGCACCGGCCTGTTCAAGCGCGGCCAGACGCAGGTGCTCACCTTCGCCACGCTCGGCACCCCGCGCGATGCGCAGGAGCTGGACTCGCTCAGCCCTGAAGAAGCCAAGCGCTATCTGCACCATTACAACATGCCGCCCTTCTCCACCGGCGAGGCCTACCCGCTGCGTGGTCCGAAGCGCCGCGAGATCGGGCACGGTGCGCTGGCTGAAGCCGCGCTGCGCGCCATGATCCCCGAGGAGGAAGTCTTCCCCTACACCATCCGCCTCGTCAGCGAGGTGATGAGCAGCAACGGCTCAACGTCGATGGCGAGCGTGTGCGGCAGCACGCTGGCGCTGATGGATGCCGGCGTGCCGATCAGGCGCCCGGTGGCCGGCATCGCCATGGGCCTCATCAAGGAAGGCGACAAGGTCGCCGTGCTCACTGACATTCAGGGCCTGGAAGATCACATCGGCGACATGGACTTCAAGGTGGCGGGGACGGCCAACGGCATCACCGCGCTGCAGATGGACATCAAGATCGCCGGCGTGACCGACGCCGTGATGACGCAGGCGCTGGCGCAGGCCCGCGACGCCCGGCTGCAGGTGCTCGACGTCATCCTGGCGGCCATCCCCGAACCGCGCAAGCAGCTCAGCGACTACGCGCCGCGTATGGAGTCGATCCGCATCAACCCCGAGAAGATCGGCGCGCTGATCGGGCCGGGCGGCAAGAACGTGCGCGGCATTCAGGAGCGCCATGGCGTCAAGATCGATATCCAGGACGACGGCACCGTGTATGTCGCCGCCGTCGATGGCCCGACGGTCGAACGCGCCATGGCCGAGATCCGCGGCCTGACCGAAGAGCCGGAGATCGGCCGCATCTACACCGGCAAGGTCACGCGCATCGAGCCGTTCGGCGCCTTCGTCGAGTTCATTCCGGGCCGCGATGGCCTTGTGCACATCTCACAGCTCTCCGATCACCGCGTGGCCTCCGTCGAAGACGAGGTGTCGCTGGGCGACGAGGTCATGGTCATGCTGACCGACGTCACGCCCGATGGCAAGGCACGCCTCAGCCGTCAGGCCGTGCTGGAAGGCTGGACGGCGGAAGAAGCGCGCTCGCGTGACCGTCGTCCGCCCGGCGGTGGTGGTGGCGACCGGCGCGGTGGTGATCGCGGTGGCGATCGCGGCGGCGACCGGCGCGGTGGTGACCGTGGCGGCTTCCGCGGCGGCGATCGTGGCGACCGTCCGCGCGGCCCGCGCGACGAATAGCCGCGCAGACAACTTCAGACAGCACGAGGCGCAGGCACAGTCCTGCGCCTTTTGTTTTGGGGCAGAGCGCGCTCTGCCTGCGCCAGCACCCTTCATGCAGAAATGTACGCGCATATGCCCATAGTACTAGCGCTGCGCGTATCGGTATTGATGATAATTACAGATAAGTATTTCATTGCACGTCTCGTGATCATGTGTCTTCGCTCTTTGAGGCGCATCCCGGTCGATTTAGTGTGAAAGGGACAGCAAAGTGTCTCTCCAGCAGACTGAACCGCTCAGATCCACACCGGCATCGGTGCGAAAGGTGCGGGTTGGATTGCGCCAGCATGTGCTGCGCAATCGCCTGCCGTTCGGTGAACAGTTCCCGGCGCACGTGCCGGCGCTGATCGACGAGCTGGCACGCCTGCTCAGCATCCCCCGCGAGGTACTTGACCTGACGTATGAGAGCGTGCAGGTGCTGAGCGGCAAGATCGAACAGCGCGGGCGCATGCAGTGCATCAGCTCGCCGGTCTTCGCCTGCATCGTCGCCTATCTGGGCGAAGTGCAGCGCAACGAAGTGCACGGCCAGTGGCATATGGTGCGTTCCCCGCAAGATCCTGAGACGTGGGAACCGTGGATCGTCGATCCCCTCGGGCGCTCGTGCAACCCGTGGGCAGAAACCTACCGCGTGCTGACGGACAATCCGCTCACCCTGTCCAGCGCCACTTACATGCCGGTGTCGCTGCGCCACCAGCGCGCCAGCGTGGGGGCAGATCACAGCCAGGATGACGATTTCGCAGATTTCGGCGCGGGGCTGGCCGACGTGGTGGCAACACACTAAACCGGATGCAGAACACAAACGGGGTCAGCCGAAGCTGACCCCGTTTCATTTGTCGTCACAGGCGCACCTGCGCGCCGTTACGTCCCCAGCATGCCATCGCCATAGCGTACGCCCGGCTGAATGACGATCGGACCGGCCACATCCGGCGTGGCGATCAGATCGTAGGCAGTCGCCCCGGTCACACGCACCGGCACGATCTCGCCCACGGGCAGCTCACCTTCCACGATCACGTAGCCGTCGATCTCAGGCGCATCGCGGTAGCTGCGCCCCAGGCTGAGCATGCCCTCCAGCGGGCGGCCGTCCTCGTCCTCCGCCACGCCGCTGCCTTCCACCAGCACCTTCAGCATCCGGCCCACCTGCGCCTGGTTGCGCTTCAGGCTGATCTGCTGCTGAATCTCCATCAGTCGTTCGTAGCGCGCCTCCTTGACCTCAGTCGGCACCTGGTCAGGCAGCATGGCGCTGGGCGTGCCGATCTCGTACGAGTACCGGAACGCGCCCACGCGGTCAAATTCCAGGTCGCGCACAAACTTGCATAGTCCCTCGAACTCCGCGTCCGTCTCGCCCGGGTAGCCGACAATGAAGGTGGTGCGCACCGCCAGGTCGGGCATGGCAGCGCGCATCGACTCCAGCGTGCGGTACACCCAGTCGATGTTGGCCGGGCGGCGCATGCGCAGCAGCGTATCGCGGTGGCCGTGCTGCAGCGGAATATCGAGATAGTGCAGGATCTGCGGGTGGCGGGCCATGGTCTCGATCAGGCGCGGCGTGACGTAGCCCGGATAGGCGTACATCAGGCGGATCCACGGGATGCCCGGCGCAGCGCGCACGATCTCATCGAGCAGGTGCGCCATGCCATCTTTCAGGCCGAGATCGTGGCCGTAGTCCGAGGTATCCTGCGCGATCAGGATGAGCTCCTGCAGGCCCATCTGCTCGAGCTGCTGCGCCTCGCGCACGATGCTCTCCACCGGGCGGCTCACCATCGTGCCCTTAATTTTGGGGATGGCGCAGAAAGCGCACGGGCGGCGGCAGCCATCGGCGATCTTCAGGTAGGCGCTCGCGCCCTGCACGCTGGCGCGCAGCACGCCGCGCTCGTCGCTGCCCACAGTGACCGCCTCGGTCGGCAGGTGATACAGCGGTTCCGGGTGCCGGCGCGCGCGCAACCGCCCGATCAGCTCGAAGATATCCATCCAGCGCCGCGTGCCGATCACGCCATCCAGACCCGGCACTTCCTGCACCAGCGCACTGCCATAGCGCTGCGACAGGCAGCCCGCCGCGATCACCATCTGCCCGCTGCGCCGCGAACCCACCAGCTCTCGCAGCAGACCGATCGACTCTTCCTTGGCCGCGTCGATGAACCCACAGGTGTTCACGATCAGCACTTCGGCCTCGCGCGGGGCTTCCACGCCGCGCATCCCGTGCTGATTCAGTACCTGCGCCATGCTCTCCGAATCGACGGTGTTCTTCGAGCAGCCCAGGCTGACGAGGTAGTACTTGTCCTTGCGCGCCATGCTCCCCCTCACTTCTGCGCGAGCGCTGCGCCCGACAGGCGCGCCAGCTCCAGGTCGATGGCAGCACGCGCATCGACGCCGACGGCGATCGTCACAGCGTTGCGCCCGGCCCACTCCGCTTCCTGATCCGAGACACGCAGCGCCGGCCAGGTCTTGCCCGCCCCCAGCCCGCTGGTCTCGACGCGCACCGCACATGCCTTCGTTGTGAACAGTGCCGGATTGAGCAGGTAGGTGATCGTCGTCGAGTCGTGCACGTGGCACCAGCGATCCGGCGTGCCGTAGCGCGTCTGGTAGAAACGCAGGTAGAACGGCGCGATGCGCGTAATATGCCGCGCCAGCGGATTGTCCATCGCAGCAATCGCCGCGAAATCCGCCTCGTTCATGATGATCTGCTCGGTCACGTCCAGTCCGATCATCGTCACCGGGCACGGCAGGCTGAACACGACATCCGCCGCGATCGGATCGTTCCAGATGTTGGCCTCGGCTGCAGGCGTAATATTGCCGGGCACGAAGGCCGCGCCGCCCATCAGCACGATCTCGCGCACCTGATGCCCGATAGCAGGCTGCAGCAGGTAGGCCAGCGCCAGATTGGTCAGCGGGCCCAGCGCGACGATGGTGATTTCACCGGGCGCGGCCATGATCTGGTCGATCAGGAACTGCGCCGCGCTGCGCGCATCCGGCCGGGTGTGCGGCGGCGCGAGAAACACATCACCCTGGCCGTCGCTGCCATGCACGAAATCCGCAGCGCCCTGAAAGGGCCGGCCCAGCGGCCGCGACGCGCCCTCGGCCACAGGGATATCGCTTCGCCCGGCGATCTCCAGCAGGCGCAGCGCGTTCTGCGTGCAGGTGGTCGTGGCCGCGTTACCGAACACCGTGGTCAGGCCGATCACGTCCAGCTCAGGCGAGCACAGCGCGTAGAAGATCGCCATCGCGTCGTCGACGCCGGGGTCCGTATCAATGATGATTTTGCGTGCCGTCATGTGTTTTCCTTCAGGCCCTCACAGGCGTGGTTGAATGCGTACTCAGCCGGACCGGCTGGTGAGAAACTCGTCGAGCATGCGCTGATGCGTCGCGCCCGCCCACAGCGGCGGAAACAACCGGCCTTCCGCCCGCAGCGCGTCCGCATACGGCAGATTGAGCCCAGCCTGCAGCAGCGCCTTGATCGCACGCGCCACCGCAGGATCAAGCGCGGCGATGCGTTCCGCCAGCGCCCTCGCCTGAGCGAGCGCACCACCCGCCGGGGCGATCTCCAGCGCCAGCCCCTGCCGCACGGCATCCTCGGCACTCAGCACCGTCGCACCCAGCAGCAGCGACAACGCGCGCTCGTAGCCGACCAGACGCAGCAGGCGCTGGCCCGCGCCCCAGCCCGGGGTCAGCCCTCGCTGCGCCTGCACAAAGCCCAGCCTGGCGCTGGCATCCAGCACGCGCAGATCGCAAGCCAGAGCGACTTCGCTGCCGCCCCCCAGCGCGAAGCCGTTGACAGCGGCGATGACCGGGTAAGGCAGGCGCTCCAGCGCCAGCAGCGCCCCGCTCATCTGCGCGCTCATCGCTTCAGCATCCGCCTCGCTGCGCAGCGAGGCCAGATCGTTCAGATCACCGCCACTGCAGAAGGCGCGCTCGCCCGCACCTGTGACGATCAGCGCCGAAAGCGGCGCCTGCGCCAGCCCGGCGATGTGCGTTGCAAACAGCGCCATCGCCTCGCGGTCGAGCGCATTGCGCCGCTCAGGCCGGTTGAAGCTGAGTACGCCGATACGCCCGCCCGGCAGGATTTCACAGAGAATTTTCGCGGTCATCACAGGCGGAAGTGTACCTGATAAGCGCGCGCATGGTTAG